>JAYRZU010000057.1:0-208943 GCA_041916315.1 Anaerolineae bacterium
AGTGTGTTGTCATCTGATGCACTGACGATGCGCGTGCCATCAGGGCTGTATGCCGCGCTGTTCACTCTATCCGTATGTCCATCGAGGGTGAGGAGAAGCCTGCCGCTCCCTGCCTCCCACACTTTGAGTGTGTTGTCATCTGATGCACTGACGATGCGCGTGCCATCAGGGCTGTATGCCGCGCTGTTCACTCTATCCGTATGTCCATCGAGGGTGAGGAGAAGCGTGCCGCTCCCTGCCTCCCACACTTTGAGTGTCTTGTCATCTGACGCACTGACGATGCGCGTGCCATCAGGATTGTATGCCGCCGTTCTTGCCCTCACATCGAGGGTGAGCAGGAGTGCTCCGCTCCCCGCCTCCCACACTTTGAGCGTCTTGTCATCTGACGCGCTGACGATGCGTATCCCATCCGGGCTGTATGCCACAGTGTTCACAGTGTCAGTATGTTGATTCCCTATAGGTTCCTTTTGGCGTTGAGGTAGACCAGAGTACGAGGGAGGTTGCCACATTTTTAGTGTCCCATCATGGGAGGCACTAATAATCCATCGTCCATCTGGCGACCATGAGACACTGTTTATGATCCCCAAGTGCCCTTGTAGCGTTTGATATTCTGCGTGTGTCGATGTATCCCATATCTTGAGGCTACCATCCTTTGAGCCGCTTACAATCCAGTGGTTATCAGGTGACCACTTCACACAAGTAACAGAATCCGAATATCCTGTCAGCACTATTCTAGAATTCTCATCACTGGTGCTAAACAATATCAGTGTATTATCGGCGCATGTGCCAACCAGCCATTTGCTATCCGGCGAAAAATCTATACAATTTATATTAGAAACTAACTCCAGTGCGTTGCTAGAAAAAGCAAGACTCCATGTAAATGTATTCCATACCTTAAGCCCCTTGCGCCTGTAGTAGTTACTGGCAAGCCAGTGACCATCTGGCGACCATGCTACACTGGTAAAAGGTGTTATGCCATTCCCATTATTAGTAAAGACAACTTCTCCCGTGGTAGGATTCCATACGTTAAGTTTTGGATCATCTGACGCACTGGCTATCAATTCTCCACCTGGAGACCATGCAATTGTTCTAATGGTTTCCCGGTGCAATTCATAGGAGTTCAACAGCCTTCCTGTCGTCCTATCCCAGATTTTGATCGTGCCGTCCGTCGATGAACTAACTATCCGAGAACCATCTGGTGACCAATCCACACAATTGACCGGACCTAAATGCCCTTCGAACAATCGAATGGGCGTTCCTGTTGTTGCATCCCACAGCCTTAGTGCATAATCTCTTGCCGCATATGGACTCCCAGAAGCACTAATAATCCACCGTCCATCTGGCGGCGACCACGCCGCATCATAAACAAACGATGTATGTCTGGCTAATGTGCGGAACAGTGCTGGATGCGGCAGGTCAGGTAGCGGGTGATATGGCGCAATGCGCGGTCTCAGTTCCGGTTCAACTGCGTCACAAGCGGACTTGAGCGCGTCGAGATGGCTCAAGCGGGTGTGCAGCGTTGCCAGTACATCGTTAGCAGTTTCGCAACGGGTGAGGATGTGCGCCATGTTGCGATAGCTGCGCAAGAGCAGTTCAACCGCTGCCGTGTGTGGGTGTTTTTTCACGGCAGCTTCGAGATCGGCTTCGACTTTCGCAGTGCCGCGATGGATCGTTTTCGCCGCCAAATAGCGCAAATCCAGCACGGTTGCGATCAGGTCGTCCCCGCGTGCCGCTTCGATTAGGTGGTATGCGAGCCACTCCCACAGATACGGCTCGTCGGCGGTGAGGTCGCGCCAATGGGCGATGCCATAGCGATCCAGAAATACCGCGTTCGCCGCCGCGAGTTTGTCCGTGCCGCCGATCAACTGCTCACGCAGATAGGCGCGGATCACGTCGTGCAGAGCGACAGTGCGCGTCTGTAAGTTGTAACTCAGCAGCAGCGACAGCCGGTTGAGCGCTGCGCAACTGTCCTCCGCGTCCAGTTCGTCGCAGTCCCACGCTTTTTCGAGCGTCGCAAACGGGATCGCTGTATCGTCCGGGAAGATTGCCAGCCGGATGAACCATTCACGCCGCTGCTCGTTGAGCCGTTCCAGACTCAAGCTGAGGCTGGCATCGACGGCACGGTTTCGATCCGTACTGTTATCAACCTGAATCGCCTTTGTGATCCCGCGTTTGTCGAAGGCGCGCTTCAGGTAATCGAGTGCTTTTTCCAGCGGTTCCCCGTCGCGCATCCGGTCGTGCAGAATGCCGTTCGTCAGTTTGAGCAGCAGCGGATACTCGCCCAACCGGGCTGCCATCCGCGCCAGTTCGTCGCGCTGTGCGTCGGCTTGATCGGCTGGCAGCCCATAGGTAATCAGCGCGAAGGATTCAACGCCTGTCATCTGGTTTACGGAAACGGGGCGCGTGCCCTTGGGGAGGGTGTCACCCATGCGCGTCGTAATCAATCGGGCGACCCGCTCCCCGCCTTCAAGAAATGGACGGATGTGATCGGCGTTCCACACGTCATCGATCACCAGCAGGATGTCCCGATCCGCCAGTAGTTCACGCAGGCGGGTTTTCGCCGCCTCAAGCGTTGGCGCATTTGCCCGTTCCCCACTTAAGGCGAAGATCAGACTTTCAAGCTGTTCGCGCACAGTATCGTAAGTGGCGCTTTCGCCGAGCGTCACCCACAGGATGCCATCGTCGAAGGCTTCCTGAATGCGCTCATCGTGGCAGATCGCCCGCGCCAGCGTCGTCTTGCCGTAGCCGCCCGCGCCCTTAAGCGCCAGCGCGCTCGTGATCGCCTTCGGTTCGTCGCGGTCGGTATCCAGCAGCAGGTCAATCAGCGCGTCGTATTCCTTGCTGCGCTGAATGTACACGCCTAAATCGTCTGCCATGAACGGCACGCGGGGAACTTCGCAGCGGGTACGCAAATCGTTGAGGAAACGCAGCCAGTTGGAACCGTCTTCGAAGTGCTCGGTATCCTGCCCAAGATTGTAGAAATGCACGTCGCGCATCCAGCGGGGGAGCGCGTTGAGCAGGGCATCAAACTCGGTCGGTGGGGTGGCGATCACGGGGTAGACGCACACGCCCTGCTGTCGGGCGTAGCGCCATTCCTTTCGGACGGTCTTGCTCTGCATGGCGGCAGGAGTCATGACCAAAACGAGAAACTCCACGCTGTTGATCGCATCTTGAATCTGCATCCACCAGTCGCGCCCACCCTCCATGCCGACGATATCCTGCCAGCAGGGGATGGCTTCACTTTCGAGACGGTCGCGCAGTTTCCCGGCAAAGTGCTTGCCGTCTCTGCGCGCATAGCTGATAAATAAGCCTTCTTTTTGTTTGCGGGATTTGCCAGCCCCCGCCACCCCGCCGCTCTCCGCTTGATCCGCCATGTCTGCCTCTGCTGTGCGCTGTGTTTATGGAAAAGTATAGCAAGAGGCTATTGCTGAGGCGATGAGTGGAAGACTCAGCCCAGAACGACGGATGGAGCTGGGCGGACATCCCGATCAGAGGCAGGTATAATATGGGTGACATTGGCATAACATCGCTGTTCGCTCTCTCGACCGTTTCTTAGCCCAACAATGAGTCTTATGGTGCGGCTCAGGAAGAGTATGGTATATACTTATTTTCATGGATGCTAACAATGCACCTGAAAGCGAACGGCTTTGAATTTTGATGATGTATTGGCGAGAGCTGATGATGAGATATTGCAGACCCTGCTCGGTAAAGCGGGGATGCAGTTGATTACAATCCTCGATCCGAGATTAGCTAGTCCCACAAAACTGAAAGATATTGTGATCGGGCTTCACTCACGAGCAGGTCTATTGAGATCGCGAGAAGCACGAAATCTCATATTCGACATTCTCCGACCGAACGAAGCCCGTAGCCTCGCAAAGCTGCTCAAAGTAGATGAGACAGATGCCTATAGCTCTCTAAAGAGCTTGCGCTTGCCAAAGGGTTCGGCGAGAGAAACTGAGCTTTTTCTCTTTTTTGAACTTCAACCCCCTCCAGAACCAGTAAGCCATGAAAGAGTGTCGGAAACTTCTGTTGCAGTCGCCTATTCGCTGTTTCAACATCAACGCCGTGCGGCACGCGAAGTACAGGAAAAGATTCAAGGTCACGTCCGTCGGGTAGTATTACACATGCCGACGGGTGCTGGAAAAACAAGAACTGCAATGAACATTGTAGTTGAACATCTGCGTGCGCAAGAACCGACGCTTATTGTCTGGCTTGCTCACACTGAAGAGCTATGTGAGCAAGCATCGGATGAGTTCGAACGGGCATGGAACGTTCTAGGAAATCGAGAGATACCGCTATATCGCTTTTGGGGCAGCTCCGAATTTGATCCTGAAGCTGCTCGAGACGGTATGGTTATTGCAGGGCTGGCAAAGCTCTATAGTGCCACAAAACAAAACATCCAAGTCGCGAGTGTGCTGGGTAGTAGAAGCTCACTTGTTGTGATTGATGAAGCACATATCGCCGTTGCTGATACCTACAAACTTATGATTGAAGCGCTTGTTGTACATCATCCAAGCACAGCGCTGATCGGGCTAACTGCGACTCCGGGCAGAACGTGGGCGGATATAGAAGCTGATCGCAAATTAGCCAATTTCTTTGCACGCCAAAAGGTCGAACTCAAAATAGATGGGTACACAAACCCGGTTGATTATTTGGTTGACCAAGGCTACTTGGCGCGTGCCATTTTCAAGCCTCTTATGCATGGAGGCGGTCTAGAATTAACTGTAGAAGACTATCGTCGTATTGAAGCTGAATTTGACATTCCGGCTTCAGTCATGCTGAAGTTGGCGGCTGATGAGCAAAGAAACTTGGTCATCATTCGGGAAATCGAAGAACTCTCAAAGCAGCACGAGAGAATCATTGTCTTCGCGACAACGGTAGAACATGCCGATTTGATCGCTACGATCCTGCGCGCTCGCGGATATAATGCGGCATCTGTCACTGGACAGACTCCAGAATCGGAGCGAGCACGCCGTATTGACGAGTATAAGAGTGCTGACACGGAAACTCAGATCCTCTGCAATTTCGGAGTGCTTACAACTGGCTTCGATGCACCACGAACAAGTGCGGCTGTGATCGCACGTCCGACAAAATCGCTGGTACTTTACAGTCAAATGGTTGGACGCGCTATCCGTGGGGTACGTGCTGGCGGAAATGAAACTGCTGTCATCGTGACTGTGGTAGATCAAGGTCTACCCGGCTTTAACAACGTTGCGGATGCTTTTACCAACTGGGAAGACATTTGGGATTAATTGAATGACGAACCATGACATTGTACCACCTCATTTAGTCGTCAAAGCCATGCGTGACAGTGGTTATCGGAATGCAGCTTATGCGATTGCCGAACTCATCGACAATTCAATCCAAGCAGGCGCTACCAGAGTTGAACTTCTGTGCGGTGAGCGCCGTCAGCTCGTTCGTCAAAGAGAGCGAACGCAAGTGAGTCAGATCGCTGTACTTGACAACGGCTGTGGTATGGATGCCGAAACGCTTCGCATGGCGCTCCAATTTGGGAATGGCACCCGTCTTGATGACCGCTCCGGCATTGGACGTTTCGGTATGGGTTTGCCGAACTCGTCTATTTCTCAAGCGCGACGTGTTGATGTTTGGTCATGGCAAAACGGCGTAGAGAACGCCATACACTCATACCTAGACATTGATGAAATCACTGATGGACGTTTGAAACAAGTTCCAGAACCCAATCCAAAGAGAATCCCACAGATTTGGTTGAACGTGGGTACATGCTTTGAACAGTCCGGCACCTTAGTTGTGTGGTCGTCGATAGATCTGTCGATGTGGTCTACTGCAAGGAAGATTATCGAAAACTCAGAACTCGTCATCGGGCGAATTTATCGATACTTCTTGACAGAGGGCCGCGTATCTATTCGCATGTTGTCGTTCGACATGGATGCTCGTTCGTTTCTGCCGGATGAGCGATATGCGAAACCTAACGATCCTCTTTACCTCATGTCTGTTACATCGTGTCCAGCGCCTTTCGATAACGCACCTATGTTTCAGCAGTGGGGCGAACACGACACGTTCTATCACATCCGTTACAGAGACGAGATTCACGAGGTTCGTTTGCGCTTCTCCTATGCAAAAGAGGAGGCTCGCGAAGGCTTCAATCCTGGTGATAGACCCTACGGGAAGCATGCCGCGAAGAATGTTGGCGTATCAATTGTTCGTGCCGGTCGCGAACTCGATCTGGATGCATCATGGTCTAGCCCTTCGGAAGCACGCGACCGGTGGTGGGGGGTGGAGGTATATTTCCCACCCGCTCTGGATGAGCTATTTGGTGTAACTAACAACAAACAGTCTGCTCGTAATTTTTCAGAACTTGCCAAGGTGAACCTCGATGATCTACTTGAGGAGGGGCAAACACTGGGATCAGTTCGCGATTACCTTGAGGCAGATGAAGACCCGCGATGGCCTCTCCTAGAGATCGCCCATCAGATTCGCAAGAATGTTGATGTCATTCGTGGACTTGTTAAGGCACAAACTGCTGGAGCGAGAAGCGCACAGACACGGCATCAAGGCAATATGGCTCCTGAAGTCAAGGCAACCGAAGCGACAAACAAACGTAAGGAAGAAGGTCGTCAAGGCGCAAGCGACATTCAAGAACAGATGCCCGCCGAAGTGCGCAAAGAAGAGATCAAAGAGGAATTGGTCGAACAGGGGGTTATGCGCACTACAGCTGAAGACCTCGCTGCTTCTACGGTTGGTCGAGGACTCAAATACACATTTGCTCATGCAGCAAGTAGCTCAGCCGCATTCTTTGATGTGAAATCTCGCGGCGGCGCAATCATTGTCACGTTGAACACATCGCATCCTGCTTATGAACACCTGATTGAAGTACTTGAGGAAGAACTTGAAGAAGCAGATGTTGAAACTCTCAAGTCTCGCCTTATTCGTGCAAGAGACGGATTGAAACTCTTGCTAACGGCATGGGCACGTTATGAAGATGAGCAGTCAGATAAACAACGCAGCCGGGTTCAAGATGCGCGTTGGGACTGGGGCCGCATGGCACGAGATTTCCTTGAGGGTGAAGAATAGAAAAGTTTGATGACAAAGCCGGGTGATCTGCTGACAGACTTATGCCGTGCAGCGGAAAACGAACTCGTGTTGGTAGCACCATTCATTAAGGTTAGGACGCTGGAAAAACTGCTTGCAGTAGTTAGACCAGAGGTTCAAGTCAAGTGCGTTACACGCTGGCGGCTAGACGAGATAGCTTCTGGTGTTTCTGACCTTGATGTTTGGGTGGCGTTGCGTGACCGTCCGAATGCTTCGATGTGGTTGCGCTCAGATCTACACGCCAAGTTCTACAAAGCCGAGAATGTCTACCTCATAGGTTCGGCAAACCTCACCGATGCGGCATTGGGATGGTCTAGGCAGCCGAATCTTGAGTTGCTGATTCATTCATCGGCACAAGAGCTACTGAGCGTATTTGAAGAGGAGCTGTTCGCAGGTAGTTCTCGTGTAAACGAGTCAATCTACAAACAGATGTGCAATGCTTTGGAGAACTTTGTTGCTCATCACATTGTTAAGCCACCTACTGCCATGCAACCGACATTGGAATACCCAACTGGGGAAGCCTCAGCATCGATCGCGTCTTGGTTGCCTACACTTAGGCTTCCCGAAAAACTGTACATCGCGTACCTTGGAAAGATTGACGAGCTTACAACTGCTTCGAGGACAGCCGCACTAACTGATCTGTCGGTTCTTGATGTTCCGTCCGGGCTTTCGAAAGAAGCATTTGAGGCTTACGTTGGGGCGCAACTGCTTCAAATGCCAATAATTAGGCAGATTGACGAGTTTGTCGCTGAACCGCAGCGCTTCGGTGCCGTTACAGCTTTTCTAAAACAATTACCTTGCAGAGATAACTTAGATTTCTCAGCGAACACAGCTTGGCAGACACTGATGCGTTGGTTTTTACAGTTCTTGCCAGCTCGTTACAGCGTAAGTACTCCAAATGTCACTGAAGTCATTTCGCGACGCCTGTAGCCACTAATCCGTTTTGTATTTGGGCAACTCAACGTCGTGTGGGTCACGATTTAACAGCCCTGCCAATTCTTTTTTCAGTTTTGTATCATTCGTCCGAAGCTTTTGGAGATCACCGCCGACCGAGTAAATCATCAGTTTTACTCCCGCGTTCCGACGCTCTTGATCAGCCATAATGCGCGAACTCTGATTATCCCAGATCAGTCCATTCCAAGGTGCTTCAGAAATTATCATTGGAATTGATGCCAGCATCATAACTGCCGAATCAACGGAAAAACCTTGGTTTAGTAGCTGAGACACTGCCTCAACGGTCATCATGATACCAATTGGTCGATAAAGGAGATGCCCTCCTGAGGTATTACGGTAAGTTTGCACCGCATCCTCTCTGGAAGTCAGTTCTGCGATTGGATGGAAGTATTTGCGAAAAGACTCCCAGAGTCCGCTGGAAATCGAATAAAAGGTTTCCACCTCATCCTCGGTAGGTCGTGTCTTCTTATAGTCTGACCACTTAATAGGCTTCCCCCTGTAAAGGTGCGTTCTACCAATCCTCGATCTCTTGAAATATGATCGGAGGTAAATATCATGGGTTTTATATAGTGCAGCAACAGTAGTGAAGTGGAGCTGATCGGTGGGAGGAATAGCTACTCCAGCGACTTCAGTTGCGATTCGACCTTGAAATGGTACGAAATCATCGAGAATTTGACGAGTAACGATTGCAACAATGTCATCTTCGTCTAATGCAATTTTGGCGAGTGGGCTAACAGGTTTTGCGTAACGATTCAGTCGAGTAAACAATCTCCTTGTTCGTTCCATACCAGCGGCATCGTTTCGGTGTGACACAAATATTGTCGCAATTTCCTCATCACCAATGGACGGGTTTTCAGCAACAGCCTTTTTTATGCCTACAACTCTGTGCTGTCCATCTATCGCAAAAAGATCTTCAACGCCTGACAAAACTAAAACCCCTAGCGAGCCTTCCATATAATCAGGCAAATTATCTGGGTCAATGAATTCATTTCCATGAATATCCAATTCGTACCAATTGGGCATTCCACCGTAAACTCCTACTACCAAAGAGTTAAAGAATCGCTGCGGTTGAGAAAGGATGAATTGTGCAATCTCAGATGAATGGCTACTATCCAACTGACGCTGAATAAAAGTTTGCAGGCTTTTGCTGGTATGTATGTGTTCTACTTCGCTGATACGTTCAGCAACTTCAGACATCTGCATAAACGTAATGTAGTAGATCCAATCCCCTAAGTGTGCCCGGAGCGCAGGGAGTACAAGCTGCGATCTAGTTTTTTCGCTCATCGTCTATTTGACCTCGCTACCGTCACTATTGGGAAAAGCAGCCTTAGGTGCAGCTGGTCTAGCTGGTATCATGTCATTGCAGGGTGGGAGAAATGCGTTATAGAGTGACAACTCTGCTTGATAGAGATCAAATTCGGAATATGCTTCGACGCTAGAAAGCGTGGCGAAACAAAACCAAGTATTTGCCGGATATCGATGTAGTAGTCGGAATATTTTTGGTCGACCATTAACTCTCTTTTCCTGACTCAGATAGTTGTGGAATCTGCTGCGAAGTGATTTAGCCCTACCAACATACATTAAGAACGAGCAAGCAGGATGCCCTGCAATACCCGGTTGTACCAAAAGAGTATAAACACCTGGGTGTTCAGGTACATCCAATTTATGATCTGAACTTAACGGAACCATGTTCCAACTAAAGGTTTGTGTAGTTGGATACTCCCGCCACAAACGGGGAAGCAGAGTAAATTCGTGCCGGTGAATAATCTTTTCATCTTCATCATTGAGGCGTGCATCGATTAGGTCAACAGCCATGACTGAAATTATCCTCTTCCAACCCACTAGAATTAAAGCAACCAAGAGATTCTATCAACGCCGGAACAGACCTCAAATTCAACTTCTCTTGATGGAAGAAAAGACTCATTTGACCAAGTGATCGTCTTCCCACAATCAATTAGCAATTAGCGAACATCACTTAGATAGAAGTTGTTTTATAAACTGATCACAGTCATTTAGCTGATTAAAATAGCCAAAACTAACGCGAATAGTCCCGCCTCTTTGAATAGTGCCTGCGAATTCGTGCGCCCAAGGAGAACAATGAAGACCAGCACGTACCGCTATTCCTTTAGCCCCCAAAATTGACTCTAAATGCTGAGGAGAAACTCCATTTAACCATAGCGACAAAATACCTGTGGACGGGCTAGATTCTTCAAATACAGAGTATATCTCGGGGAAATTGACAAGTTGTTGCCTTAGGTTTGCAGATAACTCCGCAACCTTCGACGTAATTGCGTCACGCCCAACTGTATTTAGCCAGATTATTGATGCTCTAAGTCCAGCAATCGCGCTTATGTTCAAGCTTCCAGCCTCGTACTGTGAATAACCTTGTAATGGCATCTCAAGACTTTCGGATTGCGTTCCTGTTCCTCCAAAAACGAATGTTGAAGGACGCCAGTTACGTCCGAACGCTATGCCAGCAACACCGTATGGCCCATACAGCGATTTGTGCCCAGAAAACACCAATGCATCAATCATCGGCATTGGTATCGGTTTTAAACCCGCAGCTTGCGCTCCATCAACTGCAATAATCACAGATGAATTACTTTGGCGAGCAAGTGTAGCGATTTCCGAAACGGGTAGAACAATCCCAAAGACATTACTCACCTGCGTGATACATACCATTGCAGGTGGCTCAACGCGGAACAAGTTCTTCACCTTATCGAGCTGGCACATAAACGTCTGTTTGTCGAATGGAAGAACTCGTATCTCAACACCTAAGGTTTTGCGCAGCTGCTCTAAGGGACGAAGAACTGAGTTGTGTTCAAATGGTGAAACATAAACCACGTCACCTCGACGCAGCCGTGCGCCAAAGATAACCGTGTTTAGGGCAATCGTCGCTGAAGGGGTGAACACAACTTCGGGAGCATCTAGCCAGTCCTGCAACAGTGCGCGAGTTTCAGAAACCAATCCCATCGCGCGACGAGCTAATGGATTAGCACCCCGCCCTGCGTTGCCACCGAAATTCCGATAGAAGCTGTCCATCTCTTGATAGACGACTTCGGGTTTGGGGAACGTGGTTGCAGCATTGTCCAGATAAATTACGGGCAGGTCATTCATCAATTGCTTCACCCATCACGTAGCAGAGGAATGCTACCACGATTTGACGCTTCTCATCAGCCGAGAGTGGACGACCTGCGATTTCTAACGTTGATTTAAAGTTCTGCAGGAGGCGCTTACCCTGTGTGGTCAAGTCCGATGCTTGGAATCTGAAATCCTTCTGCCCCGATTTGGGTAGTTGCAAGGAGACACTAACGACAGATTCTCCACGAACTAACTCCTCAGCTTCACTTTCAATGTCGGTACGCGTGTTCAGAAGGGTCTGACGAAACTTAGCCTCACTCTGGTCATTCCAATCACGAATATGCAGCCCTGTCGCTGCTTGTGAGAGACGATCCCAGAACTGGTCATCACCTTCCTCGGATTGCAGGATCGTTTCAACAATTTGTTGGGTGATGAGAGAGCCAAAACGCATTTCATTTATGTCCATCTGCTGATTGGACTGCAAGGCTGCAATCCAGCCCCGTAGCGCGTTCATGCCGGTAGTTGTACGCGCGACACTTAACGCCCCAAATTGGTCAATAGCAAAGCTGTCTAGTCTCCGCTGTAAGTCGAAGTAGGCATTTGAGATTTCGCTAACGAGGCGATCAAGTCGAAGTGATATTTCTTCTTGGGCGGTGTCCGCTGTCACCTCAAGGAGGTCTGGCAGATCGATGAACAGAACTTTCGCAGGCTCCATTTGGGCTATGCGGATTAGATTGCGAAACTTCACAGCCTTCGGCGATAGCTTCTGAGTATCCCGACAGAACGCAGGTAATCCTTGAAGCCATCGAAGCATCGATACCTTCAAGATAGTAAGCGGTTGCTGATTACGCTCACTCTCGTGAATCTGACTACCGAATTTGGCGTAAAGCACTTGCCACAGTCGCTCGTGAGTCTCGCTCCAGTCGCTGAGTTCAACCGTATATTCGTCTGCTCTGGCGAACATTTCGGTCACTAGACGACCTGTTATTGGGTGAATGGCACGATCACCTTGCCGAATAGTCGTTGCCTTGATTCGACTTCGCAGTACAGCACTGAAAATGATCGGCAATACCCCCTGCCGCATCCCGAATGGAGGTGCGATCAATCGCTCGACCAAGACTGAAAGAGTTTGGCGACCGGCGGATTGGGTGTCGTCAAGGAAGGCATTGATATCATTCCAAATTTCGCGAAAGTTGCGGTCTCGTTCCGGTGCATCAATAACCCATTGTTGTTCTTCCTCTGAGAAACGGAGAATACCGGTCATCCCCAGTACTGAATTTAGTGCGGCAATTTCAGGGCCATGACCTTCCAAACCCAAAGTTGCGTCAATTGTGGTTCCGAACAAGGCATCAATCACTCGTTGAGCGGCTGAAATCTGCTGTCCCGTTGGATATCGCTTGTTCAAACCTTCACTGTTGATGATGGGTGCAGTGGGGAATATTTCCGAGCACAACTCGCTGATGGCTTTTGTTGCTTGTCCAGGAATCATCATGCGGATTTTGGTGGTCTCATCATTCTTTGTAATGAGCCACTCTGTTTGTCCATCACGCGCCCCAATAAGCGTCTGAAGCTCACGTTGCAAACGTTCTTGTGCATCTTCTAGCAGCCAATTCAACTCGCGTTGAATGCGTTCGCGATCGTCATGCTGACGGAGTTCTGGATCATTATTCAACTCCAGTAATCCGAACACCTCACGCAATGTGTCGTTGAGGGTAACCAAAGGTTTTTCGGGAATCACAAACGCAACTTGACTGTGCGAAGGAAAACTGTCTACAGCAAGTTGCAGGCTAAACTCGTCCTGTGCGAGGACATAAACGACCAATCCATCGGCATTGTCGAACTCATGCAGTACGTCATCCCAAGGAATGTCTACCAATTCATCTGCCCAGCGGTACATCCCGGTGAAGTAGCGTATCATCGCATATTCTTGGTTGTACCGTCGTGCGAGCGTATAAGGCGCGGGGCTGATCTGCTCAAGCAACCGTCGAAGTTGCAGATTGGTAGGGTTGGTACGCTCTATAGCCTGCTCAAGCTTACGCTCGAAGTCAATATCACTTCCAGTCGTGAAAGTCCAGAAACCGTCTAGTTGCCGCCGTATGATGACTTTTCGACGCCGAAGATTCTCCAAACTAGTGGCTACTGCTGCAATTTGCTCCTCGGTTTCGGCTCCAACAGCCCAAGACAGAATCTCCGTGGTTGGTTTTGCAACCGAGGCATCGGAGCAAATTGTCAACACCCCTAGTGTTTTCACCAAAGCTTCTTCAACAGCATCGCCCGCCATCACTTTGCCTAGGGCATGCGCTACTCCTGACCAAATATGGTGAACTCCACCTGCACCGGTATTTGAGCGCACAGCATCCGCAAAATAGTCCCAGAGTACTGCCGGACGCACGAGAAAATCTTCTTCCTCTAGCCGTATCTGGCGCAAGACATCAGCCAGTGCATACTGCTCATCAACTGTCAGGAAGGTAAACAGTGTACGTTCGTTTTGAGCAACTTTATTGGATAGTCGTGTAAG
The DNA here is from genome assembly GCA_041916315.1 of Anaerolineae bacterium. Lineage (GTDB taxonomy): Bacteria > Chloroflexota > Anaerolineae > Aggregatilineales > Phototrophicaceae > Flexifilum. The sequence continues at coordinate 13,625 of JAYRZU010000057.1, forward strand.
CGCAAAAACGGTGAGCGGATGCAATGGCCAAGTGCGCCCAATTATGTTGCGCACTTCATCAGATGTTAGGACACCAAAAAGATGTGCATCAACAGACTGCGAAACGAGCTTGCCTATATTTGATTGCTCAGCGAGTCGAGCAACCAACTCTTCATCAGTGTGCTGAATTGAATGGGCAATTAACCGATAAGCAATGTGCGGATCGCCCGTGACATTATGATTCTGAAACCTACCTTCAATCCTCGCCCATTCCTGCTGATAATTTTTGGGTAGGGCGGAGGAATAACTCTGAACCTCTTTATGGGTGAACAACAGCAAATGAAGCTGCTCATCGCCGCTACGTGTACACGCTTCAGCAAACTCTTGCAGTTGGGCAGCTTCTACGCCAAATGCTTGAGAGGTTCGAGACTCGAGGAATCGACCAAACTCATCCCAAAGTACGACGATGCCACTATATAGTCCCTGCTGGCGAAGCATCCTAATCACATCAAGAAAAACAAGTTGCGGTGACTTTTCCGCGAAACGGTCAAATACAACACCTGAGGTAAGCTGCGTATAGGTTTGCTCAAACCATGAATATGCTTCGACACTGCTTTCCTGAAGATGCTTTCGGAGAGATTTTGCAGACTTAAACTTGGACGCTTTGGCGCGCTGTTCTAAGGCATTGAATGTATCAGGATATGTCGTTTCCCAATCTTGGATGGTACGCACTGCAGCATTAAATCTTGTTTGCGGCGTAATATAATGCAGGTCGGTAGCACTCAAGGTACGCATCAGCGCACGAGTTAGGGCGGTCGAAAGATCTCCCTCGTCCCCTGAGACAACTACAGGCAGCAAGCGGCGATGGAGTTTCGAATTTAAGTGGCTCAATGCACGTTTGCCGATAGCAGCATCTATCTCTGCAATACGCGTGGCAAGCGCTGTGTTAGTTTCAGCGAGTTCAGGGCTGTTCTCTAGCAACGCAGCCATCGCTACTGCAAGAAGCGACTTCCCCGAACCATAAGCGGCATGAATCACATGGGCACGCTGTGTACTACCTGAATCAACACCGCGAAGTACAGCATCAATCGCTGTAACAGCATTTAGGGTAGGAATGTATCTGTCGATTGTATCTACATCGTGCAGATCATAGCGTAGATGGACTGCACGTTGAAATCGTGGTGAAGGAGCAATCAAGCCTGCTAAGGTTTGCGATGTGGTTTCCTGAAACATCAGTTGCTGCTTTCCAATGCTGACTGCCGCATGTAGTACTGGTCGAGAACTTCGCTCGCTTCAACGTCGGGCGGTAACGTTATCTGGTCAAGTCCTGCGGTGCGCGCTAAATGAATACGATAAATCGGATCAAGGTTTTCGAGTTGCGATGCAAGATCCTCAAAACCTCGCATACCAATGTTGAATGTTCGTCCAACATTCATGGGTTCGCGCAAAGCTACATTCAACCCTACTTGCTTTGCGCCTGAATGTTCTTTTTCTTGTTGCGATAGCAGCACATACAGGAAGATCAACGGGGGGATATTCTTTGTGGTTCCTGCCTCAAAGCGATATCGATGGACAACTTTATCGGAATCATCGTCGTGGGTACGAAAACCGGACAATATGCCGAGGTTGATCAATGGGCACTCAATTTGATCTTCGGGAGTCTTGCCTCGCTCAGTGCGCTCTGGAAGATATGTGTGTAGCAGGCAATCGAAGTCCTTGCGTAGGGATCCCTCTGCAATTCCCTCTGAATTATCAGCTTGATTTTGTGCGTTGATCCATTGGGCGAGGCGATCAATGAATTCTTGGCGTGAGAATGTGCTCGGCACGAAGTAGTTAAAAAACCAGTACCAGGCAGTCGCTTGATCTTGGCTAGATATGAGCTGATGATGGATCAGCCAAAGCGTACCATCCAATTCCAAGTAGGGGTCTTGTTCCAAGATTATCCCACCTAGCGATGTAAGTTTTTGAACACGGATACGGTTTAGGGTCATTTCTTCAGCCAAGCCTGTTGCCTGCATCCAAAACCTAAGCGCTCGCACCATGTTCTTTCCAAGCCCCAAGCGTTCTGGTGCATCCGGAGAAACAAAAATTGCTGCGTCTTCTTGGACAGCGCGTAGCCCTTTGTATAACCAACCTTCACGAATATAAAAGGATTCGTGCTTTGCAAATGGCATCTTGAACCTTGCCTATTACAATGATGTCAGGGGGATGAAGTTCCCCTTAGCTTCTTCAGCGGCTTTCCCAAATACACTCAAACTCTTGGCAACCAAACATCCGGTTGAGCCAAAGTGAGTGACGCATTCCATACAACCAGTACAAACATCTTGATCGATTTCGTAGATACGTTGATCGGGTTTGATGGTAATTGCATTGTGCGGACATACTGCAGAACATGCCGTGCATTGAATACAAGTCTGAAACTTGGTCGATTGATATTTGAGATAGGCTGTGATGTGCTTGAAATCGCCTTGTGGATCGAGAACGGTATACCGAATGGTTGTACTTCCCTCAGGTGCCTGAACGATAATTGCACTCCACTTTTGATTCGGGCGACCTTCCAGATATATCTCGCCTAAAGCAGGGCGGCTACGATTTCGGTTAATTTTGCCCAGTGGCTTGAGAAATTCTTCTAGTTCCACATTCACCGGACGCTCTACCTCTACCTGTATCGTGCTATCCATGTCGCCGCATGGCTTTGCACTGATACCCGAGAAACTATTCGGCAGTCCTGCGCCTCCAAACCGTTTGACCCATCCGCGATCATCAACATACTCTTCGGGATCGGGCTTGCCGATTCGACGTGCGAAATCGATCAACTGAGCGCGCCAACGCTTTGAGTCCTCAGGGAAGAAAATATTGCCAATGAGTTCTGACCACTCGGAGTTGAGGGGGCATAGCCAGCAGCCGACACGGGTATAGCCCAGTCGATAGGACTTGTTGAAGTGCACCTCGTTGAGAATGATGTACAGCCAGACATCAAATTCAGACCATTCAACGATTGGCGAGGCGGTTATCTGCTGCCCGATTTTTGCACCAACGGTAATTCCGTTGAGCTCATCATCTTGGTCTGCTACATTAGCACCTTTCCCCGGTCGATCAGGGTCTACACTGATGACTTTCCCTACTCGATCAGGGCTATTCCAAGAGAGTCGATGATATCGGCTTCTACGAGCAGATTCATCGTGACGAATGCCGTAGAATGTCAGTACCTTTTGATCGCCTAATGTCAACAGCAAATTGTTGATCGGTCCTGCCTTGAAAATCGTGCAGCACCAACGCATGACCCGGCTCGGTGGTCCGATTTCATCGACTAGCTCATGAAAATCATGCTCAGCCTTCGCCTCAAAAAACGGCACTAGAGGGTTTTGCTCTCGGAACTCACGCACATAAGCGTAGGTATTTTCGTCTTCCAAAGTCGTATCACCGAAAACATGCAAAATGTCGGAGCGCCCTAAAGCACGGCGCACAACATCTGAGACAACAGTGGAGTCTTTGCCCCCGCTGAATGAGACCATTAACATTCGCCGTTTAATGCGTTGCACACACTTCTGCACGAAACGGAATGCTTCATCTTCTAGACCGTTAAGATAAACACGATTGATTTGCAGTACCCGTTGATATTCCTGAATAAGACGTGCATCGACAGAATCATAATGATCGCTGTCAGCGATGAAGTCTCCAATTGCCGCAAGATCGCTCTTCAATGCATCAAACTGTGGAAGCGTTACAGTTCTCCCATTCACGTAATAATTCGGCGATTTGCTACTTCTCCATACCTGCTCGGTCAACAACGCCCCATGACCATAGAACTGCAAGATACGTCGCTCGCGCGCAAAAACAGGACGTACATCACTTGTTAAATACCGTGCGGGTGTTCCGCAGTAAACACAAGGGCTAGTTTTGCGTCCGTGGACTACTTCAGATTTGAATACACACTGACACGTATCACACCAATAAATACCGCGCTCTTCCATTGCAAACCTCGCTAGACTGTCATCATTCGGTTGCCGATCTGCGGTATCTGGGAATATCGACCTTGTTTTGCTTCAAGGCATCTTTGACTTCCAGATACAGACATTCTACAATAGAATTTGTTTGACACAAGCGTTCGATTGCTGATTTATGATGCGGTCTGATGCAGCAAGTAGCTATTTATAATACTATTAACACATTATGAAAGCAGCTTTGAATTTCTGCCCTCGCATATGTTTGGCGCTGCCTCGCAGCAGCGCCGCATCGCATCGCGATGCCGACCAACCCCGCCGCAATGCAGCCGTCATAGACGGGCGCATTGGAGGCTGCCGACAATGTGTTCAGCGCAGCTGAATCATCGGCGGAGTTGGGCGCGAGGTAAAAACCTCGCCACCTCATTTGCCGGTGGGGGCTAATGTGCGCCTCTACGTGGCGCACCCACGCCGCACCCTGCGGTGCAGCGTGGAACGTGGGCGGATACAATCCCGCCCACCGGACACACCCCTTCGGGCTGCGTCCGAAAAGCACAACACCACACCCTCAACTGCATTGCAAACACGCAACCCGGAATCTTCCATCCTGATTCTGTACGATTCCCAACCCGCAGCCGGAATCGTACAGCCTTTCATCAGCCGCACTTTGCCACAATGGGAACAGCGCAAAGTGTGGAGCAGGTTCAATGGCGACCAAGACCGTCCGCCGCAGTATCAGTATGACCCCGGAAATGCGCGATCTGCTGGCGCAGATTGCCGCCAAACATGGGCGCGATGTCTCAGAGAACGACCTGATCCGCGATGCCATCCGACACTACCTCGATCAGCAATCGGATGTGGTGGGCAGCCGCCGCCACTTCCAGCGCTCGCTGCAAGCCCGGCTGGATCGGCTCGAAAGCACGCTGACGTTTCAGATGCTGATGCTGACGTTCCTACTGGCAACAGTGCTAGGGGACGAGAGCGGCGAAGCCATCGACGAAGCGATGGCAGCCGCAGCGCGCGATGGCGAGGCACTGCTCAAACAGATTGCGGCGCTCCGCCCACCGAACGGTGACGCATGAGCAAACCGATCATCATTCCCGATTGGGCGTACAAGGGACACAAACGCGCCGGACGCAGCACGGGGCGGCAGGGCTTGAAAGCCACGCTCAAATATTTGCAGTATCGGGATAAAAAGAACAACCACCTTGCACAAAACCACGCCTACGAGCGCTGGCAAGATCACGGCATGGGTGTGTCTTACGGCGAAATCTTCAAGAATTGCGATGCATTGCAAAGCAAGCATGTCCTTGCATGGACATGGGTGATCTCCCCCGCTCCCGACTTGATGGAACTTGTGCCGCAGAGTGAGCGTCGAGCGCTGCTCTACGAACTGACCGAGCGCGTCGTTGAGGACTACTACACCGATCGCGGCTTCGATGTCCCCGAATACAGCTTTCTCATGCACAGCGCCAAAACGAAAGGCAAAGACGGTGAGCCGCCGCAGGAGCATTTGCACACGCATGTGATTCTGCCCGGCACAGCACCCTCAACGGCTGATCGCATCCCCGTCTACAACAACACGACGAAAGGACATGACCGTCTATTCCGTGATATCGCTGCGCAGCACTTTGCCGACATGCTTGACGAGCGTGGTATCGATTGGCGACCGCTGCGCGAAGAACCCCAAGCAGACACGCAGCGTAACGATGAGATCGATTTGGACGACTTTTTCTCCCTTTAGGAGGCGCAATGCAGAACTATCACTGGCTTGGATTGTTCACGCTGGTCACGCTCGTGCTGGCAGGAGCAGCCATCGGACGCATCTTTAAGTTACCCAACGGCGAAGGCATCTACCTAACTGTACTCATCACAGCACTGATCGGTTGGTGGATTGGACGGCGCAGCCGCCGCCAGAAGGAGCGCTCATGATTTACTGGCTGTTTACAGATGGGCGGGACGCGCTCACTGGACTACTCTTTCCGCTGTTGTGCTGCACGCCAATGGTGATGCTGATTACTGCGACTTCGCTTGGAGCCAGCATACGGCGAACTAACGCTGAAGGCGCGAATGCCTCATGGGTGCAGCGCGTTCTACTCGCCGTCACCTATGGCGTTATGCTGCTGACAGTAGCAACCATCTACCTGATGCTGCTCGGCGATCAGGCGGTGAAGCGTGGACGCTCGAATGCCAGCAATGTAATCGATCTGCTAGTCGGCGCGCCGCCGGGCATCCACACGATGCGTTTGTTCCTGTTCGGCATGTTTCTGGTGTTCATCCTCATGATGACCACCATTGGGCTACACAGCTTACTGCGGAACAGCGGTTGGCTGCGCGAGAAGATTGACCGTCTGCGCGCTCCAATGATCAAACGCGGGGCGTTAGGGTCGTCGCACTTCTGCACCCTGCGCGAGTACCGCCGCTTTCGCCGTCCCGATCCCGAAGGTTTGATCCTGCTCGGCGCGTTCTGGGGTGAGCAGAAACGGCGGCTCGATGTGGGTACCGGGCAGTTCTGTCTGGGCGGTGAGGATGTGGCACGCGGTATTCTGACGTTGGGCGGTCCGGGTTCGGGCAAGACGCAGGGCATCATCTTGCCGGCAATTGCCGACCGAATGTTGTCCGGGCATTCGCTTGTCGTGGCTGACCCGCAGGGCGAAATCACCGGGCATATCCTGAAGTATGCAGCCGTCACGCGCCACCTCGTCGTGGTTCACGATCCCACCAGTGCCGCCGGACCGCGTTACAACCTCGCAGAAGGCATCGAGAATGTATCGGATGCACGGGCGATTGCTGACGTGCTGGTGCCATCGGCGCAGGGCGACAATCGCTTCTGGACGGACAGTGCTGCCGCCTTGCTCGCTGCCTGCCTGATCCGCTTCGACAACCTAGGTGCAATCTACAATGCGATGAACGACCTGAAAGCGCTGGCGAAGGCGCTCAAGTCGAAAAAAGACGACGCGGCGCTGCTCGCAAACAGCTTCATCGCGTCAGTGGGTTCGGATGGCAAGGTTGCATCGAACGTGATTGCGACGCTGGCGACCGCGCTCACGGGTTGGGCATCCGTCGACGTGCGCGCCAACACCTCGGCTTCCGATTTCGATGCTGAGCTGGTCATCGAACAGCCCACCGTCGTCGTCTTGACCTGTCCGGGGCGAATGCGAGCTGTTTATGCCTCCTATCTCGGTGCGACGCTGCGCAAGCTCATGCTCGACCTCGATACCATCGGCGAACGGAACAAGGGTCCGCTGCCCGTCCCGGTCGGCGTGATCCTCGATGAGTTCCCGACGTTGGGCAAACTCGATAGCCTCGTCGCCGATGTCAACCTTGTGCGCAAGCGCCGTATCAGCATCCTGATTGGCGCACAGACAAAGGGACAGTTTGAGATGCTGTACGGACGTGAAGGGACACAGGCGCTGTTCACAGGCTTGGCGACACAGGTGATCTATGGCGGCTGCGATGCGGACACGGCAGAGTTCTACAGCAAAGCGAGCGGCACGGCAACGACGGATGCCAATCAGGATGACCCGAATAGCCACCTGCGCCAGCGTCCGCTGCTGACCGTTGATGAAGTGATCACGCCGCAGGTGGGCAACTGCACCATCTTCGCCCGTTACGTGGAAACGGGCTTCGCCACGCAGGTGATCCTGAACGCCCGTCTAACACGCTTCTATGAGCGCGCTGATTGGAAACAGCGCTTGAACGCAGCGAAGGGGAGCGAACCGCTGCTGTTGGAACGCGGCATCGACTTCGACGAGTTTGAACCCGACACGGCAGAGCCTCCCACCGCCGAACCGATTGCGGGCAACCCATCGTCCATCGCCGTCGCCTTTGAAAACGCTATGCAAGCCAAGGTCATCAAAGCCACGAACGGCAAGGTCAAAACCGTGCCGTTGAGCCAACTTCGCGGGCAGTATCAGCGGCATCGTCAGGAGCGAGCGCGATGAGTCTGAACAAGAAAACGATGGTACGCGAGATCGGTCGCCGGACGCGCCTGAGCAACCGCGACGTGGAGCGCGTGATTGAGACGTTGGTGGAGGTCTGGACGGATGAATTGGTCAGCGGCGGGCGCATCGAGATTGAGCATTTCATGGTGCTGGAGATGCAGCTTGTCGAACGCTACCGTAACAATCCGTTTCTACGGACGAAGTTTCGCCAAGTCAAGCTGCGAGCGAGCAAAGCATTGCGTGAGAAGCTGAACGAACAATCCTAGCCGTCGCTCAGGCGGATCCAATACACACCGCGTTGATCTGGTTCCGAGCGCAGTTGGAAGCGATCCGGGTAAGCTGCGATGAACTTGAGCAGGCTTTTGTACTTCTTCCCCGGCGCACCTAACCGATTCGGCTTGAGGTGATAGAACCGTTCATAGAGGTGCTGCGAAACTCGGCTGAAGTTGACCCAAGGTTCAGTCTGCGCCTGAATGAATTCATGCGCCGCTTGCAACACGTCCTCGGCGCTGTATTCGCGCACTGTTTTCGCGGCAATCTCACGCTTGCGCTGAGTCGCACGGGATCTGCTACGCTTGTTCTTGGGCTTGTACTCGTGCGGCTGCTCAAGCAGTTCATAGGCAGCACCATAGTCACGAATAACGCGATCTCGCAGCATTTCAAGCTGCTCATCCGGCACGCCGAACGCCTCTGCCGAATACTCCCAATCGCGCATCCGGATCAGATCGCGTTCCAGCTTCGCATAGCAGCCATCACAGAGACCGAGATCGTTTAACGGCAGAAAAAGTTCACAACCTCGACAAATTGCACTAATGAGAAAACTTCTGTCATTCCCATACTCTTGGTCGCTCATTGCCCCGTTATTGCCTGCCTTCCTCTGTTAAACAGATATGGACAATATTAGACAGACCATCAACTCTCTGCCGCCTAATCAGGCGTCTCTGATATGGATGAAGGTATCCAATAGCCCGTATAAGCCACTAAATGAGTAACTTGCATTCTTTTTAGCACTTTGCTCACGTTTCACCGCGGAAATCTTTATCCCAAGGCTTGAATTCAGGATGGTTGGCGTCAATGTACTTCTTCATATTTATGGTTGGATGCCAATGCCTTCTATCTGGAAGGATAGTTGTCTCATCAAAAATTACAGCATCAATATGCCCATCTGTTGCATACGTCAGGTATGCGTCTTCCAGGCATGCGTCTGTTAAGTCAGCTCCGCGTAAATCGGTGCCGTCAAGATGAGACCCTTTTAAGTTCGCTCGCCACAGGTAACATCCGCGCAAATTTGCATCCCAGAGATGAGCATCACGCAAATCAGCATTTCTCAAATCTACCCCTACAAGAATTCCCTCATCACCAACCAACCATCCTCGTTTTCTCAGTTCATGAAAGGCATGTTTTGCCACTTCGTTTGATGTACTTCCGGCTTCGCTAATTAAACGCTGTTTGAGATCGATTAGGGCATTCTTCTGAGATCGAGAGGCGTACAGTCTATCAATGAGCAAAACAGTAAAGGCAATACCAAACGTCTCAGGCACGAGATCGCGCACTAGCCCTTCAAAGTTAGAGCTTATAAGCTGTAGTGCCGGAAACGCCACAACGCCAAAGATGAAGCCAATGGCTGAATATAACCATTGATTGTCTTTCCAAATTGCTTTGATTTCGTTCCAACGTTCGTCCAATTCTGATACCTTCAGTTGAGTAATTTGATTGAAGTATGATCAATGATATAGAAAGAGCTTTACCCAAATTATAGGGTGGCGTTTTCAGTGAAACAGATTAACGTAGAAGAGATTATAAAAGACCCAATCTTTGGAAACGGATAGCCTTCAGTGAAGCAGTTCGATAGAATCCTTAAATCTCCACTACGAGATGCCCTCATCTTTGTTCTACTCACTTTGTTCGGTTTGTTTTTTCAACCAGTTCTTGAGTTAATTGCACCGCCTCTGTTTTCGCCTCAAAACTTGCCCAGTATAGCTTTCATCATAGCTGCCATTTTTTCCGTGATTAGTGTGTCCCTATGGCGCGCTTCTCAGAAAAGCACACAGCTTATCGCAGAGCGGCTTGATTATATTGCAGGTGAACTCGGTCAGGACGCGAACTTAGTGCCGTATGATGCTGCTTATCGGCAACTTACAGAGTGGGCAAACTCAGCGCAAGAAGACATACGGATCCTTACCTACTACCCCAGACCCCCGAAGACAAGTGAAATATACGATTTCCATAGTCCACGAATGCGTAGTTCCGAACGTGCAAAATGGTTTGAAGCGGCAAATCGTGCAATAGAGCGTACGGAAACAACAAAGTTGCGATTCATTCGCGTGATACAAGTCAGTAACGGGAAAATGGAGACAGATCCGACCCCGCAAGAGATCAAGACTGTGATCGCTTCCATTAGTTCAGATGCTTCAAATCGTGACCAGCTCGACCAGCTATTGCGCTTAAACGTGAGCGCAGCCGACAGAGCATGTCTAAAATTTTCACGAGTTTACATGACCAATTCCTTTGTCTTGATAGACGGCAAACATCTTTTCATGGACATTGATATATGGGATCCCAATGACAGCGAGTTCAAAACACCATTCGTACTTATGGCATCTGATACAACAGGAAAACGATTCGAAGAACTTCGGCGAAGGCACGAGAGGATAAATCTTCAAACGCCAATTTACTATTCAGTTCCTTAGCAATCCAAGTTTCCGCTCAGGATTTGCTTATCCCGAGCGGAACGCTTACATCTCAATATCGGTCTGTAGACTCTCGAACTGCTCCCTTTCCTCTCGCTCCGCGTTCGGATTATGCAGATGCCAGCCACTCTCCTCGCGCACGATGGTGCGATCACCGCTCATGTAGTCCACGATGCCGCGATAGTCCATGTCCTCCCACTCGCCGGATAGCCCTTCGAGCTTCGCCACCTCCGGCGCGAGTTCCGGCCCATCGAGCAGCCCCGGCACCAGATACGAGCGAAACTCCGCCTCGAACTTGCGCGCATCTTCGTCACTGGCGAAGTGTGCCATCTCCAGCGTTCGCGCTTCCGTCGGGTACACGCTGTCATCCATCCCGTTCGCCTCGATGTAGTCGTCGAAATCAGGCGGAAGCTGCGGAAACTCGGTCACGAACAGCGCCGTCCCCAGTGGCTCACCGTCTGGAGTTTCGACCGGGCGATGGTGCATCTGCCAGTAGTGCGGCTCAGCCTCCGGTTCAACGCGATCGCGCTGCTGCGCGACCAGTTCGTCCCAGCTCCCCGGTTCCGGCGCGTCGGCATCGGGCACGCGAACGCCGGGCATCTCTGCCGTCTCATCGTTGGTGATATCGCGGATCGGCTCGCCCACCTGCGTATCTTCCAAGCTCATCAGTTCCGCCTCACGCGCTGTCGTGAAGCGATCGGTCGGACCATCGGTGAACATGCGCCCATCGGCGCGATCCGCGTTCAGTTCCCCGTTCGCCACCGCGATTCCCTCCGCCCGCCGCATGGCGGTTTCCAACCCTTCCTCCTGAAAGGTGCGGTGCAGGTTCTCGCGATCCATTGCCGCGACTTCCCGCTCGATCTCGCGCTCCCACTCATACGACTCCAGCGAGTACGTCTTGAGCGTCTGCCCTTCGTGCCCGACCCGCCCATTCGCTTCCAGCCACCACTTGTCGGCGGTCAGTTCCAGCGTCCACGGATCAGCAGGCATGACCTCAAACGAGTAGTTGACGGTTGGATCGACGGGTTGAAGGAGCCGGTAGGCTGAGTCGGCGAAGTGTTCCTCGAAGGCAGCGACCGCCGTCTCCGGACCGACGGGCGCGAGCCGCTGCGTATCCCCATCCAGCGCCCGATCCCGCTCGGCGTTAGTGGTAAACGGGTCGGGTGGACCGTCGGTGAAGAAGCGCGGATCGGCGCGCCCATCGTAGAGCGCGCCGCTCGATACCGCCATGCTTTCGGCAAGGTTCAGCGCCGCTTCCAGCCCGCGTGTCTCGCGCACGTCCGCTAGTTCTGCTTGATCGCGCGCGGCTTCTTCACTCATGCCATACTGCGCTATTGACTGGCGGGCTTCGTGATCCTGCGCGCCGTCGCGCCAGCGCTTGACCGCTTCCAGCGCCGGATCGCCGTCATCGCCCACGCCGACCTCGAAGGCGTAGTTCACACCTGTGTTGAGTGCGGGCAGCGCCTCCGGTTCGGGAAACGCCAGTCCATGCGATTGCGCCGTGTGATAGGCGAGTTCCTGCGCGTTGTCGAGGTCGCCATCCATCAGCATGGTTTCGAGCGTCTGGCGCGGAAAGGAATAGTCGCCTCGACTGTCCAGCGGCATGACGGGATGCGCGTCATGCACCAACCGCCCATCGTCGGTCTGCGCGGCACGGAAGTAGCGCAGCTCGTGCGCCAAATCATCCCCGTCCGGTCCGTTCGACACATCGACCGCCGCGAAGAAATGCACGGTTCCATCCGCATCCAGATGGTTCGGAACGTACTGCTCTTCCTGATCAAGTGGCACAAGTGTGTCGTAGAGCGTCACGGGTAGCGTCGGATCGCGGAGCGCGTGGGGCGGTTCCACGCCGGTGAAATCGTCGTACATATCCCAGTCGGGATGCTCGTTTGCGATCTTAGAGTCGGTCATCAACTCCCCTTTCGATCAGGCGCACCGGGATTTCTCGCCCGGCGCGCCCACGTTCAACGGTAGTGAAGCGTCCATCGACTGCCAACCCGACCGCCGCCCGACGGATGAGCACACGCAGCGCGCCGGTGCGATCCAGCGCGAAGCGTGCTGCCACCTGTTCGAGCCGGACATGATCTTCGGGCGAGAGCCGCAGCGAGAAGCTTTTGGAGGGTTCGCTCATAGGTCAATCTCCCACTGCTCACGGGTATAGTCTGCCAAATCCTGGGCCGCGTCCGGTTCGAGCGGGATGCCGCGCTCCCGTTCCCACAGGTCACGCTGATCGGCGGCAAGCGCCATACCCTCCGCCGCCTCGAATGCCCGCTCGATACCACCTTTCTCGACCACGCCGAGCAGGTATTCCGCTGCGCCATACGCCTTGTTCCAGTCGCCCGGCACGACGGGCGCGAGCTGTGCTTCGACTTCGCCCGTTTCCGGGTCGCGTCCGAGCGAGAGGATGCTGGTCACGGCGTTGTCGGGATCACCCTTGTCCGGCTGAAACACGCCGATCCAGTACGCTGTGCCAGTATCGGGATCGATGAAGGGCGGCGGATCGGTTTCCGGGTCGAAGCCATTCGCATCAATGCCGATGTCGCGCAGCGCCTTGAAGGTCGCCGCGTCAGCGCTATCCGCCACATCGCGGACCGATTCCGGTTCCGCGAACAGCGCCTCCAGATCGAGATCGTCCGGCGACAGATCGGGCGCACCCGGTTCATCGAGCGACTGCATCTCTTCATAGGCGGCGTACTCCACATCACCCGCCGCACGCCACTGCGGAGCCGGGGCGCCGTGTTCGGTGGCACGTTCCGCTGCTCGCTCGGTTGCGTAATCGACCAGTTGAAACGGCAGCAACCCCTGCGCGTGGATGTCCCCGTTCAATTCATGGTAGTAGGCGGCGGCTTCGTCGATGTCATCGAACGTGCCGATTTCGAGATAGCTGCCGCCCAGATCGCCGGTGTGGGTGTTCGCGTACAAGTCAACTGCGCCGATGCTGTACTGCTCAGTTTCGCCATCCGGCAGCACCCGTCCGACGGCGATGAGCGCCGCGTCGTGCCAGCCCCAGCCGTCGTCACTGTCAAAAGTCGGAGCCGCAGCAGCGGACGCGCCCATTGCTTCCAGATCAGGCGGGGTGAACGGCTCGAACGGATCATCGTTCGGCAGATAGTCGTAGCTGTTTCCACCAAACAACTCATCCGGAAACGGATCGTCCGGCATCGAGAAATCGAGATCGGGCGGGGGCGGCAGATCGTCCCAGTCAGGCGGTGGCAGGTTCGACATTGCTTAGACCTCCTCGGCTGGACGCAGGACGATGGGCTTGTGTTCTCCTGCGACACGCACGGGGGGCGCAGGGCGCAGTATCGCGCCGAATCGCTCCCAAAAGGCACGCAGCACTTCCACCCGCTGACCCTCACCCGATGCGATGCGCTGAACTTCAACCGTGCATTCACTGGCAAACGTGGGGGCGGTCAGTTCACCGAAGGTCGCCGCCAGATATGCCGCGACCGTCCGCCCTGTTTCGGTCAGGCTGAGGGAGGTTTCCCCGTCCACGTAACCCGCTCCGCGCAGCCCGGTGAGCGCAGCGACCGCAGCAGAAACGCTGACGCCGCTGTCCACCAGTGCGTCGATCAGTCCGACATCACTGAAGGGCACGGGCGCGTCGCTCGTCACCGGTTCAACGGTGATGCTGGTAGGCTGCAAGGCAGCACCTTCGGTCAGGATCGGCAGTACCGCGTCTGGACGGTCGGACGGCAGCACACGCTGCCAGCCGTCGAAGTAGAGCAGCGCCGCCGTCGCCCGCAGTTCAAGCGGATACGACTTGTCCTTCGCCGCGCCGACCAGTATCCGCGCTCCCATCAACTTATCCTGCGCGGGCGACATGTGGGCGGCGATGAAGTGCTTCCAGATCAGCGCGTAGACCGCCGCGCCATCCCCCGGCAGTGCTTCCGGCGTGCGGTTCACATCGGCAGGGGCAATTCCGGTAGTGAGAGGCACTTCGGCTGCAAGATACTCCGTGCCGAACTCACGCCGGACATATGCCTGCGCCGCTTTGTGAAGGGCGGGCATTTCAGCGGTATCGGGAGACGTGATCCAGCCCGCATCGTAGAGCGTAGCGACCAGTCCCAACGTCTCTTCGGGCATGAGATCGAGATCACGGGCAGCGGTTTCGATCAAACCACGCAGCGTGAGCGGAGCGGGTGCAGGCTGCGCTTTGAGCGTCTGCCCAGTTTTGTCCACCCAAAATTGTCCGCCCTTGAGCAGCGTTTCGAGCTGTTCTGCTTGTTCCGCCGTGCGGATCGCCAACGCCACGCCTTTGGCGTTCAGCACATTGGCAGTGAATGGAATGCTGTCGACTGCGAACGACACGCCTGCCCGCCAGCGCATTTCCGGGGTGAATGCGGCAGTCTGCGCGTCGCGCTCGGACAGCAGGCGCAGCGCGACCATCCCATCCACCGTCAAGGCAGTCTTGAAGCCGAGCGCATGGCGCGCCGCCGCGTTGATGCTCCACCCAACCAAGCGGGCGAGGATGTGCTCCGCTGCGTATGCCTCAATCAACTTGATGTCCAGCGGACGCGGGGCAGTGAAGGCGGTGCGGATCGCGTCGGGCGTGAGTGCGGTCAACAGCACGCGATAGACGAGCTTGTCCTTAACATCAGGCGAGAGCGCCAGCACCTGCCACGCCTGCGCTTCCCCCTCACGGGTGGGCGGCGTGGCGGCGTAGACCGCTTCGCACTCACGCAGCGCCTTCATCAGGCGGCGGACGAGGTTGCCCTTGCCCGGCACGACGGTAAAGGTCGGGCGGAAATCCGCCTCCAGATCGATCCCCAGTTGGTCGGCGGGCAGGTCGCGCACCATGCCGGAGCACGATTCGACATGCCAACCTTCACCGAGCGTATCACTCAATGGTTTCGCCTGAGCAGGCGTTTCAACGATCACGAGTTTCATTCAGCACTTTCCTTTCCAGCCGCGCTAGACGGCGGGCGTTCAGTTCTTTCAGCAGCATTCGCAGTTTGCGGCGGGCGCTTGTCCGCTCGCGAGGCAGTCCCACGTTCACCAAGTTCCCGTTCACGCAGTGCCAGCCAGATCGGCCACTCGCGGTAGGCGTGGTACGCCTGCTTTTCAAGGTCTTGCCACGGTGCACTCGCCGCGTTTTTCGCCGGCATGTCATCTCTCCTCCCTCAGCTTTTTGTCAAGTGGTGCGAAAGCGTGCCAACTCGCCCGGGGTACTTTTCCCGTACAAGTAAAAAAGTCCTTCGTCCTGGATGTCGAGGACAAAGTGGAAACGCGGCAGCTGCGCGATGATGCCCCGGTGCTGCTGGTTGAAGTGGGCGAAGGCGGCATCGTCGCGGAACACGTTCATGCCCTGCCGCTGGCTGAAGATCACGCGGATCGGGCAGTTCTCGAAGATCAGGCGGGCTTTGCCATCGAGGAACACAGAAATTTGTTGATCGACTGAGATTAATTTCGATCGGCGTGTTCGGAAGGTCTTCGCCGCCTCTATCAGGAAGTCCAAGAGCGACGGATGGCGCATCAGGCGGTAGACCTCATCGACGGCGATGATGCGCGGCTGCTCGTCGATCAGACTGTCGCGACGGATGGCAGAAAGTACCTGCGTGTACGCCAGCGCTTGCAGGATCGGGTCTCCTTCCAGTTCGTGGAACGAGAAGACACGCGGGCTGATCCAGTCGCGTCCGCCGCGCGTCAGATCGACATTGGTCGTCCCGTTGAGAAATGCCGACCACGGTCCCGATCCGGTACACAGCCCCGCGATCTCGTCAGCGAGGTCACGGGCAATCCCCTGCATGGCGGGCTTATCGCCCAAGTTCGACAGCACATCGCAGACCGTCTCACAGGTCGGCGCGAGATCGGGCGTGACGCGGCTGAGATCGGGGAAGCCGCGATAGAGCGTCTCCAACGCCTCACCGAGCAGCCCGCGTTCAAGGTTCTCGCGCTGCCCGCCCGAAAGCTGCCGCCCCAACACGGTCTCATACAGGCGCGTGGTGTGACTGACCTGTTCCAGCAGCGTCGGGAACATCACATCTTGCGGGTTGAGCTTGGTCGCTTTGGCACTCAGTACATACCACGGCAGCCCGAAAGCATCGGCGATATGCCGCCCATGTCCCATCGGTTCGAGAAAGTCGAACGAAATGCCGTTCTCGGCATACTCGCGCGTCAGGTAGCAGTTGAGGGCGAACGTCTTGCCATAGCCCGACTGCCCCACCCAGACTTCATGCGTCGCGCGTTTGTCCCGCCACGAGTTGTGAAAAACCGGATACGCCCCGCCGACCGCTTCACCGCGCAGCACACCGTCCGTCGTTGAAAGCTTGCGGTAGCCGAGCGGCGCGAGCATCAGCGCCAGTTCACGCGAGGTGACGGGCCATGTCGTGGTCGGCAGGTTGATATCCTTCGTGCGATGTGCCGTGAAGAACTCGACCGCTCGCGAGAGCAGTTCACCCACCTCTTGACGCAGGCTGAACCACGCCCGCGTTTCATTGATGACAGCGGCGACGCGCTCTTTCAACGTCTCCAAATCGTCCGCTGCGACCGCGACAGCAACCTGAACCAAGTGGAGGGCATCCCCGTTATTGATCTCCGAGAGCGCCCGGCGGCAGTCGGCGACGCGCTGCACCGAGCGGCTGTCCTCGCCGCGCACGCCTGCCAGATGCACCTGGTACGCCTGAATGATGCTTTCAATCGCGTCAATGGCGGCGTTGCGGTCATACGTTTTCGGAATGTCCACCACTAGCGCCAGCGGGAAATTGAGCCGGAGCAGCGGCGGGAGCGGACGAAAGAAATTCCACGTCGCCGGCGCGAACTCGTAGCTGGTCAGCACCGCCCAGTACGGACGACCACCCGGACGACCCGACGGCGCGAGATGCCAGAAAGGGCGATCCCGTAGTTCGTACTGTCCCTCGAACAACGCCGGGAACGCGCCTTCGGTCACAGGGGTATCAAAGGCGGACGACAACCCGCCGGCAATCGCACGTGGATTCTGGTCATTCCACAGCACCATCCCGCACAAGGCACGCTGATACTCCGCCCCGGCATTCATGCGCTCGTATTCGCGGCGATACTCGATCAACAGGTCACGCCGCTGCTCATCGTCCGTCTGAATTTCTGCCTGATCGAGCGCCGCGATTTTGGCGTCGAGCGTCGCGGGCATCTGCCAGCACAAGAAACGCGCCTCACCGGACAGCGTGCGCAGCCACGTCGAGAAGCGCGCTTGCAGCGCCGAGACGCCTTCCTCCGTCGCGTGCAGCATGATGTCGAACGGTTCAATCAGAAACGTGCGCACACTCGTCACAGCGCCTCCTCTTCCAGCGGCGATCCAACAAACACCAGCCCATCGCCGCGATCCAGATCGCGGGCGCGGGCAAACGTCACCCACTCGGACAAGTCCACCTCGACCAACCCAGCGGGTGGCGCAAACAGACGGTGACCATCCAGCACGGCGGCATCGGTTGGGAGGGAAAGCATCTTCGCCGTTTCCGCCGCCATGCCGCTCGGATTCTCGGCAGCGGCGAGCAGGATCGCGCCACGCAGATTGAGCCAGAGGCGCATCCACAGCGGCAGTCCACCACGCGGCGCGGTCAGCACGATCAGCAGGATCGCCACGACGATGCCAACGGGAATAGCGATATCCGGCAGCACGAAGCGGCACACGGTGTAGGTGAAGCCGCCCGCGATCCCGCCAAACAGCAGGCGCTTGAACGGGATGCCGCCGAAGCCTTTTTCATCCCGGCTGAGGATGTGCGATTTGAAGTCTGCTGCCATGCAGTCTCTCCATACAAAACGGCGCGGAGGCAGACGACTACCCCCGCGCTGGCGGACACAGCGATTTAGGTGAAGGAGATCAGCGCGGTGACGGACGAGGCGAAAACGACAAACAGGAGACCGATGACGACCTGATTGGCGGCTTTCGGATTGTCCTTCTTCCAATCGCCGATCAAGGGCCAGCTTGAACCCATGTACATGACCCCCAATCCGATAAACCCGATGATTGCAGCGATGGGCGCGATGATCTGCGCCACATCCCGAATGTCGGTGAACAAGTCTTGAATGGCTTGCGAAAGATTCACACAGCAGCTCCTTGATAAATGAACAAAAGCATTAGGGAGAAACGGGCGTGCGCCATGACGTTTGGGCAGCCGCTCAGGGGCGGTGCGCTTGATCGTGTGGGGTCATCCGGCACGAGCAGTGCTTCACCCTGATACAGTCTCAGGGTAGCAAAGTGAGGATGGCGAACTGCTGGAGGATTCCGGTTTAGGGTTGGGAAGATTCCGGTCAGCAGTGGGAAGATTCCGGGTCTGCTGCTAAATAAAATCATCATGATTGATAAACGTGTTAAGAAAACGTAATTGCGAGCAAAACCTATTAGTTTAATTTGCGTTCTGATGTATGCTTCATGAGAGAGCAACTAAGTGGATTACATAGCGTGAGATGGCTTCAATGACAACCGGCGGTGATCTTCTCCTAAAGACCTTGTCCGTAACGCATGGGATAGTTTCCAAATATGTGTCCAATTTCATCAGCAATGCTGATCTAGAACCCTCCAAGATTGTCGATAATTGGTTTTCTTCCCGAACACAGGTGTATTTTGATCAGCCTTTGCACAACGAAGTAACATCCATCGATCTAGCAGCACTTGATTTTGTGGGGCAAACGACAAACACCAAGAAGATCAGATTAGTGTCGATACAGCCGAATTATTTCAGAGGGTTTAGAAAGTTAGACACCCCCATAAATCTTCGAGGTAGTCTTGTCGTGCTAGACGGGAGAAATAGCTCAGGGAAGACAAGCCTTGCAGAAGCGATAGAGTGGCTCCTTGTTGGACACATTTGTCGACGTGATACCGGCGATCCAAAGGAGCTAGCTGAATGTACTGCAAATCGATTTAGACCCAAGCATGAAGACACTTGGGTGGAACTGGTATTTGAGCTAAATGGGGAGATTCAGACTGTAAAACGTGTCTTGCTACGAGATTACGACAGCAAGAAAAATTCGACTTGTGACTCTCAGATTATTTTAAACAATGTTACTCAAGAAACCCCTGATTCATCATATCTGGTTGACCAACTATTTTCCGGTGTTGCCCCACTTCTTATGCAACATACATTACGTCTATTTGTATTGGATAGTCCTGATCAGCGTAGAGACTATTTTGAACGCTTGTTGAGTTTGGATCGAATTACCCTCTTGATTGAAAAATCGGTAGTCGGAGACGCGCGGCTTGACGATTTTCCAAACAAAAGCGGAAGCATTATGCTAGCTGAATGGAATGGTTTGAAGTCTGCGATTAGCAACAAGCCCCTATTTCGTCGTGTCGAACGTGCAGACGAAACACAAATGAGAAATACGCTTCAGGAAGTGCTCATTCAAATTGCGATCGAAGAATTCAACTTGGACTCGCAACTTCCTTATAGCAGAATCGTTGAAAGTATTCAGACACGTCAAAGATTAGTGAGACAAGAGAGCTTTCCACTACTTGAGGTGTTACGTCCCAAAAGATCTCTCGACGACGCTTTGCTTTCCCAACTCACAATAGCCAATTACGACTCACTGATTAATCGTTTGCAAGTTGGCAGATCCAATTTTCAAATGGCGGTTGATGCCGCAAAGACGATTTCTGAGGCGCAAATTGCGATATCGAAGTCGCTACAAAACCTCAGGGATGTTGGCTTAATACTCGATACGGATGAAAATCAGGTATGCCCACTTTGTGAGTATCGGGATATGCCTACACTCGCACCACAGAGAATTATTGAGATTTCGGCATGGGATCCAGCACGTACAGCAGTTTGGTTGGCTCAACAAAGCTATCAACAGGTTCTTGATGACACAAGAAGGGTTTTCAAAGAGTTACAAACTTTACGCGGTGATTTACTTCCAAAAGCTATTTCTGACCAGCAGTGGTCATCTGCAGAATTATTTTCAAACCCCTCTATTATTTCGCAGATACGACGCTCTCTGGATGATGTCAACGAGGAATTGCATGAATTTGATTTGATCTTAAACGCCTCATTAGACATTGTAATCACACCCGATAACGATGATGTTGATTTGCAGGCAAACTTACAGCAAATCGCAGCTTTTCTTCCACGAATTGTAGATCATGCGCGTACCTATGCGGGAAGATTCTCGGATTTCGAAAGTTATATTGATGTTATGGCAAGTGAGGACAAGCAATACTCCACTAGAGGACTTTGGCTAAAAATCGCTGAAAACTCAGAAGTTCTGTTATCTGACTTACAGTGGGAGATAGCAAAGAAGAAAGCACAAGAAGAATTGAGCGGCATTCGAGATACACTGATTTCTGCTAGACAGCAGTATCTTGAGGCACGTCGTATTGATTTCAGCAACGGCATTTCGGAGGTATGGAGTAAATTACGTGCAGATCAATACTCTGCTTTCAATAAACTTTTCATTCCCGAACCACGAGGAAAGGGATTTCCTGTAAAAATTGAAGTAAAAGCAGTATTAGATAACAATACCGAGACTTATGAAGTTGATGCGTTGAGCGTTTTTAGCGAATCGCAAATTAACGCGGTCGGTATCGCTGCGTTTGTAACCAGATCTAAACTAATGGGACACTCCTGTCTGGTGTTTGACGATCCCGTTCAATCAATGGACGAAGACCATTTCAAAACATTTGCGAATGCCCTATTGAAGCATCTTTGCGACGATGGATTTCAGATTATAGTGCTCACGCACAGTGATACATTTGCTCGTGACATAAGCTATGCCCATTCAGATCGTCTTGATTACGTCACAATGAAAATTTCCCATTCGAAACGCACCGGTTGCAGAGTTGATGAGGGTAACCGGCGAGTTGATGAACGCTTAAATCAGGCTCTAAAATATGCGGAAGACGGAAATCTACAGCAAGCATGGATCTCTGTAAGATTTGCTATAGAACGCTTATATACTATTGTAAAGATCAAACACGGACCATCTGATTTCAAGCCCGCATCTTGGGTAAACCATACTGCTGAGGGCATGTGGAAAGAAGGTGTTGACGTTATTGTAACTAAACTAGCACCTGAA
Source organism: Anaerolineae bacterium (assembly GCA_041916315.1). Taxonomy (GTDB): domain Bacteria; phylum Chloroflexota; class Anaerolineae; order Aggregatilineales; family Phototrophicaceae; genus Flexifilum. The sequence goes on from JAYRZU010000057.1 coordinate 35,171, forward strand.
AGTGTAAGTCGTTTACGCGAAATACTTGATATGACGGCAAGTGGCGCACATGATAAAGCCCCTCTCGGTTTAACCGATCTGACTAATGCGGTAAATGACATAAAACCGTTGCTCAACAAGTTACGGGTTGGAGGGTAGCATTCGCTGCTACCCACTTGATTATGTGACGACCGATTACAAACTTAGGCTATACCGATACGCGCCGATGCCCAAACTCGCATATGGCTCACCCGACCACTGCCACACGAGAGTCATATCTGCTGCCTGACCGGGCTGCAGATCGAAGGGAGTCAGTCCTTCGGCAGGGATGCGCGGTCCCGGCGGACTCTCGACATAGCCGAGCGCCAGCCACACATCCTCCGGCGTAACAGAAATCACCGTATTCCCGCCGTTGTACAGTCGCAGTCGCGTCGTGATCTGTCCCGCGCTCGTCGTCACACTGATGATTTGCACATCTAGTCCGATGAAGGGGATCGGCGTCGGTGCGTCGGTCGGCAGTGGTGTCGGCGTGACCGCGACGACGGGCTGTGCCAGCGCGCCAATGAGTTCACCCCCGCGCCCCAATTCCTGCTCAACGGGATAAACTGCGGTGACCAGCGTGCGTGTGCCGGTCGGCAGTCCGTCGGCATCCGTTTCGCCGAGCAGGAGCAGCACCAACCCCGGATTGACCTGGCGGAAGATGCCGGTATCGCTGCGGCGCACCTCCCGCTTGTCCTCAAAGGCGAACGTGAGAATCGCGCCGGTGTTCATCTGCAAGCGGAACTCCGCCCCTGCGCTGATTTGCGCGAACCACGTGGCATTGTCCTCTGACCACGGGATGCCGATCACCGGGCGCACGCTCATGCCGTTCAAAAACGACGCCGTATCCGGGTTCGGATCGAAATTCCATTCCGATGCGCGCACCGCCCGGCGCTGCACGACCCAGACGCGCGGCACGCTCTGGTCAGGCAGGCTGATTTGCAGGTTGATCGGATAGAACGGCGCGCGGCTGGTGTCCCCACCTTCGATTACCTCATCCTGTGCTTCGAGCGCGAGCGGGGTCGGTGTGATCCCCGGTGGAAGTGTGGCGGTCACATCGACTTCGGCGGTGGCTTCTGCCATACCGCTGTTCCCGCCCCCACGTAGGAGCAGGAATGCCACCATCAGGAACATCAGTGCGCCTAATACCGCAATCACTTTGCCTGACGGCTTGCCGGTTTTCGCGGTAACTTCGGCTTCCGGTGCGTCAAAGCCTTCGCCCCGCTGCGCTGCCTCCTGCACGCGCTTCGGTGCACGTGCCCAGCGCAGCCCGACCGGAACAAGCGCTGCTTCGTGATAACGCTTGAGCAGTGCCAGCGCGATTTTGCGTTCTTTGGCGTCCGAACCTTCCGCACCCGCCGTTTTGACTTCGCGGTCATAGGCGGCGCGATAGGCGCGCTGGCGATCGGTCGGCACGAGTTCCCACAGGGCACGCAGATCGTCGAGTGAGAGCGCCCGCAGGTCTTGCAGGGTGTGATAGTGCAGGCTGTCGCTCATTCCGTTCCTCCCAAAACCGCGCTGCTGCCGCTCATGGACGCGCTCGAACGCATTGCGTTGTCATACTCCGTGTCTGAGTCTTCTCCGCCGTCCCTTGCTTCGACAGTGATGATCGGTTCGACCTTCACCTCCGGCGCGACGGTGATGGACGGCATAGGCATGGAGCCGTAAGCGGTCATCTCATTCGGGAGCAGCCGCGCAGCGATCTCTAAGCGATTGACTTCCCGCTCCGCCTCATCCCGTGAACGCCCCGCCGTGATTGCGTCGTCGATCAGTTCATTGCGCGTCGCCTCCGTCAGCCGTCGATCCGGCGTTTCCTTGACTTCGCGCCCGACCCGCTCAGTCTGATCAGGAGACAAGCCCAAACGTGCCGCGCCGTCGATGAACATGCCGAAACGGGCAAGATCGTCGCGCACCGGCGGACGACCATCGTTGAGCGGTGTGATTCCGACCGCCTGCGCCATCAACCCGCCAACCGTGAGGTGATCGACACCATTGGTGCTACGACCACCGAGCAGGCGCATCACGTCACCCATGACGCTCGTCACGTCTGTCGTTCCAGCGACGCGCAAACTGCCCGTCAGCTTTCCGGCAGCCCGTTCGAGGGCTTCGGCACTCCGTTCCAACCGTCCGGCAGCCCCGTCACTCCGCTCCGCGTCCGACTTACTGCCGCCTTTCCCCGCTGCCGACTGCGTGACTTCGGCAATGTGCTGTTCCATCTCTTCCCCGCGCATGTCATCGGCGTAGGTTTCGCGCTCGCGGGCGAGTTCTTCATCAGCAGATGCCTCGGTCGGTGTGGGTGCGACGGGCGTGAATCCGGGGTACAGTTCGCCGTAGTCGTCCTCGAACCAGTCGAATTCACCATCCAGTTCATGCCGCCCCTGCGGACGCTTGCCGCGTGGATACGTGACCGACTCCAAGCCTTCGCCGACCGCCGGGACGAGCATCGGTCGTCCGATCAGCCGCCCCTGCTTGTCATACTCCGCCTTATCCGGGTCGTAATCGGTGAGCAGAGTCATACCGAGCATCGGTCCGAGGGTGCGTCCATAGACCGGAACATCCCGCGCGACCCGCCGCACGGTCGCCCCTTCCATGAACTGCTCCGCCGTGTCGCCGAGCGCGGTGTTGCGCAGCGTCGGCAGTCGGGTGATCGCCCGCGCCGCTTCTGCCAATGGCTGCACGCCGCCGAAGGTCAAACCCGCCGCCTGAGCGGGAGTTGCCCCGCTTTGCAAAGCGGTCATGCCTGCCAGTGTATTCGAGCCGACACTGACGGCACTTCCCGCTGCTGAGGAAACGAGTGCGCCTGCCCCGGCAGCGATCCCCACCGCACCGACGGCTCCTGCAGCCGTCATCACGGTTGCCGCGCCGGGGCTGATGACCGCGCCGCCCGTCGCCTGCCCGAACGCGGTAAAGAGCCGGTTGAACGAATTCCAGACGGCTTTCACGCCGCTGAACAGCACAATCACCATGAAGATCAGGCAGATCAAGCCCACGCCGAGGACGACGATCCCGTTGCCACTGGCAGTTCCCGCGAGGAAGAAGGTGACGACGAGCGACTGAATTAAGGCGATCACCACCGTCTGGATGATGAGTTCGATCCACAGATCGATGATCGAGCGGGCAATCACTTCGGTTTTCTTGAAGAAGGCGAATAGGATCGCCACGCCAAAGGAGATGAAGGTCAGCCCCTGCGCGATGGTGAGCAGCAAGTAGACGAGCTGCTCGGTCACGCCAAACAGGATGAGCGGCCACGCCGTGAGCAAGCGTCCCTGTGCCGCCGATGCCATGGCAATCGAATCAGCGCGTTCGAGCGCGGTCATCGCCGGGAAAAAGACCGGATCGCGGTCGTTGGCGAAGAATGATCCCGGTCGCCGCCACTCCCATGGCACGCTGCCCGCCGTCCACAAGCCCGTCGCCGGATCGGGAGTATGCGGTTGGCAGTACGGATCACGCGGCGTGGACGGGTAGCCCATCAAGTCGATGCCGTCGGCGCGCAAATACGCCAGCGCCACATCCAACCCGTCAATCGTGTAATTCCAGACGGGCATGTATGAGCCGAAGTTGTCACACAAATTCAGAATGCCCATGTCGCTGCTGCTGACGCTGGAGAGCGACGTAAACGCGCTCCCGGTCGCCGCAGACAGTCCACTCAGGCTGCTGGCGTAGAACGCACCCGACAGCGTGCGCCGGAAATCGCTCATGCCCTGATACAGACTCGGACCCAACGAGAAGAACAGTGCGCCCGCCAGATACCAGGCGATGGCGCTTTTCGGCTCGACCACCCGCATCCGGGCAAAAGCAGCGAGCAAATAGGTGATCCCCAAGACCAGCAGTGCGACCACGAACGACAGGCTCACCGCGACTTGCAGGCTGGCATTCGTCTGGGCGATCAGCGGCGTAAAGGCATTATCCACCAGCCATTGGTTCATCAGTTCGATGGTATAACCCATCATTAGGAAGGCGCGCTGCAAGCTCCAGCCCATCCCCGCCAGCGAGAACAAGAGGTTGTACCAGAGGGTATCGATCTGGATTTGCAGCCCATTCAGCACATCATCGACGATTGGCATTCGTAACCATCTCCCTTCGTTTATGGAGGCGGCAGTACACCGCTTGGCGGATCGGCAATCGCGGCGCTGCAATACGGATTGGTGTCCATGCGCCAGACCAGCGCATTGCTCCCCGGCAAACGCGGCGGCGGGGTCGGACGTGTCGTCGGATCGAGCATGAAGGTGATGCGATCCGGCGCAGACCCATACGGGATGAAGCCCGCCAGCGTGAAGCTGCGTGTTTCGTTCGGCGCGAGGCTGATCGCTTCATAGGTCACGGTCAGTTCGGCATCAGCTACCGCGTTCGTCGACGCGCCCCACACTCCGGTCGAGCCGCCGACCAGCTGGCTGACGTAGCTCTGATAGGCGGGAAACACGTCATAGCCGCTCCCGCTCAGGTTCTTGATCTCCAGTTCCCAGATCGCAACGGTGCGTCCGGCAGGCGTATTGACCACCGACACGTTCACCAACCGAAAGCGCGCCGACTGCGGACTGCGCGTGAACACGGCATCGCCGCGATAGAACGCCGCTGGGGGATGGAGCGCATACGGCGTGACCGTCGGTGGCGGCAGTGCGGTTGGAAACGGAACGAGCGTCGGGTAGCCGGGAATTGGCACGAACGTCGGCAGCGGTGTCGGCGTGAGGACAATCGGCGTGGGACACACGTACACCGGCGCGCCGGTGATCCCGGTCAGTGTCCCGGTACATGCCAGCACTGCAAGCAGAAGTGGCGCGAGCAAGAGCAATTTCTTCATGGTTACCTCTAAGGGATCAAGCCCGGCTGATTGCCCGGCGTGAGCAGAAGTGTGTAGGCAGGTGCAGCAGTATTTCCGCCCCGCTGCACCGTCCATGTCTTGCCGAAGTACGGGACGACGATCTGCGCGGGCGCATCGGTCACCACTTCAAACGCCACATAGCCGCGCTCATCGGTGAACCCGCTGGCGATCACGCGATTGGTGTTGACCTCGACCACCCGCACTGAAATCCCGGCAACGCCTTCTGCCGGATCGACGGTGCGGTTGCCATTCTCATCGTAGGCAATGACCACTTCGGCGGTCAGGACGCGCGGCGGGATCGGGGTTCCAGTCGGTTGAAGCGTGGGCGGCGCGCCGACGAGTGCAATGCGCGCGGCGGGCTGCGGCTGGGGCGTTGGCGTGTTCGTAATCGACGGCGGCGGGAGGATCAGCGTGTGTGCATCCCCGCGAAAGACCTGAATGGTGTCCAGACCGATCACGTAGCCTTCGCTGGCGTTGTTCTTCTGCCCGATCCCCCGCAGCTCGAGCCTATGCGTCCCGCTGCCGACGTAGTACACGTCGGTCACCGGAAACCGGAGTTCGTCCGCGTAAGCATCAATCGTGTCTAGCACTGCGCCATCGACGACGATCTCGAACGTACCCATGTTCTGCGCCGCGACGTAACGCACGCGCACTCCTTCGCCTTCAAACATGAAGGTCGCGCTGTCATACGCGCCTTCGGTGCGGTGATACTGTCCCCGGCTGGCGAATTGCGACAGACGCGGTGTCCACGGGGGCGAATAGCGGATCGTCGGATAGTCCGACTCGAAGCTGTACCAGCCGAAGAACGGCGGCGCGGTGTCGGTCGCATCCGGGAGCGGCTCGACCGGGTTGGGCGGCGCGGGCAGCAGGATCGTCCCCGGCGGAAACGGCGTGAGCGTGGGTGGGACGTACACCCCCGGCAGCACGACCGCAATCTCCAGCACACGCTCGCTCATCGTCGGCAGGAGTGTCGGGACAGGCGTATCCGTTGGCGCAGTCGTCGCCGTCACTGTGAAAGTCGCCGTCAGTGTCGAGGTCAGAGTTGGCGCTGCCGTATCCGTCGGGGTGAGCGACGGCAGCACCATGAGGGTGGGAATTTGAACGTCGGTCGCGCTCGGTTGGGCACGGATCAAGAAAAAGGCGGCAGCCCATGCCGTCAGGCAGAGCGCCGCCAGCACGGGCAGCAGTCGTCGCATGTCGTCACTCCGGGTCAGTTTACGCTGGTTTCAGCGTAACAAAGCGCGATGCGGGAACGACTGGACGATTCCGGTTATGGGTTGGGAAGATTCCGGTTAGCGATGGAAAGATTCCGGTCTACTCAGGTAGACGCATAAATCCTTCGGCTGCTGCCCTGCTGATCAGGTGTTCGTTCGTCGTCGCGCCGAAGCGGGAACGCATCTTTTCGGTGACCCAGTACACACGGCGGCGTTTCAGGCGCATTTGCGCAGCGATCTCACGGACGGTGCAGCCACGCGCCAATAAACGCAGAACGGCGCGGGCTTCTGCGTCCAATTTCCAATCACGGCTGGTGCTCTGCATAGCGATTAGGTATTCAGCGTTGGCTGTCGGGGATAAGTAGGGGTGCTCACGCAGCACTGTATCGACTGCTGTAAGCAAACAGGTTGACAGATCATCCCCCACCGCCAGATAGCCGCACATCCCCATTGTGAACAGGTCGCGGATGATCAAGCCGTCGATCGTGTTTCCCATGACGATGATCCGTCCCGCGGGTGCCGCCTGAATCAACCGCTCGACCAATGCCACCGTCTCGAACAACGGATCGAAACGGTCACCTAGCAGAATAATATCGGGTTGGTGAAGCCCTGCCAGCCGGAGGAGGTCATCCCCATTCTCGGCGCTGGTGAGAACTGTGTCGGCGCGCTGCTTGAGCAGGGTTTCCGCGCCGACCACAGCGAGACTGCTGCCGTCTCCAATCAAGATTTGGGTGATCATGTCTTGCCTCATCCTCACAATAGTACATCTCAGCGTATCATATTGTCGGGCCGTGAGGGTGAGACAATGTGACATTTCGAGGTCAAAAATGGACATTCGCATGGCACAATTTCCCACGCTTACGCCTGATCATCCTCGTGTTCCATGTCCAGCAGTTTCTTCTGATGCGCGATATCAATAAGTTGGGCATTGCTGTTTGCGTGATACACCTCGCGCAGCATTTGCAGGGTCCGATAGATTGTCTTGCCCGCCAATCCTAAATGCGATGAAATCTCCTTCACATCAAAACCATCGGCGGTGAGCTGAAGGACATCAACGTCACGCTGCTGGAGTTCATCGGGCAGCATCCGCTGCCCATCGAGCAGGCGCGAAATCCGGGGCGATACGGAGAGACCGCCATCGGCGATCATGGGAATGGCACTCAGGAGTCCCCGCTCCAAATCATCATCCTTGTGCAGCATTCCATGCACGCCGTGTTCGCGCAACAGCCGCAGCAAGGTGGCGGTGGGACGCTGTGCAATCATCAGTACCGCGAGATTCGCCTGCCGTGCGCGCAGTTTTTTCACCTCCTGAGCAAGATTTGTGGCTCTGGGATGAGAGTCATCAATGATGACCACATGGGCGCGCTGCTTCGCGAGGAACTCGTGCGCTTCGCGAAAGTTCGCGCAAACGGCAGTGACTTCGATAGGGATGTCCGATTTCGTCACCATCTGCTGAATACCAACGCGCGTCAGTGCATTGGTGGAGACGACTACCACTGTGATTGGGCGCATGAAAAGCATTTCTCCTTGTCTCTATGGCTTTCCCTCATACAGCCGACAGAAAAAGAACGCATGAGCTAAACACGAACGCTCATTGTATTACAAAAATCCAACGAGTGTGTGTCAGGTCTTGGCATTTTTTCGGTTAGAACTTGCTTACCAAACCGGAGTTGTCCGCTTTTGAGGGAGAACGATGGGAATCTGTGCCATTTGCATGTCACAAATTCTCACGATGTCAAAACGAGACATGCCAATGTCAATTATTCTCGAACAAATGTCTCAAATTCTCGCCCTAATTTTGACATTTTCCAGTAAGCTGTTGAGACGTTGAGTCATGAGGAGCATCATTTTGAATCGAGATACGCCATTTGCTGCGCGGATTGCCTTCCGGTTACCACAGTCGCTCTACGACAAATTGGAGCAGTGGGCGGAGGAAGAAGATCGTCCACTCGCCAACCTCGTCTACACCCTCGTCAAGCAGGCAGTGACCGACCATGAGTGTGAACAACACACACTCACGCTGGAAAAGGAGATGAGCCGATGACGGTTACGAATCACCCGACTCAAATCGATCTGCGCAATCTGGTAGAAGCACACTTGGGCAAGCCGCTTGCCGCCAGCGCCCATGCCGGACTGTGGCGCTGCCCTGCCTGTTCATCCCAACGTCACGGACTGCTCCTTGTGTCGGCGGACGAATACAAGTGTTTGAGCGGATACGTGTGTGATGGTGGAGCCAACGAGTGGCTGCAAAACATTTACCAAGAACCGGACGAAACACTCATGATCGGAGTGCCGGCATGAATGATTTGCACGATGCGGTGACGGCTGAAGACTCCCCCGGCATAATGATCAAGCGGGTGTTCCACATCGCAAAAATCCTTGCTGTGGTCACGAATGTTCACGAGATCGAGCGAGAACCGGCAAATAATCGTGTCAAAAATCGGGTAGCGCTCGATCTGCGGTATTGTGAAGCTGAAGCGACGGTAGCACAGCCTAAGTGAGGATTTTCAATGACAGCAGCTAATCGGAAGAAGCAATCCCCGCCCCCGCCGAAACCGGGATGGGCGGTCTATTTACGGACAAGCGGCGACGAAAACCAGAAACCAGAACTCTCGCGGGAACGGCAGCGCACCATGATTCAGTTGAGCTTCTTAGAGTCATCCGACCTGCCGATTTATGACGAGTACATTGATGTGCTGACAGGCAAAGACCCGCGCCGCAAAGCCTATCAACGGATGTTATCCGATGCCCGTGCTGGCAAGTTCTCGCATGTCGTGGTTGAGCGCGCCGACCGCTTTGGACGTAATGATACCGAGGCATTGCGAGCGATTGACGAACTGAATGCGTGTGGGATCGCCGTGCGCTTTGCCAATGCGCCCGATCTTGATCCCATCGACCCAGATGATCGGATTCTGGTCACCCTGACATTTGTTCTCGCTCGCCGCGAGTCGGCATTGATGGGATTACGTGTGAAAGGGGGACTCAAGGCAAAGCGTGAAAGCGGCGGCTACGCGGGGCGTGCGCCCGACGGCTATCTCAACATGCGTGGACAAACCGAACTTGACCAACGCAGCGACATGGGGCGGATTAGCTATTGGATCGAACCGGATCCGGCACGAGCGCATATCTGGAAGGAAGCGTGGGCGCTGCTCTTGACGGGTACGCTGTCAGTAGGCGAGATCGCTGAAGCGCTGCACGCGAAAGGTTACTGTGACCGCAATGGTAAACCATTTGTGATCGTCGGCAAAACAGGCACACGGCGACCACGCACGGATAAGTTGCTGCGTGCCTTCCATGACTGGACATACGCCGGATGGGTGGTGAGCGAATGCGATAACATCGCGCCGAAGACCATTCGAGGAAAATGGGAACCGCTTGTTTCCACCGAGGATTTTGAAACCGGGCTAGCCATCTTGCAGCGGCTTCTGAATGAGTCGGATGCGCGGGCGTCATGAGTGGGTATCGACGTAAGAAGGATGCACCCGCCCCACCCCAACCCGGTTGGGCGGTTTACCTGCGTACCAGCAGTGAGGATCACCAGAAGCCGGAGTTATCGCGGGCGCGGCAGCGGTCGCTCATTGATGGCAACGTGCTAGATCACTCCGATCTCCCGGTCATTGACGAGTACGTCGATGTTCTGACCGGAAAGACGGCGAACCGTTCAGGCTATCAGCGGATGCTAGCGGATGCACGCTCAGGCAAATTCTCGCATGTGATCGTTGAGCGAGCAGACCGATTCGGGCGCAATGACTCGGAAGCACTACGTGCCATCGACGAATTGAATGAGTTCGGGGTATCGGTACGGTTCGCCAACTCCCCTGATCTCGATCCGATGGACCCAGATGACCGGATACTCGTCGCGCTGTCGTTTACACTGGCACGGCGCGAATCAGCGCTGCTCGGTATTCGCACACGCGGCGGGCAGCAGGCGAAGCGCAAGAGCGGCGGCTACATCAGCCTTGCGCCCGATGGCTACAGGAATGTGACGGCGCGCACTGAAGCCAAGAAGAAAACCGATCTGGGGCGCTGGGACAAATGGATCGAGCTTGACCCGGAACGCGCACCAATCTGGCGGCTGGCATGGGACATGCTGCTGGAAGATAAGTGGACACTCGCCGATATAGCGGAACGACTGCACGAGCTTGGCTATCGGCATCGCAGCGGTCGCCCTTTTGTTGAAGTGAGCCGACAGGGTAAGCGTCGTGCCAACATCACCACCTTATCGCACGCCTTCCATAATTGGGCATACGCAGGCTGGGTGGTTAGCCTCAAAAACGGAGTCTTGCCCAAGACAGTACGCGGAAACTGGGAGCCGATTGTCACGACAGAGGAATTCGAGCGTGGGCTTGCCATTTTAGAAGAAAGAACCCGGAGTCGTGCTGCGAAGCGTAAGCGGGAGTATCTGCTCAAGAGCATTATCAGCTATATCGATGCCGATGGGACGCAGTGGAAGCTAACTTGTTCCACTCCAAACGCCAGCCGTTCTGGAGGTGGCACGCCGTACTACTGCGTCCCGCGCAGCAATATCAATTTCATGTGCGAGAAGATCAATTCCCAGATACCCGATGAGCTGTGCGCTATCCAGATCGATCCGGCACATCTGCCCATCATTCGCGCTTACTACAAGCAGGACTTGGCGGAGAAGCTCGGTCTGGCACGTCCCGACGAGCGCAAATTGATGACCGACGCACTCACCGCCATCGACCAGGAAGAAACACGGATGGCGCGGCTTTTGGTGAGCGGCAAGATCAGCGAAGATATTTGGAACGGGTTGTGGGCAGAATGGCAGGAGAAGCGGAATCGGCTGCGATCAAACTTAGATAGCGTCGCCCAGCAGCAGGAATTTCATATCGACAATCTGGAAACAGCACTTGGAATCATCGCACAAGTAGGATCGCTGTATAATCGTCTTGAAGTCAGCGCTCAACGAGAACTGCTGCTTCACATGGTCAGACAGGTGGTTGTCAACACGGACGGCGAAATCGTCTTGGAATTGAATGCTCCGTTTGCCTATCTGAAGGACTTATCCGATAGAGCAAAACGCGGGCAGCGAGTGAACCCCTCAGAAATGCAAACATCCAGCGCCTTTGAGGGTGCTGGATGTTCGGACTGGCTCCAATCAGGCTCCACAACTTGGATTCGAACCAAGAACCTACCGGTTAACAGCCGGTTGCTCTGCCGTTGAGCTATTGTGGAACGACATAGGGGCTATGGTAGCATTCTGACTATGCGGTGTCAAGGGAGTTTTTGAACTCAAACTAGGTGTTTTGTCTTATTGCTGAAGCGCGGTAAGATCGTCTATACGTTGAGTCACCTAAGCCAAAGTGGGTACCTTATGACGGTCACAATTCGCCGGGTCGATACACCTGCTGATCTCAAACGCATCATCGAATTCCCTTACGAGCTCTACGCGAATGATCCGAATTGGGTGCCGCAGTTGCTCTCCATGCAGCGCGACAAATTCAGCAAGACGAAAAATCCGTCATGGGAATACATGCACGGTGACTACTTCCTTGCCTTCCGCGGAGATCGTCTGGTGGGCACGATTGCCGCCTACATTAACGACCGCCACAACGAGTTTCACGAGGAGCGAATCGGCTGGTTTGGCGCGTTTGAAGTCTACGACGATGCCGAGGCGGCCCAAGCCCTGCTGGATACTGCGGCGCGCTGGGTCAAAGATGCGGGTTACCCTTTGATCCGCGGCCCACAGACCTTCACCACACACGAAGAGACCGGCCTGCTGGTTGACGGGTTTACCCGACCGGTACTGCTCTACCCCTACAACCCACCCTACTACGCTGGCTTTATCGAAGCGGCAGGCTACAAGGCGGTGATGGATACTTACGGCTTCTACATGAGCGCCGCCAAGGTCAAAGAGGTGGGGCTGGACGAGCGCCTCGAACGAGTCACCAAAGCGATTATGAAGCGCGGCAAAATCACCGTGCGTCCCATCGACTCGAAGAATATCAAGGCAGATTTCCAGCTCTTCAAGGACATCTACAACGCCGCGTGGGAAAAGAACTGGAGCTTCGTCCCCATGACGCCGCGTGAATTGGATGCGCTGGTCGCGTCACTTGGTCAATTCCTCGACCACAAGCTCGCTTTCTTCGCCTATGTAGACGGTCAACCCGCCGGGTTCATTCTGGCGATTCCCGATTTCAATCAGGTGCTGCAAAAAGTCGCGCCCAACCCGCACACGCCCGAAGTGATCTCCTTGCTCAAAGCGCTGTACCACTGGAAGATCAAGCCGAGCATGGATTGGGTGCGCGTGCCCCTGCTCGGAGTCAAAGCGGAATTTCGGAGCAAAGGCGTTGATGCTGTGCTGTATCATTATGTGCTGCAAGCGGCACTCAAGGGGCCGTATGCGCACAGCGATTCGGGCTGGATTCTGGCGACCAACGAGACGATGGTGAGCATCGCCAAGAACTTTGGTTCTGAAATTTATAAGACGTTCCGGTACTATGAGAAGGCGTTGTAATGGGGACTATTCTAGTCGTTGACGATGAGGTTTTAACCGCAGAAATGCTGAGCACGTTTCTCAAGCTGCTCGGCCACAAATCCGTCGAGGCGTATTCGAGCAAGCAGGCGTGGGATAAGCTCGCGTACACTGAGCCGGACGCCATTCTCATGGATATTATGCTGCCGGATACCAACGGCATTGAAACAACGCGCCAGCTTCGCCAGAAACCGGAGTGGTCGACGGTGCCAATCATCGTGATTTCGGCGACCACCCCACCAATGATTGATGAAGCGACCGAGGCGGGCGCGAACGGCTACCTCGTCAAACCAATCAATATGCAGCGCCTGCGCTCGATTCTCGAAACTGTCGGCCTCTAAGCTGATTGTGCAGCGTCAGCCGCCAAGCTGACGCTGCACATCTGCGGCGGCCTCCGCCGCGCTGAAGCGCCCGGCGATCACCGAAGCGAACGCACTGCTGATCACGCGGGCGGGCGTCGCGCTGTCGCCGCCGACCAGTGGCAGCGTCCCATTCTCCAGCAGGTCATCGACAAAGCCCGCATACGCTGCATCGGACCACAGATCAAGCGCGCTGGACTGCGAGGGCATGCGGTTGATGGCCGCGTGATAGGTCGTCTGCCGTTCCACATCCATCATCCACGCGATGAAGTGCAGCGCTGCTTCCTGTTCCTCCGCGTCGCGCGTCGTGATCACCCACATCCACCCATCGACCACTGACGTCCCGCTGCCCGACACCGTCGGGAACGGCGCGTAGGCCAGATTCTGCCCGGACAGCCCCGCACTATGCTTGAGATCGAGGTACTGCCCCGACGAAAGCACGCCGACCACATCACCGGACGTGAGCAAATCCGCGTATTCATCAGCCAACGTGTATTCCAGCACCGAGGTATCGACCAGGCCTTCGTCGACGGCCCGTTCGTAATAAGTGAACACGCGCCGCAGCGGATCGATCTCGACCTGCAAGCTGCTGCCGCTCAGCAATCCAGCCGCCTCGCGATACTGCGCCAGCAGCACGCTGCTCACGGTATTGGTCGCGCCCGCCGCGAATAACAGCGGCACATCGCTATCGAGGAAGGTATCAAAATCGTCGCCCAACCCGTTCAGGGCGCTTGGCACGCCGACCAGATGCTCCACGTCGACATCATACGGCAGGCCATACAGCACGCCGTCGACGCGCCCCAAAGCGTTCACAATCGGCGCATAATCGCTCAGGATGGCGCTGTTTGCGCTCTCGCGGATCGGCGCGATCAGCCCGGCGTCCGCTGCCGCCACCAGATCGGACCGCCGCAGCAGCGTGAGATCGGGGAGGACGCGCGGCGCGACGGCGCTCGCCGCCCGCAGCGTCGGCATGATCCCGCCGACATCGTCCACACTTTTCAGACGAAAATCCACCGAGACAGACGCCGCGCTGTCGAGTTGAAACGCGCTGATCTGCTCCGAGAGCAGTTCGGCGGCGTCCACGTTGTCCAGCGGCGCGAGGGGTTCCGGAAACCAGAGAGCTAAAACGGTCGGCTGCGGAGTGGTCGGCGGCGTCGGGACGACCTCGGTCGGCGTCGGCGTGGGCATTAACACGGGGGTGATCAACTGGGTGGTTTGCACATTCGCCGTATCGGGATTTGCTGAAAATGCTGCGGTCTCACAGCCGGCTAGCAACCATAGGACTAGCCATGCGACGACCGGGGTTCTCAATGCCAAAATCATGCTCAACCTTGGTCAGTAGTGATTCGAGGTACGATACTACCCCCCACGTTCGCGACCGTCAATTGTGTTAAACATCCGTATCGACAGACGGCTCATCCGGCTTGGCGCGCGTTGATGGCACAAACCGCACCTCGGACACGCGCATTCCGTCCATCTGCAAGACGACAATATCGTAATCCTCACCATACTCGACCGAATCGCCTGCCAGCGGAATCCGCTCCAGGCGTTCCGCCACATACCCGCCGATCGTGGTCGATTCAACCTCGACGCCCGGTTCGCCAAAACGCTCGATCATGCTGGCGATACTCTCCAGCCCATCGACGATGTTCTGATCAGCGGGCAGCACAGGAGTTTCCGGCTCGTCGAACTCGTCGCTCAGCTCACCGACCAGCTCGGCGAGGATGTCGTCGAGCGTCGCCAGCCCGGCCACGCCGCCGTACTCGTCGATCACAATGGCGAGGTGCGTCTGTGTGCGCCGCATGTCGTCCAGCAGCTTATCCACGCCGAGCGTCATGGGGACATACAGTGGTTTACGCAGCAGTGGGCGCAGATCAAACGCGCTCGCGCCGCCGTTGAGCAGCGTCGGTTGCTTGATGAAGGCATCAAACAGGTCTTTGACGTACAGCACGCCGATCACGTTATCGATATGGTCGTCGTACACCGGGTAACGCGAGTGGTGCTGTTCGACCATGAGCGCCAACAGTTCCGCCAGCGGCGTCGCCACATCAACCGCGTCGATCTCCACGCGCGGCTGCATAATCTCCTCGACGGAAATCTCGCTGAAGTCGAAGACGCGGCGCAGCAGTACTTCTTCGCTCTCCTGCAGCAGACCCGCTTCGCGGCTGGAATGCACGAGCATTTCCAGTTCTTCCGCGGAATGCACCTGCTGGTGACCGGACGCGGGCGGAATGCCGATCAACCGCACGACCGCGTTGCCGACGCCGTTCATCACGCGGATGATGGGACGGAACACGTTATGAAACAGCGTCGCGCCGCGCGCGACGATCACCGACACCTCTTCGGGGCGGTTGAGCGCAATCGACTTGGGCGCGAGTTCGCCGAGCACGATGTGCAGCGTCGTGACAATCGCAAAGCTGATCGCCACGCTGATGGTGCGTCCGACGGTCAGCGCGGCGTCTTCGGTCAGGAAGCGTTCGAAGATCGGCTCAAACAGGTGCGCGATAGCGGGTTCGCCGATCCAACCGAGGCCGAGGCTCGCCAGCGTGATGCCGAGCTGCGTCGCGGCGATGTAGCTGTCGAGGTGTTCGATGGCTTTCTGCGCGCTCTTCGCTCCGGCGCTGCCCTCTTGCGCCATCTGCGCGATGCGCGTTTTGCGCGACCCCACAAAGGCGAACTCCGCCGCGACGAAAAAGCCGTTCATGAAGACCAGTGCCAATACGCCCAACAGTCCTAGGACCGTACTCATGCGCCTGTACTCTCGTTTTGCCGATTAAATATCGTTAAGAGTACAGGAAAACGAGCGCGCTGACGAGATCGCTCTGTCAATCCCAGATAAATGAAGGAATATCTAGCCTGCGCGTAGCTGCCCACAGTCCTCAACACGCTGACTTCCAGTGATGTACGCACACGTCCATGCAGCCAATCAATACTGACCAGTAAGAAAACTCTCATATTGTTCACTGTTAAAAACAGAATATTTTAATATAATAAGACCCCAATAGGTTGACATTTAAACATACATTTCTGATCGTCGGGTTAAAAACTCGGTATTTTAGGGCTGGGTCTATGCTATGAACGACTACCTACGGAAAATTCAACAATATCGTTCCTGGGGCATCGGAGGCGTCATTTTCGGTCTGCTCACCTTGGCCTCAGCCGCCTACAGTGCCCAAAGTATGGAAGCGACTTGCCGTCCCCTTGCAGATACACTCGATACCCAAGCGGTATCCGTATGTACAGATAACTTCTATTTGGCCGCTGGCCTGAGCACCGTTGTTGGGCTAGCTTTATTTATTTGCGGCGTATTCCTGCTCACGAAGTACTATCGTGATAAACACAACTCTAAGACCTTAACGTGGCCACCAACCCCCGCCGAGACGCGAACGAGCTTGCTACGTATGGAGCTCGAAAAACTGAAAGAAATGCAGCGTCAAGGGATGATCAATGAACAGGAGTATGAACAACTGCGCAACCAAGTGATCAACAAGTAAATGGATGAACCGCTAGCTCACCTCATCACCTGCTGTTCAATTGGATGAAAGTGATGATGAAAATCGCGTAGACGATCCCACCGCTCAGGCCAAGCAGATTCGCCGCGCCGCTCGCGCCCTCGCCGCCCAACGCGCGTAGAAAGAAGTTCAAGGCGATCAGCAGCCAGCACAGGCTATGAAACCAACGCACGACGATAAACTGCACCCCCGTCGCAGCGTTCACTTTGTCCGCGGCGGGACTAAAAACACGAATACCAGCGCCACAATCAACGCCAGTCCGCCCAACACCCACCACGAGATGTTCAGAAACCCGGTGTTCATGCTCCACCTCCGCCGCTGCAATGCTATGCGACTCTAGTATAATCCGCGGCCAAATCTCAGCCAAGTTAGGCTAGAGGCTGCCTTTCCAGTAATCGAAGGTCAGCACGCCAAGCGGCGCGGTGATCGCCTGCACATTGGAGCCATCAGCGTACATCACATAGATCGCCCCCGCCCGCTCCCGCTCCGACACGAACATGATACGTCCATCCGGCAGCCAGCGCGGGCTGTGGTCGGTCGCCTCGTCGATCGTCAACTGGCGCGGGTTCGACCCATCGGCGTTCATCACCCAGATATCTGTATTGAAGCCGTAGCGCCCGCGCGTGAACACGATCTGGTTGCCGCCCGGCGACCAATCCGGCTCATCGTCGTAGTCGACGTTGTTCGTCAATTGGACACGCCCCGTGCCATCGGCGTTGATAGTGAACAGCTCGCGGGCGTTGCCGTCGCTCGTTCCTGCCGTGCCATTGCGCGGCGCGGCGGCATAAACCACCACGGGCAGCAGCGCGGAGAAGTTGAGCGAGCAGCAGTCCGGCTCGAATTCATCCCACAGCGCCACACCGCTGACCAAGCGCCCTTGTGAACCGTCTGCCGCCGCCACAGCGATCCCGCCGTCCGATCCGCTGAACACGACCCAATCGCCGCTGTTATCCCACTGCCCATCCGTCCCGGTCACGATAGCCGCGCCGCCGCTCCCATCCACATTGACGCGCCATAGGTCCCCGTCATGGTTGAAGAGCACGGCGTTCCCGTTGGGATGCCAGACTGGGTCGCCATCGGTCGCTACGTCGTTCGTCAGGCGGCAGATGTTGCTGGCCGCGGGCTGGCTCAAATCCAGCAGATAGACTTCGCGGTTGTCATCGCCGTACACCGTGTCGAAGACGATGCGCTCATTGCCGCCAATGCCCGTGCAGATCGGCCGCTCGCCGATGCCGATGGTCGGCGGCGTGATGACCAGCGTTGGCGTGAGCGTGGGCGGCGCGGGCGTCGGCCACAGCGTCGGCGCGGGCGCAGTCGCCGTGGGCAAAGCGGTCGCCGCGCGTGTCCCCGGCACGACGCGCACCCCCGTCCACAACTGACGCACCTGCCCTGCCACGAGCTGCAGCGTCACCACACAGCAGATCAGCATCAGCAGAAAACCAAACGCCGAGAGCAGGATCGGCATGATCTCCCGGTCGGCAGGCTTGGCTTTGCGTTTCAGTTTTTCAACGTGGTGCGGTTGGGTGTCTTCGTTGTCGTACAGTTCGCCATCGTCGCCGAGGCGGATTTTTCGCTTTGCCTTGTCGTCCTCAGACAACGTTTATCGACCTCTTGTCGTTAAAAATCGAGCTTCTATTCACTCTATACGCAATTTTCACAGAATCGTTGCAAACCAAGAGCAATTCCCCTCTCCGCTCGGAGAGGGGTTAGGGGTGAGGCCGTCCCACCCGGCATTCCCCATCTTTCTCCCCTCCCTGAATTCGGTGAGGGGATGGGGGTGGGGTCGGACACAGCAGGCGTCCACTCAAGTATGCCCCTACAACCACCCGGCGATCCCCATCCATCTCCCCTCTCCCCGCTTGCGTGGGAGAGGGGTTGGGGAGTGAGGGGTATATAGCCCTAAATCAGATGCAGCTTCGTCTGCCGACCGGACATCCACGCCATGCTCCCGCCGATCATCGCCGCGTCTTCTTCCAGCGCGATGCGCACGTACTGGTTATCCCACTCGGGAACGGTCACCTGCACGTTGAGTTCAATCGAATAGGCGGTGTTGTCGTGGATTGGGTAATCGCCCAGCCCCGGCACATGCTGCTGATTATCCCACATGCCGATCACTGTACCCGCGGAATGTCCGTGCGTCCCCAGCGGGTGACTATACACGCTTGGCTGAATCCATTCGGTGAAGGCTTGTTCGCGCACGGCTTTCAAGATCTGGTTGCCCGTGCGCCCGACCTTCATCTGCTCCATGACGATTTCTTGCAGACGGTTGCCCTCGCGCAGCGCCTTGGTCAGCCCGGCGGGCGCTTGCGTCTCGCCCTGCCGCAGGACATAGGCGTGCTGCTGCTGATCGGTCATCAGGCCGAGCGCGCCAAAGCCCACGTCTACATGAACAAGATCGCCGGGGAGAATGAGCTTGCGCGCTGCCTGTTTGTCCATGCCGGGCGCGGGCGCGAGATTGCTGCCGGGGTACTGAATCTCGACCGTGGGGTGAAACCAGGCGCGCACGCCCATCGCTTGCATGCGCTCACGCAGCCACCACACCGCCTCGTCGGTCGTCGTGATGCCGGGGCGGATCACATTGCGGGTGTACAGCTCTTTGATCAACTGGTGCCCCATATCCACCAGCATCGGGTAAGCGGTCAGTTCCGCCTTGGAGCGCGTCTCAATCCAGCCGACCGCGACTTTCTCCGCGCTGCGCACCCGCCGCGCGTACGTCTGCGGCAGCGTCGACATAATGCCATCATATTCACAGTGACTTAAACCATCCGCCAGCCCCGAGAGCGCGGACATATTCAAACCAATACTCTGAGGATTCATCTCGCTGACAACGCGCTGCAGCGCGTCCGCCTGTGATTCTTTGCTCGGGTCCCACCGCTGCTCGTAGTAGCCTTCGTAGGGGTAGCGTCCAAGCGCCATCTTGTGGAACTGTCCCGCCTGATCGAAGGCAAAGACGAGCACGGTGCGCCGCCGCGCGTTCATGGACGGTTCTGGCAGCATCGACATGATGATCGGGTCTTCGTTGTATTCCCGCGCCGACACGATCCACATCGACAGATCGTCGCGCCGCATGATATCCGGCAGGACATTATCCAACCGATCCTTCAGCCACAGGTTGCGAAGTTCAGCTTGCTTCTGCAGACTCATCCACATGAGCTTTGTCCTCTATTTAAGTTGGTTGCTCTCATTATCACGCGGTTTGCGGAAGTTACAACCAACTTTAGACGGACTCAATCGAGGATCGGCGGCGCGCCTGCCTCGCTGATGCCGCGCTGCTGCAGCCCGCTCAGCCAGTGGATCAGCTTGCCCGTATCTTCGTACAGCGCGATCTCGGTGATGCGCCCCCAGCGCAGCCGGATGAACTGCGCCACCTCATTGCGATACGCGCCGTTCTCCACGGTGAACTGGATCGCGATGCGCGTGTCACCGGGCAGCCCGGCGATCACCATGTCCTTGACCGTGAAGCGCGCCTCCGGGAACAGGCGAAACAGGCGCTCGTACCACTGCCGCGCGCTCGCCTGACTGTGCCGCGTCCCGCCGAGCGCGTGCTCGCCGGCAAAGCTGTGCTGAATCGCGGGCGCGAACCCAGCGACCACCGGCTCGAAGTCATGGCGATTCAAATGCCCGAACGTCGCTTCCACCTTGCGCCGCACAATCTGATGGTACATGTTCACGTCTCTCCCTGTTTTGTCCACCACATGTGTCTTCGTAGGGACGCGCTTCTGCGCGTCCGCCGTTTCTGACCCCACCCCCGCCCCTCCCCGAATTCAGGGAGGGGAGCCAACATCACTCACAACGTCTCCCCACTCCCCGCTTGCATGGGAGAGGGGTCGGGGGTTAGGGGTGAGGTTGATCCTTCTTCCCCCGCCGCTTCTTCAACCGCGTGATCGCCTCGTCCAGCCACTGGAGATACATCTCCTCGTAGAGCACGCCCGCTCGCCGCGTGAGATCCCAGAACAGCGCGTCCTCTGACGACGCACCCATGAAGGCGGCGTTCTGCTCGATATCGGTCAGCGTCTGCCCTTGATAGCGCGCCAGTGTCTGACGGTGCAGCTCGCGCTGAATCACGAGCTGGGTCAGCAGGCGCTCGCGATCCGCCTGCGCGGAGAAGAACACCTTGAGCAGCAGCGTCTCTTTGAGCGGCGTCGTGCCCGCCAGCGGTTCCTCCAGCCAGTCGCGCAGATCGGCGCGCCCGTCCGCGGTGATCGTGTACAGGCGGCGGTCGGGGCGATCATCCTGCGCCTGCACCGCCGAGGTGATCAGGCCGTCCGCCTCCAGCGTCTTGAGCGCCTTGTAGATCTGGCTGAGATCGGCGTGCCAGAAGTTGGCCGTGGAGGTGTCCATGATCCGCTTCAGGTCGTAGCCGCTCAGCGTTTGATAGTTGAGAAAGCCCAAAAGTGCGTATTTCAACATGATTTATATCGGCATTTGCATATAGGCAATTGACTATAGCATAAAGCGATTCGAAGTGGTGTCAAGCAGCAAAAAAGGCGCACCGGGGCGGCGCGCCTTCAATCAGTCGAGAAATCGGAGGAGTTACGGAGCGTTCAGCACATCATTGATGGCGGACAGCAGTTCAGAGTCGGTCGTGTCCTGACTCAGCTCCCAGAACATGATGCCGCCCAAGCCGTTCTCGACCGCGTACTGCGCTTTAGCCGTCAGCGACTCGGGATCGTCATAGGTGATCATGATGCCTTCGTCTGGGTAGTAGAGCCACGGCACCTGCGCGGTGTCGTCCCAGTAGCGTTCGTACGTGCCGACATAGTTCGCCGCGAGGTCGTTGTACTCAAACGCGCCGACCTCCCACGTGCCGTTGGGGCGACCCTCATACTGCTGATGCAGCCCGTGATTGACATTCGGGACATCCGACCACCCGTAGCCGTAGAACGGCACGCCGAGCACCAGCTTTTCGGCGGGCACGCCGAGCGCCAGATAATCCTGAATGGCGGTGTCGACGCTCGTGACTTCCGGCGGGTTCTCGGTCGATTCGTACAGGGGCGCATTGAAGCCCGTAACCGTGCTCCAGCCACCGCTCATGTCGTAGGCCATCACGTTGATCCAGTCGAGCAGCGGGTGAATGCGCGCCCAATCGAGCGGCTGGTACTGCGAGCGCCCTGCCGAAGTGGCGATGGTCAGCAGGTAGGTGCGGCCATCCTGCGCGCCGCGCGCATCCAGTTGATCGCGGAACTCCTGCAGCAGCCGGATGAAGTTCTCCGGGTCTTCAGGGCGTTCTCGGTTACCCGTGTTGCCACCGCCCGCCGGGTATTCCCAGTCGAGGTCGATGCCATCGAAGCCGTAGCGCAGCATAAAGTCGACGCATGAGGCGGCGAAGTGCTGGCGGCGTTCGGCGGTGGAGGCGACATCGGAGAAGCGCGTCGACCACGTCCAGCCGCCGACCGAGATCAGCGTTTGCAGGTGCGGATGCGCCTCTTTGAGCAGGTTCAACTGGCGGAAGTTCCCGCGCAGTTCCATATCTTCGGTATCGCCGGGGTAGAGGAACTGCGTATCCGACCATTCATCGCCGAGGTTGCACTCGTCGTCGCGGTTGATGTTGGCGAACGCATAATTGATGTGCGTGAGCAGGTCGGCGGGGATTTCGTCGACGAAGTACTGGCGGCCATACATCGCCCACGAGGTGTAGTAGCCGACAATGCGGTAATTCGGGTCATCTTGCGCGGCGAGCGGGGCAGCCGCGAGTAACAGGAGACAGGCTAAAAGGAACACCAAACGAAAACGCATCTTTTTCCCTTTCAACGTGCATAACATGGTGGCGATTATGCCACGAAATGAGGGATCAAGGCTATCGAACACTAGCCGTTCTACAGCTACGGTTTCGGGCGCAAGTCGAGCGTCATCTCGGTCGCGTTAAACATGCCGCCATGCATGAAAGGGACTAATCCTTGTCTGGTGACCTGGAATCCAAACCGTTTGAGGAGTTTCTCGATAAATCGATAACCCCGATGAAAACTACAAACCAGTTCTAGTACCTGTGAGTGAACTTGTCCCCACTCAACCATTTGCATAACCAGGCGTGTCCCAATCCCCTGCTTACGCCAAGGCCGATCCACTATGAACTTGACTCTGTAATGTCCGGGCAAGAGTTGAAAACAAAAGGCAATGCCGACGATCTCTTCGCCACTAACCGCCACAAGAAAAGCACCTTGATCAAGATAAGTCTGAATTTCGGAAACTTGTTGTTCAAGTGATGGATAGTCTCCACCATAGGGATCAAGCGGTGGATTCTTGTTTTTCCTGTCTCGATCAATACGCTTCCGCAATTTCTGAATTTGCTCGGCGTCTTCTGCGGTTGCAGGGCGTATAGAAACGTTTGTATGCGTCATAGTTCGATGTATTGACAAAACTGCAAGTCAATAAAGATACGGAATCATCAAATAGTCATCAGGGGCGAAACCTTCAACACTCCATCCATGCAGCGTTCCGTCAAGGGTTTCAATTTCCCACCACAACAGTCCATCACCACCACACTGAGGCTGTCCCACAATCGTGAAATCCGTTCCCGGTTCCAGCATGCCCAACACTTCTCCATTTGGTTGATTACGCACGCGAAGGTTCCGGCGTTCCTCGCCTTCAGCAACAGGGACGACAACATAGGCGCGCATTCCAACATTGAGACGGCTAGGTGGTGCATCAGGACAGGTCAAGGTGGTAGGTGTATGGGTAACCGGAAAGGGAGTTGAGTTCAAGATCAACGCCGCTATTGTGTCATCAGACAGATAAGGTGACCAACTTGGCGCTCGATCTTCAGCCGGATTGTTGCTGATGTTCTGCGGATTTTGCCCATCGGCTTGCATCACGTAGATTTCGTAGTTCCCGTCGCGGTTGGTGGTAAAGGCGAGGTATTCGCCATCTGGCGACCAAGTAGGACTACCGTCAATCCACTCATTTGGGGTGAGATTCACCGAATTGCTGCCATCCGCATTCATTACGAAGATATCAAAATTGCCGTCACGGTCGGAGGCATACGCAATCCGCGTGCCATCGGGTGACCAACTAGCATCAAAGTCATCACCACTTCCAGTGAGCCGCTGCCAGTCGCTGCCATCAGCGTTCATCGTATAAATATCAAAATCCACACTTTCGAAAACGAAATTCGCGAAAGCGAGCCGCGAGCCGTCTGGCGACCAACTCGGCATGCGCTCCTTGTCGAGGCTGGTATTCGTCAGGTTACGAAGATTTGAGCCATCTTCGTCCATGCTATAGATGTCATCTTCGTTAACACGACTGGATGCGAATGCAATCTGTGACGCATCCGGTGAATACTCAGCGTAGTAAGCCCCCGGTGACCGCACGTCAGCCTCAGCACTAGGAATTTCGATTGGCAATCCACCTATGATTGGGAGTTCCATCAGCAAGCCGGAACGGTTAGCGCTATCTGCCGAATACAGCAATCCCCGACCATCAGGGGACCAAGAACCAGGCGAATCCCAAGTTGAATTATCGGTCAATTGCAGGACTTGCGAGCCATCAATGCTCATAATGTAGAGGTCGGCATCGCCATCGCGATCACTTACAAACGCAATTCGACTGTTTGCCAGCGCGGTCTGCTGTTCAGAACTGGCATTTATGCTGGAAATTCCCAACAGCAGTGCATTGATCAACAGCAGCAGGAAAAGGATAAAGCGGCGATCTCGAAGAGTGGACACAGCGATCTCCGAAGTTTTCAGGCCAGTACAGTAATTCAACCTCTAGCCTAACTTTACTCCACTTCCATCCACTTGCCTTGCGGGAGCTTTTCGCCCGCGCGGATGGCGACGGCGAGGCGATTCTCGGCGGGGAGAATGGGGCCCGACGATTATCTCATGGTGCCAATACCCTAAACCAGATTACTGGTATACAGGCAATCACCGCGCGGCGAGGGGTGCAGCCGCGAGTAACAGGAGACAGGCCAAAAGGAACACCACACGAAAACGCATCTTTTTCCCTTTCAACGTGCATAACATGATGGCGATTATGCCACGAAACGAGGGAGAGGGGCGAACACAATCGATTCAGTGGGTTAAACGCGTTTCTATTGCATCCTGCGCCGAATCATCAACCTTCGCGGCTTTGAAACAGAGCGCAATTTAATCAAGTCTACCTAAAATCATAGTATAGCGCCGCGCGCAGCAGCTTGGGCATATAAAAAGAGTTGTTTATCGCCCGGCTTCAACTGAGCCAAGAAACGCTCGAAAACTGGACCAATCTTGATCGAATGGTATATCAGCATGTGACCTAACCCATGCAGTGCGCTTTCTTTACAAGCAGGGTTTGATAAAGTCAAAGCATATTCAAGCACATCCACGGCAGCATCGTACAAGGCCGTTTTGTGAGCTGACTTGTTCCAGTTCGTGAAAGGCATTACATCCCATAACATGAAGCAGATCTCATTGAGTGGATTCGCACCTTTACCAACTCCAGAGATCAGAGTAGCTGTGCACCGAACTTCAAAACAGTCTTTGTATAGCAGTTTTATTGCATGAATAGCTTCTAGACGCTGCTGTATAGCTACTTGCTCATCCATTATCGCAAAAATTACATCGGAACAAGAATTGTTAAAGATATAAGCAATACCGTCCTTGACTTCTGCATTGGAGTATGACCGGAGATCGGTACCGCAGTAAATACACGTTGCTGTGATCAAACGCACGAGTTCCTGATGTGGTGCTTTGAAGTATGTGGGTTTATGCAGAGAGAAGTACCATTCTCGGTCATGAGGATGGTTGAAGACGAACTTTAGCCACTCTGCATAGCGTTTTGGTTTATCAATCATCGCGCTCCTCCTGACGCTGTTGATAAGACCTAATATATTACCCTCCTACTCCTATTCCATCCACTTGCCTTGAGGGAGCTTTTCGCCCGCGCGGATGGCGACCGCGAGGCGATTCTCGGCAGGGGGAATGGGGCACGACCAGCCCTCAGAGTAGGCGCAGAACGGGTTATACGCCTGATTGAAATCGACGTGGAACAGGCCGCCGGGCAGTTCTTCCGGTTCAAGGTAGCGCCCGCCGCCGTAGGTTTCGACTCCGGCGTTGGCATCGGCGAAGGGCAAGAAGTAGCCGTGCGGCGCTTCGTAGATCGTCAGCGCGGCCGTTTGTCCGTCCACCGTGAACGTGAAGCGACCGTAACGCTGGTAACGGCGCACATCGCCGGAACTCGTCTCAATCTCGATTTCGTGCTCGCCCTCGACGGGGTCAACGCGCACGGTCAAATCGAGCGCGGGGTTGTAATCGTAGTACGGCAGTCCGTCAAAGAGGTCCTGCTGCTCTGGCGAGAGTGGCGACTGCGGATGCTGCTGCATAAACGCGTCTTTCTCACGACGCGAAGCGATCAGTTGTTGGGCATTCATCGGGGGTTTGTCCTCTGGTACGGTGCTCTACAGCAGAGACGATATGCCAATCCGGGTTCTTACGATCCGTGCGTTACACATTTTTTACAATTCGTGCATGCGCGCCTAACAAGTTTACCTATACTGGATATTCAGGAAACGGTCTGCTTGAGGGATACCTGATGTGGCTTAGACGGCTCTTTCGACCCTTCTTCTTGCGGCGAAACATGCGGCGGCGGGTCATCCGGCGCGGTGTGCGGCGGCGGCTGCGTTAGGTAGAAAACGGCACTTGTACTCCCCCCACAAGTGCCGTTTTTCTTGGACGACGACAACGACGCAAGGATCACACGTTTGAAAAATCAGTACTTCGGCGACATTGGCGACTACAAGAAATACAGTCTGCTGCGGCGGTTGGCGTTAGATGCCGGGCTGCGCGTGCTGGTCGGCTGGATGCTCACGGATAACGACGCGCGCACGGATGGCAAGTTTATCGGCTACCTCAACGCGCCGACGGTCTGGCGGCGCTACGATGAGACGGTCTTCGACTTTCTGATGCAGCATGTGTTGATCGACAACGCGCGGCGGGTTGACGCGGTCGCGCGGTACGGTTTGATCCCGAATGCCACGTTTCACGAAGCGGTGCTCGCCGACGAACGCGCCGCGCGCGAACAGTATTTTGCCGCCATCACCTGCCGGGCAGTATACGCGGATCTCGTGTTCTTCGATCCCGACAACGGCTTAGAAGTGAAATCGGTCAAGTACGGCTGGCGCAATTCTGCCAAGTATCTGTACTGGCACGAAGCCACAGCGGCGTATCAAACCGGGTGTTCGGTGCTCATCTATCAGCATTACCCGCGCGCCCGCCGCGATGAATTCACGCGCCGCAAAGCCCTAGACCTCGGCACGCGTACGGGCGCTGCCAGGGTATACTCGATCCGGACCGCGCACGCGGCGTATTTCCTCGCAACGCAGCCCCAACACGGGGATGGCATCGATAACGCGCTTCTGGCGGTCGCGGCGCAGTGGGGCGAGCACTTCAAGGTGACGCGGCACAGTTCACCAGCGTGAAACCGGCAACAAAAAAGCGCCCGATGACATCATCGAGCGCTCTGCGGAGAAGGAGGGATTCGAACCCTCGATAGCCTCACAGCTATACTCATTTTCGAGACGAGCCCGTTCAACCACTCCGGCACCTCTCCATTGGCAAACATTCTATAAGATGTTCCGCGATTTGAAAACACCGAATTTACGCTAACCTCACCCCCGACCCCCGTCTCCGAATTCAGGGAGGGGAGACAGATAAGAGCGTTTGTATAGGGACAAGGCATGCGCGTATTTCATAATTGGTGAAAAGATGCAACCTCACCCCCCGCCCCCTCTCCTAAAGGAGAGGGGAGACAAGCAGAGTTTTTCAAGTCCCCTCGCCCAAGGGCGAGGGGATTTAGGGGTGAGGTTAGACAAAATAGCGATTCTGAAATGGCCATATACTGCGTCCCTACATAAACGAATCTATGTGCGCAGGGAGCGGAAAAAGGCGCGGAGTTGTTCGCCCGCTTCGTCGGCCAGCAGCCCGGCGAACACGTCGACGCGGTGATTCAGCTTGGGGTGGCGCAGCACGTCGAGGATGCTGCCCGCCGCGCCCGCCTTGGGGTCGATGGCGGCATAGACCAAGCGCGGCAGCCGCGCGAGGATCATCGCGCCCGCGCACATGGTACAGGGTTCGAGCGTGCAGTAGAGGGTCACGCCGTCCAACCGCCAGTGGTTGAGCGCCTGCGACGCTTCGCGAATGGCGAGCATCTCCGCGTGCGCCGTCGAGTCGTGATCGGCTTCGCGGCGGTTATAGCCGCGCCCGATGATCTGCCCGTTGAAGACGGCGATAGCGCCGATGGGCACGTCGCCCGTGGCGAGCGCTTTTTCCGCTTCGGCGAGCGCGAGGCGCATCCAGTCGAGATCGTTCATGGCGGGGATTCCTCGGGATTAGCCTCACCCCCTCTCGCAAGGGAGAGGGGAGTTGAAGGCCGTGAGACGGGGTGAGGCTGATTTCAGAACAGTGACATTTGCTGGAAACCGTTCGGGTCGTGCGGTGGCGTGTCGTCCTCTTCCTCGACGGCTTCCTCCGGCGGCGGTTCTTCGATCACAGCGTCGACTGGCGCGGACGGCATTTCCGGCACGGCGACCATGACCGGCGCAGTTTCGGCCTGCACGAGCTCCAGGTCCGGGACGAAGTCGGGCTCAACATCGTCGACATGCATGGTCGCCAGCACATACCACTCGTTGATCCGCGCGTCGTTGTAGCCGCATTCGTGCAGCACTGTACGCAGCGTCTTTTCCGTACGCACATCGTTGGTGCGAATCACGTGCGTGTAATGCGCCTTCAGGCAGTCGCGCCAATCCTCAGAGAACGGGCTTTTACCCGGCATAGATCAGACCTCCACCGACGCATGCAGCGCCGGGACTTGCACGGACATCATTTCGTAGCGTGACCGAAGCGCTTCTGCCAGCGCGTTCTGCGCGGGCTCTTCGCCGTGAACGAGGAACGTCTGGCGCGGCTTCTTCTTCATGGCGTCAACCCAATCGAGCAGGCCGTCGCGGTCGGCATGGCCGCTGAAGCCGCTCAGCACTTCGACGCGCGCGTTGTTGTGATACTTCTCGCCGAAGATCGAGACTTCCTCCGCGCCTTCGGCAATGCGTCGACCGAGCGTATTTTCGGCCTGAAAGCCGACGATCAACACGGTGGTGCGCGGGTCTTCAATGCGATTCTTGAGGTGATGCAGAATGCGTCCGGCTTCCGCCATGCCGCTGGCGGCGATGATAATGGCAGGCTCGTTCAGGAAGTTGAGCTTTTTGCTCTCCGCCGCCGAACGCGTGTAGTTGAGCATGTCAAAGCCAAACGGATCGACGCGACCACGCCCGTCGCTCTGGATGAAGGCGCGAATTTCATCGTCGTAGCATTCGGGGTGCAGGCGGTAAGCGCTGGTCACATCGATGGCGAGCGGGCTGTCGACATAGACGGGCATGTCGGGAATGTCGTTGGCGCGCGCGAGTTGATTCAGCGTGTAGACGATCTGCTGGGTGCGCCCGACGGCGAACGAGGGAATCAGCACCATGCCGCGCTTCTTGTACGTCTCGACGATGATCTGTTCCATGCGCTTGGTGTCATCTTCGTAGGGCGGGTGCAGACGGTCGCCGTAGGTGCTCTCCAGGATGAGCACATCCGCCGACTCGGCGACATCCGGGTCGCGGATGATTGGGATGCCCTTGCGCCCGATGTCACCGCTGAAGACGAGGCGCACATCGCGCCCACGCTCGCGATCTTCGATGTCGAGGATGACGAAGGCGCTGCCGAGCATGTGCCCGGCATCTTTGAAGGTGAGCGTCACCCCCGGCATGATCTGGCGCGGGCGGTCGTAGTTCTGCGTGATGAAGTAGCCGAGACTCTTGGTGGCGTCTTCCTGCGTGTAGATCGGCTCGACGACTTCTTCGCCGCGCCGCGCGTGATGCTTGTTGACGAACTGCACATCCCGTTCCTGAATGCTGGCGCTGTCGATCAGCATTGAGGCGCACAGGTCACGGGTCGCGTAGGTGCTGATGATGTCGCCGCGAAAGCCCGACTTGACGAGGTTGGGAATGTTGCCCGAATGGTCGATGTGGGCATGCGAGAGAATTAGCACGTCAATCGACTTGGCATCAAAGGGTAAGGTGAGATTTTGCGCGCGGGATTCGTTCCGCTTGCCCTGCACCATGCCGCAGTCGAGTAAGATTCGCTTGCCATCCACTTCGATCAGGTGTTTCGACCCGGTAACGGTTCGGGCGGCTCCATGAAAAGTGATACGCATCGCTGTCCCTCAATTCCCAAATGCCGAACGCCTCAAGCGGCGTCCGGTTAAATCTCAATCTGCTGATCGCTCGAGTCAATGGTGCGACCAGCGCGCTGATACAGGTCAAAGGCCACCTGCGCCACACACACGACAGCAATCAGGCCAATCACGACGAAACCGTGCAGCCCGCCGCCGAACAAGCCCACCGCAAGGATGAGCGCCGCGCCGATGAGCCGCGCCCAGATCTCCCGGTAACCCGCTTCTTCGCCAGGGTTCTTCAGCGTGAAGCGTTCAATAACAGCCGCAGTGACCAGCGCCAGCGCAACTGTCCCTGTCACTAGGATACGATACTTATCGGGAATCGTCTCAAAGCTGTCCAGATGGACCAGCTTGTAAATGCCCACCGCTAGTGCGATCAGCCCGAGCTGCAAGGGAAGATGCATGTAGATCCACCAGTTGGCGCCACGCACCCAGTTGACGGCTCGGTCGGCTACATTCTCGAAGTACACCCACCACAGCGAGCCGATAAAGATCAGGCCGAGCAGCGCGACGAGCACATGATCGAGCAGGATGTGTTCTTCACCCGCGAAGCCGCCGATCACCTTGAGGAAGGTTTCGCCGAACACGATGATCGTGAACAGGCCAAGGCGTTCCGG
This sequence comes from Anaerolineae bacterium, assembly GCA_041916315.1. Taxonomy (GTDB): domain Bacteria; phylum Chloroflexota; class Anaerolineae; order Aggregatilineales; family Phototrophicaceae; genus Flexifilum. The sequence continues at coordinate 65,385 of JAYRZU010000057.1, forward strand.
AAGATGGTGCGGGCTGGGCGGGAGCTGGCGCTGCAAACGGCGCGAACCCGGTGAGAGCGGCGTGTAAAAGTCGATGCCGAGGCCAATGCCCCACACAAAGAAGCGCCACGGCGGCGGGACAAACGCGGCAATCAACCAGACGAGCGCCGCCAGGGCGAAACCGCGCGCGTAGCGGGTCGCCAACTGCCGCGCCTCCGGCACATGCGAGGCCGCGCGCAGGTACATGATCACGAGCAGGCCGCGCGCCGCCGCGTAGGACAGCGAGAAGCCGACAGCCGTTTCGCCGAGGCCATCGTACACGCTGATAGCGAGCGCGGACACGACGATGATTTGACCGAAAATTAGGAAGCGGTGCGCGAGGTCATCCGCGTCAAAGCGGTTGGCGTAGAAGGTGGTGCCCATCCACACCCACCAGATCGGGATAAACAGCAGCACGAAGGCGATGAAACCGTTGGTCGAGACATCCTCGCTCAACTTGTTACCCAACTGCACAATGGACGCCACGTACACGAGGTCGTAGAAGAGTTCCAACCAGCCCACCTTGCGATGAGCGGTTTCCGTTACCAAGCGCGGCGCTTTGCTAACGGGGGCGTCATGATGAGATGCTGCTGCCGAATGCGTCATGGCGTCTCCTTATAAATGATGCGTGAAATGAATTGTTCGGTAGGGGCGTGCCCCTACGATTAACCCGTTATCTGCCTACGACCCCACCCCCAACCCCTCCCCGAATTCAGAGAGGGGAGCCAACATTGTTCGCTGAGAGGAGTTTGTCGGCGTAGGGACGCGCAACGGCGCGTCCGTCTCAAATGCCGCGGACGCCCCATTGGACGTCCCTACGATTCCCGCAATTGTTAACCCTACTCCGTCCTCTTACGGGAACTTCCGGATCACCTCCAGCAGTTCATCGCCGTAGGTGCGGACGCGCCACTCGCTCATACCGGGGACAATCTGCATCGCCTCCAGCGATTGGGGCGCGTGCTCCGCCAGTGACCAGAGCGCATCCTTCGAGATAATCACGTCGGATTCGACGCCCCGCTGCAGCGCCCGGTTTTTGCGCCACTCACGCAGCGCCGTATAGCGATCCACAATATGCGGATCGGGCGTCGGTTCTGGCGCGGGCGGCTGTGGAATTTTCGCCGTCTTGCCCCGCTCGACCGCTTCCAGAATGGCGCGACCATACACGCGGATCACGTTCTGCGACAGACCGCCGACAGCGTCGATTTCGGCCATGCGGGTCGGCGCAGCCAGCGCCAGCGCATGGAGCGTCTTGTCCTGCGCGACTTTGAAAGCGGGCGTGTCTTTTTCACGGGCGACATCTTCGCGCCACAGGTAGAGTTCGCGCAGCACGGCGGTCTGACGGCGCGTGAGCTGGTTGGGCAGCGCGATCTTCCAGTACCCTTCGGGATCGAATTCGCCCCGGCGGGCGGGCGGCACTTCGACCGCATCGCGGAAGGCTTCGTTCGCTTCTTCGGTGCGGTTGAGCCGTGCCAGTTCTGCCACGAAATGATCACGCAGAGCGGGCAGATAGTGTGTGTCCATCTGCGCGTAGAGCAGGCTGCTCTGCGGCAGCGGACGCGCGCCCCAGTTATCGCGCTGGTGACTCTTGTCGACTTCAACCTCGTGGAATTCGTGCAGGAGCGCGCCGAGGCCCACCTGCTTGTAACCACAAATGCGTGCGGCGATCATCGTGTCAAACAGATTGGTAAACGTGAAGCTGAAGTCGCGCTTCAGGCACATCAGGTCGTATTCCGCCGCATGGAAAACCTTCTCAATCGAAGGCTCTGCCATGAGCGGCGCGAGCGGGCTGAGGTCGCTGATGCGGAGCGGGTCGAGAATGTAATCGTGTTTGCGCGTGGAGACTTGGATCAAGCAGACGCGCTCCCGATACGCATGCAGGCTGTTCGACTCAGTGTCGAGCGCGATCAGCTTTTCAGCAGCCCAGCGTTCGGTAAAGTAGCGCAGCTTATCCGTCGTCTCGACGAGTACAGGAATCGGGAGTGGACGGCGTTTGGTCATGTGGGTTATTATCCTCGACTCGGGCACCAGCGTGCAAGTGGCGGTACTTACGGAGATAAGCGTTTTTGACATCCCCGGTCAATTGTGATACATTTTACAAAGACTCGTCACACGTAAAAGTGCTGTCTTTTGCATCTACTGTCAATTTGCCGTCCTGTGCGTTAAACTCACACAGCATCCGGCTTTTTGGATTTATCGCCTGATCAAGATTCAGGGAGGCAGGTCGTTCATGGCTACAACCGCAAGCGCCGGTGAAACCAAAACGGTTTCGTCAGCACCCGCAAAAGCGGCTCCTCAGGTGCAAGTTGCCGCGCCGAGCCGCCGAGAATTTTTGTATTACATTTGGGGCGCGTCGATGGCGCTGCTGCTCGGTGAAGCGGGTGCAGGGCTGATCTGGTTTGCGCTCCCCCGGTTTAAGGAAGGGACCTTCGGCGGCACGTTCAACCTCGCAGCCGATACGCTTCCTCAAGCGGGCAGTGCTCCTGTGAACGTCCCCGAAGGCCGCTTCTGGCTGAGCAATTCGGATGCGGGCTTCGTCGTCCTCTATGGCGTCTGCACGCACCTCGGCTGCCTACCGAAGTGGGTGGACGTCAACAACCGTTTCGAATGCCCGTGCCACGGGTCGAAGTACGAGATCGACGGCAAATACATCGAAGGTCCCGCCCCGCGCAGCCTCGATCGTTTCCGGACGACCATCACTTTCACAGATGGCACCAGCGAGACGATGAACCGCGATGGGGATCCCATCAATCTGGCGGGGCGCACGATCGCCTCGATTGCTGTAGATACTGGCACGCGCATCAAGCGCAACGGTAAGGTCTAATCAGGGTTCAGGGGAGAGGAGCATAACGGAATGTCGGTACTCCCGTTTCCATCATTCCTAGATGATGTGAAGGAAAAGGGGCTTCGGCGCGCGCTGTACGAGGGGATCAACAACGTCGTTGAACGCTTGACCGCAGGGATGAACGTCCAAGACCTGCGCGAAGCGTTACGCGGTGACCCGCCGAGTCGCAAACCGAACCCGCGCTTACAGCCACATGCTGATGGCTTCTGGCTGCACATGCGTCCTAGTTATTTCCATAAGTCGGTCACCGGTCTGTATCCGGAATTCCGGCTCGGCTGGCTGTCCACTTATTTTGTTTTCTTCGAGACGATCACAGGTATTTTCCTGATGGTGTGGTACACACCGTCGCCGGAAGTCGCCTACTCGAACATGCTTGCGATCATGTCGAACGTGCCGCTCGGCCAGTTCATGCGCGACCTGCACCGTCTGGGCGCGGAAGCCATGGTGTTGATAGTCACCTTACATATGTTAAGGACCTTCTTCACCGCCAGCTATAAAAAGCCGAGAGAGTTCACATGGTTCAGCGGCATTCTGCTGCTGGTCTTCACGATGTTCCTCAGCTTCTCCGGCTACCTGCTCCCGTGGGATCAGCTCGCGTTGTGGGCGGTGACGATCGGGGCGTCGATGGTGGAAGCCGCGCCGCCCGAAGTCGTCGGTACGAACCTCAACCTGCTGCTGCGCGGTGGCCCGGAAATCGGCGCCAACGGTTTGCTCCGTTTCTATCTGCTACACGTGCTGGCTGTGCCCGCCCTGCTGTTCGTCTTCCTCGGCGTCCACTACTATAAGGTGGTCGTGCATGCGCACAGCTTGCCGCCGCGCGAAGAGAACATCGGCGAAGACACTGCCAAGCGCGTCCCGCTGGACAAGCGTGTGTACTTCATCCCGGACATTCTGACTAGTGAAATCATGTGGATCGCGGTGACGACGCTGGTGCTTGTCGTGCTGGTGACGTGGTTCTTCCACGCGCCGCTCGAAAACCACGCCGACCCGCAGGTCACACCACTCGGTACAACCGCGCCGTGGTACTTCCTGTGGATTCAGGGCGCGCTGAAGCTGGGTGATAAGGTCTTCTGGGGCATCATCTTCCCGACGATTTATGTCGGTATTCTGGCCGTGTTCCCCTACATCGACACCGCGCCGAGCCGCCGTTGGGCGCATCGCCGCTTCCAACTGTCGTTCGCGTTCGTCATGATCGCAGGCACAGTGATCCTCAGCTACATGGGTCTACCAGAATTCGGCGTGGTCACGTCAGCCGACTCGGAAATCATCCATGAGCTGGTGAAAGAACCGGCGCACAACCACATGGGTATTTTGCTGCCCATTCCGTTTGACGAGCTGCGTCCCGGCATGTACACCACGCGCCAGTTCGAAGCAGCGAGCCCGGAAGAAGCCGCGGAAGTGGTGAGCGCCTTCAACACGCAGATCGGCAACGGTCAATTTGAAGCCAGCGGTTCCACGCTGATCGCTTATCTCGCATCTCAGCACCTGCCGGTCACGTCGCTGAACTTCACGGCGCTGCCGAACGATGGCGGTGAGCTGTATGATGCAGTGCACGAATTCGAAGAACTGATCGCGGGTCGCCCGACGGAACTACCGGAAGGCTGGGGCGCGGTTATCATTTCGGACGTGCAGGATGGTCTGAAGCGCATCGACGTGATGATGGTCTGGCAGGACTACGAAAACCAGAACGGTCGCCCGATTCTGAATGATCAGGGTGAACCCACGATCATTGTGGATGAGGCGGGCAATCCGGTGTGGCGCGTCAACAGCCAGCATATCTTTATCCATGAGAACTCGCAGTATTTTGCAGCGCCGGGAACGTAACCGATGTTCAACCTACAACGACTGCTAATTGAGCGCATTGAGTCGCGCATCCTCGTGGGGACGGTGTCATTCCTGCTGATCATGGTGTTGGTCGGCTGGATCGCCATCAACGAGGGGGGGCGTATGCAAGCTTTCGAGCGGCAATATACCGCTCGCTCGATTGAACGTGGGGCGGTGTTGTTCATGAACAACTGCTCCACCTGCCACGGTGAAGATGGGCGCGGTCTGGCGGGCATTGCTCCCGGCTTGAACAGCCCGTATCTGTTCGGTCACGACTTCTTCGCGGAAATCAACGCCGAAGTCGACACCCTGACCGCCGAACGTGACGCCGAAGGCACGACGGACGCCCGCAAGGCCGAAATCGATGCGCGGTTGGCGGAACTGGAAACGGAACGGACGAACCTCACCAATTCGCTGCAAACCGCGGTCGCCGCGGGCTACGACCCCGCCAAGGGGACGCGCCTCGACAGCGTCGGCTGGAGCAGCACTCTGTACAACTATGTGTACACGACGCTCGTGCACGGTCGTCCCAACAGCGGCAGCTACTGGCCGCGCGCCATGCCCGCATGGTCGCAGACCGCTGGCGCGGCGCTGCGCAACGACCAGCTCGGCGACCTGACCACGTTCATCATGAACTGGGACAAGGGCGACGCGTGGACGGTGGAAGATGCGAACGCGGTGCGTCAGTATCCGCGCTACCCGGTCGACGCGGCACTGGCCGCGCCCGGCGCTGATACCATCGGTGCGAGCACGGATATCGACACCATCATGACGGAACTGGCGAACTTCACGGGTGACTCGAACAACGGACAATCGCTGTACAACGGCGCGCTCGGCTGCGCGGGCTGCCATGCGGCAGGCGTTGTCGCTCCGGCGACCGCTGGCACGTGGACACGCACCCAGACCGAACGCCTGACCGATGCCGCGCTCGCGGGCTATACCGCGGAACAGTATCTCGCGGAGAGCATCACGCACCCGAACGATTACATCGCTCCGGGCTTCCAGGCGGGCATCATGCCGCAAAACTTTGCGGATCGCATCACGTATCAGGATCTGGCGGATCTGATCGCCTTCCTGGCGACCCAGCAGTAACTGCGCTGGTCGGGGCAGGCTTGCCTGCCCCGACACAGTCATCTGATTGCAAAACCCCTTGTTCGCGCGAGGGGTTTTTCATATCTCAGCCGCCGCAGAGTTTCGGTCTGAGCGCCGCTTGCGGTATACTGGCCGCTCATTATTTCGTTGACCTTGCAAGGAGTCTACCCTTATGAAGATCAAGACGCTGATCGCCCTGCTCCTGATCTTGCTGGTGGCGGCCTCGCTGACGCATGCGCAGGACGCGACCGTCGAAGCCCCCACTGCTGAAGCCACCGTTGAACTGATCGAACCCGGAGCCGTGGAAGTCGCCACGGAAGAAGCGCACGCTGAAGCCACCGCGGAAAGCGCGGCGGACGATCATAGTGAAGATGCCGAAACCGCAGCCGAAAGCGAAACACCTGCGGGTTCGGCGCTGCTCATGCTGCTGCTGGGCGTCGGCGTGGTGGTCGCGGTCGGTGGGCTGACCATGCTGCGCAGCGGGAACAAGTCGTAGTCGCACGTGCGTTGGGGGCAGGTCAAAGGACGGGGAATGCCTCGTCCTTTTTGATTCGGCCCGACGAACCCCCGAAATCAGGGTTTGGGACAACCAGAAGCAAAGTCTCAGCCAGCATTCAGCCGCCGTTCCTTGTGACGGCGGTCACAATGGATTACAATTATGCTCGTTCAAATTTGAAAAATTAGCATTTAGGGGAGTTCCCTTCATGGCAACGACGTGGGAAAAGGGCGCTGTGCCCGTTCCTGCCCGCCGCGTGAGCGGCGGACAAGGTCAGCGGCTTAAATTCCTGATCGGCGGGCTGCTCATTCTGGTCGCGGTCGTTTACCTGATCATCTCCGGCACACTGACGGGCGCGCGCTTCTTCATCTCCGTGGACGAACTGCTGAGCAAACCGGAATACGTCGGGCAAACGGTGCGCATCACGGGCGCGGTGCTTGGCGAGTCGATTGTGTACGACGAAACGAACCTCACGATTGAGTTCACGATTGCCAACGTGCAGGAACCCTATGACGACCTCGCGCTGGCGCTGCACGAAGCGGTGAATAACGCGGACGCCAATCGGATTCAAGTCCGCGTCGAAAACACGGTCATGCCGGAACTGCTGCAAAACGAGGCGCAAGCAATTTTGACGGGTTCGCTGGATGAAAACGGCGTGTTCCACGCGACTGAACTGAACCTGAAATGCCCGTCGCGCTTCATCGAGGGCGGTCCTTCACAGGCTGAGCTTGCCGAGACAGGCGCATAAATCATGCTTGCAGAAATCGGCATTGTCACGCTGGGGCTGAGCTTCGTCGCGGCGATCTACGCGATCCTCGCATCGGTCTATGGCGCGCGGGTTCACAGCGAACGGCTTATTCTCACCGGGCGCAACGCCTCGCTGACCACGTTCCCGCTGCTGCTGATCGCCTCCATGGCCCTGCTCGCCGCGTTGATGTCGCAGCAGTATCAAATCGGCTATGTGTGGCAGGTCAGTGACCCGAACACCCCTACTTTCTACCGTTTCACGGCGCTGTGGGGCTCGCAGCAAGGATCGCTGCTGTTCTGGTGCCTGCTGATGAGCCTGTTCACGTTCGTGGCGACGCTCATCAACTGGCAGCGCAACCGCCCACTGATGCCCTATTTCATCGCCTACTGCATGGCGACGCTGGCGTTCTTCGTCGGTCTGGTGCTCTTCATGGAGAATCCGTTCGCGCGTTTCTGGATCACGCCGGATCTCGCTGCGAATGCCGCCGTCCCGACCTACCTGTTCATTCCGCCGGGGGCCGAACGCCCCGATTCGCTGCTGCTGGCGCAGTCAGCGCGCGGGCTGAACATTCTGCTGCGCCATTTCGGCATGATCATTCACCCGCCGATGCTCTATCTCGGCTTCGTCGGCTTCTTGATTCCGTTCGGTTTCGCGATGGCGGCGCTGGCCTCGGGCGAGCTCTCGACCAACTGGATCAAGGCGGCGCGGCGCTGGTCGCTGATCGCGTGGCTGTTCCTCTCGCTCGGGCTGCTGCTTGGCGGGCGCTGGGCGTATGATGTGCTGGGCTGGGGCGGCTACTGGGGCTGGGACCCGGTCGAAAATGCGGCTTTTATCCCCTGGCTGATCGGCACTGCGTTCCTACACAGTGTGATGATTCAGGAAAAGCGCGGCATGCTCAAACTGTGGAACATGGCGCTCGTGATCCTGACCTTCAGCGCGGTAATCTTCGGGACGTTTGCCACGCGCTCCGGCCTCGTCGAAAGCGTGCACAGCTTCGCGCAAAGCGGCATCGGCGTGCCGATGTTCCTGTTCTGGGGCGGCATGACGATTGTCTCGGTCGCGCTGATTCTGTGGCGCTGGAACACGGGCAAGCTGCGCGACGAACACGGCTTCGCGGGCGTGCTCAGCCGTGAGTCGCTGTTCGTGCTCAACAATGTGGTGTTCGTGGCGCTGGCGCTGGCGATCTTCTGGGGCAGCTTCGGCGCGCCCATCCTCTCCGAACTCGCGATGAATACCGAGATCACGCTCGGCAAGCCGTACTTTCACAGCGTGACTGTGCCGCTGTTCGTCGCGCTGTACATCCTCATGGGGATCGCCCCGCTCTCGGCGTGGGGCGCAACCTCGGCGCGGCGGCTCGGTCGGCTGATGCTCGTCCCCGTCGTGCTCTCGCTGGTGACGCTGGTGGTCGTCGCGGTGCTGTGGACGCGGGATGCGGGCGCGTTGTTCGGCTACGGTGTGGTGATCTTCGCGGGCTACGTCGCCGTGTATGAGACGTATCGCGGCGCGGTCGCCCGGCGCAAAAACACGGGCGAAGCGCTGCCGCTGGCCATGCTGGCGCTGTTCGGCAAGAACCGCCGCCGTTATGGCGGGTTCATCGTGCATCTCGGCATCACCATAATCGGCATCGGCGTGATTGGCAGTACGCTATTTCAGGTGGAAACACAGCAAAATCTGCGCGTGGGCGAAGCGCTGGACTTCGGCGGCTACACCATGCGCTTTGATGGCCTCGACCGCAACCAGATCGCGGAGGACAACCGTGTGATGGACATCGCGAATATCACGCTGATCCGCGATGGTCAAGAGATCGCCACGCTGCGCCCGCGCCACGACTTCTTCCCGCAGGCGCAGGACATGAACGTGATGAATATCGCCGGGGCGCACAGCACGCTCGAAAACGACTTCTATGTGCTGCTGGCGGCCTTCAGCGACGACGGCTCGACGGCAACGTTCAAGGTATACATCAACCCGCTGATCAATTTGATCTGGTGGGGCGGCCTGATCCTGATTCTCGGCACGCTGATCTCGGTTGCGCCGAGCGAAACTGTCCCGGCGCGCGTGCGCGAATCGGCGGCGCTCAAGGCGGGGGCACGGGCATGAAGATTAACCTCATCCCCCGCCAGCCTCTCCGTGGGGCAAGGGGGGAAAATGACAGCGCTCGGCGCTCTCTGACCCCACCCCCGGCCCCTCCCCGAATTCAGGGAAGGGAGACAGCAGACACGCCGTCCCGCCCTGCTCGCTTCTGGCGTGGGACTGAGAGGACGAGGCAGGCCTCATCCGTTGTGGCGCTGCTGTTGGCCTTCCTGCTGATCGCTGCGCCGGTCGCTGCGCAGATTGAGGTCACAGCGGACGAGGTCAACAACGTCGCCAAGCAGTTGTACTGCCCGGTGTGCCCCAACGAGACGCTCGACGTGTGCCAGACGCAGGCGTGCGCCCAGTGGCGCGACGAAATCCGTACGCAGTTGAGCGAAGGGCAGAATGCCCAGCAGGTGATCGATTCGTTTGCGCGGCGCTACGGCGAACGTGTGCTCGCCACGCCCCAAGACCCGACGCTGCGCGCGCTCTCGCTGTATACACCGTTCCTGCTCGCGGGCATCGCGCTGGTGATCGGCGCGATCACCTTTTTGCGCTGGACGACGAGAAGACCGCAGCCACTTCGCGCGACTCCCCCTCTCCCTCCGGAGAGGGGGTCGGGGGGTGAGGTTGAGGATGATGCTTATCGCTCCCTGATTGAACGGGATTTACGCGACTGACCGAGTAGATGAAACAACGGTTACAACCGATGAGTGATGATTTACTGGAACAACTGGAACAAACGGACGCCACGACGACGCGGCGCGGTCTCAGCACGGGATCGATCGTGCTGCTGGCGGGCGTAGTCGTGGCCGTGATTGTGGTCGGCATCGCGCTCTTGCGCCAGCAGCAAGCCCAACCGACCAGCGGCCTCGCGCCCGACTTCACCCTCACCACGTTCGATGGGCAGGAATTCCGCCTGTCGGAACAGCGCGGCAAGGTGGTCGTGATCAACTTCTGGGCGAGCTGGTGCGGCCCATGCCGCGAAGAAGCGCCCGCGCTCCAACGCATCTGGGAGCGCTATCGCGATCAGGGTGTGATTGTGCTTGGCGTGACGTACACCGACGAACCCGACGACTCGCTGGCCTTTATGCAGGAGTTCGGCCTGACCTACCCGAATGCTGACGATGCCCGGTCGGTTGTGAGCAACGACCTGTATCACATTCAGGGCGTGCCGGAGACGTTCGTGATCGATCAAGCGGGGAACGTCGCGCAATTTATCTATTCGGTCGTCAAGGAAGAGGAATTGACCGCCTTGATCGACCGTCTGCTCGCAGAGGCGTAAGGCAATGAGCATTGAAGGCGTGGTGTTTGGGCTGTTCATGATCGTGGTGGTGGCGCTGCTGATCGCGCTGCCGCTGTTCAGCCGTCCGCCAGCCGATCAACTGGCGGACAAGCAGCGCGAACGCTTGCAGTTGTACTACGAGCGGGTGCTGCGCAACCTGCGCGATCTCGACGAGGATCACGCGCTCGGCAAAATCGAAGACGACGCCTACGCCGAAGAACGCGCGCTGTGGGTCGACCGCGGGGTGCAGGTGCTCAAAGCGTTGGATGTGCCCGCGGAACGCGCTATGATTGCGCCCACGCCCGCGGACGACGTGGCTGTCGACCGGGCGATTGACGACGCGATCGAAGCGGCGATCCAGAGATACCGCGCGGAAAATAAGGTTGTTGAATGACATTAAACTCCCAATCCCGATCTGCTACGAAGAGCGGATCGGGTGTAGGGACGAGGCCTGCCTCGTCCTGTGAATTAGATGGGGATCTTGACGATAGTCGCCTTCTGACCCCACCCCCGACCCCTCCCCGAATTCAGGGAGGGGAGACAGCAGACTTGTCTTCCCGCCCTGTTCGCCGCTGGCGCGGTGGATCGGGTGTATGGGCGTACTTTATTTCATTGCGATGGACGCGTAGAAGCGCGTCCCTACCATTGATCTTAGGCGCCGTTATGCTGCTCCTCGCGGCGTGCGGCGGGTTGGGCGGCGAACCGCGCATCGTCGCGACCGTGCTCCCGCCCACGCCCTTTGAAGCGCCCCCACCGCAGACCGCGCCGGATCTCGTGAACGGCGCGGCGATCTACCAGCAGAACTGCAAATGGTGTCACGGCGTGAGCGGCGCGGGTGACGGCGATATGGTCACGAGCGGTCAGGTGACCAACCCCGGCATCTTCACCGACCCGGCGACGGCCAGCGATCAGCGCCCAACCGAATGGTTCAGCACGATCACGCTGGGGCGCATCGACAAACTGATGCCGCCGTGGGGTGACGCGCTCACCGATCAGCAGCGCTGGGATGTCGCACTGTATACCTACACGCTGCACTATGAGCGCGCACGGCTGGAACGCGGCGCGGAAGTCTGGGCGGCCAACTGCGTCGAATGCCACGGTGAAAGCGGTCGCGGTGACGGACCCCGCGCTGCCGAACTCACGCGCCGAGTCGGTGATTTGACCGACCCGGCGACGATGGTCACGCAGAGCGATCAGGTATACGCGACGATCATCCGCGAGGGCGTGGGCGAAAATATGCCCGCCTTCCAGAACGAACTTTCCCCCGAAGATATTCAAGCGGTGGCGGAGTATTCCCGCGCGCTGGCTTTGAGCGGTCTTGATGCGCTCGGTCAACCCGTGATTCCGCCCGCCGTCAGCACTGACGAAGCCCCCGCGCCCAATGCGACCGCCGAAGTCGGAGCCGTCCCCGCGGCTACTGCGGAAGTGGGCGCGACGACCATCACCATCAGCGGGCAGGTGACGAACGGCAGCGCGACCGGAACCGTTCCGGCGGACGCGGAAGCCGTACTGTTCACGTTTGACGCGGCGTTCGCGCAGACGCAAACGACTGCCCCGCTCAACCCGGACGGCAGCTATATCTTTAGCGCGGTGCCTTACGACGCGGCGAACGTCTACATTGTGACGATCAACTACCGTGACCGGGTGTTCGCTAGTGATGTGCGCCGCGCCGAATCGCTCACCCAGGATGCCGCCGATGGCACGCTCGACCTACCCATCACGATCTACGAACTGACCGAAGACCCGAGCGTCATCCAGATCACCGGGATGGTGAGCCAGGTGTCGGTCGTCGGGGACAGCCTCGAAGTCGCGCAGGTGATGACGCTGACCAATACGTCCGATCGCGCCTTCAGCAGCAGCCAGACGACCGAAGACGGACGCAACATCTCGGCAGTGATCTCGCTGCCGCCGGGCGCGATTGTCGCGGGCTTGCCCGACGAGCAGCGCTATGTGGTCGCCGCGGAGCAGTTCGCCGTGCTCGACACGGTGCCGGTGCTTCCCGGCGAAGACCACCTGATCCAGCTCATCTACCTAATCCCGTACGAGAACGACGCGATCATCGAACAGCCGATGAACTACGCGGTGAATGGCGCGGTGCGCCTGCTCATCCGCCCGGAGAGCGTGACCGTCACCAGCGATCAGCTCCCCGCGCTCGGCGTGGAGACGCTCGGCGGCAACCAATATCGCTCGTTTGGCGCGGATCTCACGCTCAACGCGGGCGAGGTCATCCGCTACGATTTGCGCGGCGCGGGCACTGAAGTCGCACAGACGGGTGACGGGCAAGTGGTCGATTCGAGCACGCTGCCGCTGGTCGTGATCGCCTTCCTCGCGTTCGTCGCCGTGCTGGTCAGCGTGTCGTACCTGCTCTACTACCGTTCCAGGCAGCAGGCCGCGACTCAGCCAGCCAAATCTGCCGAAGAAACAAAGGCCTCGGCGCTCGTGCAGTACCTGATCGCGCAGATCGCGCAGTTGGACGCCCGCCACGAAGCGGGCGACATCGGCGACGACGAATATCATCAGCAGCGGGACAAACTCAAAGACGACCTGAAACGCGCCATGGAAGACGCCCAATGATCATCGAAACGCACGCCCTCACCAAAGCCTACGGGTTACAGCCCGTGCTCAGGAAGATTGATCTCGGCATTGAGCGCGGCGAATTCGTCGCGCTGCTCGGCGCGAATGGCAGCGGCAAATCGACACTGCTGCGCCTTTTGTGCGCGCTCACCAAGCCGACCGCGGGCAGCATCACGGTCGGCGGCTGGGAACTCCCCAAAGAAGCCGCCGCTGTCCGCTCGCAAATCGGGCTGGTCAGCCATAAGTCGCTGGTCTATGACAACCTGACCGCCATCGAAAACCTGCGCTTTTTCGCCCGTGTGTATGGGCTGGACGACATCGACGGCCGCATCAAACGCGGGCTGGAGCGCGTCGGCTTGGGTAAGCGCGGCGGTGACCTCGTGCGCACCTATTCGCGCGGTATGCTGCAGCGCCTGAGCATCGCCCGCGCGCTGATCCACGACCCGGATGTGCTGCTGCTCGACGAGCCGTACACGGGGCTGGATCAGGATGCATCCGGCATCCTCGATAGTCTGCTCGTGCAGGCGCACGGCGACGGCAAGACGATCATCATGGTGACGCATGAACTCGACCGCGCGCAGCGGCTGGCGCAGCGCGCCATCATCATCTCGCGCGGGGCAATTGTGCTGGACGCGCCCATGAGCAGCATTGAATACTTACCCGCCCGCTATACCGAAGTCACAGGCATGACCACCCGATGAAAACTCGCTTCTTTGCCGTCGTCTCCGCCATCATCCGCAAAGACCTGCAAGCGGAACTCCGCAGCCGGGAACTCATCGGGTCGATGGGTTTGTTCGCGCTCTTGAGCGTTCTCATCTTCTCGTTCGCGCTGGAGCTTGACCGCATCGCCCGGGTCGAAGCCATCAGCGGCGTGCTGTGGGTGACGATTGTCTTCTCCAGCATCCTGGGGCTGAATCGCAGCATGGCCATGGAGCGCGACCAGGGCAATCTCGAAGCGCTCCTGATCGCGCCGATTGACCGCGGCGCAATCTTCGTCGGTAAGCTGATCGGCAACTTCCTGTTCACGCTGACGGTCGGCGCGGTGCTGCTGCCGCTCATGACCATTCTGTATAACCTCTCGCTGATCACGCCCATGCTCATTTTGACGCTGCTGCTGGGCATTCTCGGCTTCACTGTGATCGGCACGCTGCTGGCCGGGATGACGGTGCAAACCCGTGCCCGCGACGCACTGCTGCCCATCGTCATGATGCCGGTCGCGCTGCCGCTGCTGCTGCTGGCCGTGCGCGCCACGACGGGGATCATCAACGCTGCGCCGGAGGATCAATGGATGGCGTTCGTGCAGATTCTCGCCGTGCTGGATCTGGTATTTCTAGGCGTGTGCTTCCTGCTGTTCGATTTCGTGATCGAGGAGTAAACCTCACCCCCGCCCCCTCTCCTAAAGGAGAGGGGAGACGTTGGGAGCCATGTTGGCGCCCCTCCCTGAATTCGGTTGAGGACGGGACACTTTTAACAATCGAGAGTCTTGTAGGGACGCGCTTCTGCGCGTCCGTGGTCAGCGGACGGCCAGAAGGCCGTCCCTACAAGGTGTTATTTGAGGGAAGACAGTCTCGAAATGTTAAAACTGTCCTGCCGTGAACTGAATTCGGGGAGGGGTCGGAATGTGTGTTATTGTAATTTTATGTAGGTATGCTAAGATTTTTGCAGATTTTTGGAGTTTAACGGAGACATAAGTATCTATGACTGCGGTTCGATCTCTGCCCGTGGAGACGCAGGCGGCTAATCGTACGCGTTTGCTGTGGTCGCTCAGCATCGTCACCGTGATCGCGGTGGTCGTCGGGGCGTATTTCGCGCTGGCCTACGCGGGCGCGGACATTGAGCAAGGCAATGTACAGCGGATTTTCTACTTCCATGTGTCAGCGTTCGCGGGCGCATTCATCGCGCTCGGCGTGACCGTGTTCGCCGGGATCGCGTATCTGCGCACGCGCAGCCTCAAATGGGATGTGCTGGCGTTGGCGGGTGTCGAAGTTGGGCTGGCGCTCGGCATCGTCAACCTCGTCACGGGGTCAATCTGGGCGCGCCCGATCTGGAATACGTGGTGGACGTGGGACCCCCGCCTGACTTCCGCCGCGATCATGGTGCTGACCTACGCCGCGTACCTGATGCTGCGCAGCGGCATCGAAAATGCGGATACGCGCCGCCGATTCGCGTCGGTCTACGGCATTCTCGCCTTCTCGACCGTGATCATCACGCTGATCATCATCCGCATCCGCCCAGACACGATTCACCCCGCCGTGATCGGCGCGAGCCCGCAAAACGCGGAAGGCGGTTTCGGCCTCACACCGAGCATGCTCACGGCGATGAGCGTCAACATGGTGATCTGGAGTGTGTTTGTGCCGCTCACGCTGATGTGGTGGCGCATTCGCATCGAGAATTTCGCGCAGCGCGTGGACGAACTGCGTCAGCGCGCGCTGGAGGACTAGCCCATGCCCGACACGACCGCTTACCTGTACCTCGGCCTCGCGGCGATCGCCGTGATCATGCTGGTGCTGATTGGTTCGATGGCGCTCCGCTATCGCAGCTTGCAGCAGGACCTCAAGACACTGGAAAAACTGGACGATCCTCAGTAGATCGTCCGCTGGCGTGGTGCTACCCTTGGAGTAAAAATCGCCTCATCGGAGCAGTAGGCAGTTTCCGACCCCACCCCCATCCCCTCCCCGAATTCAGGGAGGGGAGACAGCAGACTCGCAGTATCGCCTGTCTCGCCGCTGGCGTGAGCTAAGGGGTAAGGGGTTCAAGCCTTTGCCGACAGCAACCTGAGGCTCATCACTCCAAGGACACCCGCTTATGTACTGGATTCTCGGCCTGCTTGTCGCCGTGATCGGCGCGCTCACCGTGGGGCTGCGCGTCCGCCCCAAGCCCTTCCCGCCCTATCCCCAAGCGCAGCCCGCGCTGAGCACCGTACCTCTCCGCACCGACCTACCGCCGCCCGTCACCCGCTGGTTCCACACCGTTTTCGGCGACCGTGTGCCGCTCATCACCTCGGCGGTGGTCTCCGGGCGCGGCAAGCTCATTTTCATGGGCATTCCCTTTGAAGGCCGCTGGCGGTTCACGCATATCGCCGGGCAAGGCTACCGTCACTATATGGAGACCATGCTGTTCGGACGACCGCTCATGCGCGTCAACGAGCATTATCTTGATGGCGTCGGGCACATGGAAATCCCGGTCGGCACATTCCACGATACGCCGTATCTCAACAGCGCGGCGAACCTCGGCCTGTGGGCGGAAACGATGTATCTGCCGTCGCTGTACGTGACCGATCCGCGCGTGCGCTGGGAGGGCGTCAACGATGTGACCGCGCGCCTGTACGTCCCGTATGCGGGCGGCGAGCAGTGCTTCACCGTCGCGTTTGACCCGCAAACGGGGCTGCTCCAGCAGATGGAGGTCATGCGCCACCGTGACGCGGTCAAAGGCGGCGAAATTCTGTGGCGCTGCGAAGTCTACGACTGGCAGACGACCAATGGCGCGTGCGTCCCATCACCCTCCGGCGCGCACTGGATGGATCAGACGTCGCCGTGGCTGAACCTCAACGTTGATGAGGTGGTCTACAACGTCGATGTGAGCACGTATATCCGCCAGCAAGGACTCTAGGGCGCGAGATCAGGGAATTCGCGGACGGCGCGGGCTTTGTCGAGGCACACAATGTCGACATCGGCTTCGATGATCACGTCGCCCGCCCGTTCAATGCGCTGCTTGAATACGCCGCGATAGGCCGATGCGCTGGCGAAGGTCGTCACCACGTCGATGGTATCGCCGAGTTCCGCCGCCTTCTTAAATTTGATGTTCATGGCGTACACGACGAAGTAGTAACCGTCGTCGTTCCAGCGGCGAATGTCACGCCCGGAGGTCTGCCCGACGTATTCGGTGCGCCCGCGCTCTAAATATTTCAGATAGTTGGCGTAGTAGACCACGCCGAGACTGTCGGTGTCCTCGTAGTAGACTTTGTAGCTGACGCGATGTTCCATGCTGCGATCCTCTGGCGCTGTGCGTTCAAAACGGGCGAAGTATAACTCAGCCTCACCCCGGCTCGCTGCGCTCGTTTCCCCTCCCGTGGATGAGGGGTGAGGCCATTCACAGCGATTCGCGCTATACTTCACCGTATGATGCGACGACTACTCACGCTCACACTTCTGCTGCTGGCGGCATGCGGCCCCACGCCCAACGCGAATACCACGCCGACCGCTTTCCCTTTCCCGACCATGACGCCCGGTCGCGTGCTGCAGGTGCCCATGCCGACGCTGGCGGGCGGCATTCCGCTGGATGGCTCGGGTCTGGCGAACCCGGCGACCGCGGTGGCCATCGCCAACCGACCGACCGCTACGCCGAATCTACGCGCCTGCCCCGCGCCGAACGCGGAGGCCGTGCTCGACCCGGCGCTGCCCGCCACCGCCGCGCGCATCGACGATGTGATCGCGCTGTACCTCAACGACGGCGGCAACGCGGACAACCTCACGGTCTACCTGCGCGAAAACTGGAACGTGCTCGGCGAAACGGGCTTCGCGCGCGGCAACCTCGACCTGACGGGCGAAGGCACTCCGGAGATCGTGGTCAGCTACCGCGCGCCGGATGTCGGCGGGAGTTTGCTGGTGCTGGGCTGCATCGATGGACGCTATTTGACCCGCTACGAGGTGACGATGGGCGGCGACGCGCCGCAGCTCCTCACCATCGGCGACCTCAACTATAATGGCCAGCAAGAACTGGTCTTCAGCGGTGCCGCGTGCGCGGACGACACCTGCACATACACCACGCAAATCTTATCGTGGAACGCCGAACGCGGGCGCTTTGTCAACCTGGTGAGCGGCGCGCTGACCAGCGACAGCCTGCCGACCGTCGAAGACATCGACGCCGATCAGATCAATGAGCTGATTGTGCGTATGGACAACAACGGCGACAGCACCACCGGTCCGCTGCGCACGGGCTTCACCGTGTACGACTGGGACGGCGCGAGCTATGTGCGTTCGTTCACGCAGTTGAACCCGCCGCAATTCCGCATTCAGGTGATCCAACAGGCGGACGAGCAGTTCCGCGACGGCAATACCAGCGACGCCATCGCACTGTACAACCTCGCCATCGACAGCCCCGGCCTCGAAAATTGGTATCCCGACGACGGCGCAATGTTGATCAGCTATGCGCGCTTCCGGCTGCTGATCGCCTATGCTTTCACCGAGGACGCGCGCCTGCCCACCCTCTACCAGTCGATCATCAGCGCCGCGCCCGATCCGGTGACAGCTCCGGTGTATGATGCGCTAAGTCAGGCGTTCTGGAACGCGTATCAGGTCACGAACAACATGAATGCCGCGTGTCTCGAAGCGCAAGCCGTTGTCGCGGCGCGCCCGGAGGCGCTCACGCTGCTGAATCGCTATGGCAGCCGCAGCCCGACGTATGCAGCGGGCGATCTGTGCCCGTTCTAGAAACCTGACCCCATGTCCGTCCCCTGACAGATCAGGTATTTCATGTTTCTCAATCGAACGCGGGTTTCCTTTGCTGCGAACCCGTAGGGACGAGGCATGCCTCGTCCTGTTTTTCTCTGGATTGGACTAAGAGCCTGCCATCCGTGAAAGCAAAAGACGGCTTTAGCCAATCGGGTGACGGTTATTTTGGCAAAGGAGGACGAGGCATGCCTCGTCCCTACAATTGAAAACCTACCCCTGCTAGGGCCGGGTGTGGGGTAGAAACAGCAGACGCGCAGAAGCGCGTCCCTACGAAATCTACGTTCAGGCAGGTTCGTTCAGCTGCATCTACGCCTTCGATTAGCTTTTGGTTTAACCGTTCGCAAAATCCTTGACTTTGGGTTAATGTCAGCAGCCAATTGATTTTCTTACAGGCTCCAAGGCAAGCCACGTTCGACGACCTGCCGCACATTCGCAATCCATTTGAGGTTTTCTATGTCTGATCTTCTGTCCTATTTCCAGAGCCAGCGCCAGTCAATGGTCGATCTGCTGACCACACTGTGCCACTTCGAAACGCCCACGCTCGGCAAAGAACACGTCGACAAGATGGGCGAATACATGGAAGCGCAGTTCCGTCAGCTCGGTGCATCGTCGGTCACCCGCATCCCGCAGATCAACGTGGGCGATCTGCTGGTGGCGAAGTGGAACGAAAACGCCCCCGGCAAGCCAATCATGTTCCTCATCCACATCGACACTGTGTGGCCGCTCGGCACGCTCGCCGAACGCCCGGTGCGCATCGACGATGATGGGCGGCTGTTTGGCCCCGGCGCGATTGACATGAAGGGCGGCATCACCGTCACGCTGTCCGCGATTCGCGGTCTGGTAGAACGCGGCGAAATGCCGAACCGCCCAATCTGGGTGATGATGACGACTGACGAAGAAGTCGGCAGCATCTATTCGCATGACCCGATTGAGGAATACGCCAAGCAGTGCGGTCTGGTGTTGGTGATGGAACCCGCGACGATTGACGAAGCGCTCAAGACGATGCGCAAGGGCATCGCCACCTACCGCCTCGACATCGAAGGGCTGCCCTCGCACGCCGGGAACGCGCCGGAAAAAGGCATCAACTCGATCATCGAATTCGCGCAGCAGGCGATGAAACTGCGCGACTGGAACGACTACAAGCGCGGCATCACCATCTCCGTGACGATGGTCGAAGGCGGCAGCGCGACCAACGTGATCCCCGCCAAGACGGTCGGGCACGTCGACACGCGTGCAATGACGGTCGCCGATTGGCAGGAAACCTATGATCGCATGATGGCGCTCGAACCGATGGTGCCCGGCGCGAAGCTCAAGGTCTCGATGATCAACGGGCACAAGCCGATGGAACGCAACGCGACCATGGTGCGTTCGTTCGCACAGTGCAAGGCGATTGGCGAAGCCTACGGTCTGACCGTGCGCGAAGATATGAGCGGCGGCGGTTCCGATGGTAACACGGTCGCGGCGCTCGGCATCCCCGTGCTCGACGGCCTCGGCCCGCAGGGTGACGGTCTGCACGCGCTGCATGAGCACGTGGTGCTCAACAGCCTGCCACGCCGCTCAACGCTGCTGGCGGCCATGCTCAAGGATTGGGACTTCAGCAAGTAAAGCGAATCACCCTACGAATTCAGGGCTGAGAGTCGACACCTGAATGTCAGGATGCCGTCTGTAGGGGCGAGGTAAATCTCGCGGGAGGGGCAAGCCCCTCCCCTACAGTTTCATAGCTGTGGTGAGAACTTCAACGCCCAAGTAAACGCGTAGGGGCGCACGGCCGTGCGCCCCTACAAAACCCATCTCCGAACGCAATCTAGCGCGCCCACTACGGCGCGGTCGCGACCTCGTCGACAAACCACGCTTCTTCGCCCTGCGCGCGCACGTCGATGACCTGACGGTCGGGGAAGCGGGCGATGATCTGGTCGCGCAGCGTGCTGCTGTCCTGAAAGTTCCACGCGGCGACAATCGGGCTGTCGAGATACGGGCTGGTCACAGCCATCAAGGCACCGAACGCCCGCCAACGCACATCCGTACCGTTCACGACGACCAGCACATCGCGCCCCGGTTCGCGCCGCGCCTCGATTTCGGCGATACGTTCGCGATTCACATGGTTGAAGCCACGCAGCACGCCGATCCGCGGCAGGCTGTAGGTGACGAAGCTGTAGACCAGCAGCGCGGCGAACAAACCATAGATGACAGGACTGAGGACTGAGGACTGAGGACTGGGTTGGGCAAAAACCGACCTAGCGTCGCGATTAATCATGTCCGCTTGCTCAACATCAGCAGCGGACGCCATGAATGGCGTCCCTACACCACTGAGTCGCCGCACCAGCCACGCGATGGGGAGCGCGCTCAGAATGCAGACCGCCGTCAGCGCCTCGTAGTAGTAGCGGGTGCTGTAACGCTGCGACCCGATCCAGTAGGTCATCTGCGAGCCAAGCAGCGAGAGCGTGACCGCCACCAGGATCCACGTCCAGACCTCGGTGCGGCGGCGCAGCACGAGGAACGGCGCGAGCAGCCACGCAAAGGCCACCGCCAGCCACAACCACGCAAACACCGGGTTGGTCATTTGTGCGCCGCCCTGCCAGTCGAAAGCGAAGCGCATCCACCCGTACAGCAGCAGGAACCAGAGGATCACCCACGGCGATTTGCGCCGAAAACCGACAAACAGGCCAAAGGGCAGCAGCACCCAACTGAGCCCCGTCCGCAGCCAGTAATCGGCCTCCGTGGTCAATTGGGCGGCGATATCGGGCAGGACATTCCCGTTCGCATCGGTGATGGTGCCAAGCTGCCAGCCGAAGAGATCGGCGGCGGTCAGCGACAAGTCGAAGCGCCCGTGGTTGAAGGCTTTGGTCAGCGTGTGCCCACTGCGGCCGTACACCCCCCCATCGCCAAACCCGATCCGGTCGTAATCCCACACGAGACGGTAGAGGTCAAACAGCGGATCGCCGACGGCGGCGCGGTTGTAGATCGGCACGGTGGCACTGAGGACGATGGCGACGACACTCAGCGCGATGAGGGGGCGAAGCGTTTTAAACAAGGCGCGAAACCGAGACCCCACCCCCGCTCGCTGTGCTCGCCTCCCCTCCCCGAATTCAGGGAGGGGCGCCAACGGCACGCCTGTGCTGGCTCCCTCCCCCGAATTCGGGGGAGGGTTGGGGAGGGGGTCGGTCAATGCAAAGGCCCGCACGAGGCGGATCACGCTCCAGACGATGACCGGGAGCGCAATCGCGACCGCGGTCAGCGGACGGGTGGCGACCAGCGCGCCGAGCGCCAGCCCGGCGAGCAAACCCCAGCGCAGCGCGTGACGTCCGCGTTCGATGCGCCAGTAGGCGTACAAAAATAGCGTCGTCCAGAACAACGCCGAGGTATGCGACATGAGCGTAGCATTGAGCAGCAGCGCCATCGGCGAGAAGGCGAACAGCGCGGCGGCGATCAAGCCCGTCTCCGGGTTGAAGATTTCACGACCCAGGCGGTAGGTCACGGCGACGGTCAGCGCGGCGAAGAAGGCGTTGATCACCCAGTATTCGCCCAACAGGATGCCGACCGCCAACTGCGCCGACCAGCCCGGCGTATATTTACTGAAGCGGTTGCCCTCCCGATCCACGATGAACGGCTGCCAGAAGACGCGGCTCGTCTCCGGCGAACCGATGACGATGTCGCCGCGCGCGAAGACCCGCGCCTGATACAGGTAGGCCACTTCGTCTTCGAGATGCGGCAGGCGCTCAAACACGGTCTGGCTGAAGTAGGCGCTCATGCCGAACGCGAACAAGGCCAATAACAACACAACAAACCGATGATCGGTGAACAGATTAGGGTTATTTCGTTTCAGGTTGCGCATAAGCTGAAGATTATAGCACTCGCCGCCCACCGAACCACACCCGGTGCCTCGGCGGCGGCCAGTGTTCACTGCACACTCATTTTGAGCGCCGCTTCAGCTGGCAGCACGGCGATAGAGGGCAATTTTCAGGGTGCGTTTCGACTTCTCCCCATAGATCGGCAGTTCTTCGACCTGGTGCTCCATCCACCCCTCAGTCGTCAGATACTGCAGGGCATCCTCGACCGAGTATTTCCACCAGTCCGCGGGGGCGATCCGCTCATTCTGCGCACCTAAGCGGTACAGATCTTTGCCATCGGGCGTCCCAGAGTGAAAGATGGTGGACAGGACGCAGTAGTCATAGCCCGCTTCTAGCGTCGGCGCCTGCATCAAAAAATAACTTGCGCCTTCGCGATTGCCCGCCACGTGATACTGCTGCCAGCCTTTAGTTTTCAAGTCATTGAGGAACGTCTTCACTTCCGCCTCATCCTTGCGCATAACGCGGCCGCCAGCCGGAAATTTACTCGGTGTAGGCGTGTCCCCATAGTGCGTGGTGAGAGCATGGCTGTCCGCGTGGTAATCCATGTAGCAAAATCTTGGCTCAGCCGCATCTCTCATCAGCAAGCGGCTCAATAAGTTCGGCATAAAGTTCAATCCTGTTCAGCGCGGCCGATAACTCTATGATCTATAGTAGCCCGTTTGCTAGAGGGGGCAACTCAGGTCGAACTATTCCCACTTGGCACAAATCGTTCTGCTGTTTATAATGTCTCAACTTTTGACCGAAACAAATTGACAGCGGCGCCCGTTTCGGGCGTGCTGTTTTGATAGGGGTTGGACGATGAAAGTTATTCTCCTCGCAGATGTTTACAAACATGGTGTAGCCGGGGAAGTGATCGAAGTGGCGGATGGTTTCGCCCGCAACTGGCTGCTGCCCAAGCAGTTGGCTAAGAAGGCCACCAGCCACGCTCTCAAGGAAGCCGCGCAGCTGCGTGAGCAGGCCGAAGCCCGCCGCGCACAGTTGGATCAGCGCCTGAACGAACTGGCGCGTATGATCGACGGTGTGGAGCTCGTGTTTGGCCGCCGCGCCTCCCCGACCGGCAAGCTGTTCGGTTCGGTGACCACCTCGGAAGTCGCCGAAGCCCTGCACGAAAAGACCGGCATCGACATCAATCGCCGCCGCATCAGCCAGTCCCTGCCGCGCGAAATCGGCACGCATGATGTGCCCGTCCGTCTGGGCAGTGAAACGTCGCCCGTGCTGAAGATCACCATCGTGCGCGAAGAAGAATACGCCTCGTTCATCGCCGCGCAGAAGGCGGCGGCAGAAGCGGCAGCGGCGGCTCCTGAAGCTGCGCCCGCGGAAGCAACCGAAGGCGAACCGGCTGAACAAGCAGCCGAGTAAGCTCCACCCCCCGCACCTGTTACGACTAGGGGTTTGGTTTGCCAAACCCCTATGTTTTTCACTGGGGTGATCGCGCATGGATATACAGGCGTTTGGACAATATCTGCGCCAAACCCGCGAGGCCAAAGAGATCACGCTGGACGCAGCGGAAAACGCCCTCCGCATCCGGCGGCGCATTCTCGAATCCTTTGAACTCGGCGATTTCAACATTCCGGACTCTTCCCCCATTCAAATTCGTGGTTTCATCCGCAACTATGCGCGCTTCCTCGGGTTGGACGAGGACGGCACGGTTGAGATGTATGAGGTCGCGCTGGATGAGACGCTGCGTCCGGCTCGTTTGAGCGGACGGCGGCTGGATCGTGCCAAGGCCAAGCCCGGCAAGCGGGATACACAGCCGGTTCCAGCTGCAAATCCCGCTCCGAATGGCCGCTCAACTAATGGCGCGGGGCGGCGCACGGCGACCAACGAAATGCCGCCGTCGAGCTCGCTCATCAACACGCGCCCGCGCCGCGGCACCAACTGGCTGACCGTGCTCGTCGTACTGATGGTGGGCGTGGCCGCCGTGTCGGTGATCGCCTTCGTCATTTTGCAGGCGACCGGAGCGCTCGAAGACACACCGTTCGTCCCCGATCAGAACAGCCCGCCCGTCATCGGCTTCTCGTCGCCCGAATTCACCCCTTCCCCAACAATTCAAGTGGTGCTGCTGCCGACATCGGTAGCGGATGTGCCCTTCACCGGGGATGGCGTGCTCGTGCAGATTCAATTTGAGCAGCGCGCCTGGATTCGCCTGAACGTCGACGGTGTCGAACAGTATGTCGGCTTGGTACGCCCCGGCACCGTGATGGAGTATTCCAGCAGCGACCGCATCACGCTGACGACCAGCAACGCCGAAGCGCTCAATGTGACGTGGAACGGCCAGACGCAGCCGCTGTTGGGTCAGCGCGGGCAAATGGTCGATGTGGTGTTCACGCGGGAAGGCGTACAGGTCAGCTCCGGCCCCGGCTTCGAGCCGACGCCAATTCAGAGCAATACGCCGCTGCCGACGCCGACCGATCCCGCGGGCGCGATCATCGCGCAGTTGACGCCGACCGGGACGCCCGGCCCATCGCCGACCGCCAGCGATACGCCTGTGCCGACTGATACGCCCAGCATCACGCCCACGCCATCGAACACGCCGACGCCGAGCGATACGCCGACCATCACGCCGATCCCGAGCACGACACCGCTGCCGACCGATACTCCGACCAACACCCTGACGCCGAGCGCGACCTACACGCCGACCGTCACCAATACCCCGACCAATACGACCGTTCCGACGGCGACGGCCATTTTGCCGCCGCGCCAAACGCCCGTTGATGTTACGCCTACGAAGGCAGGAAGTTAAGCCAGCCGTGTCCGCACGCACCAAAGACAAGTATTATCTCGTCAGCCTCGGCTGTTCTAAGAACACGGTCGATTCAGAAAGCATGGCGCAGGTGCTCAACGCCAGCGGCATGCGCGGCGTCGGCGACCCGCGCAACGCCGAAGTGTTGATCGTCAACACCTGCGGCTTCATCGACAGCGCCAAGCAGGAATCGATTGACACCCTGCGCGAACTGGTCGATACGCGCAAGCGCAACCAGATGGTGATCGCGGCGGGCTGCCTGTCGCAGCGCTATGGCGCGGATCTCGTGCAGGAAGTGCCGGGACTTGACGGCGTGATCGGCACGCGCCGCTGGATGGATATCTTTGACCTGATTACGCGCCTGCGCGTACGCAAGCACCCCGAACCGCTCTATCACCTGCCGACCGATGCGGCGGTAGTCGGGCTGGACGAACGCGGCGTACTGCGTGCCAGCGTGCAGGGCGCCAGCGCCTATCTCAAAATCGCGGATGGCTGTCGCCGTCCGTGCGCCTTCTGCGCCATCCCCAAGATCAAGGGGACAGCGGTCAGCCGCCCGATTCAGTCGATTGTCAACGAGGCGGTGCAGTTGGAGCAGATGGGCGTCAAGGAAGTCATGCTCATCGCGCAGGACACCACCGACTATGGCTACGACCTCGGCCTGAAGGACGGCATGGCCGTGCTGCTCGACGAGATCGTCAAGGCCGCGCCCGGTCTGCGCTGGATTCGCGTGATGTACGCCTATCCCGGCTACGTGACACCGCGCCTGATCGAGACGATGGCCAAGCACCCGCAGGTGCTGCACTATCTCGATATGCCGCTCCAGCACGGGCACCGCGACACGCTGCTGCGCATGAAGCGCCCCGCCAAAATCGAGTGGGTATACGAGACGCTGGCGAACATGCGCAGCGTCATGCCGGATCTCACCGTGCGCACGACGTTCATCGTCGGCTACCCCGGTGAGACGGATGAAGAATTCGATGGACTGCTCAAGTTCGTGCGCGACCTCGAATTTGACCGCGTCGGCGCATTCAAATACTCGTATGAGATTGGCACGCCGAGCGCGACTCTGCCCAACCAAGTGCCGGATGATGTGAAAGAAGCACGCTACAACGCGCTGATGGAACTCCAGCAGGGCATCAGCCTCAAGAAGAACCAGAGCTTCATCGGCAAGACGCTCAATGTGCTGGTCGAAGGGCATGGCGAAGGCGAAGACGAGGACGGCGAACCGACGGGCGATCTGCTCAGTCTGGGGCGCAGCTACCGCGACGCGCCGGAAATCGACGGCTATGTGATCGTCGAAGGCGAACTGCCGACGGGCGAGATCGTCCCGGTGCGCATCACGGGCGCGACCGCTTACGACCTCATCGGCACGCCGGAAATCAACGCGCCGATCATCATTCAGCCCGGCAAGGTCTACGGTGCAGGGATGCTGCCGGATTGAGGCGCGCATCGTCGGAATTCAGCCTAGAGTTAAAACGGCACACCTTCGGGTGTGCCGTTTACTTTAAAGACCAGTGCCGAGCGTATATGCGTTACGGGGCGACCGCGTTCGACGGCACCCACACCCGATTCGCCTGACAGGCGATCCATAACTGTGTGAAGTCGCCGCTGGTTTGCGTCACATACCATGTCCCCGCCGGAATGGTGAAGTTAGTTGCGGTGGCGAGATCCGCTGCGTAGAACGCGGGCGCGCCCTGCGGCAGGCTGTGAATCACGGCGTCTGTCGGCAGCGGATCGGCACAAGCACCCGCCGTCGGTTGGATGGGCACAATCGACGTCACGGAACCGCCGTTGCACTTATCGAAGGTGACGACTGCGCCCGAGACGGCTGGGCCGCCCAGACCATCGGTCAGCAGCAGCTGCACCGTGATCGGCGTGTCGTTGGGCAAGGGAAAGACAGCAGTGACCGGGCCAGCCGAACTGCTGTTGTACAAAGTCCAGCTATAGGAACCGTTATCCGTCCCGCCCGGATTTCCGGCATCCTCGTCCATGTACCGATTGCCGCCAGCATCCACAATCGTCCGCCAGTAGTACGGAGAGGGATCGGTCACGCCGGCCAGCTGCATACTGAACAGGGTTCCATTGGCAGCACAACCAATCGCGTTGACACTAACAACGCTCCAGGTTGCTCCGGCGGCGAGCGCTGTGGAAGATCCAAAGGCAACGAGAGTCAGAAGCAGTACGGCGATAGCCATCAACTTGCGCATAGTTGTCCTCAATATGATGATGTAAGGTGATGATGCATGGTTCAACATAATATGATTCGGTTTTTTACGCAACTAGGGAGGACTCGCTGACAGTTCGTAGGTGCCGAGATATTTACCTGCCGCGGCCCTTATGCCGGGTGAGGTACCCTTTAAGAACAGCCTCGGTGCGTGCCCCGCTTTGCCGATCCACCCACTCATCTTAATTCTTCTTCATCTCTTCATGCTTCTGTAGGTGAGGCAATGAATTTTTTCCGAATAAAATCCAGAAACCGAGAATCCGCAGATATACTTATTTGTAGGGTACATTGTCGGAGATTGAGCCCTTACACCCCAGAAAATCCTCCGACAATGGATCGTGAAAGCATTGCCGAAGTTTAACAAATCGAGAACTCCTCAACTCATAATTTACAGTTCTCAATGCTACACTTAGGTAAGGCTCAGGGTGTTTCAGAGTAAAGTAAGACAGAACTTTTTATTCATGTCATTTGTAATTAAGTGGAGAATGCTCGTGATCCCCGGTGAAGAAAGCCTACGTCACGACCCGCGCAGCAGCGTGGGCGAATCTGTTCAAGAGAGCGTCACACTTTGGGAGCGCACCACCTCCCGCTTCGACACCACCGCCTCCCGCGAACAACGCAGCGACTTCGCCGCCGCTGCCGCGCGCTTCATCGGTGAACGGGATATGTTTGCCCGCGCCAACACCGCCGACGTGGCCTTCGCTCTGTAACCTCAACCACGCGCACGCAGTACACTCCACCTGAATTACCCGGGGACAAGGGCAACCTTGTCCCTTTTTGTTGCCTGAGGACTCGGTCGATCCTGTATGTTAAAGCGTAGGGGCGCACGGCCGTGCGCCCCTACCGTTGGCTGTGATGCACATGAGGACGGGACATTTTTAACAATCGTGCACTTGTAGGGACGCGCTTCTGCGCGTCCGTGGCCAGAGGACGGCCAGAAGTCCGTCCCTACAATTATCACCCGAGGAGAATCTGCCTCGAAATGTCAAAACTGTCCTGTCGTGAACGTAAACGAGGAGAAGGACAAAAGCAGGTATTCTCCCCTTCTTCCAATCGCGTGGGAGAAGGGGGTGGGGGTTGAGGGTCGACTAGATTCGCAGCCCGACGAAAGGTGACTCTTCTTGCCCTAGCCCTTGTCTTCCTGTTCGGCTTGGGCGGCGCGGGCGCGCACGACTTCCGGCGCGAGCTTCTCAATCGGCTGATCGCGCCGAATGATGAAGTGATCGAGGTCGCGGGCGACATAGGTTTCGGGGAAGTAGCGCCGCGCCTCTTCGATGATGGCCGATTCGCGGTAACGGCGTGAAACGTGATTCAAAATCAGCGATTTGACGCCCGTTTCGGCGGCGAGTTCGGCGGCCTGCCGCGCAGTCAGGTGACCGAAGTGCGACGCTTCCTCGGCTTCGCTGTGCAGAAAGGTCGATTCGATGACGAGCGTATCGGCGTCGGCTACGTAGTCGCGGATGTTATCTGTGCGCCCCACATCGCCGATATAGACCAGTTTGATGCCGCGCACTTGATCGCCGAGCACCATGTCCGGCGTGATCGTGCGGCCATCAGCGAGCATGATGGTGTGTCCCGCGACCAACCGTCCGCGCTCCGGCCCGGCGGGAATGCCGAGCGCTTCGGCTTTTTCCGCGAGGAATGGACGGCGGCTCTTCTCCTGAAAGACAAAGCCGAAGCAGCCCGCGCCCCGGTGCGTGACCGGGAAGGCGCTCACCGTGAAATCTTTCGTGTTGAAGAACTCGCCCGTCCTCAACTCTTCCAGCTTGATTTCGATGTCGAGGCGCTCGTAATCCAGCACCACTCCGTAGAGCAGCGCGTGCACGCGGGCGAGCGTCGGCTTGCCGCCGTAAATCTTCACCGACTCGATGCTCTCCCAGCGGGCGAACGTCGACATCAACCCGCCGAGGCCGAGAATATGGTCAAGGTGGGAATGCGTGAGCAGAATGTGATTCAGCCGCTTGAAGCCAATGCCGCTCCGCAGAATCTGGCGCTGTGTGCCTTCCCCACAGTCGATGAGGAAGCGATGTTCGCCCGCGAGGATCGCTTGCGCCGTCAGCCCGCGCTGAATCGACGGCGCGGAGGCGGATGTGCCGAGAAAGACGATTTCGAACATGCGTTATCTCACCTTACCACGCGCAGTTGACCGATGAACAGGCGCGTGCCGCGCGCTTGTTCGCCTTCAAACACGGCCAACCGCGTATCAGTGTTATCTTCGTACGCGCCGACGGAAATGCCATACGTCCCCGCGCGCAGCGCAAACGGGAGCTGGATGTAACTCACCTGCAGCCACACATCCCGCGCCGCCATACGGTCGGGGCGGATGCTGCGCGGGTCGGTCTGGGCGACCGGACGCGCGCCGGGATCGCCGAGGATGTGCGTGAACAGGCGCAGATCAGGCGGCGGCATGCCATCGACACGCCAGTAGGTCAGGATGGGCACGAGGTCGCCGGGGCGGTACTCTTCCGCCCAAATCTGATCATAGCCGAGGAACGTGACATTCCCACCCAGGCGAATCGGTGGGGCGGTGACACGATTCGCGCCGGGCGCTTCCGGCGCAAAGGCGACAGGTGCGGTCGTGGTGAACGCGCCGACGCGGTCGGCGAGTTGATCCGCCACATCGAGCAGAATGACCGACTGCGGCGGCAGATCCGCCGCTTCCACGAACGTCCCCTGATCGAGCCATTCGCGCAGATAGGGGTTAAAGGTGGTATAGCCATCCGGATCGAGGAAAATGAGGCGTTCGCCTTCCCCCGCCGAACTCAGAATCAGCGCCTCAGAACAGTCGGCGTACCGGAGCGTCGTGCTCGGACGCTGGAGCATGAGGGCCAGTTTGAGCGGAGCATCCAAGGCGAGCGCGGCGGTATTCGGAAACACCGCCCGCGTGCAGATCACCGTGGGGATGTCGGCGGGCGTGGTGTCGATGTAGTGCGCGATCTCGCCGATGCGGCTGTCATAGGCAGCGCGCATTTCTGGCAGCGCCCGCCAGTTGATGAACAGGTCGCGAATCGTCCACTGTAGGTTAAAGAGTACAAGTACGACCAAACCGACCGCGCCGATTCTACGGCCCAGACGCGTGGGAAAACTGTGATACAGCGTGCTCACACCCAGGCCGAACAGCAGCGCGAACACGGGCAGCAGCCCCGCCAGCGTCGGGAATTCGGGGGTTTCACTGGCGACCAGCGCCAACGGGCCGAGGAAGAGCAGCGCCAGCAGAATCAGCACGAAACGGGACTGCCGCCACGAGCGCAGCGCCACGATCAAGCCGATGACCAGAAACAGACCGCTGACGAGGTCGAGCAGCGGGCGACCGGGCAAATTGTGCGTCGGGTGCACATCGCCCTGAATGAACAGGCCGTTCAGCCCGTTGATGAATGAGGTCAGCACACGCGGCGAGACTTCGAGCACCCGGCGCGCGCCCGCCAGTTCCGGTGATTGCAGGCTGGCGATCACATAGGGTGTGGCGAACACGATCATTACCACGACGGCGAACCACGTAAACGAAATCGTGCGCCGCGTCATCGAGCGACCATTGAGCAGCATGTAGGCGATGAAGGCCATGCTCATGAGCACAATGACGAAATTCAGCGGGTGGATGTAGAAGCCGAGGCCGAGCAGAATGCCGAGCGCGGCAAAGGGCGTCGCCTTGGGTTCGCGGTAGGGTCGCTGACCATACACGGGGAGCGAGCGCGCCAGCGCCAGCAACACCGCGGTGACGAACAGCGGTAAGAGCATGTCCGGCGTGATACTGCGCGTGAGCAGAGTATGCGCCATGTTGACGGCGAGCAGCGCCGTCGCGGCGACGCCGGCCAGCGCGCCGAATAAACGTGTGCCAAGCGCGTACACGAGCGCCAGTGTGATCATGCCAATCCACACGGAGAAGATGCGGTAGCCGAGCAGCCCCGCGCCCGTCGCGCTGGTGCTGGCGGCGAGCAGCGTGCCGTAGCCGCTTTCGCGCCCCTCGTCACCCACATCGTAGATCAGCTCAAGGCGCCCCTCACGCACCGTTTCGGTGATGCGCAGATTGAGAATTTCGTCCGCATTCAAGCCGGGAGGAAGCGTCGTTAAGTCCCATAAACGCAGAATCGCCGCAAACAGCAGAATGACGACGGTGATAGCGTAACTCAAGCGGTTGGACAAACGATCCCCCGATCTAGAGCGCGGTAGCCCACGCAGTCAAAGCAAGTACAAGCGCGCCGAGCAGCACGTTGATCCACGTCAGGCGCACTTCGCGGTCATGGAGACGCGCGATCAGGGCGTCATCCTGCTTGCCCTTCTGGGCCAGCAAACTCTGGCGGTCGAGCGTCGGCGTGATGCCCCACTGAATAAGACCGCCCGCGATCAGCATGCCGACGATCACGACATGCTTGAAGAGGATCACGAGGCTCCACGTATTGGTGAATTGTAGCACGCCGTCGTAGTTGGGGTCGCCGACCATCTGCGTCAGGCCAGTGAAGATGAGCACGACGAGGCTGAAGTTGGTCAGCGGGAGGAAACGCTTACGGATGCGCGCCCGCAGCGCATCCGGCAGGAGCGCGCCTTCCGGGAAAATGAGCAGCACATATACGGCTAACCCACCCAACCACACGACCGTGGCGATCAGATGAAAGAAATAACTAACTGCAAGGATAGACGGGGACAAGACCTAGAGCCTCCGGGCTGCTGGGATCGCGCGCGGGTAAAACGCGGTCACCGCAGTACTTCGCCATATTCGCCAAATCGATATATGACGGTCGAGTATACCCGGTTGGCGTGGTGATCGCCCACCACCATTCTTCGTCGTTTTCTGTCCAGTCCGGCGCGGCGATGTAGATCGTGCTCATGAGGCCGACCCACGGACGCCAATGTTCGGCGGCATACTGGTACGCGGCGACCAGATGGTGCGCCTGCGTCGCCTCATCGACGGCGAACCACTGGTAGTCGGGGTTCTGCTGATCAGTTGTCCAGCCTGTTTCGAGGATCGCGACCTGCCGCGCGGCATCGCCATTGGCCACCATCAGGCGGCGCAGGTCTTCGATGCGCCGGAAGGTGAAAAAGCGGTGCCCACCCGCGCCCGCGGCGGGGTCGGTTTCCGGCGCGGAGAAACCAGGGGCGTGCATGCCCACTACATCGACGTACTGCTGAAAACCCGCGTCGTACATGGCTTGCAGATACACATCATCGGGATGCGCATTGGCGTCGTAGTTGCCCGTCGGGGCCAGCCCCGCCGAAATCAGAATCGCGTCAGGGTCGGCAACGCGAATCGCGTCGCTGCACGCTTTGAGCAGCGCGACGTAGCCCGCCGCGTTGGGCGTCTGATTACCCCACTCCCGCGCAAGATTCGGCTCATTCCAAATCTGATAGGCGTCGATGCGACCGCGAAAGCGCGCGGCCAATGTGCCGCAGTAGCGCCCGAACAGCGTGATGTCGTCCGGCGGCGCGTCGACAAAGTCGCCCGTGAGGCCGGGATGCGTCCAATCGGGAGAATCGCTCAAGCGCGCAACGATGCGCAGGCGCTTGGCTTCCAGCTCGCTCACCAGTTGATCGGCGCGGTCGAAGTGGAATTCGTTCGGCGCGAGTTCGATGTCCTCCCACGCGAACGTCTGCTTGACGTGGCTGAAGGCCATCAACTGCACCCAGTCCATGTCGCGCCCGGCAAAGCCGTGATCCCACCACAGGAACGCCTGAATGCTGTAGGTCAGCGAGGCGAACGGCGGGTCGGTCACGGCGAAGCCCATAAAGGCATCCGTCGAGGACAGCGGCACGGTCAGAAGGAGCAGACAACCGAGCAAGGTGATGACAACATGAAGCAGAAAAGCAGTTGATTTAGTGTTCAGAAGTCACCCCAACGCCGATTCTGGTTTAGGGACGAGGCAGGCTCGTCCGCCAGTGCAAAGAAGACATGTAAGCCCACAATAACAATCAGCAGTTTCACCTTGGCAGGGGCAAGGCGCGCCTTGCCCCCACAGAAAAATGACGGATGTGAATTTCTGGTCACCTGACTAAAAAGGACGAGGCATGCCTCGTCCCTCCAGCGTTTCGTAGGGACGCGATTTATCGCGCCCGCTGACAATGGACGCCATGAATGGGGTCCCTACACGCTACTGGTTATTGAAACTGCGCTTCGTAGGCGCGATTCCAGTCACGCACGGCGTCAAACACGGGGCGGAACACGAAGTTCGGCCCGATGATCGAATACGGTACGTTGTCATTATCGGTAGCCCAACCCGCCTGCGCCCCGTAGTTGAGATTCCACAGGAAGGCCAACTGGACGAAGTCCGACTGTTCCATGAACTCAATGGCCTGAATGGTGAAGTCCCGCTGTTCTTCGAGCGAATTGTCACTGGCAAAGCCGAAACCTTCCGGCACGCCGTCCAAGCCTTCCGCCGACGGCCAACCGAATTCGGTCACGCATAGGCGTTGATCGCCGCCCGCCAGCGCAATTTTATCGGCGTAGGTTTGCAGCGTGGAGCGGAAGCTCCAACTGTGGTGCGGGTTATCGAACGGGCCGCGGAAGGTCGCGCTCGGGTCGTTGGGCGCGGCGTCCCACGTGTACTGCGGGCTAAGGTTGTAGCCGTTGTGGTGCGCACCGACGCAGTCCGCGTAGTTGAGCAGACCCGCCGCGATCAGTTGATCCATATAGACGAAGTCGTCCCACGCGCGCACACCGTCACTCAAACCCGTCGGGGAAAGCGCACCGCTGACGACAATCACGCCGGGGTCAACCGCCTTGATCGCCTGCGCGGTCACGCGCAGCAGTTCGACGTAGTTGGCAGCACTCAAACCGCGCGTCGACGTCCATTCGCGGTCGAGGTTCATCTCGTTCCACACTTCGACGGCATGCACCATATTCGGGTAGCGTCGGAGGATGTCGCTCACAAACTGGGCGTATTCGTTGGGGTCGGCGGGCGGGCCGTGCGCGTCGAGGTTGGCACCGGGTTCGCGTGCCCACGCGGGCGCGGTCACGACCGAGATCAGCACCTTGACGCCCTGCGCCTGCGCGGCGGGGAGATACGTGTCGAGGTAGAACCAGTCATACACGTCTTTTTCCGCTTCGATGTCTTCCCAGCGCACCTGCATCTTGACCCAGTCCATGCTGAGCTGATTCGCCGCCACGTCCATCCAGCCTGCCATATTGTCGTAGCTCACCTGCACCTGCACGCCCATCTGGAAGCGCTGCACATCGACAGGGAGCGGGGTTGCCGGGATGCTGGTTGGTTCCGGCGCGGCGGGACTCGCCGCCTGCGCTCCCGCTTCAGTCTGAGCGGTCGCGCCACCGCGGGGCGTGACGGTCGGCAAGACGTAATCGGTCGGCGTCGGCTGGGATGGCACGGTCGCCGTGGCGGTCGCCACCACCTGCGCGACCTCGGTCGCCGCTTCCGTGGGCAGCGCCGCGCTGCTGCGCAGATCGCCGCCGCCGGGGTTGATCGACGGGTAGGTCATGTACACGGCGATGAACGTCACCGCACCGATCACCACCGTCAGCCCGATCCAGATCAGGACGAAATTCCGCACCTGTCGGCGAAACGCCGCTCGTGTCGTTGCTGCCATTCGTTGACTCCTTCATCTAGCCGTTAGCCGATAACCACTAGCGTTTAGCTGTTAGCTTCTAACTGCACCCCCCTCCCCTCTCCTCTAGGAGAGGGGATGGGGGTGAGGTTGAGCATTTTCACCAGTTGTGAAATATGCTCTTGCCTCGCCCACTAACGGGAGGGTAGCTCTACCGCGCGGCGGCCATGGCGTCACACGCGGGACACCCGCCACCGGGACGAATCATGGCGTATCCGGCCATTGGGTCGGTACCGTAGTTGCTGAAATCCACGTTCCAGATAATCATCAGGCGCACGCGGCCGCTCTGCGAGGCGAGCGCTGCCGCTTCCGCCAGCCACGCGGCCTGCTGCGCCACCGTCACATTCGACGCCCAGCCGAAATACGGGTCGAGCGGCGGATAGCCTTCCGGCGTCAGGTAGCCCAACTCGGTGAAGCAGATCGGGCGCGCGCCGCCGATAGCGTTCCAGTACGTATCCAGCATGCCGAAGAAATAGCGCGTGTAGTAGCCATCGCGCGGGTCGCCGTTGCGCGCCGAGGGCGGCACAATGCCTTCGTTGTAGTGCGCGCCGAGGCAGTCCATGTAGTTGGCCGCGCCCGCCGCCACCATGTCACGGATGAAGCGGTCGTCGTTGACCACGCGCCCCGGATAAGCGGCTTCCGCCCCGGTCGGCGCGGGGGCACCGCTGATGACCATCACGCCGCCGTTCGCGCCCTTGATCGCCTGATAGGCGAGGCGCAGCATTTCGGCATAGGTCGCGCCGCTGATCTGCCCTTCCGGCCATTCGCGATCGATGTTCGGCTCGTTCCACACTTCGATAGCATCCGGCCCCTGCGAGGCGACGCCGCCGAGGAAGGACGCGAACTGCTGCATGTAGCCGGCACCACCCGCCGCGAGATCCGCCGGGTAGCCGACCACGCCAAGCAGAATCTTGAAGCCGCGCCCATGCGCCTCGCTGATGTACTGCGACGCCACGCCCGGATCAGTGCCGGGGCTGTAGCGGAGCTGCACTTTCATCCACGTCATG
This sequence comes from Anaerolineae bacterium, assembly GCA_041916315.1. Classification (GTDB taxonomy): domain Bacteria; phylum Chloroflexota; class Anaerolineae; order Aggregatilineales; family Phototrophicaceae; genus Flexifilum. Next base: position 101,154 of record JAYRZU010000057.1, read on the forward strand.
CCCGCGCGCTGCATGGCACCGCTCGCGCCCGTGCCCGTCCCGGTGACGTGACCGCCATACTCAAAGTTCCCCACGACGATGCTGCCCGCACCCGGCGCAACCGCGCCCTGACCGCCGCCGCCCGGCTGTGCTACCGGAGCAACCGGCTGCACAATCGGCGCGACTGTTGGCGCGGGGGTCGGCGTGGGAGTCGAGGTGGGCAGCGGCGTGGGCGTGAGCGTGGGCGCGAAGACCGCGACCGCTGCGCCGCCGCGCGCCGCATTGCTGGAGTCGCCGCCGACGACTTCCACGTTGATCGCGTAGTTGCCATCGGGCGCGGCAATGGTGGCGACGAGTTCGTCGTTCAAACCCGTCTGCACTGTGTCCAGCACCGTGCCGTCCGCGCCTTGGATCGTCCAGCGCAGCGCCAATTCACTCGCGCCCGGCATATCGGGCAGGCCAAGCTTGTAGTCGAGGATCGTCTGGGCCACGCCGCCCGCCACGCCGCCGCCAAGCAAATCGGCGAAGGCGACGCCGCCGAGCGCGAACGGCACGGTCTTATCCATGCGGAAGCGCAGCGCCTCCGGCGTGGTCAGCCACATGCGCGCGACCGGACTGCCGCTCTCGTCCATGTATTCGATATACGTCCCGGCGATGCTTGCTTCCGTGCCCGCCGCGACATTGTAGCCATCCAACCGCGCCATGATGAGCGCGCCAGGGTCAATCGTCCCGGTGGCGCTGGTCTGCGCTTCGACCGCCACATCACCGAGCGCGGAGAGCGCCTCGCCGAAGCCGATGGGCGCGAACGTGCCGCTCGTCTCGCGCTGCGAGAGCGCTGACAGACCGATCAGCATTTTGTCGCGGCTGACTTCGCCGACGCCCCAACGGAGCATGGCTTCCACCAGGCGATCTGGCCCGGTTTCGAATGCGCGCGGATCGCTCGGCAGGTTGATCTGCACGAAATCCGCCGCACTGCCGATGGCGCGCCAATCGTAGGCGCCTGTTTCCCATTCCCCGCCGACGTTCTCCGCCGCCGGCACGCTCACAATCAGCAGCAGCCCCACCTGATCGAGGCGCGCGCCGAGATCGGTGACGAACTGGCTGAAGTTGGCGCGCATATCGGCGGGCAAATCGCGGTAATCGATCAGCACACCGTCGTAGCCCGCCCCCGCGAACGCAGCCACTTGCAGCGCATGTTCGGCGCGCAGCGTGTTGTTCGCGAGGATGGCGCTGACCGTCTGCGGGTCGGTCGCCAGCGGATCGACATAGTTGCGCACAGCGGGCGTGACCAGATAGCCCGCGTTCAGGTCAAAACCGGCGCCCAACGCGCCGACGAGCTTGCCATCCAGTGCGGGCTGCAAACCCGCCGGGGCGACAAAGGTCGCCAACTGCGCCATGTCGTTGGAAAGCACCTGCGTCACGTCATAGCTGAGCAGTACACGCGGCTGATCCGGCGGGGCGGCCTGAAACAGCGCCACGTGTTCCGGCACCGCGACGACCGTGGTCACCAGCGCACCGCCGATCTCCTGCGCGGGGATGAAGCGCCACGTATTGCTGTTGGCGTCCCACGTGTACAGGTCCAGCACATCGGTGTCGACGCCCGAGGGAATGGTCACGCTCAACGTGACTTCGTCGGGCGCGTCTCCGGTCGTCTGGATAGTGTAAACATTGCTTTGAATGGCTAGGGACGGCGGAGCGGCGGCCAGCGCATCGGGAATCCACGCGCCCGCCGTTGTATCGCCCGCCAGAAAGCTCGTCATGGGGATGGCCTGCACATCGACGCCGAAATTCTGACCGAAGTCCTCACCATAGACGGCGAGGGTCAGTTCGCCTTCGGCAACCGCGTTGGCTTCCGCGCTCAATATGGCATAATTCGTGCCGCGCAGTCGATCCGCCAGATTGAATGGGGGCAGCAGCAGGCCAGCCACGATCAACGCGCCCGCGACGAGCACCGTCGCGCAGCCCGTGATCCAGCAGCCGAAGCCTCCCCGGCGCGGAGCGGGGTTGACCGGCATTCCCTCATTGAGCATCGGTTGAACGTCCAATGCGTCGTCCTTTCACTTAACTGCCGAGAGCGTCACAGGCGGGACATGACCCGTCCGGACGAATGATGGCGAAACCCGCCATAGGGTCTTCGCCGTAATTGGTGAAGTCAATATTCCAGATGATCAATAGGCGCACGCGCCCACTGCTCGCCGCCAGACTCACCACCTGATCGATCCACGCGGCCTGCTGCGCGAGCGTCACGTTTTGCGCCCACGCGAAGCCGCCGGGGAGCGGCGGGAAGCCCTCCCCCGTCAGATAGCCGAGTTCGGTGAAGCACAAGGGACGCGACCGACCAAACGCGGCGGTGTAGGTATTGACCATACCCCAGAAATAGCGGGTGTAGTAGCTGCTGTTACCACGCGGATCACCGCTGGTGGCGTTCGGCGGCACAACCCCTTCGTTATAGTGGACGCCGACGCAGTCAAGGTAGTTGGCCGCACCTGCCGCCGCCATCCCGGCGACGAAGTGGCTATCGTCGCAGCCGGCGCCGCTGCAGCCGCCGAAAAAGCCCGTCGGAGCCGGCGCACCGCTGATGACGAGCGTCCCGGCATTGGCCGCCTTGATCGCATTGTAGGAGCGGCGCAGCACTTCGGTGTAGCGCGTCGGGCTGATCTGCCCGGCCTGCCATTCACGGTCGATATTGGGTTCATTCCACACTTCGATAGCATCCGCGCCGAGTGCGGCTGCTTGCGCCAACCAGCCCGCGTAGCTGTCGATGTAGCTGTCGTTCATCACCTGATCGGCGTGGCCGACCATGCCCAACAGGATGCGGAAGCCGTTGGCGTGCGCCTGATTGATGGCGAACGACGGATCTTCAAAGTTGCGCAGCTGCCGCTTGACCCACGTCATACCGGCCCGCTGCATCTGGCTGATCGCATTGGCGCCCAAACCATCAACATGCCCGCCATAGCTGAAGCCGCGCACATTGGCCGGGACGGGGTTATTGGCGGGTGGCACGACGCCCCCGGTCGCCGGGACTTCAGTCGGCACGGCGGCAGGCGGATTCTCCGCAGGTGGGTTCGCCGCCGCGGGTGCGGTCAGTGTAAAGGGTTCTTCCAGCAGCACGGGACGCAAGGCCGCCGCCTGCTCAGATGTCATGTTGAGGTTCGCCGAGAGCATCCAACCGATCTCGCCGCTGGAGGCGATGCCGCGCACCCAAGCGCCGCTGAACGCCTGCCCATCCAACCGGACAGCCGTTCCGGTCGGCAGCGTGACAATACGCCGCCATTCCGTGCCTGGGCCGCTGCGCAGCGACACACTCGTATTCGTGGTGGTATCAAAACCTTGATCTTGAGCGTAGCCGGTGACAGACAGGAGGAGTAGAACGAGTAACAAACCAATACGGACAGTCTTTAGAGGCTGCATATCATCTCTCAACTATGGTCAACCCCACAGCTAAATTTAGGCGTGAGCGTCTCCCTCCGAACACAGGTCGCCATAAGCGAATCGGCGGCATTGTAGCAAAATAGCGATTATTTACGCAAATCACTTCACACAGCGTAGGGAAATCGTTAGACTAGTGAGCAGGCAGCATTGAGCGTTTAGCCTTTAGCGATTAGCCCAAACCAACCTCCTTCTACTGCGAACTTGTGCCGAGCGGGCAGCTTTTACACGCCGATCGGGAGTGAGGGAAACCTGAAAGACCATGACTGACACACTTCTGCTTGACCAACCGCTGCCCGGCGTCCATGTCATCACGTTTAACCGCCCACAGGCGCACAACGCGCTCGATGTGGCGACGATGCAGGCCTTTGCCACGCAGATCAGCGCGTGTGCGACAAATGCCAGTCTCCGAGCGTTAATTCTGACAGGCGCAGGCACGGCGGCCTTTTGCAGCGGCGCCGATCTGGTCGATATGAGCACGCGCCCGACCTCCGCCGACGCGCTGGCCATGATCACCGTGATGGGCGACGCGCTCCGCGCATTGGAAGGCTTGCCCGTACCCGTGATCGCCGCGGTCAACGGTTACGCGCTCGGCGGCGGCAGCGAGATCGCGCTGGCGTGCGATCTGCGCGTGGTAGATGAAGCGGCGCGTTTCGGCTTCGTGCAGATCAAGCGCGGCGTCGTCCCCGGTTGGGGCGGCGGGCAGCGCCTGCTGCGGCTCGTCGGCTATGCGCGGGCGCTGGAGTGGCTGGTGCGTGGGCAGGCGCTCAAAGCGCCGGAACTGCTCAGCGCGGGGCTGGCGAATCGCGTCGCGCCGACGGGGCAAGCGCTCAGCGCAGCACTGGAACTCGCAGGCGAGATCGCCGCGCAGGATGCCGACGCCGTCCGCGCGCTGAAAACCCTCCTGCAAGCGGGGCTGAATCAGCCCTATGAAACGGCGCTCATGACGGAGCGATCACTTTTTCCGCCCCTGTGGGAAGGTGAAACACAGGTGCGTACCCTTCAAGCATTTCTGAACAAACGGACATAACTGATGGCTGGTTTTTACTCGACGATCTCTTATCTGTACGACTCGGAACACGCGGATAAGACGGAAGATTTATCGTTGTACAGCGAATTAGCGGCGGACAGCGGCGACCCGATCCTGATCATTGGCAGCGGCACGGGACGCGTGGCGCTCTTCCTCGCCGATGAAGGCTATACGGTGCACGGCGTCGAAATTGACGCGCAGATGCTCGAAAAGGCGCAGCAAAAGCTGGAAGGTTCGCCGCACCTCGCTGGACGTGTGACCTTTCATCAGGGCGACGCGCTCAAAGTGCAGCTCGATACGCAGTACAAGCTGGTGGTCATCCCCTACAACACCTTCATGCATTTCCACTCGCAGGAAGCACATCTTGGTCTGCTCAAGCGCATTCAGGGCTGGTTGGCGCCGGGTGGCATGCTCGTCATCGACCTGCCGAACGCGGGCGAAGCCTTCGCCGGGGCAGACAGTGAAGCGCTGACGCTGGAACGCACTTTCACCGACGAAGAGACGGGCAACCTGATCATGCAGCAGTCGGTCAGCCGGTTGGATCGCGTCGAGCAGTTGATGTACGTCACATGGATTTACGACGAAATTTCGAGCGATAACCTCCTCTACCGCACGGTCGCGCCGACCATCGTCCGCTACTTCTTCCTCTCAGAAATGCGGCTGCTGCTGACCGCGGCGGGCTTGACGCTGGACGAAGTCTACGGCGATTTTGACAGCAGTCCGTTCGTCGATGGTGCGCCGCGCATGATCGTCGTCGCGCGGAACGAATAGAGTCCTGTACAATAGCGGCGGTTATGGAAGGTTGGGGCGTGGCGATCTGGGAAGCAACCGCGATTTATCGCGACCTGACGCGCTCGATTCCTCGTGTGTAGGGACGCGCAACGGCGCGTCCGGAGTTCCCGACCCCACCCCCGGCCCCTCCCCGAATTCAGGGAGGGGAGACCGATGGGACGCTTAGGCCGAGATGAGGTCTCACTCCTACCGACTGGCTGTCCAATCTTGCCACCATTCCATAACCTGATTACGTTCGATTAGCCGTTGGGGGCGACCGCTCGACACGTCCCGATGAACGGAAGCAGGACATATGCTACGTAAACTCATGCTGATCGCGGCGCTGCTGCTGGCCGCCTGCGACAATCTCACGCCGACGCTGGAACCCACGCGCACGCTCTCCGCCCCCACGCTGGCGTCCAGCCCGGTCGTGCGGCCCTTACCGCCGGAACGCGAACCGACCGCCCTGCTCAATGCGGGCATCAATGACCCGACCGCCGCGGCTCTCCCCCGCGACTCCGAACTGCCACCGCTCCCCGAAGGCACCATCGCTCCCGGCGAAAGCCGCCAACCGATCACCGTAACCGCGCCGGATGGAACGGTGCTCGAAGGCGATCTGTATTCGGCGGCGGTGCTCGAACGTCCGCCGGGCATCCTCATGCTGGCGCCGGATCGCGCCGCGTGGCTCGACCTGCCGCTGCGCTTGCAGGCACAGGGTTTCACCGTGCTGGCGATGAACAGCCGCGGCGCGGGACAAAGCAACCTCGCGACGGGCGATTTCGCCGCGATGCTGAATGCCTTGAGCCAATTGGTTGATCCGGGGCGCTTGGCGGTGATCGGCGCGGACAGGGGCGCGGATGAAGGCTTGGCCGGGTGCGCGACCGATGACCTGTGCGACGCGCTGGCCGTGCTCAGCCCGCTCGACCAAACGCTCACCAGCAGCGCGATTCTGCGCTACAACCCGCGTCCGCTGTTCATCGCTGCCGGGACGGGCGATGCCGCTTTCAGTGTGGCGCAAAACCTCAACGCGGCGGCGCGCGGCACAATCCAGTTCGAGCAGATCGAATCGGCGGCGCGCGGGGCGGCGCTTTTACAGGCGCAGCCCGCGCTCGGCGACGCGCTCATCGACTGGGTGCAGGCGCAGTGGTAATTCAATAGAGGGGTGGATTTTTTCGTAGGGACGCGATTCATCGCGTCCGCCGTTCCCGACCCCACCCCCATCCCCTCCCCGAATTCAGGGAGGGGAGACAGAATGGACACTCAGGAAAGCTGGAAACTACCTCAGCGGCGCAGTTCCCCTAGCCTATCCGGTTACTCTAACGCCAGCGCCTTGCGCCCGGCCTCTTTAAGCGCTTCGATCACCAGACGATAGGGACGCGGGCCGTAGCTGATGCGCGCGACGCCCAATTCGGCAAGCTGGCGCGGCGCGGGCGCATACGGCAGGAACATGATATTCACAGGCAGCAGCGACTCGGCACACAACCGCTCAATGCGGGCGGCGTCCGCCAAACCGGGCGCGAAAAACCCGCTCCCGCCCGCCTCGGCGTAGGCGTGGGCGCGGCGAATCGCATCCTCTAAATGCGCGTCGCTGTGCTGTTCCGGGGGCGCTTGCAGGAAGATGTCGGTGCGCGCGTTGATGAACAGCGGCACACCCGCTTGGTCGGCAGCCCGCCGGATGGCGGCGATGCGCGTGACCTGTTCCTCGACGCTGTAGAGTCCTGCGCCCCCAACCACCTGATCTTCAAAATTGATGCCAATCGCCCCGGCGGCGATCACCTGCGCGATGTTGGCTTGCAGATCGGCGGGCTGACGCGCATAGCCGCCTTCAAAATCGAGCGAGACGGGCAGCGTCACACACGCGACGATGCGGCGCAGGTTCGCCAGCAGTGTATCGAGCGGGATGCTCTCCGCATCGACGTACCCGTCCGCCGCGGCGACTGACCAGCTCCCGGTCGCCAGCGCCTTTGCGCCAATCGACTCGACGGCTTTGGCGCTCCCGGCATCCCATACGTTGAACAGCACCAGCGGATCGCCTTTGACGTGCAGACGAGCGAAGAGTTGGGCGCGTTCGCTTTGATTCACCGTAGATTCTCCTGTTCATGGTTGAGTAACCAGCGTTTGCGGGGCAGGCCGCCACCATAGCCTGTGAGAGCGCCGTCCGCGCCGATCACGCGGTGGCAGGGCACAATGATCGCCAACGGGTTCGCGCCGTTCGCGCTGCCGACTGCCCGCACTGCGGCTGGTTTATCTATATGGGCGGCAATGGCACTGTATGTGACGGTTTCCCCGTAAGGGATGGTTTGCAGGACGCGCCAAACCGCCATCTGAAACGGCGATCCGATCTGGCGGATGGGCGTGGAGAAAACGCGCAGTTCTCCGGCGAAGTAGGCACGCAGTTCGGCTTCAATGCTGCGCAGCGGCGCGGTGCTGCCGGGGACGAGCGCCGCACCCGTTTTGCGCTGCAGCCACGCGATCTCGCGTTCGAGGCGGCGGCGGTGTGCGAATTCCAGCAGCAGCAGATGTTCCTCATCGCCGACCGCGAGCATCAGGCCGAGACGCGTCTCAAACCAGTGGGTGTAAAGCAGACAGCGAGCCGCAGCCCCGGTGGGCGGCGTGCCTATGAGGCGCGCAAACGCGTCGCGGAAGCCGCTGCCGGACTCGTAGCCGGAGGCAATCTGCGCGTCGATCACCGCTGCGCCCGCCTGCAACTGGGCCACGGCCACGCCCATCCGCCGCGCGCGCACATATTCAGCGAAGGTCAGACCGAAGCGCCGTTTGAAGTGGCGGCGCACGGTCGAGGCGTCGGTATGGAACGGCTGGAAGTCGGCGGCACGCCATTTGCGCTCGGGCTGCGCGTCGACCGCCGCGATCAACTGCTGGACGAACGCGGGTGTCTCGGTCGCCAACGGGTGGCAGCGTTTACACGGGCGAAAACCCGCGTCGACCGCGGCTTGCGTGGTCGCGTAGAACTGGCAGTGCGCAAACTTCGGTTTGCGCGCGGTGCAGGTGGCGCGACAGAACACGCCCGTCGTGGTCACGCCAACGTAGAACACGCCGTCATAGTCGGCGTTTTTATCCAGCAAAGCCTGATAGTATTCTTCGTGTAAGGTCGGCATGGCACCCCTTCCAGCTAAAGAGCTGTTTCCATTATAGGGAAGGCCGGCACGCCTTGCCGCCGATTTTCGCGCAGCTATTTTCCGCCGCGCAGCTTGCGCCGGAGATCGTCAATCGGTGCGAGTTCGCCGCGTTCGTTGGTGTAGTACCAATGCTCCCAACCGTTGCACGGCGACCCTGTGATCAGCTTGGCGATCTGGTGAATCGAGCCGCGCCGATCTTTGTACTGCACCTTACCTTCCGGCTGGATGAAAACGATGTACTCCTCATCGCGGTCGAACACGAGCGTTTGACCGAGGCCGAGCAGCCCCTCGTCGACCAGACGGCGAAACGGGACGCGCGGCGCGTTGCGCCCTTCCGTATCGGGTTCGACGGCGTCGGCTTCCGGGGTCACGGCGGCGATGCGGTCGGTCGCCACGCGGATGTAGTCGGTTTCGCGCTCAATGCCGATCCACTGGCGGCCTAAGCGCTGGGCGACCGCGCCCGTCGTCCCTGTGCCGAAAAACGGGTCGAGCACCACATCGCCCGGCTGCGACGAGGCCAGAATCACGCGTTCGAGCAGCGCTTCCGGCTTCTGCGTGGAGTGAGCCTTTAAGCCATTGACGCGAATGCGCTCCGCCCCGTTGCAGATCGGCAGGTGCCAGTCGCTGCGCATCTGCTTGCCGCCGTTCATGCGCTTCATAGTGTGGTAGTTGAAGGTGTAGCGGGCTTTGGCGTCTTTCTTCGCCCAGATCAGTGTTTCGTGCGCGTTGGTGAAGCGCACCCCGCGGAAATTCGGCGTCGGGTTGCTCTTGACCCACAACAGATCGTTGATGATCCAGTAGCCCAAATCCATGAGGATCGCGCCGACGCGGTAGATGTTGTGATACGACCCGATCACCCACAGCGTGCCGTTCGGCTTGAGCACACGGCGGCACGCGCTCAACCACGCCCGGGTGAAAGCGTCGTACTGCGCGAGGTCGGCAAACTGATCCCACTCGTCGTCCACTGCATCGACTTTGGTGAGGTTGGGGCGAAACAGGTCTTGCTGAAGCTGCATGTTATAGGGCGGGTCGGCGAAGATCAGATCGACGCTGGCTTCGGGGAGCGTCGCCAGCACGTTCACACAGTCGCCCTGAATGATCTGGTTGAGCGGGAGCATCGGTCTTTCCTTAGGTACAACGAACAGGCGTCACGCCGGACGCCTGTTTATTATACCGTAGGGAGGGCTTACGGAAATTCGTGAAGCAGCCGCTGATACTGTTCGAGGGTGAGCACCCGCCATTCGAGCGGGGTACTTGGAAACGCCGGATCATCAAGTGCGCTGCGCACGCCGCTGAGCGAAATCTTCGATTCGGGCGACTGCCGGGTGTAGAGCAGGCCAAGCGGCAGCAGATAGTCGGCTTGCGCCAGCGCGGGAGGCAGGTTATCCGATGCCGTGGGCGTCCAACGATGCGGCTGCACGAAGAACCCGTGCACCTCACCCTCTCCGACCAGTTGGTTGACGGGCGCGCCTTTGAAGATCAGCACCCGCGTCCCATTCTGGATTTGGTCGCGCCACTGCTCATGTTCGGCCTGCGTGAAAGGCAGCGGCATGTGCTCCGTCCACTCGGGGGGCACCACTTTGAGCGCATAGAGAATCATTGTTTGTCCTCCCACACCTCTACAAGCGCGTGATAATCGGCGTCTGCCAGCGGAATCCACTCATCGTCAGTGATGGCGAAGCGCGCACCGAGGATCGTCTGCATCTGGCTCAAGGGGATGGGCGTGGTCAGCGGGCGTGGGCGCGTCACGTCCAGCGGCACGCGGTAGTTGATGCCGTAGCTCGGCTGCGTTTCGGGGGTGGCGGGCGGGTTGTCCGGCGTGCTGGTGACATTGAGTCCGCGTTCCGTGCGGGCGGCGGTCTCCGCGTCCGGAGGCGCAGGCTGCGCGGCGGGCGGCGCGGTATCGACTTCGCGCACCTCCCCGATGAAGATCGCTTCGGCGACGAGGGCATCAACAGGCTCTTTCACGTAGATCAGCGCGCGCGTGCCGCTGACAAACGCGGCCCGGTCATGCAGAACGGTCGCTTTGTCGAGCGGCGCGCTGGTCTGATCCTGCCAATCGGGAGCGACCACGAGAATCCCATACGTCGTCATGCTTTGGCTCCTGTTCATTACAATTGATATAAACAGGATACCACAGAGAGGAGTTCACAGTAAACAGTTGACAGTTGACAATGGCCGCACCCCTCCAACGCTCCCTCAGGAAACGCTGAGCGGCGAAGGTTCAGCACAAGTCAGGTAATGTAGGGGAGGAGCTTGCCCCTCCCGCTCGTGGCAAGACAAGAGAGTGTTGAGAAAGTTCAGATTCCGACCCCACCCCCATCCCCTCCCCGAATTCAGGGAGGGGAGAAAACATCGTTCGCAGCATCCGTTCGCTTGCGTGGGAGAAGGGAGACAAGGGTGAGACTCGTTCTAGCTGTGAACTGTGAACTGACCACTGTTCACTCAATCAAACTTGAAGCGCAGGACGCCGAAGGTGAAGAACACCGCCGCCGCTGCCAGCAGGACGCCAATTGACGGGAGGACGGTGCCTAAGCTGCCGCCAAAGAACAGCAGCGACGTGTAACCATCCATCGCCCACGCGACTGGCGAGATGTGGCCAAGGGTTTTCATGAAGTCGGGGACAATCTCCAGCGACCACCACGCGCCGCCCAGCGGGGCAAGCGTGAGCGTGAGGAACAGCGTGATGCCGCTGGCCTGCTGCACATTCTTGATCAGCGTGGTGAGCGCGAGCGTCAGCGCGGTGATGCACAGCACAAAGCTAATCATGATCAAGACGAGCGCCAGTAGATCGCTGCCATACTGCACACCGAGCACCGCCCCGAAAGCGAACACGATCACGTACTGGATCATGCCGACGATGAAGCGCGCCAGCAGCTTGCCGCCGAGAATTTGCGCGCGGCTCACGGGCATGGTCGTCAGGCGCTGCAGCGTCCACTGCTTGCGTTCCAGCAGAATGGCGGTCACCGCCGGGAAAATGGCGAACATCACGTACATCGACGCCATACCGGGGACAGACTGGCCGAAACCCTGCTGCGCTGCTGAGGGTCGGCTGTCAGCGTAAGCGGTCGAATCAATCCGGTTGATGGTGATCGGGTTCGTCGCCCAAACTTCCGCCGCACGGGCGCGGACGTCCACGCCAAAGGTCGGGTCATCAGCGAATTGCTCGGCATCCAGCGCAACGGCGACATCTGTGCCGACCCGCGCCGCCGTCAACGCACCGCCCAGCTTCTGCGTGACGGACTGCACCGCCTGCAAAATGTAGCTCGGCGCGGCGGCCGTCTCATTCGAGCGGTAGATGACGCTTACGCTCTCCCCCGCCGCAATCTGACTTTCGAAGCCAGCGGGAATTTCGAGCTGCGCCAGCGCGACTTTGTCCTCCAGGCGCGTTTGGGCGCGTTCCGGCGTGAGTTCTGCATCGCCCAGACGGCACACATCATCGTCGGTCTGGTCGATCGGGCACAGGACGAACTCCGGATAGGCGGCGCGAACGTCGTTCAGGAAATCGGCGGACAGAGCGCTCCGATCGGCATCAAACACATCGATCAGGATAGTAGGCGTGGTCTGCGCACCACCCATCGAGCCGCTCGCGATGCCGATCACATAGGACAGCACCAGCGGAATCACCACCAGATTGATCCAGATGTCCTTCTCTTTGAAGATCAGGCGCAGGTCATTGCGGGCAATATGCCAGAGTTTGTTCATCATCGAGCCTCACACTTCCAGACGGCGGTTGAAAATCGTCACGCCCGCGATGAAAAAGACCGCGCCGATCAGCGTCAGCATGATCAGGTTGATCTCGATGCCCCCCTGATTAAGTGCTAACTGCGTGAACGCATCCACACCCCAGTAATTCGGCGTGATGACGCGGACCTGATTGAGCACGGGCACATTGTCGATGCTGAAAAACGCGCCGCCGAGCAACCCGAACAGCAACCCGATCACACCGCTGAGGATGTTCGCCTGTTCCGGCGTCTTGACCAGCGACACGACGAACGTGCCGATGCCGCCCGTCGCCAACGCCACCGTAATCAGCGTGAGCGCCACCAGTAACAGATTGTTCCCCCAGATGAAGCGGAACTGCCCTTCGAGCAGGCTGCCGACCAGCGTCAACGCGAGCGCCAGCAGCGCCACCTGCACCAGGCAGTTGAGGAACACGCCGATGAACTTGCCGAGCAGCAGCGTGAGGCGCGCCGTGGGCGAGACGAGCTGTCGTTGGAGCGTGCCGTCGCGGCGTTCTTCCAGCAGCCCGGTCGCGCTGCCGATGGCGGTGAACATCATGAAGAAGATGGCCTGTGCCGAACCGAACAGCACCAGCGGGTTGAAGCTTTGCGCTTCGCCCGTGACCGTCTGCTGAACGATGCTGAGCGGGTTACTGGAAGAGTCAAACGCGGCTGAGAAGTTCGGCGCAAACGTCCCGGTCGAACTCGCCAGCCCGAAGCGCAGCCCGAAAGCCGGGTCACTCTGCGCGCGGGCGATCAATTCGTCGATGGTCGCTTGAATGGTGATGTTGCCCGTCGCAATCGTGTTAGTGACATTTTCGAGAATGGCTTCCAGCACGCTGACCGAAGTGGGGCGCGCGCTGCTGGCGTACAGTTCAATGCTCGTCGGCTGGATCGGGTCGTTCTGCCCGTAGCTGACCTGCGCGCTGAAATCCGCCGGGATGATGATCGCTGCGGCGTACGTGCCATCATCGACGCCCGCTCGGGCGGCATCCGCATCGGTCAATTCAACCCCATTAGTCAACTGAAACAGGACATTGTCTTCCAGCGTTTCGGGGGAAGCATCGGCGGGTGGCACGAGCAGATTCACGATAATAGCGCCATTGTTGACCGTCTGGCCGTTTTGCTCCACTCCGGTATCGAGGTTGACGAGCGCGACCGGAATATCGCGGATCGGCGCGTCGCTGCCGCCGCCGAAGAAACCGCTGAACGCCGTGCCGATGATCGTCGCCAGCGCCAACGGCGTGACGACCATGATCAACATCAGGTTGCGGTCGGTGTAGGTTGTGTACAACTCTTTCCAGATCAGCGCGAGTATTTTGCTCATCATGGTCAGTCCCGCAGCGCGCGGCAGGTCAGCGCGAGGAACACGGCTTCGAGGTCGGGCTCCCGCACCGACACCGACACCACATTGATCCCGGCTTCGTCGGCCATCTGAATGATCTGCGGGAGCGCCTTGCGCCCGCGCTTCGCCATGACCACGATCTCACCCGAGCCGATTTCCAACGAGTCGGTCACCGTGCCTTCGGGGATGTCATGCCGCTGATATTCGGCGCTCGTGACGCCGGGAATCTCCGCGGTGATCTTCTTGAGCAGCGTCTCCGGTACGAGCTGCGCGCCCACATTGAAGATCAGCCGGTCCTCCTCGCCGATCTTCTGGATCAATTGGCCGACCGTACCGACCGCAATGATCTCGCCGTGATCGACAATCGCTACCCGGTCGCTGATCTCCTGCACTTCTTCCATGAGGTGCGATGTGTAGAGCACGGTCATGCCCATCTCCTGCCGCAGACGCAGCACCGTGTCGAGCACGCGGCGGCGGTTCTGCGGGTCGATGCCGACGGTCGGCTCGTCCATATAGATCAACTGCGGGCGGTGCAGCAGCCCGACGCCGATGTTGACGCGGCGCTTCATGCCACCGGAGAACGTTTCGACCTTGTCGTGCTGGCGGTCGGTCAGGTCGATGAAGTCGAGGACTTCGTCAACGCGCTTCTTGAGTTCTGCCCCGCCGAGGCCGTACATTTTGCCGAAAAATTCGAGGTTCTGGCGTGCGCTGAGCGCGAGATAGAGCGCGATTTCCTGCGGCACCACGCCGAGCAGGTTCTTCGCTTGCAGCGGTTGTTTGGTGATCGAATAGCCGCCGATGGTGGCGTCGCCGCGAGTGGGGGTGAGAAGGCCGCTGATCATCGAAATGGTGGTCGTTTTGCCCGCGCCGTTCGGCCCGAGCAGGCTGAAAATTTCGCCTTTGCCAATGGTGAAACTCACGCCTTTAACGGCGAACACAGTCTCGCCATTCTGCCGCTTGAACGACTTAGCGAGATCGTGCACCTGAACCATATCCTGCTGCATACAATCTCCCTGACACTATGTGAAGAATTTAACTTATATACGTTCGATGCTCGTCGAAAGTTGTGCCAAATTCGGGGATAAAAAAACAGAGGTTTACACCTCTGCTGAGACAATTCGGGGTTACGGGTGATTCTAGTATTCGATGTAGCGTTTCCACGCTTCCGGACCGCTGCCGATCGCGATGACCAGATAGCTAGTGCGCGGGGTTTTGGGTTCCCAGGCCAGCTTCATCGCCGCTTCATGCGGCAGGCGATCACCCTTGCGGTGATTGCAGTGGTAGCACGCGCAGGCCGTGTTCGTCCACACATCTTTGCCGCCGCGCGACTTGGGGATGATGTGATCGACGGTGAAATCGGTCTTGGAGAGCATTTTGCCCTTGATGATGCCGCCCGGTTGAACCTGACAATAGATGCAGGTGTAGTTGTCCCGCACCAGCACCCCACGCCGACTCCAATGCGCCCGCCGCCGTGGTACATTGATATAAGCACGGAGCGCAATGACTGAAGGGATCGGGTACTTATCCCCGACCGTCCGCAAAAACTCCCCCGTCTGCTCGATGACCAGAGCTTTTTCTGCGAGCAGCAGATTGATCGCCCTCGGTATCGAGATCACAGACAGCGGCTCCCACGTTCTTCCGTTGAGCAGCAACACCCGCCCATGAACACCGCCAGACACGCTTCACCTCTAGCATCCGTGATTTTTTGCACAACACTTTCCATTATACACACATTGCCGAAACCCGCGTGAAACGGATTACAATCGTTCACACAGGTTTAAAATAGCCCACGCGAATGTTAAATGTGAGGCGCGCTTCACCTCAGTTTTTACATCCGCACCTATGAATCTGGAGCGCGTACGACCGCGCTGTCCATTCACCGAGAGCACACCAATCTTTCCATGAGAGAGATTTTTTGTAGGGGCAAGGCATGAGCTTATTTCAGAATCGGCACTTTGCCTAACCTCACCCCGTTTCGCTTCGCTCAACTGCCCCTCTCCAGAAGGCGAGGGGCAAGAGCACGGCGGGTCGTGTCCCTCGCCCCACGGAGAGGGACGGCTTGCGCAGCAAGCAGGGTGAGGTTGAGTATTTTCGCCAATTGTGAAAAAGCTTCTTGCCTCGCTCCTACAACGGCCCTATTTATTCGCGATGAGATCCCGGTTTGGGCTCACGCGGTGGTGAGGCACATCAGGATCAAAACGAGGAACCCGCCAACACCCCCATGCCGCGCCAGGTTCCTCGCTTTGGACTTACCAGTACATCAGTGTTCCGGTCTTGCAGTGCCCAAGTTGCTTGCTAACAGTAAATCTCGCCCGGAAGTTCTTCGCGTTTCAATTCGGTTGTTCGGTAAGGTCGTGGGGCATCCCCGACCTTACGCTGAGAGCGACCGGTCGGTTAGCCGATGGTGATGTAACCCGCTGGACTGTCTTTGTCACACATGTTGAACTAGCCTTTCTACCGATTCGCTCGTTCTGTACGTTCTAGAACAGCGACCACAACCGCGCCCAGAGCGGCGTCGAGCGCTTCTGGCTGGTCGGCTTATTCTGCCGACTTTCACGTGCCAGTCTTGCCTGCGCTGCCTGACGTTCTAGGTCACGCCGATGATTCTTCGACATCAGGACGTCTTTTTGACTAAAGTTCATGAGGTTATTCCTCGTCGTTCGCTTGCTCGTTCGTTGACTATGGTGCTCGTCGGACTTGCGTCCCCGATGTTTCGTGCCCGTTACGACGATTTGCGTACCAGGCTCAACCCCACTTCTCGCTGGCTGTTGTGCTCTTCGATCTCGTCCATCGTTTCGCGCGCCGTGTAGATGACTTCGCGCAGCCAGCCGATCAATTCCGCGTTGCTGAGTGTGGTGACGGCGCGGACATCTCCGTCGCTAGCGGCGCTGTGCAGCTCATCGAGCGCATCCAGAAGGGTCGAAAGCCGAGACTCGTTGTAGAGCAGTTGTAAATTGGGTTGAGGCGTCATTGGTACCTCTCCATTAGTTCGCAAATAAAAAGGGCGTGAGACTTTGCTTCACAGTCTCACGCCCTTTGCAGGAACCCTAGTATTTCGGGTGAGGGTAGTCTAGCCTAGGCTAGCTCCCTTCGCGTTTGACTGTCCTGATTCTCCGTAACCCAGCACGCTGACCGTGTTCCACACACGCACGCCAGCCGCAGCCGCATCCGGGCGCTGATCCGCGAAACGCGAAACAGACCCATTGCGATTAGGCAGAATCGTCCCCTGGAACCCAAGGGCTGGCATGGTGCAGGCGAAGGCGCGCAGAATCATGGCTTAGGCACCCCGCTCGATAACGGTTTCGTTGAGCATGGCGAGGATGCTTTCGCCGGTGATGAACACACGGCGCATACCATTAGGCTTGCTCACGCGCAAATGCCCGTTCTTCACCAACCGCTTAAGCGTGCTCAGGCTGATGCCGAGCGCTTCGGCGGCTTCTTGCCGGGAGTACACTGCTCCGGGTTCGATTCTAGGTTTGAGTGATGTAACCATCGATCCTCGCTTTCTCCACCGCCTCACGGCGGGGGACGCGCCAATACCGCTACTTAGCGGTGACGTTGACGCGAAATCTTGATATTCGGGTGTGCCTGTAGCATCCCGCTCTCAATCGTTCTGAACCGTTGACAACGCACGAAGGCTCTTCTGCCTAACATGCAAGCAACAGATTATCATGGATTATTCTGTATGTCAAGCAATCAGTTCCGAGTTTAAGCAACTGTAATGGCTCAGATAGGGTCAGAGGCGCAAAGATCAGTCCAAAGGCGGAGATGAGTGGGGCATTATGTCGGGACAAATGCTGCATCTCCCGGTGTTCCGACCCCACCCCCTGCCCCTCGCCGAATTCAGTTCACGGCAGGACAGTTTTAACATTTCGAGACGCGCTTCCCTCAAACAACCCATTGTAGGGACGGCCTTCTGGCCGTCCGCTGGCATGAGGTCACATTTGAGAGGTGTTTTTTCAACGCTCTTAAATCTCGTCTCGTGAGTCGAATTTAGGGCACAAACTGTTTCCAGTGCCCTTCAGAGATCACCTCGACCGCCCCATCGACCACCTGCAGCGCGGTCTCATCATCAATCGCGTACGCGGCGTGCCCGATCTGGGTCGCCCAGCGTTCGGCATGTGCCAGCGTATTGTAGGGCAGCATTTCGTGATCGAGGTGCGGGAAGATCGAAAAATCGACCACGCCGAGCGTTTCATGGCCGCCCGTCGGCGGCGTCCAATTGACGAAGTGCTCGCCGATGTTGGGCGTCATGACCATGCTGCCCGCGCTGAGTCCCACATAGACGCCGTTCAGCGACGGCAGCAAGTCGGCCAACCCGGACTGGCGCATCCAGTAGGCCAGATAGAGGGGGTCACCGCCATTGACCAGCAGCACATCGGTCTGTTCGACCAACGGCACCCAGAGGTCTTTGCTGAGGCTGGGCAGCGCGGTCAGTTCCAGCACGCCCAAGGACTTCCACCCCAGTTCGCACATGGGACAGCGCGGTTCCTGCCCAGCGATGAATTGCCACGCCATGATCGGCCCGTTGCGGAGCGCGTAGATCCCCGTGGGGATGCAGAGCGCGCTGCACTCGGCAATCGGTTTGCCGAGCAGCTTGACCAACGCGGTGTGCAGACTGGCGTTTTTGATACCAGCTGAAGTGAGCAGAAGTTTCAAGTTTCCTCTCCTTGCCGTTATGTAGTTTTCAGGCACATGCAAGTGCACAGACTATGCTCTATATGTGGGCGTGAGGTTATTCCGCGCCGCGGGCTCGATCTTGACACGCCGCCAGAACCGCGCTCATAATACCTGTGAGAAGCGCTGATCAGGACAAGTACGCAGGTCCAGCGACTTAACAGGGAGCGTTCGCCGCAGACTGAGAGCGACGCAGGTTGCCCCCGCCGAAATTCCCCTGATCCGCATATCCCGAGTCGGGTATGCTCGCTGACGGGTGAACGATACGCCTTGTGTGTATCTGGGTAGTCCGCTCCGCACTGGCTGGCGTCACAGCGCAATGAAGCGGGTCGATCCGTGGGGATCGATCAAGCAGGGTGGTACCGCGGGAGATCCAACGCTCTCGTCCCTGAAGTCTGGGACGAGGGCGTTTTTTATTTGGGGAGTTAGCGATGCAAGAAAAGCTGCAAGCGACACATCTGGAAGCATTGCAAGAACTGGGCGCAGTCAACGACAGTGAAGCGCTGCGCGCGTGGGAACTGAAATATCTCGGCAAAAAGGGCGCGATCACCGAACTGGTGCGCAGCGTCGGCACGCTACCGAAAGAGGAGCGCGCCGATTTCGGCAAACGCGCCAATGAGGTCAAAGGCGCGCTGGAAACGGCCTACGCGGATCGCGAAAAGCTGGTCAAGGAGCATGAACTGGCGCGCGACCTCGAACAGGGGCAAATCGACGTAACGCTGCCGGGGCGGGCGCATCCGGTCGGTGGGCTGCACCCGTCCACCACGACGCTGCGCGAATTCTACGCCATCTGGGCGGAGATGGGCTTTCAGGTCTATCGCAGCCGCGATGTCGAGACGGACGAAATGAACTTCGAACTGCTCAACATCCCGGCGCACCACCCCGCCCGCGACATGTGGGATACGTTCCACACCACGACGCCGGGCGTCGTGCTGCGCACGCACACCTCGCCGGGGCAAATTCACGCCATGCGCGAATTCGGCGACGGCGGCACGCAGCCCATCCGTGTGATTCTGCCGGGAATGTGCTACCGCTACGAGCAGGTGAGCGTCCGCAGCGAAATCCAGTTCCATCAGGTCGAAGGCGTGGCGATTGGCAAGCACATCCACCTGACCGACCTCAAGGGGACGATTGCCGAATTCGCGCGGCGCATGTTTGGCGCGGACAAGGATGTGCGCTTCCGGTCGAGCTACTTCCCGTTCACTGAGCCGAGCATGGAAGTCGACGTGGAATGCCTGCTGTGCGGCGGCAAAGGCTGTCAGATGTGCAAGTACAGCGGTTGGCTGGAGATTGCGGGGTGCGGCATGATGCATCCGGTCGTGCTGCGCAACGGCGGCTACGACCCGAGCGAATGGAGCGGCTTTGCTTTCGGTATGGGACCCGAGCGCATGATCAACCTGAAGTATGGCGTGAAGGACATCCGCTACTACTGGGGCAACGATCTGCGCTTCCTGGAGCAGTTCTAACCCATGCCGCTGATCTACCCGCTGTGGATGGTGCTGGCGCGCTTCTGGCAGACCGTCCGCGCGCTCATCCGCAACCCGGAGACACGCGGACTGGTCTATCTGGTGGTGGTGATTCTCCTGTCGGGGATGGTGTTCTACCACTACGTCGAAGGGTGGCGCTGGCTTGATGCGCTGTATTTCAGCGTGATCACGCTGACGACGGTCGGCTACGGCGACTTTGCGCCCAAGACGGACGCGGGCAAGCTGTTCACAATCGTGTACATCTTCATCGGGCTGGGCATCCTCGCCGGGTTCATCACAGCGGTCGCGCAGAACCAGTCCACGCCAACGCTGCGGCTGTTCGGGCGCGGGAAAGATCGCGGCGACGACGAGTCGCCGAAGACAGAATAGACAACTAACTTACCCCTCACCCCCACCCCCTCTCCCACGCAAGCGAGGAGAGGAGAGAATCTTTCTCCCCTCCCTGAATTCGGGGAGGGGCGGGGGTGGGGTCGAATATCACGGACGAGGCATGCCTCGTCCCTACAGGAGAGAGCCATGCTCGTACCAGTTTCGTGGTTGAAAGAATACGTCGACATCACCGTGCCAGTGGAAGCGCTGGCCGAACGCATGACCGTCGCCGGGATGGAAGTGGCGCACCTGTACTACTACGGTCTGCCGCAGCAGTACGTTGAAGGCGTGCGCCAGCCCATCTCGGATCATCTGGTGTGGGATCGCGAGAAGATCGTGCTCGGCGCGATTCGCGAAGTCAAACCGCACCCCAACGCCGACCGCCTCGTGATCGCGATGGTCGATTACGGCGGCGCGGAACTCGAACAGACGGTGACGGGCGCGCCGAACCTGTTCGAATACAAGGGCATCGGTCCGCTGGCGCAACCGCTGTGGACAGGCTTCGCGCTGGAAGGCGCGGAAGTCTGGGATGGTCACAGCGAAGAACGCAAGCGCATGATCCTCAAAGAGAAGCCCCTGCGCGGCATCCCGAACAAGTGCATGGTGTGCTCGGCGAAGGAACTCGGCTTATCCGAGGAGCACGAAGGCATCATCATCATGCATGACGATCCCGGTTTCCCACCGGGGACGCCGCTGCAGGACGTGCTCGGCGATATCGTGCTGGAAGTCGAACTGACGCCGAACCTCGCCCGCGCTTACAGCATCCTCGGCATCGCGCGCGAAGTCGCCGCCCTGCTCGACCAGCCGCTACGCGAGCCGTCGTACGATTTCGTGGCAGCAGGCGCGAGTATCGACGGCACGGCGGCCATCGAGATCCGCACGCCGGAGCTGAACCCGCGCTTCACGTTCACGCTGCTGCGCGATACGGTCGTGAAGCCGTCGCCGGAATGGCTGCAGCGCCGCTTGCAGCTCGTCGGCCAGCGCCCGATCAACAACATCGTCGACGTGACCAACTACATCATGTTCGAGATCGGCCAACCGCTGCACGCTTACGACTACGACAAGCTGGTCGAACGCGCGGGGGGCCAGACGCCGACCATCATCACGCGGCTGCCGGAAGCGGGCGAAACGCTCGAAACGCTGGACGGGACGAAACGCAACCTCGACGCGCACAACATTCTGGTGTGCGATACGGCGGGTGTGATCGGTCTGGGCGGCATTATGGGCGGCGCGGACACCGAAATCAGCGACAGCACGCGCACCGTGCTGCTCGAAGCGGCGGCGTGGAACTTCATCAACATTCGCCGCAGCATGCAAACGCAGGGCATGCGCACCGAGGCGGGCGTACGCTTCAGCCGCGGCGTACATCCGAGCTGGGCGCTGCGCGGTTCATCGCGCGGCATTGAGCTGATGCGCCAGACGGGCGGCGGACAGGTCGCCAAGGGCGTGATCGACATGTACCCGCTGCAGCCGGAACTGGTCGTTGTGCAGCTTCCGCTGACCGAAATCCGCCGCATCTCCGGCGTGGATTTCACGCTGGAACAGTCGGCGGCCATGCTCATGCGCGGCGGTTTCACTGTGCAGATTCACGCGGACAGCCTGAGCGTCGGCGTGCCGGATACGCGCATGGACATCGGCACGGGCATCGTCGGCCAAGCCGACCTGATCGAAGAAATCTGCCGCATCTACGGCTACGGCAACATTGCCAACACGATCATCGCCGATGCCATGCCGCCACAGCGCTCGAATCCGTCGCTCACGCTGGAAGAAGCGACGCGCGATCTGCTGGTGGCGCTCGGCTTTCAGGAGATTATCAACTACCGCCTGACCGCGCCGGAACGCGAAGCCGCGCTCGTGCCGCCGACCGCCGAGTCGTCGCTGCCCGCGAACGCCTACGTGGAACTGGCGAACCCGATTTCGCCGGACAAAGCGGTGATGCGCAAGTCGCTGCTGACCAACATTGTCGAAACGGCGGCGCTCAACAGCCGCTACCAGAAGCGCCAACTGCTGTTCGAAATCGGCAATATTTACCTCAAGCGTGAGGATGAACTGCTGCCCGACGAACCGCGCCGCCTTTCGCTGCTGATCACGGGTGTGCGCGAAGAAACGACGTGGCAGGTCAAAGAGGCGACGAACTACGACTTCTACGATCTCAAGGGCATGGTCGAAAGCCTGCTGAGCGGGCTGCACGTCGACCGCGTGACCTTCGAGCGTGGTAATCACACGACATTCCATCCCGGGCGCTCGGCGCTGCTGCGCGTCAACGGCGTGGCGATCGGCACGTTCGGCGAGCTGCATCCGCTGGTCGCGGCGCGCTTCGACCTGACTGCCGCCCCCGTGCTGCTGGCGGAATTCGATCTCGACGCGCTGCTCGAATTCGCGCGGGCGATGTATCCGACCGCGCCGCTGCCGATCACACCGCCCGTCCTGCAGGACATCGCGCTGATCGTCCCGGCGCAGACGTCGGCGGCGGACGTAGAGCGCGTGATCGTCAAGGCAGGTGGGGATCTGCTCAAGAACGTGCGCCTGTTCGACGTGTACGAAGGCGATCCGATCCCGGAAGGCTTCAAGAGTCTCGCCTACAGCCTGACGTACCAGACCGACGAGAAGACGCTCACCGACCGCGAAGTCGCGAAGGTGCAGGAGAAGATCGTCAAGCTGACGGGCTACGAACTCGGCGCGAAGCTGCGGAGCTAAACGCAAACGCGGTTAACCACAGAGAACACAGAGAGCACAGAGATAAAAGGGGACGAGGCATCTGCCTCGTCCTTTTTCTACCCCACCCCCGACCCCTCCCCGAATTCAGGGAGGGGAGACAAACAGGTGCACTTATGTAGGGACGAGGCATGCCTCGTCCTTTTTTCTGTAATTTACATTTCTTATCGCGAACAGGAGAGCAGGTTTGCGTGAGTTCCTCTGCGGTTTTTATTCATCCATTCCTCTGTGTTCTCTGTGTTCTCTGTGGTTAAATAGCTTTTTCGTTGTTGTCTAGGCGTTGGGAGGCAGGTTGCGGCGCACAATCCTCAAATGGGCGTTTCGGGCGGTCTTCTGGGCGGGGATGATCGCGTTCATCCTGATCTTCGTGCGCGATTCGACGCTGCCGCTCGGCGACCAGTGGACGGCGATTGGCGTTATGGCGCGCGACGAGCAGTTCGACTACATCGGCTGGGAAGTCAACGCGCTGGCGGTCAAGCTGAGCGAGACGGTCGCCGGAGTCGCGCCATACCTGACTGAGTCCGCGCAGACCGACACCGTGCGCACGTACATGGCGGATCTCGCGGCGGTGCAGCGGCTGGAAGGCGAAGTGAATGCCCTCTACGCCGATCCCAACGTGACCGATCCCGCAACGGCCAGCGCGGATCAGCGGGCGCGGCGGGATGCCCTGCGCGCGGACTTGGCGCGGCGGCAGGCGCTGGTCGAGGCGATCCTCGAACGACAAGTGACCAACGTGCTGCGCGATCTCGGTTTCGCCGTCGCCGGGGTGATTCTGCCGCCCGTTTCGATGCATTTCACGGCTGTGCCCAATCTGCTGGTCGTCTCCCCGCGCGACCAAATCCGCTTCGACGTGTCGATCAACCTCGACCCCATGCCCGTCGATGCGATGGCCGCGCTCGAAGAGCGCATCGACACCGAGCAGGATGTGTCCTCGCTGATCGTGCCGCTCGGCGGGATCGCCCTGTACCCGGCGATGATCCTCGAAACCACGTCGATTGAGTTTGCCGTCGAAACCTTCGCGCATGAGTGGCTGCATCACTACCTGTTCGCGTTTCCGCTCGGCTACAACTACGACTTCGCGGGTGAGGCGCGCATCATCAATGAGTCGACGGCGCAGCAGTTCGGCGAGGAAGTCGGGCGGCTGGTGCTGGAACGCTACTACCCGGATTTAGTGCCCCAACCTCACCCCCCAGCCCCCTCTCCCGGGGGAGAGGGGGAGCAAGCACCGCCAGTCTTTGATTTCGGCGCAGAGTTGAACGAAACGCGCGTCACCGTCGATCAACTGCTGGCGGATGCGCAAGTCGAAGCAGCGGAAACGTATATGGAGGAACGGCGGCGGTTCTTCGCGGAGAACGGCTATCACTTCCGCAAGCTGAATCAGGCCTTTTTCGCCTTTTACGGCGGTTATCAGACGGGAAGCGCGGGCGCGGGCGGGGGCGACCCGATTGGTCCAGCGGTCGCGACCATCCGCCAGAACAGCACCACAATTCACGACTGGATCATCACCCTGCGCGGCATCACCACCCGCGACGAACTGCTCCAAGCGGCGGGCATGTCCCTGCCTTAGGTTGTCTCCGCGAGAATCGCCGCCAGCGCGCCATCGACTCCAGCGAAGAAGTCGGCAGCGGTTGGTTCAACCAGCACGTCCGGTTCGATCCAGCGCCGCTCATCACCGGGCGCGGCGATCGTATCGTCTCGGGCGGAGATGGCGACCGCGATCCGGCTGTTCGGCAGGGTGATCGTCCGCGCAGTGGCATACACCCGCGGCCCACTGCCCGTTGGCTCGCCGATGTAGCGCACATCCGCGTCCCGGAGTTCCAACTCCACGAGGAAGTTCACCGCCGCCGAAAAGGTATAGCGTCCGATGATCACATCGATGCGAGTGGGCAAGGTGCTCAACCAGTCGAGCAGGGGTCCGTAGGTGATGTTGTTGCCACCCAGGTTATGGCGCACATCCACGACGAGCCGTTGGGGGGCGTGCGCCTCGTATTCAGCGGCAACTGCTTGCACGAACTGCGTCAGATTTTGCCCGGACTGGGTGCGCCCGGCCACCTCATTGAACTGGAGATACAGCGCATCCTCAGCGGCGAGATAGGTGTACCAGAAGTTCTCATTGGTGTGCCGCATGGAGAGTGGTTCGGGACGCGGTCGCAAACTGATCAGCCAATGCGGGACGGAATGCCAGCGCAGATAGTCGCGTACCGTCTGTGCTTCCGGGGTAACGGACAGCAATTCACCGTCCGGCAGCTCAATGGTGTAAGTCGGCGTGATCTCCTGCGCGCGCAGCACTTCCGGAATGAGGGCGAACAGCGGCAGACCAAAACGGACGGACATCTCATTGTCCGAATTCACCACCGGGCGCAGACGATCGAGCGCGTCCTCGGCGCTGAACTCGCCGATGGACACCACCTGCCCGCCGATCAGGTGCGCGTAGGCGGCGTCGGCATCGATCACGTACAGGCCATCGGCGAAGAGATAGAGCTGCAGCGGAAACAGGTGAAAACCGATCGCCGGCTGGAAGGGATCGACAAAACTGTGACCGTCCACCAACGCGCCCAGGCGGATGATGCCGGTATTGATCTGCTCGTCGGTGAGCGTCGGAATCTGCGCGGCGAGTTCGGCGAAGGCCTGCTGAAAGACTGTCTGAGGAAACCGCCAGTAGAGGTTGGGGTGGATCTCCTGCATGGCGCTTTCCAGTCGCGCCAGATCCTCACGCCACGCCGTGATCGCCTCGTCGGTTTGCACCGTGACAGGCTCTTGGGCGAATACCGGGAAGGCCGCCAGCAGGATCAGGCAAAAGATGATTTTTCCTAACATCAGAACATCCCCCGTCTTTAGCGGGATCTACACCTACCAGGGGAGATCGGTTCAGCTTGGGCGTGGATCATCACGCTGCGGGGCATCACGACGCGCGAGGAACTGCTGCGCGCCGCGAGTTTACCTAACTCGTTGATCATACTCCGAAAAGCCCGGGCTGTATAGTGGTATACATTACTTTTTATGTAAACGGAATGACCTGAATTTCAGCGACTATTCACCTATACTAAGGTTACGTCAAGAGCAGGTCGGCATGGCAATCCTACGAAAGGCCAAGACCATGATCCGCTACCGTATCCTCTGGTTCTTCCTGCTGCTGCTCCTCATCACCGCCGTTCCAGTGTCCTCACAAGACGGCAGCCCAACGAATCCCGCCCGCGCGAACGCTTATGCCTGGGTCGAACTTGTTCGCAACGGTCAGCATCCGGAGATCAGCGCCGCGCTGATTTCACCCGACTCGTATACCGTCTATAACCCTTTCCAACCGGCTGGCGCTCCGGTCAGCGTCGAGGACGCAGTTGCGGGTGAAGCCGCGTTCCAGACGGCGTTCCCCGATATGCGTTTCACGCATTACCTCATCCTGGCACAAGGCGATTA
Source organism: Anaerolineae bacterium (assembly GCA_041916315.1). GTDB lineage: Bacteria > Chloroflexota > Anaerolineae > Aggregatilineales > Phototrophicaceae > Flexifilum. The sequence continues at coordinate 127,229 of JAYRZU010000057.1, forward strand.
CGCCGCTTACGTGACGTATCAGGAAGGGCATTTCCAAGCGCCCTATTTCGATGTTGAGCCGACAGGGGATGCTTGGCACGGCCCCTTGATCGCGCTGCTGTATCTGGAAGATGGCAAAGTCGTGCGGGAGTACGACGCCTGGAATCAACAATCTTTTCTGCAAGATATGGGGTGGGCGGAACCTACCTACACGTTCGACGCGCAGCCGTGGGCGGTCGAGCTGGGCAGCACAGCAACTACACCCAATCAGCACCTGTTCATGATTCGCACGATCTTCAATGCGACCGCGACGAACAACGTCCGCAGCGTCTTCCCCAGATACTATGATCCCAACGTCGTCATCCATGATTATCTGGGCGATATGATAGGCATTGAAGCGCTGATGGCGGCCGAGGAGCGCATGCAGACGATCCCCGGTTTTGCGGCCATTGATTCCCAGTTTGTGTGTGACGGCGATCTGTGCCTTGCCTATGCATCAGCGAGCGCGGAGGGCGCAGATGGTCCGGTGACGATCCTGTGGATGAGCTTGCACCGCTTTGTCGATGGCAAGGTTGTCGAGGAATGGTGGCTGTACGACAATGCGGCGATGTGGTCACTGCTGCCACCGGAACTGTAATGGCTTGCAGCGGCGGGATACCCTGCAGCGGTTGTGGGGCGCACGTGTGTACGCCCCACAGCCTAAACATTCGTCCTACGCGCTCATAGTCACTTCATACAGGGAATGGCCGCTGAATTCTGGACTATATTCAGGGGCGACATCTCATATACTGTTCAGATCGCAGATACACTCCAAGGACAAACAGTGTACGACGCCAACAAGCAGCTCCTCGTCCGGCATTTCGAAGAAGTTCTCAACCAAGGTCACCTCGACGTCATCGACGAAATTTACGCCGACAGCTATGTTTTAGATGCCCCGGTGCAGACCGACGGCTCCGCGCAGGCGCACGGACAAACGTTGGGGCGTGACGGCCTTAAGCGGCGGGTAACGCTCTTCCGCACTGCCTTCCCCGATATTCATTTCACAGTCGAAAACCTGATCGCTGAAGATGACAAGGTCGTCGTGCAGTACCGCTTCGCCGGGACGCAGACCGGCGCGTTTCGGGAACTCCAACCGACGGGCAACTCGATTGATATCGGCGGCATTCTGATCGCCCGCGTGGCGAACGGCAAGATCGAGAGCGCCTACAGCGTGTTCGACGGCGGCGACATGCTGCGTCAGCTCCAGCAAACTGAACATCACCGGAACACGGTGGAAATCTTCATCGGCACGCTGTTTGAACGCGTGCAGCACCACCTCGCTTAAGCCCGAGCGGCCCGCTCAATGAGTTCGACTGCGCGGGCGACGCCCTCTTCCGCGCGGATCGCTGCGCCAAGCTGCGCGGCACGGTTACGCATCGGCGCATCGTTGACCGCCGTCGCAAGCGCGTCGGCCAGCGTGGCGACCGTGAGCTGCTTCTGGGGGATGGGCGCGGGGCCGACGCCCAGATCGCGCACGCGCCGCCCCCAGAACGGCTGATCGGCGAGGAAGGGCACAATCACCGACGGTTTACCTGCGCGGAGACCCGCCGCCGTCGTCCCCGCGCCGCCGTGATGCACGACCGCGCTCACCTGCGGGAACAGCCAATCATGCGGCACCGCATCGAGCACATAGACATCATCGCGCAGTTGATCGGCTTGCAGGCCACCCCACCCGCTTGCCAGCACGCCGCGCTGCCCGGATTGCGCCAAAGCATCCAGCACGATCTGTGCGCGTTCAGCGGCCCGCGATCCGCTCATGCTGCCAAAGCCAATGTAGACGGGTGGCGGCCCCTCGGTGAGGAAACGCGCCAGCGCATTGGGCGGCTGCCACGTCTCCGACTGGTCGAGGAACCAGTAGCCCGTCACATGGGCGTGCGGCGGATAGTCCGCCGGAATGGGCACAACGTGCGAACTGAACGGATAGAGGACGGGCGTGGGTGCGCCGTTCGTCTGCCGGGTTTCCGCAGCAAACCGACCGCGTTTGGGCAAGCCGAGCACATTCACGCGAAAGTCGTTGATCACGCCCGCATACGGCGCACTGACCAAGCCCATCAATCGGTAGCTGAGGCGATTGAGCGCGCCGCCAAGCTTGAAGTCAGGCATGATCGGCGTCGGGAACGCGCTCGTCGGTGTGAACAAGGGCAGCGGGATCGTCAGGAACACGGGCACATTCAGCTTTTCCGCGATATGCAGCCCGCCGAGCGCCTTCGGGTGGTACACGATCACGTCGGGCTGAAAGGCGCGCGCCGACGCCCATTGGTCGTCAAAGCTCCGCCGCACCACGCCCATCGCCTGCTTGATAAACTTCATGCCGCCGCCGCTGTCAGTCGCTGTTTTGGCGTCCTGCGAGGTCAGCAGCTCGAGGAATTCGTTGTTCATGTGGGCGTAAGTCAGACCGTGCTGCTCTACCCACGCACGGTAACCTTCAGCCGTACACACGGCGACCATATGCCCGGCCGCCTGCAAGCCCTTCCCCAGCGCGAGAAACGGCTGAATATCGCCGCGCGATCCAATCGTAATGATGAAGACGTTCATGTTTCCGCCTCTATAAATCGTCGTAACCCTTGGCCCGCTTGATGGCTTCCCACTGATCGAGCAGTTTGGGGAATTCGGCTTCGAGGAACGCGTTCATGTCGCGCATGAAGGCGAGCCGCCGCCGCCGTTCCTCCGGTTCATCCTTGAGCAGTTCCAGCCCGCGTTCGCCCAACTGCCGCAGTTCGGTGAGCTGATGCAGGCGTGCCCGGAACGAGCGCGTCCACAGGTCTTTGGCAGTGCGATAGTAATCCTGGCGGTCGCCGGGCAGCGCGAACCGCTCGACCAGATAGAGCGTGGTCAGGGTTTTGAGCGCCACGCTGATCGAGCTTTTGCTCGCCTGCAACACCTCGACCAGCTCGCCCTGCGTCTGGTGCGGCGGGTCGCTGATGAGCAGCCACCCGATAATACGCCCGGCCATACGCGTCAGGCCAATGCCTTCAAAGTACAGGCCGCATTCTTCGACAAACTGCTGTTGGTGTTCGGTCACTGGTTTCATGAAGACAGCATACTCCAATTCGTCTAGTTCGGTCAATGCCGAACAAAAAGAATTTATAGTTTCTTGATGGGGATTGCGTACAGCACGCCGACTAATGTGCCCGTATAATAGGCGAACTCATCCATTTGTAAAAATGGCGGGCAACCGTGACCGATCTCTTCATCAGCTACAGCCGCAAAGATGTCCAGTTCGCGCGCCAATTGACCGCCTCGCTGGAGGCACGCGGCGCGGATGTGTGGTTCGACCAAGCCGATATTCATGCGGGCGTCAAATGGAGCAGCGCTATTCAGCAGGGGCTGCGTGAGGCGCAGGCGATGATCCTCATCATCTCGCCCGATGCAATGGCTTCAACCAATGTCGAAGATGAATGGCAGTACTTCCTCGACAAAAAGAAGCCGATTATTCCGGTGCTGCTCTCTCCCGCAGACATACACTTTCAACTGAACCGCATCCAGTATATTGATTTTGCCACGCAGACGTATGAAGCTGCTTTCGAGCAGTTGATCGCCGAGCTGGCGCTCAAGGGGGTGGCCTTCACCGGGCCAACCTCGAAGGCGGCGACTCCGCGACCGCCAACCCCCGCCGCCGCGTTACCCGAAGATCTAGGCAGTGGCGATAGCCGTTCGCGTGTGCTGCAGATCGTCGTCGCGGTGGTGATCATAATTGCCGCAGTGCTGCTGCGTGAACTCTATGTGGCCTCTGTGCCCGATCCGCGCATTGCCACGCAGACCGCCGCTGACCAGACAGCGATTGCCGCTCGAAGCACGCAGTTTGCGCCCGCCACCCAAGTGGCTCTGGCTCTGACGCCAGAGGCGACACCGGAAGTCACGCTGACAGCAGATGAGCGCGTGCTGCAGACCGGCTTTGCCATCACGGCCGCCTTTGAGGGGAGCGACCCGACGGACTACAGCCTCGACCAGTGGAACGCGATCTACGAACAGTATCCGGAGCTGCGGCAAATTGCACTCCCGCTCGGTCAAGCGATGCTCTTTGACATCGCGATCCAACATGGCCTCGACAGCCGTTATTTCTCTGACCTGATCTATGAGCTGGAAGAAACAGGAACGGCGGAAGAACAGGCCTTACGCTACATCGCCTATGTCCGCTACGAAAATCTGGTCACCACCGCGGAACGTACTGGCATTCCAGCCGTGACCACCCGCGCGGACTTCTGGCTGGAACGGATGGGCGAAGACGACTGGCAGTTACAGGGCGATGAGGATGGTGACATCGAGGTCAACGGCGAGCTCATTCACATCGGCGGGTAGCCGAGCAATCTGCAACCGCCTCTGCACATTACACGTACATGAAAGTATCACGGAAAACGTGAGTCGGAATGGTATAATGAGTCGACTTGTGAATTGGGGTACAAATCATGCGTGTTATCGTTCACACGGGCAAGGGTGGTGTGGGCAAGACGAGTGTTTCGGCGGCCACAGCATTGCGCTGCGCCGAAATGGGCTTGAAAACCATCGTCATCAGCACCGACACGGCGCACAGCCTCGGTGATTCACTGGAAAAGAGTATCGGCCCCGAACCGATTCAGATTCACCCGAACTTGTGGGCGCAGGAAGTCGACGCCCGCTACTCGATGGACAAATACTGGGGGCGCATTCAGAAGTATCTGACTTCGCTCCTCAGCAAGCAAGGCGTCGAAGACATCGTCGCCGAAGAAGTGACCATCCTCCCCGGCCTTGAAGAAGGCGCGCACCTGCTGTGGATTAACCAGTATATGGAACAGGGCTTCTACGACGTGCTGATCGTGGATGCCGCGCCGACTGCGGAAACGCTGCGCCTGCTCAGCCTGCCGGATGTGACGCGCTGGTGGTTCGAAAAGATCATGTCGCTTACGCGCGGCGCGGCCAAAATCCTCAAGCCGATTGGCAAAGTGCTCGGACGCAATACCGAAAACATCCCCGACGACAGCGCGTGGAATGAAGTCAACGTGCTGTTCGACACGCTCGACAAGGTGCGGCAGCTCCTCTCCGACCCGGAAAAGAGCAGCGTGCGGCTCGTCGTCAACCCGGAAAAGATGGTCATCAAAGAGACGCAGCGCACGTACACCTACCTCAACCTGTACGGCTATGCGACCGATGCGATTGTGTGCAACCGCATCATCCCCGACGAGGTCAACGACCCGTATTTCGCCATGTGGAAAGCCAACCAGCGCGAAAATATCGAGTTCATCGGTGAGGCGTTCGGCCAACTACCGATCCTGCGGTCGCCGATGTTCGGCCAAGAGGTCAGCGGGCTGGACCGCCTGCGGTTGCTCGGCAATGAGTTGTATAAGGATGTCAACCCGGCGCAGAAGCTGTTCGACGGCAAGACGCACACCATCGTGCCGCTGGGCGATCAGGGCTACCGCCTATCGGTGCCGCTGCCCTTCGCCGATAAAAACGACATGGACATCTACCGTTCTCGGGACGAACTGACGCTCCGCGTGGGTCCGTATCGCCGCAATATCGTCCTCCCGTACGCTTTGTGGGACTTGGAAATAACGGATGCAAAATTCGAGCAATCCACGCTCAACCTCCAGTTCAAACGGTAAGATCCCGGCGGAACTGGAAATGGTCGCTGCGGCGAACGGCAATCATCGTCCAGCGGAAACGCCCAAACGGTTCGCGGTGGAGGCGCCCAAAAGCGTACCGACCGTGCAGGAAGTCATCAAACGCCGACCGCGCTCGCTGCGCATGCAGTACCGCTTCGGGCGCACGGTCATCTATTTTGCCTGGCTGTTTGTGCAAACGCTGTTCTGGTACATGCTGGTGCAGCGCTACTCCCCCGACTACGTCAAGCGGACGAATCTGGAACGCTGGCGCGGGTGGGCGCGTTCGTTCCGCGGCTTCGCCATCGACATGGGCGGCGTGATGATCAAAGCGGGGCAGTTCATCTCCACGCGGAGTGACATTCTGCCGCCCGAAGTCACCGACGAATTGGCGGTGCTGCGCGACGAAGTCCCGTATGTGCCGAGCTACAAAATCCGCGAGATCATCGAGGCCGAACTCGGCCCGCTGCCCACGCGCTTCAGCCAGTTTGACGATGTACCCGTCGCGGCGGCGTCGCTCGGACAGGTGCACCGCGCGCGTTTGCACAACGGCGACCGGGTCGTCGTCAAAGTGCAGCGCCCCGGCATCGCGGAGATTTGTCACACCGACCTCGCAGCGATGAATGTCGTCGCGCATGTCGCCATGCGCTTCAGATTCATCAGCCGCCGCATGGACGCGGTCGCGCTCATTCAGGAATTCGGGCGCGTGCTGCTGGAAGAACTCAGCTACAAACACGAAGCGCAGAATGCCAAGAATTTCGCGCGGATGTTCAAAGAGAACCTCGGCGTATACATCCCCGCCGTGTATCAGGAACACTCGTCTGACTGCGTGATCACCATCGAAGACGTGACCACTATCAAGCTGGACGATTACGCTGGGTTGGAAGCGGCAGGCATCAACCGCAAGGCGGTCGCCAACCGCCTCATGCAGACGTATCTGCTGCAAATCTTTGAAGAACGTCACTTCCATGCCGACCCGCACCCCGGCAACCTGTTCGTGTATCCGCTGCCCGAAGATTCGGACGCGGCGCGCGGTCAGGATGCGGGCGGGGGCAAACCCTTCTACCTGATCTTCATCGACTTCGGCATGACGGGCACGCTCACCCAGCAGATCGTCAACGGTCTGGTCGGCACGATGGCGGCAGTCATCACCCGCGACTCGAAGAAGCTCATCCAGAGTTATTCCGAACTCGGCTTCCTGCTCCCCGGTGCTGACGTGGATCGTCTGGAAGAAGCGACCCGCGCCGTGTTTGATCAGGTGTGGGGGCTGACGATGGAGCAGATGCGCGATGTCAGCTTTGACGACATGGCGGATCTCGGCAAAGAGTTCAGCGACTTGCTCTTCTCCATGCCCTTCCAGGTGCCGCAGGACTTCATCTATCTTGGGCGCACCGTGAGCATTCTGAGTGGCTTGTGCACCTCGCTCGATCCATCGTTCAACCCGTGGAACGAGATGCAGCCCTACATGCAGAAGATGATCATGGCGCGCGGCAGCACCAGCGATGTACCCGCGTTCGGATCGCCGATTCTGCAAAGTCTGTTCGGCGGCAACGGCGGTTCGGCGCTGCTCGGCATCGGCCAGACACTGATCGGGCGGGCACTCGCGCCGCAGAACAGCGGCGTGCTGGATCGGCTGGAACGCGGCGACATCAAGCTGCGCGTGGAAGCAGGTTCGGGCTTGCAGCGCCAATTGGTGCGTATCGAAGGTCAGGGTAAGCGCACGAGCCGCGCCGTGATCTTCGGCAGCTTCATGATCAGCTCCACCCTCTTCTACGTGAACGGCGACATCGGGCTGGCCGTGGTCGGCTATGTGGTCAGCGGCATCACCTTCGTGATCATGACCTTCACGGGCGAACAGTAAGCGAAACAGCGCAGAATCCTCAATATTTGACATAGAATGATCGTGGTCGATATATGCGGCCACGATCATTTTTTGTCAACTGAGGGGGAGCGGCATGGAAAACACGAATATCATCGTTCTACTATTGCGTTTCTTGCACATTTTCGCCGGGATCGCGTGGGCGGGGGCGGGGTTTCTCGCGCTGACTGTCATTTCGCCTTACATCACCAAGATGCAGGGGCAGGGCGGCAGCGCGCTCAGCGGTTTCTATGGAAACAGCCGCTGGTCGGCGTTCATGGGCGCGGCGGGCGGCATCACCGTCCTCGCCGGGCTGATTTTGTACTTCGGGCGTCCCTGGTTCGGCTGGACGACGATGGTATTCTCCCAGGCCGGCACCACCGTGCTGACCATCGGCGCAGTCGCAGGCGTCCTCGCCCTGATTCATGGTGGAGCCAGTCTCAGCCGCAAGCAGCGTCAGTTCTCAGAGTTCGCCGCATCGATCACCGGCGCGCCGACCACCGAGCAAAGCGCTCGGATCGCCAGCCTGACGCAAGACTTAAAACTCCACACCTCCATCAGCTTGGTGCTCGTGCTGATCTCGGTGATCGGCATGGCGACCGCGCGGCACATTTACTAGTCCCGGTAAACTACTGGATCGACGGTAGCCCTCCAGTCAGCTAACCTGCGCGAGCGCGCTACCTGCTGCCGCCTAACCATCCGACCGGGCTGAGAAACCGACTACTCAACCCGGTTTATTTACAATCAACATCTTATAAATCTTTCGAATAAATTCACAATAATTTTACGACATAAATACCCAAGCCACCCTAAAATAACACCATCGTTTATTCGCTCAAGTGCATAACTCTCCCAAGGACTTTTCATGATTTTACGTAAGCCCTTTCTGATCGTCTGTCTCTTCGTTCTGCTCACTGCTGCTGGGGCGATCTATGCCGCTGCGACCGCGTCCATTAGTTTTGCTGACAGTTCAGATGAACCGCAATACGACATCACCGCTACCGGTTTGGTCGATGACGACGGTGGGTGTGATTTGGTCAGCATGATGATGACGGATGCGACGGGCGCGATCACCGACATCGACACGTTCTGCCTTAATACGGTTTCGGGTACCGGCTCTGATGAGACAGATTGGGGGTCATATGACGGCGCGACCGGAGATCCGACGCTCGGACCGATCACGTATTCGCTGTTTGATGTTAGTTTTGGCGATGCCTGCTACAACAACGAGAATTCAGTTGCCTGCGGAAACCTCCTTCTGAGCGGAGCAGCGGCCTGCCTCTCGGAGAATTATTACCAGCCCGCCGGGCTGCCTGCCGGATCAGCCGCGTTCCCGGTGTGCAGTCGCGGCGTGGTCGGCGATGTGTGTACGCTCAACATTCCGGAAGGCAGCGTGGTCGGAGACGCGCCGTTCAGCACGCCGATCTACTACAGCCCCGGCAACAGCACGGGCGCGAGCCTCAACCCCGGCACGTACATCGTCGTCGGGCAGGATGCGACCGAGTCGTACTACAAGATCGTACTGGCGTGCCAGTTCGTGTGGGTGCCCAAGAACATGCTGCAGCCCAGCTTCCAAGCGCCGCAGAACGGCGCGCCGCTGCCCACGCGCATCGTCAACTAACGTTTCCACCTGGCAGGGTAAGAGCCTCCGCGATGGAGGCTCTTTTTATGTGGCTGCTCGACCTGCTGCACGCAGCGAAAATTGGTCACGGAGTTTTGTGAACATAAATAAATGAATATAAATTTAATAAATATTTTTGCTTGTAATTCATGAACCCATAGAAATTATGCTATGCTCGACTCTACATACTCATGCCAAAGGAAAAGACATGAAACTCGCAGCGAGGCTTTTCGCATTCGTCACGCTTACTGTGCTTGTGTTTGTCAGCCTCATTCCGGTCGCCGCTGCCACAGCGACCAGTACGATTGACGATGTTGCTTTTGATACCTCATCGTGCATCCTGACCGTGACGTGGACAGCCGGGTCGGAAGGCAGCAGCGTCCTGCAAATCTGGGATGACGGTTCATTGATCGGGCAATCTGCTGTCATGTCTGCGCAAACCAGCACCTACCAGCTCTACATACCATCCGCCGTGGCCGATGAGATTGGCATCTATGCGGTAGATTTTGATACGACCTTTCAGTATGATCTCATCGACCCATATTTCATCGACACGAGCAAGTGTCTCCCGCCGAGCTCACCTCCCACCTGCATCAGCTCGCTCCCGGCGGTGCCCGCGCTCTACACCGTTCCGGCTGGCGCGCCTACCTTCTACGCGCCCAGCACGGATACGCAGCTCGGTTTCTCGCTGCCCCGCGGCACATGGTACATCACGGAGTTTGACGGAGACTTCGCGCACGTGTTTATTGCGTGCGGCGCGAATCTGGTGTGGATTCCGGCGGACGCCGTTCAACAGTAAGTGAGCACAAGCGCCTAGAATCAAAAGCGCCTCCCCGTGTGGGAGGCGCTTTTTAATTGGCCTACTCGACCTGCACTTTGACTTTCGTCGCACCCGTTGACGACGGGCGCTCCGCGTCGCCGGCCTCTTCGACCGGGCGCTGGCGGTTGAAGTTCTTCTCGAAGTCACGGCTGGCCTTTTCCATCTCCGAGATGGCCGCGTCCACCAACACCTTCATGCCCTTGACGAATTCGCGGCGGGCTTCCGTGCTGTGTTCCTTGAACGCGGGCGGCAGGAGCGAATCGAGCGCCTTACCGGTTTCTTCGAAGGCCTTCTTCTGGTGGCGCACAAAGGCGTCAAGCGGGTTGCTGCTGTTATCGACGGTTTCCGTCGTCTGTTCAAAGTCCGACATGGTGAACTCCTCATGTTTACAACTACTCTATTATACGGTCGAGGAGCCAGATCGGTTGCAAATTGGTCGATGAGAGGATGAATGTCACCCTAGAAGATAGGGGGCAAATCCAACCTCACACCCGCTTCCTGCGCCAAAGGAGAGGAACAGAAAGCGAACTTTGCTGGCTCCCCTCCCCGAATTCGGGGAGGGGCCGGGGGTGGGGTCGGAATCAGCGGACGCGATAAATCGCGTCCCTACCAAAGATGGACGTCGGTGGAAATGCACCTTACATCGCCGACGGCTCGTCGAGCAGATATTCCTCGATGTAATCCACGATCATGCGATACCACTTGATCGTGTTCTCGCGGCGGGTCGTGCCGTGGCCTTCGTTCTCGTCGACGAAGTAGCGCACGTCGCCGCCGTTCTGCTTGATGCGTTCGACCATCTGGTCGCTCTCCGCCTTGACCACGCGCGGATCTTTCGCGCCTTGAATCACGAGCAGCGGCACTTTGATCTGATCGACATAGGTGATCGGCGAACGCTTCATGAGCATGTCGAAGTCCTCTTCGGGATCTCCCACCCACTGCTTCATCGAGGCGCGCCAGTGCGGCGGGACCGCCTTCGCAAAGGTGACCAGATTCGCCGGGCCGACGAGATCGACAGCCAGCGCCCAGTAATCGGGCAGGCGCGTGATCGCGCTGAGCGTCGCGAAGCCGCCGAAGCTGCCGCCATACACGGCAATCCGGTTACTATCGACCCAATCCAGCGAGCGCAAATAAATCGCGGCGTGCTCGATGTCCTTGAGTTCATCGCCGCCCCAGTCGCGGTGAATTAGCTTCTGGTAGCTGATGCCGTAGCCCGTCGAGCCGCGGATGTTGGGCGCCAGCACGCCGAAACCGCGCGAGAGCAGATACTGGTAAAGGCCGTTGTAGTTGTAGCGCGCGCGTTCCTGCGCTTCGGGGCCACCGTGAATTGACAGCACAACCGGGAATTGGCCTTCCCCCTTCGGGCGATACAGCCACGCCGGAATCGTACGCCCGTCAAAGGTGGGATAGTGCACGAGTTCAGGGACGATCATGTCCGCCGGATCGATGCCGCCGATCATACTCTGACCAAGCGCGGTCAGTTTCCCCGTTGTCAGATCAAACTCGTAGAGGTTGGTTGCTTCGGTTGGCTGCGCGAACACCAACGCGAGCTTGCTGCCGTCGGGCGACACGACGAAATTATCGACCACGCCGAGCGGTAGATCCGGCAGCGTCAGCGCCTGCCTCGTCGTCAGGTCACGGCCGTAGAACTTCGACGCGCCGTCTTCGTTGACCGCCCAGATCAACACGCGCCCATTCTTCGACACGACGACGTTTTCCACATCCCATTCCGGCGTTTCGACCCACGTCCACGCCCGATCCGCCAGCGAATACAGCGCCAAGCCCTGAAATTCGCGCCCGCTGTTGGTGAGGATGTACACGCCGCTGCCATCCGGCGTGAACGCGCCGGGGAAGAAGATCACCTCGCCGTCGTGCGGCGTCGCATTGATCTCTTCGCCTGAAGTCGTGTCGTAGAGCACCACATCCTGATTGGTATTGGTGTAGATCTTCGCCGCCAGCAGATAGCGTCCGTCCGGCGACCAGCCGACCGGGTAAATACCCCACTCGCCACCGGGTGACATGACGAACGGATAGGTCTTTTCACCCGTTTCCAGATTGTGAATCACCGTTTCCATGTTCTGCGGTTCGCGTTCATTCGCAGCGTAGGCCATGATTTTGCCATCCGGCGTAAAGGCATCGCCGATATAGTGCTGCGCTTGCATGGCGTCCGTAAATTGCTCTGGGGTACCGCCGCGCGCACCGATCAGGTAGACCTGATGGAACTCATCGCCGTTCTGGTCGGCAGTGAACAGAATCGATTTCCCGTCCGGATGCCAGGCGACCGCGCGTACAGTGTTATCGGCGTAGGCGGTGAGCTGGTAAGGCATGCCGCCGCCAGACGGAATCGTCCACAGATTGAACTGCCCGGTCGTATTGGCGACATGCGCCAGTGCCGTACCATCCGGCGAATATGCGATTGCGCCCGTGTACAGGCGGGTGGCAGCGTACTGCTCGAAACGATATTTCTTCATCCGCATTCCTTTGTTTAAATAAAGTTGAACGCTAAAGTAAAGTTTAGCGAGAATCGATCGCGAGTCAAGTTGGCCTCTTTCCACTGAGCAGGGATTTTGGTTTTCCTAACGAGATAACTACAATCGCTGCGCTGAATGTCGTCGGGCGGGCGGTACGGGAAGGTCTCGCCTAAACGACGCGTATCACCGACTGGCTTCAACTATTTAGAGAGAAAACCAACTTGACCGCTCACAGTAGTTACGCAGAATTCCCGCTGCCTGTTCATAGTTCCTTAGAACGGGCGCAACTGGAACGAGCTTTTCCCAAAGTCGAGGCAAGCTTCCGTGAGCATGTGGAACGTGCCCCGGTTCCTGGCTGCGCGTTCGGCATCGTGATCGGCGATGAACTGGTCCACGCGGGCGGCTTTGGCGTGCGCAATGTCGCTCAGCAGACGCCCGTCGACCAGAACACGGTGTTTCGCATCGCCTCGATGACCAAGAGTTTCACGGCGATGGCGCTGGTCAAGCTGCGCGATGCGGGCCAGCTTCAGCTTGATGCACCCGCCGCCGACTATGTGCCGGAACTCGCTGCGCTGCCGTACCCCACGCGCGATTCAGCGCCGATGACCGTACGCCACCTGCTCACAATGAGCGCAGGGCTGCCGCAGGATGATCCGTGGGCGGACCGTCAGCTCGCCCGCACCGAAGCTGAGCTGTCGCAGATCCTGCTGAGCGGGTTGTCGTTCTCGAACCCGCCCGGTGTCACATTCGAATATTCGAATCTCGGCTATGCCATTCTGGGACGCATCGTGACCAACGTCGCGGGCGAACTGTACCAAACCTATGTCACCCGTGAAATTCTGATGCCGCTCGGCATGACCTCAACCACCTTTGACATCGCCGCCGTCGACCCGCAGCGGTTGGCGATGGGTTATCGCCGCGAAGCTGATCAGTGGGTCGAGGAGCCGCCACTGCCGGATGGCGCGTTCGCCTCGATTGGCGGCCTGTTCACGACGATCTCCGATTTCGCCCGCTACATGGGATTCCTCCTGTCCGCCTTCCCACCCCGGAACGACGATGAAACCGCGACTCCCATCCGCCGGAGTTCTGCCCGTGAGATGCAGCAGTTGTGGCGGCAGCGGTCGCTCAGTTCGACGCGGCCCAGCCCCGATCTCCCAGCGCTGGTGCAAGGGGAAGCCTACGGCTATGGCTTGGCGTGCAGTCGCGATTCCGTGCTCGGCTATTCGGTGGCGCATGGTGGCGGCTTACCCGGCTATGGGACGTTCTATCGCCTGCTGCCGGACTACGGAATCGGCATTGTCGGCTTCTGCAATGCGACCTACGCTTCGCCGCGCTTCGCGATGGAGAAAGCCTTCACGGCGCTACGCCAAACGGGCGGACTCAGGCCGCGCACCTTACCAACAGCACCGATTTTGCTCACCGTGCAGGACACGCTGCGGCAGGTCTACGAAAAATGGGATGATGCGGCACTGCAAGCGATCTCAACCGAGTCGTTCTTTCAGGATATGCCGCTGGCCCAACGCCGCGAACAGTTCCAGCGTCTGCGCGCTGATTTCGGCAAGTGCCGCTCCGTGACGCCCGTCGAACCAGAGAACGCGCTGCGCGGACGCTGGCTCATGCAGTGCAGCCAGGGGCAGATCGAACTGTTTGCCACCTGTGCGCCCACTAATCCACCCCGCTTGCAGTATTTGCAGATCACCTCGGCCAAGCGCTTGAGCGCCGCCCTCAAACAGAGTGCCGCGCAGCTCGTCAGACTGATCAACGCATGGGATGAACAGCAGGCGCGCGCCCTATTCGCCCGCTCTGTGAAAGCCACCGACCTTCAGCGGCAGCTAGCGGCAGCGCGTGTCCAGTACGGTAAGCTGCGGCTCGGCGCGGTGGTCGAGGGCGATGGACAGACGACGGCGCGCATCCGTCTGCTGGGTCAGCACGGCGATGTTGAGATCAAAGTGGTCTACCAGCCGAAATCGGGGAAATTCGCCGAGGTCACGTTCCTGCGTCCGCGCGACGTGCTGTTTGTACCGTAGGGCAACCTCACCCCCAGCCCCTCTCCTAGAGGAGAGGGGAGTCAGCATTCTTAGTCCCCTCGCCCTTCGGAGAGAGGATTTAGGGGTGAGGCCGGATGCAGTGGCACTCAATACCCGTGCTGGCGCGTGAAACGGTTGAGCAGCGGCTGTTTTTCGAGGTAGCGTTCGAGATTGGCGGTGAACAACGCCGCCGCCCGTTCGTGGTAGTTGACCGTGTTCCCGGCCACATGCGGGCTGATGATCACGTTGTCGAGATTCCACAGCGGACTGGTCGTGGGGAGCGGTTCCTCTTCGAACACGTCGAGCGCCGCGCCAGCCAGCCGATTCGCCGCCAGCGCCGAAATCAGCGCATCTTCGTCGACGACTGGGCCGCGCGCCACGTTGATGAGCACGGCAGTCTTCTTCATCGTTTTGAGCACGTCCTCGCCGACGATATGCGTGGTCTTGACGGTGAGCGGCACGGTGAGCACGAGGAAGTCGCATTCGCTGGCCATCGAAGCAATCGCTTCCGGCGGGTAGATGCGCAGCGGGATTTCCCCGGCTTGATCGCCCGTGCCCGGTTCGGCATAGCCGTCGAAATCTTCGGGGTGCATCACGTCGCGCTTAATCGCCAGCACCTTCATGCCGAGGTGATCGGCCACGCGCGCCAGTTCGCGCCCAATCGCGCCATAGCCGACGATGCCGAGTGTCTGCCCGCGCAGGGTGAGCGGCGCGAAAATCTTCTGGCGGTCTTTCGGCCAGTCGACCTTGTGCTTGAGCTCCTGCATGGTCGGCAGCTTGTAGTTGAAAGCCAACATCATCCCCAGGCAGAATTCGCTCATGGCGACCGCGTGAATGCCGCTGGCGGTCGTCACTTCGACATCTTCCGCCATGATGATCGGCTCTTGCAGCGCGTGATTCACGCCCGCGGAATGCAGTTGAATCCAACGCAGGCGGGGCGCTTGCGCTGGGTCGGGGAAAATGTTCCCTGTATATAGGATTTCTGCCTCCGCCCACGCTTTTTCGGGGACGGTCGGAAAATGCCGTTCGATGCGCAGCCGGGGCGATACCTCGCGCAGTTCCGCCATCAGCGCATCGGAGAAATCCATCGCCACAATCACGTGGATCGGGTCATTCACATCGGTCATTCGTAGCCTCAACCCGCAACGGGTGTTAAAGTAAGCGATCAAAAACAACAACCACTCTAAGGAGATTAACCGATGGGCTTAATGGATGGCAAAATTGCGCTGGTTTTTGGACTGGCCAACAAGAACTCGATTGCGTGGGGGATCATCCAGCGCCTGCACGATGAAGGCGCGAAGATTCTGATCAGCTATGCCGGGGAAGCCCTCGAAAAGCGTGTGTTCCCGCTCGCGCAGGAGATCGGCTGCGATTTCGTCGAACAGTGCGACGTGACCAGCGATGAGCAGCTCGACGCGGTGTTCGCCAAGGTACAGGAACGCTATGGCAAGATCGACGTGCTGGTGCATTCGGTGGCGTTTGCGAATAAAGACGACCTCGGCGGCCGCTTCACCAACATCTCGCGCGACGGCTTCAAGCTGGCGCTCGACATCAGTGCCTACAGCCTGATCGCGATGGCCAAGCGTGCCGAACCGCTCATGCCGGAAGGCGGCAGCATCATCAGCCTGACGTATTACGCGGCAGAGAAGGTCATGCCCAAGTATCACGTCATGGCCGTGGCCAAATCGGCGCTGGAGACGATCACCAAATACCTCGCCGCCGACCTCGGGCCGAAGGGCATCCGCGTCAATTCGATCAGCGCCGGGCCGATCAAGACGCTGGCCGCAGCGGGCGTCCCCGGCATCCGCATGATGCTCAAGTACTCCGAGAAGGCTGCGCCGCTCCGCAAGCTGGTGCATCAGGATGACGTGGGCAACGCCGCGCTGTTCCTCGCGTCGGACTGGGGTTCGATGATCACCGGGGAAATTATGTACGTGGATGCGGGCTTCAACATCCTCGGTATGACGCTCACCGAAGAAGATATGGCCGCCATCGAGTAAAAAGTTCACAGTTTACAGTTCACAGTTGTCAGTCAAAGCGTTTTCACTGATCACTGTGAACTGTAAGCTGACAACTGCTTTTAGCTGTTCCGCAGGAAAAACGCGCGGCCACTTTCCGCGACAGCCGCCGCGATCAGCGCCTTGCCCAGATCCAGCGCGATGAACGGGGCAACGCCCGCCGTCCACGCCGCATCCCACGCCATGCCTGTGTTCAGCTTGAGCAGCAAGTAGCCGAACGCATAAATCACCAGAATACCCACGACTGCCGCCAACCAGCGCTGCACGGCGCTGCGGTTGCTCCGCTCGATCAGCCAGCCCGTCACATACGCCGCTGGGATGAAGCCGATCAGGTAGCCCGCAGTCGGGCTGAAGAACGCCGCCGCGCCCACCATGCGCGCATCGACGGGGAGATTCAGCGCGATCAGGCTGATGTAGAACAACTGACTCAATGCGCCGTCGCGCGCGCCCAACACCAAGCCGGACAGCACGACGACCAGCACTTGCAGCGTGATCGGGACGGGTTCAACGGGAATGGTGATCCGCGCGGAGACCGCGGTCAGGAACGTAAAGGCGACCACCGCCGCCAAGCGATAGGCGAGCGAAAAGTCGCGGGTTTGGGGAAGTGTACGCAGCATGCAAAACCTCTTCAGCTAGTAGCCAACAGCCGGGAGCTGTGACCCAACGTTGTCCCCATTATAGAAACAAATCGGGTGCGACTCCGCAGTGTCGGCGCGATCCATGACAGATTGCGACAAATTTCACGAAAACTGTCTTATGCGCTGGTAGTGATGGCAGAACCTCACCGCCGCATCAGCTATAACACCAATCGCGGCGGAAAATCACGCCACGCTTCAACCGCATCCCCTCTCCGCTCCGGATGGAAAGGGGGAACGTGGTGCTTTTATCTGGCGGGGCATTGTAGGGGCGCACCTATGTGTGCGCCCACGATTTGAGGGCAGACACATAGGTTTGCCCCTACAAATTGTTGGCATAGGTGCCAAACTATCTCGTCGAGCAAGGGTTTGGAGATGCGTTCAAAGCAAAAAAACGGACGCGATAAATCGCGTCCCTACGAGAGCATCAGCTTCTTGCTAACCGCTAACGGCTATCTACGACTGATTGCCCGGCAGCGGCTGCACCAGCACATCGACAAATTCGGTCTTGGAGGCGAGCAGCGTGGGTGTCGATCCGGCGTTGTTGGTCTCGTCGACGACGTGCGTTTCGCTTTCCACGAGGATCACGCGGATACCGAGCGTCGGCAGATCATAGGCAGTATGCAGCAGACCGCTGGCCTGTGAGTTCTTCAAAAAGGCGATGCGCCCTTTCGCATCCAGGCGGCGGATGCGCCCTTTCGCCTGGTTAAATTTCAGCTTTTTCAGTTCACTGCGCAGCGCGTCGCGCTGTTGGCTGGTGTAATACGCCATGATTTCGTCCTTTAGCCTCATGATCAAACATCGCGGTTAATTGTATAATTACGCGGAAGAACTGCCAAAGGGAAAATAGATTTATGTCCGAACCGCGTTCCGTAGCGGAAATCGCCGCCCTGATCAAGAACCGCCTCGAAAGTGACAGCCGCCTGCAGGATGTGTGGATTACAGGGGAAATCTCCAATTTCACGCAGGCTTCCTCCGGTCACCTGTATTTCTCGCTGAAGGACAGCAGTGCGCAGATCAAGTGCGCGATGTGGCGGTCGAGCGCTGCCCGCCTGACGATGATGCCGCGCAACGGCGACGCCGTAACCGCGCACGGATCGGTCAGCGTGTACGAGGCGCGCGGCGATCTTCAATTCTATGTCGACATTCTGCGCTCGGCGGGCGTGGGCGACCTGTACCGCCAGTTTGAAGAACTTAAAGGCAAGCTGGAAGCCGAAGGGCTGTTCGACGCAGCGCGCAAGCGTCCGCTGCCAGCCTACCCGCGCAAAATCGGCGTGGTGACCTCGGCGGATGCGGCAGCGTTTCAGGATGTGCAAAACGTGCTGCGGCGGCGCTACCCGCTCGTGGAGATTGTGCTGGCGCCGACGCTCGTGCAGGGCATCGACGCGCCCGCGCAGATTGTGCGCGCGCTCGGTCGGCTCAATGCGCGGCAGGATATCAACGTGGTGCTGGTGTGCCGCGGCGGGGGGAGCATCGAAGACCTGTGGGCCTTCAATGACGAGGGCGTCGCCCGCGCCATTGCCGCCAGCCGCATCCCCGTGATCAGCGGCGTGGGGCACGAGACTGACTTCACGATTGCCGATTTTGTCGCCGATCTGCGCGCGCCGACGCCGTCCGCTGCCGCTGAAATCCTCACGCCGGATGTGACCGAACTGCGCCAGACGCTGGATCGCCTGACGTATCAACTGGACGAAGCACTGCGCTTCACCTTCGAGTCGCGGCGGCGCGGGTTGGTGGAGAAGGCGTGGGCGCTCAAGCAGGTATCGCCCGCCGTGCGCATTCGCACCATCCGGCAGGCATTGGTCACAATGGATCGCGCCATGCTCAGCCGCGAACGCGGACGCATCGCCTTAGCGCGCGAACGGCTGAACGGCCTGGGCATCGCGCTGGTCGCGGCCAGCCCGCAGGCAATTCTCGACCGCGGCTATGCGATGATCAGCGTGAACGGTCAGCGCGTCACCTCGGCGGCGGAACTGCCCGCGAATACCGAGATCACGATTGAGATGAAAGACGGCTCACGCCGCGCAAAGGTAGAGTAAATGTCCCAACTGGAAGCATTGTCCTTCGAAGCCGCGTATGCGGAATTGGAAAGCATCGTCACGCGCCTCGATTCGGGCGATTTGCCGCTCGAAGACTCGGTCACGCTGTTTGAGCGGGGCAAGCAGTTGTCGGAGTACTGCCAGCGCCTGCTCGATCAAGCGGAATTACGGATAACGCAGATCGGCGCGGACGCCTGACTTGGGATATCGCAATGCTGTGATCATTGCGGCGTTGATCGTTACCCAAGGAAAAGAATCGCACATAACCCACTTATCCCAAATTCTTGGGATATCTTGGGATATAAGCCAAATCAGGGATAAAGGAACACCGCAGAGCGCGACTTCCCCCCTTCGGAAAGTTGCAGCTCTCATAGCAGATTTAGCCGACGTGAACTGAACCGAAACGGATGGACTCATGGCAACTAAACCGATCATTTTCACCCTCGACGACGATCAGGAGGTTTTGCGCGCCATCGAACGGGATATTCGCCGCCAGTTCGGCAAAGAATACCGCGTGATGCGCGCCAATTCCGGCGCGGAAGCGCTCGACGCGCTGCGCCAGCTCCGGCTGCGCAACGACACGGTCGCGCTGTTCATCGTCGACCAGCGCATGCCCGAAATGACGGGCGTGGAATTTTTGGGCGAAGCCCGCAAAATCTTCCCGGATGCCAAGAAGGTGCTGCTCACCGCCTACGCCGACACCAACGCGGCGATTCAGGCGATCAACGTCATCGGGCTGGATCACTACCTGATGAAGCCGTGGGACCCGCCGGAAGAAAACCTGTTCCCCATCGTTCAGGATCTGCTCGACCAGTGGAAAGCTGCCTACCGCCCGACCTTTGAGGGCGTGCGCGTGATCGGTCATCAGTGGTCGCCCAAAGCGCATGGCATCAAGGACTTCTTGGCGCGCAACCGTGTGCCCTATCGCTGGATGGATCTTGAAATCGATCCCGAAGCCAAGCAGCTCCTCAGCTTTATGGAGAATCCGCGCCTCCCCGTGCTGGTCTTCTCGGATGGTTCAACGCTCATGCAGCCGACCAATGTCGAAGTCGCGCAGAAGGTCGGCTTGAAGACGCAGGCCGAGCAGCCCTTCTACGATCTGGTGATTGTCGGCGGCGGCCCGGCAGGGTTGGCGGCGGCGGTTTATGGGGCATCGGAGGGCTTACGCACGCTCATCATCGAACGCGAAGCGCCCGGTGGGCAAGCGGGCATGAGTTCACGCATTGAGAACTATCTTGGCTTCCCGGTCGGTTTGAGCGGCATGGATTTGGCGCGGCGCGCGGTCGCCCAGGCGACCCGCTTCGGCGTGGAAATCCTCACCCCGGCGGAAGTCATCAGCGTGCGCCTGGAAGAACACTATAAGATCCTCACGTTGTCGGATGGCAGCGAGGTGAGCTGTCACGCGCTGATGATCGCGACGGGCGTATCCTATCGCCGCCTCGACGTGATGGGCTGCGATATCCTGACGGGCGCGGGCGTGTACTACGGCGCCGCCATGACCGAAGCGCCAAATGTCGCCGGGCAGGATGTGTTCATCGTCGGCGCGGGCAATTCAGCGGGGCAAGCGGCCATGTATTTCCACCGCTACGCCAAGACCGTGTATATGGTCGTGCGCAGCGACTCGCTGACCAAGAGCATGTCGTCATACCTGATCGAGCAGATCGAAGCGACCGACAATATCATCGTCCGGTGCAACAGCGAAATCACCGCCGTGAAGGGGCGCGAGCATCTGGAAGGCGTCACGGTAGTCGATAAGGTCAGCAACGCTCAGCAGGACTACGACGCTGCCGGGCTGTTCATCTTCATCGGCGCGCTGCCTCACACCGACTGGCTGCCCGGCGACATCGAACGCGACCAGCATGGTTTCATCCTCACGGGCACGGATCTCATCAAAGAGGGCAAGCTGCCCAAGAGCTGGTCGCTGGAGCGTCAGCCGTACCTGCTCGAATCGAGCGTGCCGGGCATTTTCGTCGCCGGGGATGTGCGTCACCGTTCGGTGAAGCGCGTCGCCTCAGCGGTCGGTGAAGGATCGATTGCCGTACAGTTCATCCATCAGTATCTGGGGAGTCTGTAAGCATGGCGAGCGCCGAAGAACTCGGAAAAGTCCCGCTGTTCGAACACCTCCGCCGCGACCAGTTGAACTGGCTGGTCGAGCATGGCGAAGACCACTTCGCGCAGGCCGGGGACTACCTGTTCCACGAAGGCGACGACTCGACTTACTTCTATGTGGTGATCGACGGCGAAGTCCAGATCACCAAACAGGCGGGCGACGGGGAGATCATCCTCAATACGCATCACGCGGGCGGGTTCAGCGGCGAAGTGCCCATGCTGAGCGGCACGCCGTATATCGCCAGCGCGCGCGCGGTCAAAGAGACCAAAGTGCTGCGCTTTGATAGTCAGGCGTTCCGCGAAATGTTCGCGATCTGCCCGCTGGTGGTGAGCAAGCTGTTTCAGGCGCTGCAGTGGCGCATCCAGAAGACGGAGAGCCTCGCCCGTCAGCGCGAAAAGATGTCCGCGCTCGGCGTGCTCTCCGCCGGGCTGGCGCACGAGCTGAACAACCCCGCCGCCGCCGCCCGCCGCGCCACCGATCAACTGCGCGACTCCTTCGGGCAGGTGCAGCCGCTGCTGGTGAAGATCAGCCGCGCGCTCGACGAGGAGCAGCTCGACGAACTGCTGGGAATGCAGCGTACGATTGCCAACAAACTGCGCGACCCTGAACCGCTCGACGCGCTCACGCAGAGCGACCGTGAGGAAGAACTCAGCGACTGGCTGGATAGTCACGATGTGGACGATGCCTACACCATCGCCCCGCTGTTCGTCTCCGGCGGCATCACTATCGACATGCTCGAACAGCTCTATGACCTCATCGGCGAGGACGAGCTGTTCGCAGATGGCGTGCGCTGGCTCAACGCGTCGCTGACGACGGGCTCGCTGCTCAACGAAGTCGAACGGAGCGCCGGGCGCATTTCCGAGCTGGTCAAGGCGGTGAAGTCGTATTCGTACATGGATCAAGCGCCGCAGCAGGATATTGACGTGCATGCCGGAATCGAGGATACGCTCATGATTCTCGCGCACAAGCTGCGGCAGGCCAAGATCACCGTCAAGCGCGAGTACGACCGGAACATCCCGCACATCCTCGCGCACGGCAGCGAACTGAATCAGGTGTGGACCAACCTCATCGACAACGCCATTGACGCGCTGGGCGAAAACGGGACGATCACCCTGCGCACCTGGGAAGATGGCAAGGATATCTGGGTGGAAATCGGCGACAATGGGCCGGGCATCCCCGAAGACATTCAGTCGCGCATCTTCGAGCCGTTCTTCACGACGAAGGATGTCGGCAAGGGGACGGGTTTAGGGCTGGATATCGCCCACCGCATCATCGTGGATCATCACCGCGGGGAGATTCGGCTTGTTTCCAAGCCCGGCGACACGCGCTTCCAAATCCGCCTGCCGATTGACCAGCAGGAAGACAAGAAGTAGGAACAACAAACGAGACAGCGAAAATCGTGCATGACTAGTACTTTGCGATCTTCGCTGTCTACAAGCAGATCTCGAGCCGACTTACTTCAGTTCTTCTCCAAGTTGAAGAGACTTTGAGTGAAGGTTAGTGCTTGTCTCGTTGCTTGAGCTAGCTTCTAGCAGTTGATCAACTTTGGCTTCAATCCGGTCTAGCTTTGCTTCTAGTTGATTTAGTCGCTGCAATTGGACAGTATTTGCGTCCTGTAGCCAAAAGGCTTCGCGAATCAAACGACTAAACGACCAAACTGCAAGTGCACCGCCAATCAGCCGCCAAAACTCTGTCGATTCCGGAGCAATCACGCCACCCACAATTACAACTGCGTACTCGGGTCTAGCAAACGTAACCGCTCCAATGAAAAGCAAGACTACGTAATAGCCGATCCAGAGCATTTTTCTGGGCAACTTACGAACATCCGGGTTTTCCACTCTGCGTTCCTTCAACTACAAACTTATTTCAGAGATACAGTTCATAGTATGAGGCAAGTTGGCACATTAAGTATCCCCTAAATAAACAGGGATTGGAAAGCGTAGGTGGAAAATTCCTCCTTCATCTGACTAACCTTCGCACTGATCCGCGCCGTAAATGAGGGTGATGAGCCCATCATCCGTCTGCACGCGGATCGTCACCGTGGCGACATCCTCATCTTCCACGCAAATGCTGACCGTGACATCCCCTTCCGTCCCGGACACATCGACATCGATGGTGTCGCCGACTTCCGGCTGCGGCGTTTGGGTAACCACAGGCGTGGGGGTGGGCGTTAAGGTGATCTCCGGCGTCGCGGTCGCTTCGGCGGATGGGAACGACAAACCCACGATCACCGGATCGTGATCAGAAGCGCGGAACGGCGAGCTTTCATAGAGCGGGTTGGCGTCCGGCTCTTCCTCATATTCGTTTTCACCCGGGTCGCGCACGTCATCGTTGTAATCGAACACGGGAACTTCGTCGGCGTTAATGTGCCACTCCGCCACGCCGACCACCTGCGACGCGAGGCTCGTGCTCGCCAGCGCGTGATCGAGATACCCGAGCATCCCGTCGAACACGTAGCTGTAATTCTCCGAGTTCACCCCGCCCTGCAGATCGACAAATTGCAGACTCCCCGCGCCCGCCCGCAGCGCGTCAATCGGGTCTTCGCCCGCGTAAGCGTTCAGGTCACCGATGATCAGGATGTCCTGCTCACCCGTGCCCGTCGGGTCACTCGCCAGCCAGTTGACCAACTGCTGGGCCGCGGCAGTGCGCGTGCCGTTGCAGCTCCCTTGCAGCGCGTTGTCGTCGCCCGCACCGCAGGTTGAGCCCTTCGACTTGAGGTGATTGACGACAACCGTGAAGGTCTCCCCACTCGTGTTATCCCGGAACGTCTGCGCCACCGCCGGACGGTTGCGATCGGTATCCGCGTCGAACGGATTGACGAACTCGGGCGCGTCGAGCACCGCCGTCACGCCGATTGGGCTAACGCGCGCCGGTTGGTAAATCAGCGCGACCGCGATCTCATCCGTGCCGATCACGCCCGTATCAATGTAGGCGTAAGTATCGGCGCCTGCCGCGGCATTGAGACGCGCTACGAGATCGGCGACGGCGGTGACGTTGTTCTCGATTTCCATCAGGCCGTAGACTGCCGCGTCAATCGCCGTAAGCGCCGCAACGATCTTCTCGGCCTGCCGTTCCAGTTCCGCGGGACTGGTCGCGCCGCGCGAACCGAGCGTCGTGAAGTAGTTGAGCACATTGAAGCTGGCGACTGTCAACGTGCCGCCCACTTCCGGCGGGGTAGCAGACCGCGGATTGACGACCGTGAAAACCGGCGGCAGCGTGGCTACGGGGAGGATGCGCCAATTGCCGAAGCCGAAGCTGAGGATGCCCGTCAGCCCGGTGATCGTGTCACCCCCACGAAAGAAATTGGTTCCCGGCGCGCCCGTGGAGAGGCCGCCCGGCATCGGATAGAAGATGGTCTGCGGGGAGCGCACCAGCGGCACATTTTCGACGCTGCTGTCGTCATCCAGCACGAGGCGGCGGCGTTCGAGATCCGCGTTGAAGGCGGCAAATTCGGCATCAGTCGGCGTATCGTCGACATGCGTGTATTGAAACGGTCGGCCACCCTGATAGAGCACGACTTCACCAAAGCGAGCCAGTTGGAAGTATTCGGCGACGCTCAGCGCGTCGGCGATGGTGACGAGCATGCCCTCGTAGGGTTCGTAGAACGCCGCCCGCGTCAGCCCCGCGCCAATCAGATCCTGCGCGAGATTGAGCACGACCGGTTCGGGGAGCGGGTTGGCGCGGCTGATCACGCTGATCGTGCCGTGCACCGCATTGATGCGCGTTTCCTCGCGAATCTCCTGCACCATGCCGCTCACCTCGACCAGATCGCCCACCGCCACGTCGACCGCACACTCACGTGGATTGCGGATGTCGTTGGCGTTGTTCTGGAAGCTGAACGGGCCGTCCGGGTCGCAGTAGACGAAGATCCCTTCCCCGGTGGCAGCATCGGCATCGGCGGTGACTTCCTGAACGTAGAAGCCACCCCGCTGCAGGTTGCCCTGATAGTCGGCGGTGACGACCGCGCGCACGAGCACGGTCTGGTTGACGAGTGGGCTGGCAGCGCCCACCTGAATAGCGTGAATCGGCACAACGGCGGCTTGCGCGGTGACCGCGCCGACAGTGTAAAGGCAGGTGAGCAAAAGCAGCCACCGGGTGAACCGAACAAACCGAATGTGCGGCATGGGCTCCCCCTAGAAGACTCGCGAATACAGCCTAATTAAAGCATGAATTTCGTAAAGTGGAGATGATCCGCGGCCTAAGCACGATGCGGAAATCCGTTAACGGCGGAAACGCGCCAGCACCAGGTTCGGAATGGTGCGCGCTTCTTCGACGCCGAAGACGAACGCCAGCGCGAAGAACACGCCGACGCCTACACCCGCGCCAACGACCGCCGTAAACAGACCGCCGACGTTGGTCAGCACGTTCACGATCAGCGCGACCACCACGCCCATGCCGAGCGCCGCCGCCAGCGCGCGCACCGCCCCATTGAGCACGTAGCCATCCTTCAAACTGCCGATGCGCCGCCGCAAAATCCACCACAGGAACGCCCCTTCGAGCAGCGTCGCCAGGGAATTGGCGAGCGCCAGCCCGGCGAACGATCCGCGGCTGAGGGTGTTCGGGTCGCCGACGACATGCACCAGCAGCAGACTCAGCGCGATGTTGGCGACCATCGACGCGATGCCGACGAGCACGGGCGTGCGGGTGTCGGCTAGGGCGTAAAAAGCGCGAGAGAGCACTTCAAGCAGGCTGTGCCCGGCGATACCGAGCGCGAAGAAGCTGAGCGCCCACGCGGTCGCTGCCGTGCTCTCCGGCGTCCAAGCGCCGTACTGCAGCAGCAGACTGATGCCCACGTGCCCGAGCAGGATTAACCCCACGGTGGCGGGGAAGGCGAGGAACAGCACGCCGCGCAGCGCCCCCGCCAGCCGATCTTTGAAACCCTCGAGATCGTTTTTGGCCGCCAGGGCGGAGAGCGACGGGAAGACCGCCGTGCCCACGCTCTGCGCGATCACGCCGAGCACGAAGAACATCAGCGTCCAGGCGGTTTTGAGCGCGCTGTAGCTCCCGGCGACCATGCCGGAGGCCAGCGAGAGATTGACGAGGAAGTTGATCTGCACGACGGCAAGGCCAAGCACGCGTGGCCCCATCAAGGTGATGACTTCGATCACGCCGGGCACACGCGGATTAGGCAGGAACGCGAGGCGTGCATCGACGCGCCGCAGACCGGGGATCTGCACTACCAGATGCAGCACCGCGCCGAGCACCGCGCCGAAGGCCAGACCATAGATTTTGGAGTCGTCGGGGAGCAGCGGCACGATGATCAACGCGCCGACGATCTGCCCGATGTTGTTGGCGGCGAGCGCCAGCGCGGGCAGCGTGAAGATCTGCTGGGCGTTGAGGATGCCCATCAGCAAGCCGCTGATACTGAAGATCACGACCGTGAGCAGCATCACGCGCGTCAGATCGATGGTGAGCGCCTGCATGGTCGGCGGTGCTTCCGGCACGAGCACAGGGATGAGCGTAGGCGCGAATATGCCGATGATCAGCGCGAGCGCCGCCGCCAGCACCGCCACGCATGACATCACCGCGCTGGCCAAGCGCCATGCGCCCGCTTGATCGCCCGCCGTCAGGTAGCGCGCGAAGACCGGGATGAATGACGAGCCGAGCGCGCCGCCTGCCACCAGTACGAACAGGATTTCCGGGATGTTCTGCGCGGCGTAGAAAGCGTCGAGGGCTTCGCTCGTGCCGAAAGTCGCGGAGAACGCTGCCGTGCGCACGAGGCCGAGTACACCGCTGGCGAGAAACCCGCCGACAACCACGACCGCCGCCCGCACAATTTGGGTGTTGGAGAGAGCTTTTGCCATGTGCTTCTCTGTCGAGAGGAAAGATGCTGACCCTCATTATTCGCCAGAAGCACCAGAAAAGCTATACCTCGTCTCAGACCGGCAGTTGGATCGTATTGTCCTGCTGCAGAATGAACGCGACACCCTCATCCAGTGTCGGAAACACGCGTACCCGCATCCCGGCAAGCTGAATCAGCGTGGACGCGAGGAACTGCAGCATGCGATTCGACGCAATGATCACCGTCCAGCCGCGTTTGTCGGAGCTGGTGCGGCGCATCACTTTGTTGAGGTCGCCCAGATTGATCGGGAAGTTCGTCACGTCCAGCGCATCTACAATCACATGGACGTAGCGGATGCCGCTTTCGATTTTCGGATCGCCGTCCGTTTGAATGGTCATGAGGTCCTGAGGGACGATCGCGCCGCTGATTTTTTGGTAGAGAATTCGTTGGTCAACGTACCAATGGCATTCGTAGAGCATGTTATTTCCACCATACCAGAACGATATATTTACTATAGCATCATTTTCTCAACCTATATTGTGTAATTATCAACTTTTCCTCAATTGTAAAACCAAGGAGCAGATTGTCAGAGCGCAATCCGGTAGCGGACACGAGGGCAGCAAGGTTGCTCATATGGAGTTGCATCTGAGGGAGGCCAGATGTCG
Source organism: Anaerolineae bacterium (assembly GCA_041916315.1). Classification (GTDB taxonomy): domain Bacteria; phylum Chloroflexota; class Anaerolineae; order Aggregatilineales; family Phototrophicaceae; genus Flexifilum. Next base: position 154,866 of record JAYRZU010000057.1, read on the forward strand.
TCGGCAAACGCCTAGGGGTGTTCTCAGCGCACTTCTGCCCCCAATTCGTCGATTGAGGGCAGGCAGCACCTGTGGAGGTGAACTAATCCATCGCTCCGGCAAAGACCTTCTCGGGTTCAACCGGCTTGGCCACATAATTCGCTTTGAACTGCTTAACCTGCACGCGCGTGAGCAGGAAAATGGTCACGCCGAGTCCGACCGCACCGATGGCGAACACCAGCCCGTAGGCGACGTTCGGCGTTCCGGTCAGGCTGAGGAAAATATCGCGGAAGATGCCGCCGCCCGCCACGCCGAGGCCACGCGCCAGCGTGACGACGAGCGTCCAGAAACCGAGGAACGTCCCCGCGCGCCCGGACGGGCTCATCTCCATCATCAAGCCGAGCGTGCCCACGTTCCAGAAGCCTAAGCCTAGACCGAGCAGAATCAGCCCCGGCGTGACCAGCGGGCGGATCACCGCGAACGACGACAGCGCGAAGACGGCGAACGTCACCACCAGCAGACTGACGCCGATATAGTTCATGTTGGTGTTAGTCAGCCACTTGACGCGGCGCGACAGGAAGAGGAAGAGGATCGTCCCCAAGATCGACATGCTGCCCCAGTAGGCAGCGAAGCGCGTGGTGTGACGCGCCTCCATCGCGAAAACATCGCCCGCAAACGGTTCGAGGATGAGGTCTTGCGAGAAGGCGAACAACATCGACAGGCCGAGATACCAGAAGAAGTAGCGCAGTTGCCGGTGACTCCACGCGGCTTTGAGGTCAGCGCGCAGCGATGTGCTGTGTTCGCTGCCTGCTTCCGTGGCAACCGATCCGCTGCTGCGGTGTTCTTCGCCCCACAGCGACCCCAGCCACAGACCACCCAGCACCAGCGCGGCAATCACGAACAGGTTTTGCAGCGTCTCTGGCGTGAAGGATAGCCCCGTCTCGCCTGCGGGATGCTCCGGCAGCAGCACACCAAACAGGATGCCGCCCAGCGTAAAGCCGAGCAGCAGGAACGTCCACACGATGCCGACGGCACGCCCGCGCTGCTGCTCATGGGTGCGGTCGTAAATCAGCGCGAGGAAGGTGCTGCCGCTGAACGCCGAGCCGAGGCTGAACAGCAGCATGGCGAACGTGATCGCCAGCCAGTGCAGCGGTTCAACCTGCACCCCGCGCGCGATGGTCGCCGTCGTGAAGCCGAGCACGAGAATGCTGATCGCCATCATCGCGCGCCCTGACCAGATCCAGAACAGACGGCGGTATCCACCAATCGCGCGGCGGTCGGACATGCGCCCCGCCCATACGCCGAGCGGCGCGAGGAAATAGCGCAGCGCCACCAGCAAACCGATCGGCGTGGCGCTGAAGCCGAGATCGCTGATCATGATGCGATTCCAGATGCCGGTCGCGATCACATCTGCCATGCCCGAGCCAAGATGGAAGAGGCCGATTTTCAGATTACGTCCAGTGGACAGATTGGGTTGATTTTCCATGTTTTTAGTAGATTTTATGAGGTTTATAGGCGGATTATAGTAGATTCGCGCGGCAAATGTCAATACACGAGGCGGCGTGTCAATTGTTGTGCGCACGAGACGGCGTTAAAATTTATGTAAACAGTTATTTATTCGAGGATGGTCGATGACCTACCGCTCCCGTTACCAAAAAATACTCGTCCCGCTCGATGGTTCCGGGTGGGCGCAGCGCGCCGTGCCGCACGCCGTCGATATCGCGCGGGCGCACAACGCCGAACTGATTCTGCTGCACATCTTCCGACCCCCGGCGCACGAATTCGCGGATCAGATTGCGCTGGCCGGGCAAGACGCGCAGATTCAGGCTGCGCGCGAACAAATGAAGCAGTACCTGATCGGCGTACGCTCCGAGCTGCGGCAGGAAGATTTGAAAGTGCGCACGCACATGACCGAAGGCATGGACATCGCGCACCTGATCTGCGATTTCGTGCGTGCGGAGGAGGTCGACTTGGTGGTGATGAGCACGCATGGCCGCAGCGGCATCGTCCGCCTGATGTTCGGCAGCGTCGCGCATGAGGTCATGCGCTGCGTGGATGTGCCCGTCATGCTGGTCAAGCCAGACGACCACGAGGAATCGGGAAAGTAAAACGAATTCCTCTCGTGTGGATGAGGCCTGTCTCGTTCGTTTTTCAGAGAGACAGCGGACGCAATCAATCGCGTCCCTACGCGAACACATGAGTTGTAGGGGCAGACCGATGTGTCTGCCCACTGTTCCGGGCGCACACACAGGTGCGCCCCTACAATCTCAGGACACAATCTCAATCAAATGGCGCGATTTTCGCCGCCGCTAACCGCTCAATCTCCGCGGCGGCGGCTTCCGCCTGCGCGCGATCCGCCGCGGAGAGGTCGAGCGCGTCGAACTCAGCCTCATCCTTGCGCAGCATCCGCCCGTCGGGGAACACAAACACGTCCAATTCGAGGTCGTCCGCCGACACCACGCCGTCGCCAATCACCGCCGGGCGGGTGATGTTGCAGTACCAGCCTCGCACCGCGCCCGTGTCCCGGTCAAAGATTTTGAAGACGTTGTACCAGCGATCCGAATAGTGCCATTCGAGGAAATGATCGCCCTGCTGCCACACGAAGTAGCCGTCGTCGCGGTCGGCACGGTCAAAGTGCGCGCTGATCAGCACATAGTGATCCGTGCGCTCGACTTCGTCGCTGTCGTAGGCCCAGACGAGGCGTCCGGTATGGTCGCGTTTTTCGATGCGAATTTTGGGCATACGTCTCTCCCGGGGACGGGGCGCCCCAACGAGATAATCACGGAACGGTATTAACAAAAAGGACGAGGCATGCCTCGTCCCTACATTGCTGCTGGTATGGCTACGCCCGACCGATGGTATGTACGATCAGCAGAATGCCGCTGCGCACATACACGACCGCCTTGTCGTGCGTCATGACGTTGCTCACGCCGCGCGCCGGGCCAAAGTACAGGTCTTCGCTGCGCAGCGGGTAGTACAGCCCTTCTGTCTTGACGCCGAACACTGTCCCGTTGAGCGGCAGCAGCGACACAGTGTCACCCTGCTGCCCTTCGAGGAACGTCCAGCCCGGTTTGGCGAGCTGCGTCTCCTCTCTCCCGGCGACAATCCGCACATCGCAGCCCTGCAGCGCAGACAGCGCCAGCAGGTAAATGTTGCTTAACGTCTGGTCGAGACGGTCGCCGACCGCGCCGACAATGCGAATCCACGTCGCGCCGCGTTCGATAGCCCACAGCAGCGCCAGTTCGAGATCCGTCTCGTCTTTTTCGGCAGGATGCCGCAGCACCTGCGTGCCATTCGCTTCCAGTTCAGCGACCTGCGCCGCGTCAGCCGAGTCCATATCGCCGATGACGGCGTCCAGACGCTGACCATAGTGCGCGGCGACCCGCGCGCCTCCATCCGCGGCGATCAGCAACGACTCACCGCTGAACATCAAGGCGCGGCGCACCATCTCGCCGTCGTTGATGTCCCCATTGGCAAAAATAATCGCTCTATTCAAAACGTACTCCGTCTAGCGGTGACGCCGCTTCCAGCGTTCCTTCTGTTCGACACGACTGATGTCGGCGGCTTCGAGGTAGTCATTAATCATACGGGGAAAGCGCTCATCTTCAAGCATGGGGAAGTGGCGAACATTCGGCAGCAGCACCGGGACGAGCGTCTGTTCCTTTTCGTGCGTCAAATAGTTGAGGACTTCGTCGCGCGGCGGCGGCATGAGCGGATCTTCGAGGCCGTGAATGGCGACGACCGGAATATTGAGCAAACGCAGCGTGTCGAGCATGCGCCCGGAGTCAAAGTGTTCGACCGAACGCCGCAGCACACGCCCATCGATCTTGCTCACGTCCACCAGCAGCTTCTCATAGTTCGGTTCAGCACGGCGGAAGCAGCGACCGAGCAGCAGTTCAAGCGTCGTGCCGTCCATGAGGGGCAGGAGCGGGTTATGCGCCTCGTAGACCTCGCGGTCGTCGGCGGGGAGTCCGGCAATCTCTTCGAGTTCGGCGGGGAGCTGCCCGTTCATTTTGGCGCGCGCGGCTTCGACCAGCGCGGCGCGCATGGCGGCGCTGGCGCTCATGATGGTCGGCGCGGTCGGGTTGACTTCCGGCTGCGGCAGCGTCGGACGAGCGGCGACTTTGCGTACCAGCGGCGCGCGGCGATCCAGATCGCCCGTGTCGAACAGCGGCGCGTCGACCACGATCAGGCGCGGCACGCGGTCGGGGTAGCGGCGGGCGAATTCGGCGGCGATGATCGCGCCAAGCCCGTGCCCCACAAACGCGGCCTTGGTGATCGCCAACTGCACCATGAAATCTTCGAGCAGCGCGATTTGATGCTCGATGTTGTACTTGGCCGGGTTCTTGGCGGAATCGCCGAAACCGTACAGATCGAGCGCGTACAGTCGATAATTCGACTGCAAATGCTGGAGCGTGGGAATCCAATAGCGCCACGATCCTAACCAGCCATGCACTAAAATGACCGGACGCCCGCGACCCAGTACCTCGTAATGAACTAAATCACCGCCTGCTGTGATGGCGCTCACGTCTCGCTCCGACAACGATGCTGAACTACGGCATCAACCTTTGAGGATCTCTTCCACACGGCGGGTCAAATCGTCGGGGTTGAACGGCTTGAGGATGTAGGCCGTCGCGCCCGCATCCAGCCCGGTTTGAATTTCCTCGTCCTGCCCCTTCGCCGACAAGAAAATCACGGGGGTATCCTTATATTCGCCCATCCCTTTGATGTGGCGGCAGGCTTCGTATCCCGTCATTTTCGGCATTCGCACATCCATCATGATGATATCGGGCTTCGTGCCATTGGTGAGCGCTGCCTGCGCCCGTTCGACCGCCTCCGCGCCATTCGCGGCCAGCGTCACCTCAAACCCGGCGAACATCAACGTGAAGTTGATCAGCTCGCGGATGTCCCGTTCATCTTCTGCAACCAAAATGCGCGCCATTGTTCTATTGTCCCTCGACCGATGGTTCTTCGGCAGTGATGCGGCTCAACATGGATTGCGGGCCGGCAACCGGCAGTGAAATGTAGAACGTCGTCCCCTGGTTGATTTCGGACTCGAACCACACTTCGCCCTGATGCATATCGACCAGCGTTTTGACAATCGAGAGCCCCAAGCCAGTGCCCGCTACATCCATCACGAGGGCGTGTTCTTCGTAGCGTTCGAAGCGATTCCAGATGCGTTCGCGGAACTGTTCCGGAATGCCAATCCCGTTATCACGCACCATAATGAGGATGTTTTTGCCGTCGGGTTGAAGCTGAGCCTCAATGTTTATCTTACCACCAGCATACGTGTAATTAAAAGCATTGTCGGCGAGGTTGCTGACCACCTGCGTGAGCTTATCCCGATCCGCGCGAATGGTGGGCAGGTCCGGCGCGATCTTCACCTCGACGTCCATCGCCTTGTTCTGATACTGCGCCCGCCCGCGCACGCTCGACGCCACCAGCACGATCACATCCTGCAGGTTGACATCGGTCAGCGTGAGCTGATCGCGCCCGCTGTCCAGCTTGGAAATGTTCAGCAGGTCGTTCACGAGATTGGAGAGGCGCGTCGCGTTGCTGCGAATGGTCGACAGGAACTGCCGCTGCTGCTCGTTGACATCGCCGCCCGCGCCCTTGAGCATGAGATCGACATAGCCCATGATGCTCGTCATCGGCGTACGCAGTTCATGCGACACGTTGGAGATGAACTCGCTCTTCATGCGGTCGACTTCGGTCTCTTTGGTCACATCGCGGAACACGGCCACCGTGCCCAGCACCTGATCACCCGTATACACCGGGGAGGCATGCACGTTGACGATGCGCCGACCCACATCCACGCGGTCGAGGATCAGTTCTTCGTCGGGACGCCGCTGACGCAGCGACCAGTTGTTGAGCGCGCTCGTCCACGTCGCTGACCCTTCTGTGCCCGTGAGCCGGGAGAGCGGCTGCCCGAGCACATAGTCCCGGCGCAGGCCGAGGATCGCTTCGGCGGCGCTGTTGAACAGGATGACCGTCCCGGTCGAGTCCGCCAGCATCACGCCGTCCGCGATACCTTCGAGGATGGCGCTGTTCTTCTCAGCCTCTTCCTGTTCGGAGCGCAGGAGTGTCGCCATGCGGTCGTTCTGGTCGCGGATCAGGTTGTACAGGTCGGCATTGTTGACCGCCGCCGCCACCTGACTCGCCGCGGCGACCGCCAGTTTCATCTGCGGCTCGGTGAAGTGATTCGGCTGCTGGCTGAGGAAGACCATCACGCCCTGCACGTCTTCGTTGGTCTCCAGCACGACGGCCACGCCGCTGCGCCACTGCTCCGCATCCGGGTTTTCCCGCTTCCAGTAATCCGTGGCATGCAGGTCGGGCACGTTGGTCGCGCTCGAATTATTCATCACCCAGTTGCCGAGCATTTCGGCGGGGTGGTAGCGCCGTTCAACATCGCCAAGGCGACCGGTGCCGCCGCGCCGCGGCTTGTGCGCCAGCGACACATGGCTGTACAGCCGATCCGTCAGCGGGTCGATGAGCAGCACAACCGCGTCTTCCGCATTGATGGCTTTGGCGACCATGTCGAGCGCGCGGTCGAGCACGCGGTTGGTATCGAGCGTCCGCCCGAGTTCCGCCGCGATCTGGTACAGCGAGTCGATGCGGTCGCGCTCCTGCTCCAACTCGATGGTGCGCTCTTCAACGCGCTGATTAAGTTCGGCGGCGAAGTTCTGCACGCGCTGGAACAAGCGAGCATTCTGAATGGTCGCGCCGAGCTGCGCGCCAATCGTCGTCAAGATGCGCTGATCGTTCAGGCCGAACGGGCGCTTCTGCTTGGTATCGCGTACGGCCAGCGCACCGACCACCTGATCGCCAGCGATCAGCGGCACGCCGAGGTAGCGCAGCGCCTCATCTTCACCGTTGGTGATGCCCAGGTTGCGGCGCACTTCCGCCGGGTTCGGGCTGTCACCGCCGAGCGGCAGCGGGCGGCGGTACTTGATGACGAACGAGACTTCATCGCTGCCCAGCTTGCGCGACGGAATGGTGTAGTCTTTGCCCGCGCGCACCGCCATCGGGAAGATGATGTCCTGCGTCTCTGCGTTGTAGAGCGCCAGGTACATCTCTTCGGCGTCGGTGAGCTGCGGCACCTGTTCACGCACAATGCGGATCATGTCGTTCACGTCCATCGTCGATGAGATGGCGCGTGACAGGTCGTTGATGACCAGCGACTGTTCCACTTGCGCGGCGGTTTCGGTTGACAGACGCGCGTTTTCGATGCTGATGGCCGCCTGCGCCGCCAGCGCCTGCGCCATGCGCGTTTCCCGGTGCGTGAACGTGCGGAATTCGGATTGCAGTTCGATCTGCAGCAGGCCAATCGCCTGATCGCGCACAATCAGCGGAACGAGCATGCGCGCGGTATCGCCCGCACGTTCCATCTCTTCCAGCTCGCGCGGATCGGCGTTGGGATCGCTGCGGCGAATGACGAGGATTTGCCCATCATGCACAGCGCGCATTTTCGCCGGGTACTCTTTGAGGTCGTAGGCTGTGCCAGAAGGCGTGATCCGGCTTTCAATGCCCTGCCGATTCAGGTCATATTCGACCTTGAGGACGTCTTCGACGTTGTCGTACATCATGATTGCGCAGTCGTCCATGTCCAGCGCCTGCAAAATCAGGCGGACGACGCTGCCGAACACTTCGTCGAGATCGAGTGTATACGAGGTCGCCTGCGCCGCTTCCAGCAGCGTTTCGAGTTCGCGCGTGCGGGTCAGCGTTTGTTCGAGCAGGTTGGCGTTGAGCACGGCAATCGCCGCCTGATTGGCGATAATCAGCGCGAGATCGAGCTTTTCGAGGTCGAACTTGTGCGGCGTGTCGTAGATTTCCATCTCAAACAGGCCGCTCGTCTGCCCGCCGACCGTCATCGGGATGGCCGCATAGCCGACGATCCCCCGCGGGCGCAGTTCTTCAACTAATAAGCGATCTGCATACGTGTTGAGGTCTTCGATCAGGATCGGTTCCGGGTGGCGGTTCATCGTCGAGAAGAGCACGCTCTGCTTGAGGTCGAGCACTTCGTAGGGCGGCAGATCACCGCGCGGACGTTCCACGACCAAGCGCGCGACGTTGGTTTCGCGCTCAAACAGGTAGGCTTTGGCGCGGTCGATGCCGAGCGTCTCGGAGATTTCGCGCAGGGCGACTTCGAGGATGTTCTCGTTGTCCAGCGACTGCGCCAGCGCAACGGACACGCGATTGAGCAGGCTGAGGCGCTGCGTGCGCATGGTCGCTTCTTCGAACAGGTCGGCATTGACCAGCGCGACCGCGAGTTGATTGGCGAACACGAGCGCCGCTTGTTCGGCCTGCGCATCATAGAAGGACGGCTGCGTCACGGCCAGCGTGATCATGCCGACCGCCTGCCCCTGCCGGAGCAGCGGCACGCCCAACCAGCTCTGATGACCACCTTCACCGGGGAGCGTGTCCCAGCCTTGCAGGTGACTGATGGTGACGGCGCGCTGTGTTTCGGCAACGCGGCGCAGGCGATCATGCGAGGCAATCTGCACGCGCGTGCCACCGGACTGTGGTTCGTAACCGCGCGCCGCTTCCAGCACCACGTCTTCGTCTTCGATCCACCACAGTGACATGATGTCGTAGCCGATGACGTTCTGCATTTCGTCAAAGGCCAGAGCAATCACTTCGTCGCGGCGGAGCGCGGCGGTGATGCGGCTGGAGATTTCGGTCAGCGCCGCCAACTGCGCCGCCCGCGCGGCGATATCCTGTTCGAGGCGGGCGCGGTCGGTCACATCGTCGATGAGGAGCACGGCGCCGCGCACCGTATCCGCGGCGCGCAGCGGGTAGATGTACAGGTTGAGGACGAGGTTCTTGCCCTCTTCGCGAATCGTCTGGTTGATGAGCGCCTGCGGCACGCCCTTCTCGGTGACCACGCGCAGCGTATCGGCGAGGAAGCGCAGCGACGGACGATAGGTGAACAGGTCTTCACGCGCGCCCGCTTCACGCCAGTTGAAGCGCGTGCGCATAAATTCGTTGACCGTGAGCACGCGCCCCGAACGATCCAGCACGATGATGCCCTGCTGAATCGATTCGACGACGGACTCGTTGAAGAAGCGCAGATTGACCGCTTGGCTGAACAGGCGCGCGTTCTCGACGGCAATCGCCGTCAGATTGGCGATACGCTTGAGCAGCGCCCGCTGTTCGTCAAAGGCGGTGATGTGTTCGGGGTCGTTGCAGCCAATGTGCAGCGCGCCGAGCGTCGTCCCGCCGCTGGCGAGCGGCATGACGAGGCCGATGTGCTGCCCCTGCGCCGCCCAACCGCGCAAATCCTCCAGTTCATCGACTTCCGCATCGCCTGCACGATACAGGTATTCCTGCGCCGTGTCGAAGGTACGCCCGAGCGCGGTGCGCGCCAGCGAGGAGCGGCGGTCGCGCGCCACGGTGAGCGTGTCATCCGGTTGGACGACAACCTGCACGAGGTCAAAGTTTTGCTGTTCGCTGTCCAGCAGCGCCATCGAGAGGCGCGCGAAGGGCAGAATGCGCTGCAACCCACGCGCCACCGACTCCACGATTTCGGGAATATCGAGCGTCGTGGTGATCGCTTCCATGACTTCGTTGAGGCGCGCTTCCTGTTCGGCGCTGCGCGTCGAGGTCAGATACAGGCGCGTGTTTTCCAGCATCGATGCGGCTTGATGCGCGAAAATTTCGAGGATTTCGATCAGCGCACGGTCGGGGCGCTTGCCGTCAAACGGGCGATCCAGACTCATCACGCCGAGCAGATCGCCGCCCGCGCCCTGAATCGGGACGAGCAGCATGTCGCCGTCGTGCCAGTCGGCTCGGTTGCGTGGGTGCATGGTGCGGATGACGGCGAAATTCGCGTTGAACGTCTCCAACCCGTCGACATACCACTGCGTGACCTTCTCGAACGGCAGGAAGTACGACTCGCTGATGTTGTACTCGGTGAAGGCGAACAGCTTATCCAACTGGTCACGCGTGATGGTGTTCTTCTTGCTGGCCTCGAACGAATCAATCGGCAAACCGGCCTGCGCGACGCGGTGGATCGTCTGGCCTTCGAGCATCGTCATCATGACCACATCGAAGCCGCAGCTTTGCTGCACGCTGTAAGCGATAGCTTCCAGCATCATGACCGGATCGACCGTGCTCTGGAGCATTTGCCCCAGTTCGAAGATCTGATTGAGCTGATCGACACGGCGGCGCAGACGGTCGCTGCGATCCTTGTTTTCGAGGTAACGCAGATTGTTGCCGTAGCTGAGCGAGGCTTTCGCGGCGAGCGTCATCAGGAAGGTGGCGGCGCGATTGTCAAACTGCGCCGGGTCGTCGTGATACAGGTGGATGACACCGACCACGCGCTCTTCGTAAGTGAAGGCCGCGGCAATCGCGGACCGGGCGTGATCCGGGGCGGGCGCATAGTTCGACCGGGTATAGTCGTCAACGATGACGGCATCCGTCCCCGCTTTGATAGCCGCCACTTCGAGATCAGTCAGCCCCGTGGCGACGCGTTCGCCGAGGCGCCGTTCGAGACGCGGCTCATCCACCTTGATCCAGTCCGAGGGCGGCTGAAGCAGAGCGACGGTGCTGCCCTGCGCTTCCGTCGCGCGGATGGCTTCCACGCGGATCACGTCGAGCACGCGGTCAAGGTCAAGTGTGAGCGCGAGTTCGTTGCTCACGCGCGAGATGGCGTCAAGTTCTTGCAGGCGGCGGCTCAGGTTGTGACCCGTCGCTTCATACAGGCGCACGCGGTCAAGCGCGGCGGCGATCTGCACGGTCACGCCTTGCAGCAGCGCGAGGTCGGCCTCACCATAGGCGGGTTCAAAACGGTTGACGATGCCCATTTCGCCGAGCGACTGATCACCCACGACCAAAGGCACGAGGCATACGGTCAGCATGCCATACTTGAGCGCGGCGTCCTTGTAGTTGTCGAGCGCGCGCGGATCGTTTTGAATGTCGTTGCTGATGAACGGGCGGCGTGACAGCGCGACGCTGTACTCCATGCCTTTGGCGTAGGTGTCATAGACGACGGTGTCGTCCAGCGGCACGTTATGCGTATTGCGCTGGTAAGTCACCAGACGGCCTTTTTCGGCGTCAAAGATGCTGACGAACACCGAGGGACTAGACGTCAGCGCGGCGACTTCCGCGAGCATGGTCGAGAAGTCGTCATCCGGCGTCATGATCGCGCCCGCCAGTTCGGCGATGCGGCGCAGGCGTTCGGCTTCTTCCGCGCGGCGCTGCGCTTCCTGGAACAAGCGCGTGTTTTCGATCATCCCCGCGATCTGCGCGGCGAAGATCAGCAGCAAGCGCGCATCTTTGTCGCCGAAATCGCCGCGGTCACGGCGATTCGCCAACTGCACCGCCCCGATACGCCGACCGCCCGCGGAGAGCGTCGCCAGCATCGACTGGCGGATGTCGTGCGTCGCGACGAAGTCCGCCAAGCCCGCGCTCAGCATGATCTTGTCGGTCGCGGCATTGTTGGTGAACCAGTAGTCCTCATCCGTCCAGACGTGCGCTATCGGACTGCCTTCCGGCAGGTGGATGACATACTGGTTGGCGACCTCATCGGGCAGACCGAGGAACGGCGTCTGCGCGACCAGTGCGTCGGTATACTCGTCGTGGAGCAGCACGCCGCAGTATTCCACGTTGAACATGCGCGAAATGCGGTCATTGATGGCGGTGAAAAATTCGCTTTCGTGGCTGATTTCGCCGAAGGCCTGCGCGATCTCCTGCAAGCCCGCCATTTCGGCTTCCTGATCAAGTTCCTGCTGTGCAAGGCGAATTTCTTCGACGATGACGGCGGCTTGCGCGGCCAGTAGGTTCAACTGCTGAATGTCGCGCAGACCAAACCCACCCTGCGACCGCTTGTTAGCGACTTGCAGCATACCAATGCGCCGCGCACCAACTTCTAGCGGCATAAGTACGGTGTTGGTCACGCCCGCCGCATTGCGCAGCATGGTCTGGTTGAAGGCTTCTGCCAGCGTCTCGTCGTCGCTGAGGTCGTTCGATGACCAGTACGGCGCGGATTGCCACGTCTTATACTGCTGCGAACCTTCTGGCATGGGAATCGTGTAGCTGCGCACCAACTGCACCGGCAGGCCGAAGAACGGCGGTTCGGCGACGAGCGCGTGCCGCAGCTCGTTGTAGAGCAGGAAACCGCAGATCTGCGCGCTGAGCAGGCGCGCGATGCGTTCAGTCAGCGCGGCGTAGGTATCTTCGGGGTCACCGCTGACGTAGCTCAACCCCTGCAAGCTAGCGAGGTCTTCGATGCGCTGCATCTGCTGGGTGTAGAGTTCCGCATTGTAGATGGCGGTCGCCAACTGGCTGGAGACAGCCTGCAGCAGAGCAAAGTGCCCCTGCGTGAAGTGGCCGGGATCTTTGTGCGCGAGTTCAAAGGTGCCGAGCAGACGGTCGCCCATGAGCAGGGGCAGCCCGACGAAGCTCTGATACATGTTGTTGGCGAGTTTGGGCTTCACCGCCGCCGGGTCGTTCACGTCGGACACGAGCACGGGCCGCTGGTAGCGCGCAATCCACCCGGTGATGCCTTCATCGAAATGGTAGACGCCGCCCTGTTCGGTCAGCGCCAGCACGTAGGCGAAGTCGCCCGCCCACCCGCGCGGCGTAAGCGTGCTCGCGTTTTCGTCATACAGCGAGATTTCGCCCGCGTCCGCGCTGATGTGCTTGCGCACAATCGTCAGCAGCGTGAGCAGCACCTGTTCGACGCCGAGGCTGGCGTTGATGGTTGTGCCGATTTCGTCGACGAGGTTGATGGCAATCGCCAGATTGACGTTATCCGCCGCTGTGCTGGCCGTCGCCCCGCCGAGTTCGCGCAGAATCACGACGATGCGCGTCTCGCTGCCCGCCGGGATGAAATGCGACGTGGCCTGCACCCAGCGGCGATTCAACTGGAAGGAGGCCTGCATTTCCCGCGTGAACAATTCAAAAAACGTGTCGCTCGGCTGCGCGACACTGGCCACATATTCCAGATTGGGGATGTCAGCTTCGAGATTCAGCCAATGGCGCAAAATCTCATTGGCGTGGACGATTTTGCCATGTTCCCGCGCGACGATCACCGCATCGCCGGAGACGGTGGGGACTTTAACGAGGACTTCTTCGACCTCTGGAATGTTCCCCATCTTCTGGCGCTGCAGTGACCACAGGTAGAGCCAGAGCAGAATGACGACCGCGCCTGCAAACAGAATTATCGGCAGCCCCATAGGTTCACCCCAGAGGAAAATCTATATCGAGCGTGATTACCACGAGGTTAGGAGGTTGGCGGCACTGTTATCTTGTCCGGTCAAGCCACGACGCCGATTTTCGGCTGCCATTTCCGTGATTTCGCGAATGTCAGAAAACTGATGGGTTTTCGTTGACACCGACCCGGCGGACAGCGACATCAGCGCCACCTGCTTTTCGCCGTAGACGGCGTCCGGCACGAGGATGTAGCCGCGTTCGCGGTCGATGAACGAATAGTGCTGCTTCACCTTGTCGTTGAACACTTCGATCAGGCGATCTTTCAGCTTGTCGGGGTCGGCAGCGTGCGTGATGATGACAAAGTTATCGCGCCCCGGGTGCCCGGCGTAGTCGTCTGGTGTGCCCGCCTCATCGATCACTTCGCCGAGCAGCACAGCCATGAAGCGAATCACTTCATCGCCCGCCACGAAACCATACACGTCAGTGAATGAGTCGAACTGGTTGATCTTCAGGTCAACGTACGTCCATGCCTTGCCGTTGTGCATGAGCGAACGCAGGTGATCTTCGATCAGGCGTCCGGTCGGCAGGTTCGACTTCGAGTCGATTTGCGTCTGGCGGTTGGCCGCCGCGATGGCGTTTTGTACCCGCAGCTTGAGTTCTTCGATGTCAAACGGCTTGACGATATAGTCATCCGCGCCGAGTTCAAGGCCTTGAATCTTGTCGCTGCGTTCGTCTTTTTGCGTGAGGAAAATGATCGGGATGTGGCTGGTGCGCGTGGTGGTGCGCAGTTCACGGCACACGTCATAGCCGCTCATATCCGGCAGCATGATATCCAACACGATCAAATTGGGGAGCTGCTTGCGAGTGAGCGAGAGTGCTTCGCCACCTTTCGGGGCAACCTGCACTTCATAGCCCTGCCCAGTGAAGTAAATCCGCAGCATATTGGAGATGTCGAAGTCGTCTTCGACGACCAGAATGCGACCTTTGCTCATGCCTCGCCTTGCCCATCCCTACCGGGAATCTGCGCGAAAAATTTAGTTCCAACTATACTGGCGAAACTGACGAAACGCCAATTTACGCCGCGTCAACGTTTCATTGCTGTTATACGCGCATTATATGCTGAATTGGCATCAGACGTGCGTAAACGTTCGGGGAAAAGAGAATTATGCGCGTGTCCATGAACGGGAATTTGCGTGCACTAGAGCACGGACGTCGAGCAAAGGAGCGCTACTCCGGCGGGAAGAGGCTCTCCACGAGCAGACTAAAACCGGGCAGCACGTCGCCACCGTTAAGCACACCGTCGCGGGGGATCAACTGCTGTCCTGCCGCCGTCAGCACGAAAACTGCTTGCTTATCAATCAACACCACCCACACCATTTGTGCGCCGTGGTTGAGGTACGCCTGCGCCTTCGTAATCAATGATGCTTCGGATTGATTCGGCGACTGGACTTCAATCGCGATTTCGGGCATATAGGGCGCATGCTGGCGAATGACTTTTCGTCCCTCCAGTTTCAGCACCACCGACACATCAGGTATGAGCGCGTTATCCGCATCATTCGGCAATTGCGACCGCAGTTCGGGCAAAACCCACGCCAACGGATGCTGCTCAAGATACTTGCCAATCGCAAGCATCAGCACTGAGACAATAAAGCTGTGCAAAAACGTTGGCATTTTTTCGACAATTTCCCCATCGATGAGTTCAAAGCGCCGGGCTTCATTTTCGGAGAGATTGATGAAGTGGTCGAACTCGTCAACCGTGTATTTGACCTTATCAGCCATCACAAAACTCCCGTCTCGGTAGCTGCATTATACAGGAGATTACGTGCCGCGCCGTTCCTCTTCTGGATTGAGGGCAGAACACACATTGAGCCATAGTCCGCGGTTGCCGACCTCACCCCCTAGCCCCCTCTCCGAAAAGAGGAGAGGGGGAACAGGTTCACATTGGGAACGATTGAAGCGCTCGTTTGGGGGAAAACAGATTTCGAAGGGACGCGCCGTTGCGCGTCCCTTCGCTCTATCGTTTCTACACTCAGTCCTCAGTCCTTTGACCTCAGTCCTATTTTTCGGCGCGCCACGCGGCGAGGCCGAGACACAACCACCCGGCGATCAGACTCGCGCCGCCGAGCGGGGCAACCGCGCCCATGAAGCGCAGGTTGAGCAGGCTCAACAGGTACAAACTCCCCGAAAACAACAGAATTCCGGCGACGAACAACCACCCCGCCCACCGTGACCAGCGTGACGGGAACCGTTCATAAATCCACGCCGCGCCGAGCAGCGCGACCGCATGGATCAAATGGTAACGCACCGCCGTCTCAAACGTCCCCTCGGCGGCGGGATTCTCCGCGAAATACCCGGCCAAGCCGTGCGCGCCAAACGCGCCGAGCGCCACACCGAGCGCCCCGAAAATTGCCGCCAGACCCACTAAAGTACGCATGCTGGAATCTCAATCCGTGGTTATCATAAGGCACGCTATAATCATACTCAGGGATTTAGGTTTTTTAGAGACTAGTGCACGCGTAATCATTTGAGGCAGCGCGAATCAATGTTGTCGTCCGCAGGTTATGCTCTCGAACACTTCTACTACGGACAGCTTTTCTACCAAGGAAAGCCGCACGGAGAACTGCGCCTGCTGGCTTCGTCACCGGGCGTGAAAACTGAACACGCCGCGGAAGCGATCAATGAGGCGCGTTTGCCCCCGATGCTCAACGTGCACAATGGCGCGTGGGCGCTGCTGCGTGGCAAAACGATTCCGTTTATGTTGGCGCAGGCGCAAATCGGTGACCGCGGTCAGGCGATGCGCCATGTCATCCTCATCCCGGTGGATGTGCTGCGCGCATTAGGCGGCAATCTGCGCATTTTGAGCAAGCTGGTCGATGCGAAGATGCCGTCGTATGACACTGTCGGTCACACGATTCCGGTATTGACGCTCCCGCAGGTGACCGTGCCCTCGCTGGCGGCGCAGGAAGGCGCGATGCTCGCGCTGATGACGGCCACCCGCGACCGCATGGATGTGATCGAAGCGCTGCTTTCGGCGATCATCCAGAACGTGCAGGTCGTCATCCTCAACGCACCCTTTGAACCCGCGCAACGCGTGGCGTTCATCGAAGGCTTGCTCACACTGCTGCCCCCGCCCGCCCGTTTCGGCGTGACTTTCGCGACTCACACGCTACCGAGCACCAAAGTCGACGCGCAGATTCGCTTTTTGCACGAAGGCGCGCCGCCGAGCAATGCGCTCGTGTTCAACTGGCCGACCGCTGAACTCATGGGCAACAAGGTCGAAGACGAGTACAGCCGCTTCATCAAGAGCCAACTGCGCCTTGATATGTCGCTGGTCATTCAGCAGACAAGTGCCATGACCGCGGTCGCGGGCTGGCGGCTCAAACGCGGTGACAGCCTCTCGGACTCGCTCAAATATGCCTCCTATCGCCTGAGCATCGACACGGCGATCAACAACAATCAACCCGTCGCTTCCAGCGAGGCGGCGAAGATTCTGGCGGAAGACCCGACGCTCACGGAAGACCTGCGCGCCGCCTATGTGCGGCATCTGCTGGCTTTCGCGCTCGTGCTCGACGAGATCGAGCATGCCGACGTCCTCGCGGTGGTCGTGCGCGGTCAGCCTGACCTCGAACGCGTCATCATGAAGCAGATGTCCGACGCGCTCGGCACCGGCAAAGCGGATCGCGTGTATCGCACACTGCTGCGCTGGCTGTCGAATCCGCTCGGCTTCAAAGGCATGTACTGGGTCGAACTGGCGCAGCGCGCCGCCGCGGCTTATGCTGAAATGCTCGCCAAGAGCGGTGCCGCCGACGCGCTGACCGCTTTCCTGCGGCACTTGCAGCGCAACGGCGCGATGATTGAAGCGACCAGCATCATGGCGCGCTTGATCGAGATTTCGCTGCCGCTGGCCGTGCAGCATCAGCCGCTGGCGGAGACGGTGTTTTTGCTCGGCGCAAACACGCTGACGGGCACGCGCTGGCAGAAGTTCGCGTCCATCAAGCAGCTCCACCCGTACTTACCCGATGCCATCACCCAGTTGATCGACACGATGGGCGACGAAAACTCGCTCAGCGCGTCGCCCGGTCTGCTGGCGCAGGCGGCGAGCGCGCTCGGACCAGACGCGCAGAATCTGCTCATCATCCGCTTCGCCGAACTGGCGAATCTGGCGAACCGGCGCGACCTGCTGGATAACACCGCGCTCGGGGCGCTGGTCGCGGCGGCGAGTTCGCCGCACGGCGCGACCTACGACACTTTCCTGCGGTCACTGGTGCGCAGCCTGTCCAGCGAAGAAGCGCTTGATACGCTCGGCATGTACGGCTCGCGCTATCTGCTGCAAATTCTGCTGGCGCGGCAGGCGTATGACGAGCTGGCGGGCGAACTGCTGCGCCAGAATCGCATGCTCTACCCAGCGGACAAGATGCTTAGCTACGCGACGCTGCTGCGCGGGCTGTTCCTCGAAACGCCGTTCCCCAAAGAAGATGCGGCGACAGCGCTCAAGGCGCTCGACGATAAAGGCATGAAACCGCTGCCGCTGGCGATGGCCTACTTTGGCGCGCTGGAGCAGCACGGATGGACGCAGGACAGCCTTGCCGCCGAGCTCTCAGCGCTGGTCTTTGGCAACCGCATGATCACCGATGCGATTCAGCTTGATCTGCTGATGCAGCTCCTGAACTATCACGTCAAACGGCGCGACTCGAACTTCACCGTGCGCGTCGCCGCGCTGCTGCCCGTCGCCGCCGCCCGCAAAGGCGAAGACGGCGTCGCCCCGATGATCGAAGTGTACAAAGCGCTCGATTGGGATGATGCGGTCAAAGGGGTGGCGATGGACTCGCTGCGGCGCTTCGTCCGCCGCCTGAGCGACGCCGATGCCCTCGAGTCTGTCGAGAAGATCAAGGCGCAGTTAGGCGACCAGATCGGTGAGGCGTTGGAAGCGGCCTATTACATTCGGCGCATGATGGGCGGCGAATCGCTGGCCGACTACGCCTATTCGGTGCACACGACCGCGCAGTTTTTGTACGATACCGGCCTCAGCTTTGCCGACAAGAGCAAACTGCCATCGATTCCCGCGCTGTTGAGCGACCTCGACAGCCTCAACGGTGGGCTGAATGATACCGACCGCAATCTGCTGTCATCTGCCGTCGTCGACATGCTCAAGACGCTGGCGCTGCTGGCAGCGCAGCATCGCTCCGTACATGTGCGCGAAACGGACGAACAGGTGCAGCAGTTGACCGAAGGCAAGGGCAGCGCCGTCACCATCTTCGACATTTTCCGCGTGATGGGTGGATATTTCGCGCGCGGCAAACGCTTGAGCGCGCGCACCGACAAGGTCTCCGGCAATCACCCGCTGGCAGATCGCTCGGCGCCGGTGCTCATGCGCGAAGTCAACCAGATCGCGCGGCTGCTCAAGAACGCCCTGCGCACCTTCCCGCCAACCGGACCGCGCCCATCGATCAGCGCGGAAGCACTCATCGGCGAGCTAGAGAGCCTGTGGGGCGATATCGCCCTGCACGAACGCCGCTCACTGGTGCGCGACCTCGCCATCGACATGCAGCGCATCCCCGAACTCACGCTGATGATCACCGAACGCGCCGACTCCAAGGGGCTGCAAGACAGCAACGCGGGCATCGCACGCAAGCTCGACGCCAACAAGCACCGTCCAGAGAACGCGATGGAGTTCTACCGCTTCGTACACGGGTATTTCCGGTCACGCGTCAAGCAGAAGTAACGCCGGGTCGACCGATCTGGACAGTGAGCACTAGGACGCACCTTGTGGCGTCCTTTTTTATTTCGGCAGAGGTCGTTAGCTCGCGGTTGGCTTGATTCCGCAAAGCGTAATGGAGTCGGCGGCCTCCGTGAAACGGCTTACGCTGAACCGCTTATGCGGATTAGCGTATAGACGAATAATCGATAAAAGCTGTAGACTGATGAACAGCAGCGTTGCTGCTGCGTTTCATTGCTGCCTCAAAGCTGAGATTTACTGTTACCCCAGAACCCTGTAACGGACTTCGTATCGTTGCCCGCATTCCCTAGAGCGAGTGTTGAAGTGTGCGCCCAGTTGGCAGCCCACTCGTTTTGATTTTGCCTATTGAAAGGAAGTTACAGTGCTGCATCGTCGTTCTGCATCGTTGTTCGCCCTACTCGGCCTCAGCTTAATCGCGCTGGCAGTCGTGCTGTTGATCAGCCCAACCGCCGCCTACGCGCAGGAGGCCACGCCGGACCCCACACTGGTGAATCTCCCCGTCGAAAATGGTCGTTATTTTGATACATCGGGTTTGTGCGCAACCTGCCACCGCAATATGGTTGATGAACATGGCAATGATATTTCGTTTGATACGGCGTGGCGCGCCACCATGATGGCCAATTCTGGTCGTGACCCGTATTGGCGCGCCGGGCTGCGCCGCGAAGTGCTCGCCAACCCGGATTTCTCGGCTTTCATCCAGGATAAGTGCGCGACCTGCCATATGCCGATGGCGCGGACGACGTCCAACCTTGCGACGGGTCTGCCGCTGCAAGTGCTGGGCGAAGGCGGCGCGATTCAATCAGGGACGGAATATCACACGCTCGCGCTGGACAGTGTGTCGTGCACGCTCTGCCACCAGATCAGCGCTACCCACCTCGGCGAACGGGCAGGTCAAAGCGGCCACTATACGATTGATGGCGCGGAGGATCAGTTTGCTCATGCTCGCGTAATCTACGGGCCATTCACCCCGGATGCGGCGCAGGCGGCCTTCATGCTGGCCTCGACGGGCGGTCTGCAGACGCAAAGCGACCACATCAGCAGTTCGGAACTCTGCTCAAGCTGCCACGAACTGTTCACGCCCTATTTCAACGTGGAAACGCGTGAACTCGCGCCGGTCACATTCCAGGAACAGACGCCCTACACTGAATGGCTGAACAGCGACTACCGCAACAGCCAGACGTGCCAGGCGTGCCATATGCCCATCGTCGACGGTCTCGCGCAGGCGGCCAGCCTCGGCAACCCGATCCCGGCGATGCGCACAGGCGTCTCGCAGCACACGCTGCTCGGCGGCAACGTCTATTTGCCGCGCATATTGCAGGCGTTCGGGGAAGAACTGGAAGTCACAGCGACGGATGAGCAGTTCCAGCAATACATCGACCTGACCCGCCAGCAGCTCCAGAACGATACGGCGCGCGTCACGCTGCAGAAGGCTGCCGTGACCGAGGGCACGCTCTCCTTCGAGGTGTTTGTGCAGAGCCTCGTCGGGCACAAGTTCCCGACCGCCTACCCGTCACGCCGCACGTGGCTGCACGTCACGGTGCGCGATGCCAGCGGCGCCGTCGTGTTCCAATCGGGCAGCTATGACGCGTACGGGCGCATCTCCGGCAACGCCAACGACGATGATGCGCAGGGCGTTGAGCCGCACTACGATGTGATCACCGCGCCAGATCAGGTGCAAATCTACGAGCCGATTATGGGCGATACCGCGGGCAATGTCACCACGACGCTGCTGTTGGCGTCGCAGTACCTCAAGGACAACCGCATTCTGCCGCAGGGTTACAACCCGGTGACCGCGCCCGTTGAGATCGTGCCGTGGGGTGATGCCGCGACCGACAGCGATTTCATCGGCGGCAGCGACCGCGTGACCTATCAGGTACCAGTGACGAACGCCGCCGGTTTGACGATCGAAGTCGAAATGGTTTACCAGACGCTCGGCTATCGCTGGGCGGAAAACCTGCGCGAATACGCTGATCCCGTGGCCGCGCCGGAAATTATCGACTTCCTGCGCTACTACGATGCCGTGCCGAATACGCCGGAATTCGTGACCAGCGCGGCGGTCACGCTGCCGTAAGTCCTCGTTTCAGGGTAGGAGCGCGGGTGCGCTCCTACCCTTACCCCGCAGCACTGAGAAATTCATTGAGCGCTGCGTGGAATTGCTCCCGACATTCCAGCATGGGGAAGTGTCCCGCGCCGTCGAGGTGGACGAGGCGGCTGCCCGGCACCTGCTGCGCGACCAGATCGCCCTCGCTCGGCGGAACGACGCGATCCGCGGTGCCGAAGATGACCAGCGTCGGCGCTTGAATGGCGCGGATGGCATTTGACAAGTCCGTGCTGATGATCGCCTTGCCGCTCGGGTAAATGGCGTGGTGACAGCCCGGCGGCAGCACCAGCTCGACATCTTCGTCCCACTCGGCCAGCGGCACATGATTAAGTGACCAGGTGTAGAACTCGAAGCGGCGGTAGGCGGGGAATCGAGCGGCGGCGCGGCTCAGGCCGATGAGGAAGGGGAGCGCCTGCGCGACCCGGGCGCGCGGCAGCACCACATAGCGCGGGTAGGGTTGCAGGCGCCCGCTCGTCACCCCGGCCACATCGATCAGGCGCGTGACGCGCTGCGGCGCGAGCTGCGCGGCGATGCACAGGCTGATCTGCCCGCCCATCGAATGGCCGAGCAGCATGAAGCGGTCAATGCCCAGAGCGTCAAGGAGCGCCAGCACGCGCCGCCCCTGCGCCGCGATGCTGTAATCCCCGCCCGGCGGCCGGGCGCTGTGCCCGTAGCCGAGTAGATCGACGGCGATGCAGCGGTAACGGTTTTGCAGCAGCGGAATCGTGTGCCGCCACACACGGCTGTGCGACAGCCATCCGTGAATCATGACGATGACCGGCAGCGCCGGATCGCCCACGTCGAGGTAGGCCAACTGCTGCTGATCGATGGTGATGAACTGCTTAGCAAGTCCGGTGAGCGTCGAAGTGGTCATGGTGAGCGCTTTTCGTCTGTGAACGACAGAGATAGATCAGCCGGGGCAAGGGGTGACCTGCCCCGACGCGCAAGCTATCTCTTCATCATAGCGCAGATTAGTTTTCGCGCAGGTTCACGTCAAAAGTGGCCCGTTGCCGCGTCTCGTCACTGACGCCCGACACAGCGATCAACAGGTTATCGCTGGCCGCCAGTGGGAACGTCCATGTGCCGCTGGCGTTCGTCCCATCGATCAGGCGCTGCACGCGCGGCACCGACTCCGAGCCGATGGTCACGGCCTGCACCAGCAGATCCTGAGGTATGCGGTTATCGATCTCTGACCAACCAACGAAGTCCCACGCGCCATCGTCCACAAAATTGAGTTCCGGCACGGCGATGTTGTCAACCGCCACGCCCTGGTCTTCACGCCCCGCATAGGTGATATACAGGAAGCGAATCAGTACTTCGCCACCCGCATACGGCGTCAGGTCGACGGTTTGCGCCTGCCAGAGCGGTTCCGGATAGACCACACGCGTCGGATGCGCGCCCAATACGACCGGAATTTCCAACTGGTCAGCTCCGCGCTGAATCAGCAAGTTGAGCGTGTCGCCGGGCGCATAATGCGCCAGCAAGCCGATCACATCGGGCGTGGTCGTCCACAGCGCGCCCTCGGAGCCGATGATCTGGTCGTTGACCTGCACGCCCGCCGTGGCGGCAGCGCCGCCCGCCACCACCTGCTGAATCGTCACGCCGTCACCGCTCATCACCACGCCCATAATCGGGAACGGGCGCGGCGGTTCCGGATTGCTGATGCCCGTAAAGCCGATGCCATAGGCTGCGCCGTAGCGATTATTCGCCGTCAAGCCCAGCGGTTCGAGGATCGTCCATGTCGCGCCATCGTCGGTCGAGGCGGCGACATAGCCGTAGTTCCACGCGTCGGCGGTATCCCACCACGCGTCAAACGTGAGCGTTGCTGCCTCGACGCTGCTCAAATCGAAGCGGCGGGTCATCGTCCGCACCTGATCCGCTCCCCAACCGGACCAGTAGAAACGCTCTCCCGGGTCGCGATCCATCGGCAGGCGTTCCACCGTTTCGCGCCCGGTGATGGTGAGTTCGACGGTCGCGGGGTTGGTCGTGGAATAGATGTAGTAGGCCGTGCCGAACTGATTGACCGTTTGCGCGGGCAGGTCGCCGAGATCAATGGGCGTAGCTTGCGCACGCTGCGTGTTTTCCAGCGGCGTGACAACATGCCGGTAGCGCCGATCACCGAAATCGACGTTGAGCAGGTTGGCAATGACAAAATCAGCGAAGGCGTCGCGCGCGGTAGCCGCCGCCCCAGTGACCGGATCGTAGAGGCCCGTGTTCGCCAGCGGCGTATTGAGCGCACGGAGGCCGCGCCCCGGCTGCAAGAACAGATCGAGGATCAGGTTTTGCCCGTAGCGCTGCGTCAGATAGTTCAAAAACAACTGCTGCGCGGCCAGCGTCTGACTGCGGGTGGTCAGCGCGGCGGGCTGCGTCAGCGGGGTATCCGGCGCGCTCAGGAACGGATCATAGTCGGCAGCTTGCAGACCAGCCTCCTGCGCCCGAAACAGCAGCAGCCAGCGGAACGCTTCTTCGAGCCACGCCGCGCCCTCCGGATTATTCGACCGGAGCACAAACGTAATCACGCCGCGCGCAATCGCCGCCGCATACGCGGCATCCGTCAACGCCAGCCCGTCAATTGCCGTGACGAACAGAGTCTCATGCTGGTTGCTGATGCCCGACGGCGCATAGGCGGTGGGCAAACTGTCCACCGGATTGATGAGCACGTCGCGGTCGTCGGCGAGCTGGTTGGTGAACACCACATACAGCCGTGGATCATTATCGACATCGGGCACAGGGAGTTGATCGGTCGTATCCTGCACTGAGCCAACATCCGGCAGGTTGATCACGCGGTAGGTCGAGCGCAGCCGGAAGAATGTGTACAACTGCCCAACCTGCCCGGCAAGAGAGCTCGCATCCACATTCCCCAAGCCGAGCGCGTTATCCACCCAGATATAGGCGCGTCCCGAGGCGCCGACGAGTGTCGCCGTGATGCGCGTGGGCGTCGGGCTGCCGGTCTGCCCAACCCAGAAGTCGAGCACTTGCCCGCGCTCATAGCGCGGCGTCAGGTCGGGTACCACCGGGTCGGTGGTGGCGCCGAGCAAACTCACAGCCAACTGCTGCGGGTCACGCCGGGGGATTTCGGCAACGGGTTCAGTCTCTTGCGCCCAAACGGCAGTTGCTACCAATACAACGAAACCAGCGAGAATACGACGCCACCAAGTCACCATGGATCTGCCTGTTATCTACTCAAAGAGGGTCGAGTGTAGCGAGCCCGCGAACCGCGTTCAATACAGCCTCACGACTTTCACACCGAAGGCGGGACTTAAGTTCGGTTTTCGGCGTCCGGTGAGTCGGCGGGCGCATTTCGCACTATGCTAATGTGAATACAGTTTGTCTGCGAACCTAAATCGATCAATCGTGCTCGTCTAGATGGAGGCCGTCATGAACTCGTCCCGCCGCGCCGCGTTGGCGCGTTTCGTCAGGTTCGGCTTCACCCTCATCAGCCTTGTGCTGCTCGTCTCCGCTGCGACTGTCACGGCGCAAGGTGAGCGTTCGCGCATCGCCTTCGTCACCGCCGACTATGACACCCGCCAGATGACCATCAGCCTCGCCGATCCGGTCAGCGGGCAAATCACGCCGCTGGTCGTCGATGGTAACTTCTTCTATCCTACGCTTTCGCCCAATGGCCGCCACCTCGCCTTTTTGGGCGAGCATCCACAGTCCCGGCGGCGCAACATTTACATCATCGACACAGACGGCACCAACCTGCATCCCGTCGTCCCCAACCGCCTGACGCTCAAACCCAATGGTCAGGTCGTGTGGTCGCCGGACAGCAGTCAGGTCATCTACGGGATTCTGAGCGGCGGTCGCCCCGGCGGATTCATGCGCGCCAACAGCGACGGCAGCGGCGCGGAAGAACGCCTCGAGCTCCCCGACCTGCCGGGTGACATTGCCGAAACGTGGGCCGCCATCTCACCTGATGGCAACCGCCTCGCCATTAACGTCTCACTGATCGATCCGCCCTACCGCCAGATCGTCATCATGGAGCTGGACAGTGTGACGCCGGTCACGACGACGCTGCCCGACGGCACGCCGTTTGATCGGCTGGTGTGGTCGCCGGATGGCGAGCGGACGCTGCTCAGCGCGCTTATGCTCAACATGCTGGAACCACAGCCGCTGATGCTCGGCAACAGCGACGCCTCCAACGTCGAAGTGCTGCTGCAGTCGCCGCCGAATTACATCACGTCGATCTCGTGGTCGCCGGATGGTAGCCAGATCGCCTTCACCGCGACCGAGATGAGTGGCGAGAGCATTCCGGATGGCGAGGTGTACGTCGCGAACGCCGACGGCACGGGCGTGCGCTCGCTGAACATCCCGACCAATGTCTCGTATGACGGCACGTCGTGGAGCGTGCTGCCCGACGATGTGGTGCTGCCGAGTACGCCCACCTCATTTTTGAGCGTGGCGAATTAGAAACTCACCCCGCTTGCGTGAGAGAGAGGCTGCTCACAGGGGCAGGATTCTCATGCTTCTCATCGACTACAGGTTTTCTTCGCCGAAAACGTGTAGGGACGAGGCATGCCTCGTCCTATTTTCCTCTGGATTGGACAAAAAGCCTGTGATCCGTGAAAGCAAAAGATCGCTTTAGCAAATAGGATTACCACCGTGTTGGCAAAGGAGGACGAGGCATGAAGTCATTTCAGAATTGGTAAGCTGCACAGCTCACCCCACCCCCATCCCCTCCCCGAATTCAGGGAGGGGAGAATGATTTCCCCCTCTCCCCGCTTGCGTGGGAGAGGGGGCAAGGGGGTGAGGGGACGTGATTCGGCATTTTCACCACTTGTGAAATGACTTCATGCCTCGTCCCTACAATTGAAAACCTACCCCTATCAGAAGAGGGGCTGGTGGTGAGCTTGGGGGTCATCGCCTGGCCTGAAATCAGCATATGTTGTATTGGCGGCTCGTCGAGGAGCGCGCCCTAGCCGAATTCTCCCGCATGGTTCTATGGAAAATATCGTTATACTTAGCGTACACAACATTGCGCTAAAAGGTTTGCCTTTATGGATGTCGGAGTAGAGTTTAGCCATTACCGCGTCATCGAGCATATCGGGCGCGGGGGGATGGCCGATGTGTGGTCAGCGCGCGACAAGCAGCTGAACCGCACGGTCGCGATCAAAACAGTGGCACGCGATCTATCGCAGGACATGAACCCAATCAAGCTGTTTGAGCGCGAAGCCAAGACGATTGCCGGGTTGGAACACCCGCACATTCTGCCGATCTACGAATTCGGCGAGTATACCGGCCAGTTGTACATCGTCATGCGCTATGTCTCCGGCGGGTCGCTCGAAGATTTGCTCGAAGAAGGGCCGCTGGCGATGGACGAGGCGCTGCGGCTGGCGCGAGCGGTCGCCCAGGCGCTGGATTACGCGCACAGCAATAAGATCATCCACCTCGACCTCAAGCCGTCGAACATTCTGCTGGACAGCTACCGCCTGCCGTATCTGGCGGACTTTGGGCTGGCGACCGTGCTCGACCCGCAGGGACGCGCAGCCAACCCCGGTTCCGGGACGCTGCTGTACATGGCACCGGAACAGCTCACCGCCGAATCGCTCGATCACCGCGCCGACATCTACAGCTTCTCGATTCTGATCTTCCACATGATCACGGGGCAGCTTCCCTTCGACGCAACCATCCCGCTGGCACTGCGTCAGCTTCAGTTGAGCGAAAATCTGCCGGATGTCGAGTTCGTCACACCGGGGCTGCCGTCCACCATCAACCCGATTCTGCGGCGGGGCACGGAAGTCGATGCCAACAAGCGCCCGCATTCGCTGATGGAAATCGTGCAGCAGTTGGAAGCCGTCGTCAACCCGTCGCGGGTGAGCGCGCAAAGCGGCTTCAACACCCCGCAGGCACGTCCCCGCGCGGCAGCAGCGGCGCGCATTCAGGACATGGACACCAAAACGGATGCGCTCGACAATCTGATTTCCGGCCCGGTCGATGACTTGATCACGCGGACTGCCCCGGTCATGGACACGGGCGATCTGGAAAACCTGATCACCGGGCCAGTCGATGATCTGATCACCTCGACCAAGCCGCTGCCTATCGTCGGTGGCGGGCGCACCACCAACATCAACCTCAATGTGCCGCTTGACGACCTGATCACCGCGCCGGAAGTCACGCCGGAAGAGATGGCGCGGCGCGAGGCGCTCGACATTTACAGCCGCGCGCGGCGCGCGTGGGCGCACGGGCAGGGCAAGTTCCTGCTCGGCATCACGCACTTCACGCTGATCAACGACTATTACATCAAGGCGCAAGAGAACAACCTCGAACTCGATGAAGCGGGCATGCAGATGCTGCTGCGCGGCGCGCTCGAATACGACCACGACATCGACGTGTGGTGGGCGCAGCTCAACGACGAGAACCGCCGCTGGGTGGCGCTCCACGCCCTGCGCAGCGAAAACGCGCCCGCTCGTGTGCGCGCGCTGCAACGGTTAGAGAGCATCCCCGACAGCGACGTGCCGCAAATCCCCAAGCTGGTGGCCCAGGCGCTGCAAACCGAGGTCAGCCGCGAAGCCAAGCTCGCCGCACTGCAGGTGCTGGAAAAGCGGGCCAAGCTCACGCCGACTCTGCCCACCTATACCAAAGACGACACCCTGCGCCGCCGCTTGACGACGCAGTTGAAGCTCAGCGCGGTCTCTGACTGGCGCGAAACCGTGTACAACCAGGAAGTCGACCTGCTGCTCGCGCAGATCGCGCTGAACGACGACGACAACACCGACAAGACAGTCGAAGAGACGGCGGCACGCGTGATCGGGCGCATCCGCTCGAAGGCGGCAGTCGAGGAGATCGCCCGGCATCAGAAACAGGGCGAACGCCGGGCGCTGCGCGCGCTAGCCTACATCCGCGACGAAGCGCCGACGCTGCCCGACGAGGTCAGCCAGCAGGCACGGGTCTACGCATGGCTGGACAATACGTGGCGGCGGCTCACGCTCAACCCGATTCAGTCGGTGTGGCGTGTGATTTTCGCGACCATCGGCGGCATTCTGGCGTTCGGCGGCTTCGCCTATTCCCAGCTCCCGACGCAGGCGATCTTCGGTCAGGAGCGCATCGGCATCACCGCCTCGACCGGGATCACAGTCGGCGTGGGGATCGGCTTGCTGGTGCTGCTGGCGGGCGACCTGCCGGAACGTCTGCGCGGCTTCTGGCCGTGGTGGGCGCGACTGCTGTTCAATCTGATCGGCGGGATCATCGGCGGTGGGTTCGCGTGGGCGGCGTTCAACTGGTTCATCCTGTTCCTGTCGCCCGCTGAAGGTCTGACCAGCCTGCTCATCGGCGGTATCGGCTCGGCGCTGATGTTTACGACGCTGGTGCTGGTGCGCGTGCGCGGCTGGATCGCGGCGAGTATCGCGGCGGTCGCGCTGTTCCTGACCATCGTCATCCCGTGGTATCAGTACAATGTGGTTGGCAATGGCAGCATCCTGCCGCTGATCTGGACGCGCCCCGGCCAGAACATCGAAACGTATGCGCTGCCCATGGCCATCGTGATCGCCATTGGCTCGTTCGCGCCGTTCCTGTGGCG
Organism: Anaerolineae bacterium; assembly: GCA_041916315.1. Lineage (GTDB taxonomy): Bacteria > Chloroflexota > Anaerolineae > Aggregatilineales > Phototrophicaceae > Flexifilum. The sequence continues at coordinate 183,354 of JAYRZU010000057.1, forward strand.
TGATATCCGCGCGCTGGTCAAACTGGTACGCGCGCGCCGATCGGCAGCAGTTGCCAAGCCGGAGCCAGCTGCTACATCGCGTTCCTCCGAAGATTAACCGTTTTCCCTAGCAACGCGGCATGTCCTTAAAGCGTTGCATATAGATTGTAGGGCGCACGGCCGTGCGCCCCTACGAGCAAGCACGACGCTCTGCAGCGCAGCTTCTCTTCAATGTTCTTGCTGTAAACTGTCGACTCCTACCCCCTAAACTTTTGGGGAGTACCCGCCCATTCGATTAGTTTTGCCCTGCTCCGCGCAACTCACGCGCTGCCGCCGCGTATTACTCTGCATCAAGAGGAGTACAGGAGAGCGTTGCCATGGAACACCACGGACATCACCACCACCCGCATTGGGGACATCATCATGCGTGGCCGCATCACCGGCATCACCGGATGGGCGGCGGCATGTTCATCTTTCCGTTCTTCGCGTTTGTGCCATTGATCATCGGCTTCATGCTGCTGATGTTCTTGTTCAAGACGGGGCTGATCGTGCCGCTGCTGCTGATCGGCGCGTTCCTGTTCATCATGCGTCCGCGCATGGGCGGCAATCAGTGGGGCGGCCCGCGTCGCGACTGGTTCGATATGAATAGCGGCAAGATGAAGAACGAGTGGATGCAGTGGCGCGACGGTGCGGATGCCGACTCGATCATCACGCCGGACAAGCCCAAGCGGGGCGACACGAGCGAATTCGTCTAACCGAAGTGGTCGGTTATCAGTTTACAGTTCACCGTGAAAACAGCGTTGGACTGTCCACCGTGAACTGTAGACTGTAGGCTTCTTCTAGATCCTGCCGTAGAGCCGCCCGCCGAATTCGGCGACGAGGCGATCATCCTGATCGTCGGCGTAGTTCGCCACGAGGTTGATGATGTTGTTCGCCTCAACCGCGTCCAGTGACTCGAGCGGGCGCTCGCTGAACACGTAGACTGTGTCGTTGTACAGGCCAAATGCCGCGTTGGTGAGCTGCAAGTTGACTTCCAGCAAATGCCGGTACAGCGGCAGCAGGTTGGTCAGCGGCAGGTAGATGATCGGCGAGAGAACCTGCAAATACCCCTCATTATCCTGCTGCGAGATGTAGATTTCGATCAAGGCCGAGCCGCGCCGGAAATTCCAGCCGTAGCCGTCGGCCATGTTCATGCGCGCCTGCACCGGATCAATGCCGATTTGCAGCAAAATCTGCTCGACTGTCGCCGCGTACTGATCGATGCGCGCCACCTGCGGCTGCTTCTTCCCACGTCCAAACATTGTCCCCTCCGGGGAGTTTACGGTTCACAGTTGAAACATAGTCTAGCTAGACTGGTCTTTCGAACTCCAACCGACGATCTCGCCATTTTTCACATTGAACTGGTGTAAAAGTCCACTGTTCTCCGTTTCCTTGTAGTAGCCGATATAGTCTTCATACGCAACTGACGCCAACCAAGCGACAAAGGGGAGGTGGAGCTCGTAGAAACCGTCATCATGAAGATTCCGTCCACAATATTGAAGGCAGTAACGATGTACTTCACGGTTGCCTTCTAGCGGAATAGTCAACCGGTGCTTACGCTGAAAGTTAGAAACGACCTCATGTTCTGGATCAGGGGCTAAAAAGTGTTTATCGTAGAGGTCGTCCCACAAATTATCGAAGCCCCATTTTCGGTAAATCAACTGCGGTTTGGTTTTGGGTTCATAGTCTTTGCTTGTCAAGCAGCGCAACCCTTCAATCACGTCAGCGGGAACATCTTCGCGCAAATCACAATTGATCACTAAATCGAAGTATAGACTCATATGACTGCCCCAAGACATTGCAATCCGGAGAGCGCAGAGAAACACAGGATACCCTCGGCGTTCTTTGCGTTCTCCGCGGTTGCTGCTGATTTATTGTTGTGCTTTGCCGCAGCGCAGGCAGCGCCCTTTGTACACGCCCGCAATCGATTTGCAGTGCACGCACTGCTGACGCCCGGTTTCGTACAGGATATCGGCTTGCGGTAAGTAATAGCGCTGCACACTCGCCGTCTCCGGTCGCGTGCCCCCGCACACCTCACAATAGAAGAAGCCCGCGCCAAACGCCCGGCTGAGTGTGCCGCAGTTGGGGCAATAGCGCCGAGCTTCCCGGCTCAACTGCATGTAGGTCTCGACATAGCGGCGAATCGCGCTGATGTGCACGCCGAACAGGTGATTCGACGCGCGGCTGACGTTGCGTGTCATCATGCCGACGAGGTAGTTGCGCTCGTCGAAGATCGGGTTGCCGCCCGCGTCCGGAATACGCGAGGCATTCGTCGGAATCCAGTGCGCGGGCATGATGCGCTTGGTCGGGCGCTGCTGCGCCTGGAACATCTCGCCGTCATAGGTGACCACATAGAGCGGCGCGTCGTCTGGCACACGGGAAAGCGGCGAGATTGGCAGCACGGCGGGCGGGCGATGCTCGACATACAGGATCGCGAGGTCGATGTCGGGATACGAGGCGACCACCTGCGCGGGGAGCTGTCGACCGTTGTGCAGTTCAACCATCAGCCGTTCCAGCGCGCCGACCACGTAGCGCGACGTCACCATGAGGCCATCCGGCGTGATGAAAAATGCCGTCCCCGCGCCGTTCACCCCGCCGATCACATGACCGAGCACATCGGCGATATTAACGGCGGCCTGCGGCGCTTGCGGCGGTACCGCCTGCGGGTTGAGCTGCCCGGTCGGCGGCGGCGTCACCGGCGCGGTGTAGGTGGTCACGGGTTGGGTGTAGGTCGTGACGGGTTGGGTGTAGCCGGTGGTCTGGGTGGAAAACTGCGCGTTCATGAGCGCGGCGAGGCGTGTGCGCGCTTCAGTGTTATTGGGGTCAAGCGCCGACGCTTCGGTGTAGTGCGCGCGTTTCAACTGCGGATCGTCGGTCGACTCAGCCAGCCATAGATAAGCAATGGCGCGAATCTCGGGCGGCAGGTTGCGCTTGAGCGCGATGCGAATCAACCGCGCGCCTTCGACTTTGCTGCCGGATTGAAGCGCCTGAATACCCATATCGAGAATACGTTGGGACATCTCTACTCAGCTTTCTCAGGATTGGCACCGCCGACCCACACGCCGCGCACGTGCCGCCGCCCTCGGCTGACAATTCTACCACCAGCTTAGGCTCAATTGTTCTGACCCATGTCCTATATTACAATGAATGCGGACAGACGGTCGCACTTCATTCCCTAATGTGGTTGCAGTGCCGGGTAACATCATGTATATTGACGGCAATCGTCCGTTTTGCCAACGACATCAGAAGTAGGGGGCATTTATGCCGCTGCAAGGCAATCTACGCGACTTTAGTACAACACAACTGCTGAATTTGATCAATCTCGCGGGCAAAACCGGGACCCTCACCATTTATGAGGGCATCAAAACCGGCGAGAAAGACGCAGTTGGCGGTGACAAAATGTCCGCGGGTAAAGAACGGGCGCGCGTTTCGTTTAAGATCGGCAAGCTCATTCTCGCTTCCCTCGGCGGGCAAGATGGCAATCTGGTGTCGGTTCTCAACAAAGCGGGCAAACTGACGGACGAACAGGCGCGCATCATCAAAGAACGCGCGCGTAACACGACCGATAAGGCGCTGGCGCTGCTGCTCATCAACGCTAACTATGTGACACAGCGCGACATCGTCAGCAGCATTCAGCAGCACACGTTGGATGTCGTCTATAACCTCCTGGGCTGGTCTGAAGGGCCGTTCCGCTTTGAGGACAACTCCCTGCCCCCCAGCGACCGCATCCTTGTGCCGATTGACCTCGAAAATGTGATCATCGAGGGGGCGCGCCGCATCAAAGAGATCGAGCAGTTGAATTCGCACCTGCCCAACCTCGATATGGCGCTCAAGTTCCCCGATAACCCGCGTGAGAAATTCAAGGGCATTCACCTGAGTGTGGAAGAATGGCGCGTGGTGTCATTCGTGAATCCCAAGAACACCATCCGGCAAATTGCTAAAGCCAACAATATGTCGGAAATCGAAATCCGGCGGATTGTGTATGGGCTGGAACAAGCTGGCTTGGTCGAAGTCGTGCGCCCGGCGATCACCGAGATGGTGGCGGCCAACGCGAGCGGTAAAGCCCAGACGCCCGCGCGTAAGGCACCTCCCGTTCAAAAACCGGTCATTAACAAGCTGATCGACAAGATTCGATCCATCTAACTTTACCAGCGATCAATTCTGGAAGAGCGGATATAGCTATGCAAACAGTCAAGATGGTGATTACGGGCCCGTTTAGCTCCGGCAAAACGGAGTTCATTCGGTCGATCAGCGAGATCGACGTGGTGACCACCGAACGAGGAATTACGTCAGACGCAGAGCGTATGGTTAAAGAATCGACGACGGTCGCTATGGACTTCGGGCGTATCACCGTGGACGACGACCTCGTGCTCTACCTGTTCGGGACACCCGGTCAGCGCCGGTTCGACTTCATGTGGGAAATTCTCGCGGAAGGCATGCTCGGCTTTGTGGTGATGGTGGACAGCACCAAGCCAGAGACGTTCCGCGAAGCGAAGAGCATCCTCGAAACCTTCCGCGCCTACGCGCCCACGCCGTATGTCGTGGCCGCCAACAAGCAAGATCAAGGCGAAGCGTGGAACACGGACGATCTGCGCATTGCGCTGCGCATCGAAGACGGCGTCAAACTGCTGCCCTGCGTCGCGCGCGACAAGGAAAGCGTCAAAACGGTTCTGCTCGAACTACTCTACTCGATTCTTGAGGAGATGGAGAGCTAATTCCCCGTACCTCAGAACGTAGAGGATAACATTGTGGCAAGTCTGGTCACTGAACAGGGCATTGTCCATTATGAAGCCTATGGGCGGGGGCGACCGGTGCTCCTGCTGCATGGGTGGATGAATTCATGGGCGCTCTGGCGTAACACCATTGAAGTGCTCGGTAAAGAATTTCGGTTGTATGCGCTCGACTTTTTCGGCTTTGGCGATTCGGGCGCGCAAGCCGAAGAGTTTTCGGTCAACAACTTCTCGCTCATGGTCGATTCGTTCATGGATCGCATGGGCATCGTCCGCGCCCCGCTCGTCGGGCATTCGATGGGCGGCACCGTCTCCCTCAGCGTCGCCATCCGCCAACCGGAAAAAGTCGTCAAAGTCATCGTGATCGGCTCGCCGATTCAGGGCAACTCGCTGAGTCCCCTGCTCAAGCTGGCCAGCTACCGCGGGTGGGTCGGTTTGGGGCAAACGACGCCCATCCTTTATGATGCATTTCAAAAGGGCTTCAAGCCCTTTCTGCGCGCCTATTCCTATATGCTGGCGAAAGACGGGCGCACGCTCGGCAATATGCTGACCACTGACGTCGCCAAGATCAACGCGACACCGTTTTTTGAGAGTATCGGCACGCTGCGCGCCACCGATTTGCGCCCACGCGTGAGTGAACTGCAAATGCCCGTGCTCGGCATTTACGGGCGCAAAGATTTGATCGTCGATTCGGGGCAAGGCAAGGTCTTGAAAGACTCGCTGCCGAGCAGCCGGGTCGAAATGTTTGATGCGTCGGGGCACTTTCCGATGATGGACGAAACAGAACGTTTTCATTCGACAGTACGCGAATTTTTATACAATGGCTGAAAGCTAAACAATGCGCCGTTATGTGATTGAGGATACGCGTCACGTTCCCCCGTTCAACCAACCTGCCAGCCTGCTGACGATTGGCATCAAGAACCTCAAGATTCACCATGAGGACATGTTCGTGCGCTACTTCAAAGGCGCGCCGGATTTGGGCGGCACACTGACGGGACGGCGCGACTTAGGCGCGGTGCGCGGCCCGGCCATCGTCTACCGCGACAGCCTGTGGTTTGACGACGAATTCCTCGACTATTTCATGCGCGCCGCCTTGCAATCGAAGCAGGCGTGCCGCGCCGCGATCTATGCAGACGACCCCGCTTTCCGCACGTACACGCTCCCGCTCACCCGCGGGTTTGAGCAGACGGTCGATGCGGACGGCAAAGCGATTTATCTGGCGGACTTGTGGTATTTCCCCGCCGACTACACGTCGGATGTGCGCCCGATTGTCGTCCCCAGCGACGCCGAAGAGATGGGCTTCTACAGCGTGCCCGACTTCATGACGATGGAACAGGGCAACCTGACACACTACGGCCCCGCCCGCGCTATCGTGTCGATTGAAAGCTGGGTGCATGTGTACTTCGCTGGCATCATTTACGGGATGTTCGGGCGTGGCAGCCGCTTTGATCGCTTCGTCAAGACGCACAACTTCTACACGCTCAAGCTGCTGTGGAAGGCGATCATGGAGCAGAAGCAGCTCCTTTCTACCTCCGAAGTGGTGAAGATCGGCAAAGGCACGAATATTCACCCGACCGCCGTGATCACCGGGCCGGCTTACATTGGCGACAACTGCAATATTGGCCCCGGCGTGATGATTGACAACTGCACCATCGGCGACAACGTCACGATTGACGATGGCTGCGTGCTGATGATGTCCACGATTGGCAACGGCTGCTTCTTGCCGTTCCGCGCTGCACTCTACCTGACCGCCGTCATGGAAAACACCATCATCGCGCAGAACACCTGCCTGCAGATGTGCGTCATCGGGCGGAACAGCTTTGTCGGCGCGGGCAGCACTTTCACCGATTTCAACCTGCTGGAACAAAAGCCCATCCGCGCCGTCAACATCGACGGCGATCTCATGGACGTGGGACAAGTCGTGCTCGGGAGCGCGGTCGGTCACAACTGCCGCATCGGCTCGGGCATGGTGCTGTTCCCCGGACGCATGATCGAATCCGATGTGGTCATGGTGGCCTCACCACAGCGCCGCGTCATTGGCCGCAGCGTCACGTACGAAGAGAGCGACCATCATTTCCTCGGCGTCAGCACCAATCACAAACGCCATTACCCGCGCCCGAATGAAACCGCGCCCGAAGAAGAATGGGGAGATTCGTGGTAGACGACACGTTCGCGTTTATCATCCACCCGATCCAGATCAAGAAAGACGTCGCTAGAAAATTTCCGCTGTTGGGCAAAATCCTCACCGAGGGGCAGATTAACTTCTTCTCCCGGTTCTTTCCGCCCGTTTACCTTTCGGAAATCAACGGCATCCGCTCCGTTTCGACGGGACGCGAACTCAAAGGCTGGTTGATCGCCGCGCCGTACACCCCGCCGACGATGATGTCGCTGCCCGTCAATATGGTCTACGACAAGATCGTCGCCTGCGGCCACATGGCCGAAGAGCTCGGCGCGAAGATTCTCGGCCTCGGCGCGTATACCTCGGTCGTCGGGGATGCGGGCAAGACCATCGCCGACCGCCTGAACATCCCGGTCACGACGGGTGACAGCTACACGATCACGATGGCCGTGGAAGCAATCCGCGAAGCCGCACGCGTCATGGACATCCCCATGCGCGAGTCGACCGTCGCGGTCGTCGGCGCGACCGGGGCGATTGGCAAGACGTGTGCCGAAATGCTGGCAGGCGAAAGCGCCAAACTGATCCTCGTCGGGCGGCGCATTGAACCACTCGAAGAACTGCGCGACTTGTGCGCGGGCAAAGCCGCCGATGTGGCGATCAGCACGTCGATGGATGCCATCTACGACGCTGATCTGATCCTCACCGTGACGAGCGCCGTCCACGAAGTAATTCAACCGCAGCACCTGAAACCCGGCGCGGTGGTGTGCGATGTCGCTCGCCCGCGCGACGTGTCTAAGCGCGTCGCCGCCGAACGCGATGATGTGCTGGTGATCGAAGGCGGGATGATCGAAATCCCCGGCCAGCCCGATTTTCACTTCGACTTCGGGTTTCCGCCGCGCCACGCCTACGCCTGCATGGCGGAGACGATGGCGCTGGCGTTGGAGCAGCGCTACGAGGATTACACCATCGGCAAGGATATCACCGTGGCGCAGGCGCTGGAGATCGGGGAAATCGCGGATCGGCACGGTTTCCGATTATCCGGCTTCCGCTCGTTCGAGCAGCCCGTCACCGCCGAGCAGATCGCCGCTGTGCGCGAGCGCGCCGCCGATCACCGCAAAACATGGGCGCGGGTGTAGTCTGCGCGAATTTCCACTACAATGTGAGATGTTTGAGGTTGTGAGGAGCGGCTATGCGTCAGGTATTGATTTATCCCGGCGAAGACGGCTATTTCGTGGCAGAAGTTCCGAGCTTACCCGGCTGTATTTCGCAGGGTCAGACACGGGATGAAGCCATGCACAACATCAAAGAGGCGATTGAGCTTTATGAGGATGTTTTGCGAGAGCAAGGCAAACCGATCCCTGAGGATTACCCCGCTATTGAAGTTGCTACCGTATGAAACTGCCTGTCATCTCCGGCTCACAATGCATCAAAGCCTTGCAGCGCGCCGGATTTGTCGTCATGCGCCAAACAGGACGTCACATTGTTCTGCAAAAAGATAACCCCTACGCAATGGTCGTCGTCCCGAACCATGCAGAACTCGATCGCGGAACACTGCGATCAATCATCCGACAAGCCGGACTAACCATCGAGGAATTTGTCGCTCTGCTTTAGACCATGTCGGTAGAGCGACAGATTGAGATTTTGCTCTCCATCAGCTCCACCTGATGACTAGTTTGAACTGACAAGCAGCATCAGGAATTCAGCGGGGCTCACCACTTTGAGGGTGGCTTGTTTATAATCAGCGCCGTTGCGGGTGACAATGTACTCAATAGACCTATTTGCCGCACTGCTGTGTTGCACCGCGTCCTCGAAATCGCTGAATTGCGAGGCGAGCGCATGTTCCAAAACCCCGTGATCAATGGGAGAGACGCGCCATTGGTCGAGAAGTTCGCGAATGGCTTGCCGTGCGTTATCTGCTCCTTTGGCCTTGCGTGCCAAATAGTAGACATTCACGGGCGTGATTGCCGAGATGTAGCCCTCAAACTCGTGCTTTTCATGCGCTAACCAAATCGCAGCAGCATCAGCGACAAATTCAGGACGCGCCAATAGAACATCGAGGATAACGTCGGTATCGATGAGCGCACGGATCATGCGTACTTCTCGTCCAGATAGTCAAGGTAATCTTGTTTGACCTGCTCATCTGTCGGAATTTCCCCATCTCCCTTTAGCATACCAAGTACCCTACTCAGCGAAGTGCTCTGGATGGACTCGCGAATGTTATGCGTCAGCGCCTCTAACAGGTAAAGCCGCTCATCGAGGGGTAAACGTTCAATTTCTGTGAGTAGGTCTTTAGCCGTCACGGTCTGCCTCACTCCAACTAACTCGTTTCCACATCACCCCCATTCTAACGGAGATTGGCCTTAGAAATCTATGTGCGCCTGCAGAGTTCGGCGGACGTGCCGCCAATCATCGCAAGATATGGGCGCGGGTATAATCGAAAGTTACCCCCGCGGCTCTATACGCTGGTATCTGAGTATGACCACCCCGTTCTCGAACTGGCGGGTGTCTATGAGCCGTAAACGGAGCAGATGATCCAAACTCGGAAACATCGGCTTACCGCCGCCCAGGATGACCGGATGAATAATCTGTCGAACTTCATCGATCAGGTCGAGTTGCATTAAGCTGGCCGCTAGACTTGGCCCACCGACGATCATGGCCTTACCGGGCTGGGCTTTTAGGCGCCGAATCTCCTCGGCGACATTGTCGCGTACCAAGCGATCTTGCTCACGCACCTGCTCCAAGGTGCGCGAAAAGACCACATTGGCGGCTTGCTGCCAGCGGCGAGCGTATTCAACTTCATAGTCGGGAGCAGCGGGATTGGCATCTGCTGTTGGCCAGTAGACGACCATGGTTTCGTACATCCGCCGGCCATATAAATGGACATCGATCTCGAGTTCCAAATCATTGAAGTAGCGATGGAGTTCTTCCGATGGCTCAGACCAGCCAATACTTCCCGCCTGATCTTCAATAAAACCATCCAGCGACGTATTGATTGCGTAAATAACCGTTCTCATCTTACGACTCCTCTACTTGTACGTCTGAACGCGATCAAGCGCGTCCCTACTTCGCCTGATCCATCCGCTCCATCAGTGACCGGATGACATGTTCGAGTGCCGCGCGTTTGGCGTGCACATCGTCCATGCTCGTGAAATAGGCCATGCGCCGATCCGCGTAATCGCCTTCCAAAATCGGGCTGGGGATGCTGGCAATCGCCGGGTTGTGGAAGACGAGATGTACGTGCTGCGTCGCGTGCAGGTGGAAGGTGCAGAGGTAGTCGGTGAAGCGGTAGCTCGGCGCGTTCCACTTGATCTGCTCGGTGATGCGCGGATCCACACCTTTGATGATGTCTCGCAGCGCCTGCACTTCCGCTTTGAACGGGTGCATCAGGGCGGCCATGAAGTCATCCACGCTTGGCTGTTTCTTCGCCATTGTGTCCTCCGACTCTAGCGCAGCAAATACGTCTGGTAAGCGCTGACCTTCGGCTTCTTGCCGCTCACGTCAATGGTCACGCCCTCAGACCGCAGGTGATCAGCCTGGGCGCTCACGCCGCCCGGGAAATCGGCGTTCAAGCCGCCGTCCGCGTTGATGACGCGCCAGTACGGGCTGTCGTCGGTCTGCGCCAGCGCTTTGAGGCTGCGGCGGGTGGTCACGGGACAGACCGCTTCGACGTGGAACTGCGCGGCGAGACGCTGGCGCAGTCGCTCGGTCGTCAGAAGCTGCCCTGTGGGAATAGTCTGAATGGCGGCTTTGAGGGTTGCCGGGCTGGGGAGCAGCATTTTGCCCGTGGTGCCGAAGAATTTGACGCGCTCGGCGGGAATGTCCACAATCGCATCGGCTTGCATGACCATCATCAGGTTCTCCCTCTGAAATAGACCTCTATTCAAGCACATTTGTTCTAGCGCGTCAAGCAAAATCCACGGCATATCATGGACGAGCATCTCAGACTTTTTCCAGACTTTGGTCTAATGACCCCTATTTTCAATCTGCATATAGTGAAGAGAGTACACAGCTTCGATTCCTTGTATGGAAGGGGCCTATGAGCAAAAAATCGCATTTCCTCATGTTCTTTCTCTTGTTCGTCCTCGCATTGAGTTTGGCTGTCCCCGTTTTCGCGGTCGGCGAGACCTTTCAGGTCATCAGCGTCGATACCCCAAGCTGTACTTCAGGCGGCTTCGGTATGACTGTACAACGCAGCAACCTCGATGGCGGCACCTACTTCGTCCGCACAGTGGTAACGGTCAACAGCCTCGTTTACATGAATGAGCAGGCTTCGATCTCGTTGAATGGCCTGTCGGGATGGAATATTTACAATAATTTCAGTTACGGCGCGGTTCCGAACCCCGGCACGTATCCGATCCCGGCGGGGCAAACGATGCGGCTCGATTTCACGCTGGAGCGCCCGGTCGGGACCGTGCTGTATGCGTGGACACTGGTGGTCGATGGCTGCGACACGGGCAACATTCTGTATAATGGCCCGACAACGACCAACAGCGCTGGTACCTGCACCCTCGATGTTCCGAGCGGATCGGTCGTCGGTGAAGCACCGTTGGGCGCGCAAGCCTACTATGCTCCCGATAATTTGGCTCCCGGCGTGGTCTTGAACCCCGGCACCTACATCGTCGTCGGTCAGGATGCCAGCGAAACCTACTATAAGGTCGTTCTCGCCTGTCAGTTCCTCTGGGTGCGCAAAGACACGATGCAGCCGAGCTGGCAAGCGCCGCAAAACGGGACACCGCTGCCCACGGGTATCGTCAGCTAAACATCTCAGACTCTCGACCGCTGCCGACTGACGAGAGTCGGCAGCGGATTTCACCGCTTCCAGCCTGCCTCATACCAAAGCAACCACATTTCCGCATTTCGTAAAATCCGCTAGCAGCCCGCCAACAACCTCCGAAATACACGATCTCTAGACGATCCGTTTTCACAATGGAGATATGTCATAGTATCGGAGACTATCTCATGCGATCCTATCGAATCATCATCCTTATGGTGGCACTGCTGACCCTGCTGACGCTGGCGACGGGTGGTTTCGCCCAACGGGTCAACCCAGACGACCGCGACGGCGACGGTCTGCCCAACATCGCCGACCAGTGCCCCGACGTGGCTGGTCCGCGCGAGAATCGCGGCTGCCCGCTGGCGACGGCCACGCCCGTCTCTGGCCCCGTGGCCGACCGCGACGGCGACGGCGTGCAGGACTTCGTTGATCGCTGCCCGGATCAGCCAGGGACGGGCTTCACCGAAGGCTGCCCGACCGATCAAGGCGCCGAACAGCCCGCGGGAACGCCGCAGCCGGAACGCGCGCAGCAGCCCGTCTTCGTGTGGTGGGTCGACGACCGCTGTCTGGTGGCAAATCGCGGGTCAGAGAATGTGAACGTGCGCGACGGCGTCCCCGACGACCGCAGCCGCGCCAATGTGATCGATGCGCTGCGCCCCGGCGAACAGTTTGCGCCGCTGTATGTGCTGTTCGACGCGAGCAACACGCCGTGGTATGGTGCGCTCGGCTTTGGTGAGGGTCGACTTCAAGGCTTGGGTTGGGTCTCCGGCGCGGTGACCGTCGCGCATGGTGACTGCGCTAACCTCGGCGCGCCGCCGAACACACCGCCGCGTGCCGATCAAACGGTATGCGTGCTCATTGTGACCGCCGAAGCGGGCGCGACTGTGTTCAGCGAAGCGCTGCCCGACGCCGCGCAGGTCGAAACCCTGCCGCACGGCGCGTATCTCCCCGCTGCCAATGTCCATACCGATGAGCGCGGCGATCTCTGGTATCAGGTGGCGCCCGGCTGGCTGCGCGGCATCGATGTGACCACAGCGGGCAACTGCACCTTTAACAACGAGACCTTCCTCCGCGTGTTCAGCCCGATTGACCAGATCACCGTCGACGAACCGTCACTAGCGGATCTCTTCGCCACCTGCGTACTAACGACGCTGCCCGGTCAAACCATGACGATCTATTATGCCCCCGTGCACGACCCAGCGCTGATCGCCAGCATTCTGCCGTCGGGCACGCTGATCGAACCCAGCGGTTACGGGATGGATAGCAGCAATCATCTCTGGTACGCCCTTGGCGGCCGCTGGGTGGACAGCGCAGAGGTGCAGGGTTCAGGTGGGTGTGGCACATTGCCACTACACTATGACGACGTGGGCGACTGCCAACTCTGGTTGGGATCAGCCGTTGATCTGTTTGAAAAACCGGCCAGCGACTCCACGGTGATTGGCAGCCTTGCCGCGGGGCTGTCGCCGCTGGTCAACGCCGAGGACTACGATAGTAACGCCGTGAAGTGGTATTACCTGTCAGCCTTCCAGGGTTGGGTGATCAGCACCAGCGTGTCTCTGGTCAACCCGAGTAACTGCGACGACCTGCCCCTCCTCCCCGAACCGCCGTCGACGGATGACTGCGTGCTCACCACGGTCGGCGATGGCGCGGGTTTGTGGGCGGCTCCGTCGCATGATGGCGCGGGTTTGTACGCCGGTGGGCATGCCGGGGCAGTGTATGTCGCCGTTGGCATCGAACACGACGCAAATGAGCATTTGTGGTACAACGTCGGCGGCGCGTGGATCGACAGCGATGATGTGGTCACTTCCGGCGGCTGCGCAAGTCTGCCCGTGTATAAGCCGACGGATTACAGTCAGTGTGAAGCACTCATCCCGGACAACGGCCCCGGCCTCTATCTGTTCAAGGATTATCTGAGCAACCCGCTGGAAGTCGTGGCTTTCCTGCCCGGCCCCGGTCGCGTGGAGGCCGCGTTCGCCGCCACGGATGCACAAGGAACCCGCTGGTATCACGTACGCTACGATGGGGCGGGCAATGCCATCTACGGTTGGGCCAACAGCAGCGATGTGATCGAGATGGTGCCGTCACTGTGCGACGACCTGCCGCCCATGGTGCTCCTGCCGCCAGATCTGATCGACATCGACCTCCAGCCGATTGTGTGGAAGCCGTGAGGTTGGTTAGCAGCTAACCGCTCTATCGCAAATCTCGAACTGCAAGGGCGCACGGCCGTGCGCCCCTACGCGGAAACGAGGCTCTAAGCAAACTCTCCATATCAGCAAACCGGACATACGGAATGGTGTGCCCGGTTTGCGTATTTCCCCGCTATAATCCTCGCAAAATCAAAGAGGAGCTTAGTCTATGCTGCGCCGTTTGTTGATCCTGACGCTGGTCGTCAGTTGTTTGCTGTTTGCCCTTCCCGCCTTCGCCCAAGAGGTGCAGCAGGGAGAAATCACCGCGGAAGCCAAGTTTTTGGAATATGAACTCGATCTCGAAGCCGGGACGAGCCTGCTGGCCGTGATTCAAGGCGCGGACGGACTGTCGCCGCTGCTGTTCGTGTATGCGCCGTCGGGCGGCATTGTCGCGCATGCCAGCACCGAAGCCGGGCAGAATTCCACGTATTTGCTGCATCAGGTCACCGAGAGCGGCACCTACCGCGTGCGCGCGCGCGGCGCGGACGATACGGTCGGCACATTCCAACTGCTGACCGAACCGATCACCGATGCGCCCGCCGCACTGGTCGCCGACACACTGGCGTACGCCGATCTGCCGCAGTCGCGCACCGCCGATGGCGCGTATGTCCTCGGCGATCCGGATGCGCCGATCACGGTCATCGAATTCGCGGACTGGGTGTGCCCGCACTGCGTCGACTATCACCCGGCGATGGATCAGTTCATCCTCGACTATGTGGCGACCGGACAGGCCAAGTTCGAATTCCGCATTTTCCCGACGGCGGGCGGTCAGCTCACGGCGGTGATGGGCGCGCTGGCGGAATGCGCGGATAACGCGCAGGCGGGCACGTTCTGGCAGGCACATGCGCTGTACTATCACTATGCGGAAACGGGCTTGTATGACAGTCTGGTGCCCTTCCGCGCCATCGAAGCACTGAACCTCGACTTTGACGCGATGGCGACCTGCCTACCCACGGCGATGCAGTGGCAGACGGACGTGCAGTTCGGGCGTGACAACGCGATCAGCGGCACACCCGCAGTGTTGATCCGCTATGGTGAGGGTGAACCGGAACCGGTTGTCTACGACGGGGTCACCTATGATCAGGGCGCGCCAGCCTACGATGTGCTGACGGCGGTCATCGAAGCGGCCCAGAATGCGCCGGAAGCGACCGCCGAAGCCACGACGCAGCCCTAACGGCGGTTAGCGCAAATCGAACTGATCGGGGTGACACACGCGGAGCACACCTGCGAGTTCATGCCCGATCACCTGCTTCACATCGCCGATGGCGAGCTGCAGCGGGCCATTGAAGGGCGCGCGGCTGAGCAAGCGGAAGCGCGTGCCGGGCAGCAGCCCGATCTGCCCGATATAGGCGAGCATTTCGGCAGCGTGGGTATTCACCCGGCTGATGACATAATCGACATCAACGGGCGCTTCGCTGAGTGGGAAATCGACCACGCGCGGCATGTGCCCTTCCGCGGTCGGGATCGGTTCACCGTGCGGGCAGCGGCGCGGGAAGTCCGCCATGTGTTCCATGCGCGCGACCACCGTGTCGCTGACCACTTCGCCAAGTTCGTCCGCCTGATCGTGGACTTCATGCCAACCAAAGCCCATCACCTTGACGAGAAATACTTCCACCAGTCGATGCCGGCGGATGTTCATCAGGGCTTCGCGCTCACCCGCGGTGGTGAGCGAAATCCCGCGATACGGCTCATGTTCGACGTATCCCGCTTCTTTAAGCCGCTGCACCATGCGCGTAATCGCCGGGGCGGAATGCCCTAACGCGGTCGCCAGCGCGGACGTGGAAATATACGGGTTCTCGCCCTGATAGTAGGCAATGCGGTACGCCTCTGCCAGATACTCCTGCATGGCGGCACTCGCGCTCATCGACACCTCTGTTTGCCGCAATATTTATGATACACATCATCAATAATATAGCGCGGCACGGGAGATTTAGCAAGCGTTAAATTGTAAATTGTCTAAAGGTGAAATTAGAGTCGTCGGACCACGAAACCAGCCAAACGGATCGGCATTTCGAGAGCAGCTTCCGCTCGTACCTACTCAGGCCTTCTCGCGTGTTGCAAATGCTTTGTTATCATGTCTATGGGCTGCAACGGCGATCAATGCGGTCGATTGGAGTCGGCCATTTCAGCGCGGTAACCGCTGCAGGTAGTAGACCAGCGCGTCGATATCCGCCGGGGCGACGGTGAAGATCAACTGGTGGCGACCGGGCAGTTCGAACACCTGACGCAGCGTCGCCGCCGCACCGTCATGGAAATAAGGCGCGCTAAGCCACAACCAGCGCAGGGTCGGCGTGTCAAAGGCCGGGCCGTGCGTTTCGAGCGGTGATGCGCCCGTGCCGACATCGTAGGCTTGCAGGTTCGTCCCCGCACTGCCCACATGACATTCGGCACAGCCCTGCGCAGCGAAAATTTCTGCCCCGCGGTTGAACTGCGCCTCGTCGACCGGAAGGGGGGAGCGCGGCGCGTTGAGAGTCGCGAGATACTGGGTCAACGTGTCGAGATCGAGCGACAGCCCCGCGTGCGCCAGATTGAGCGGATCGGTAGTCACAACCTCGCCCTCCAGCAACCCCGCGCCCGCCTGCAATCCGCGGATCTTGAGTTCGACGTCCGCCAGTTCATCCCATGTGCCCGACCACGTATACGGCACCGTCTCCGGCAGCGCGTAGAGCACGGGCGTGTTGCGCGGGCCGTCCGCAAAACCGAGCCACACGCGACCATCAGACAGGCCATCAAAGTGGCAGGTGGCGCAGCTAATCTGATGATCGCTGGCGAGGCGCGGATCGACCGCCGAGTGGAACAACTGCGCGCCAATGAGCTGGTCAATCGGCGTGGTCAGGTTGACGATGGGCATCACGTCTTCGATCTGCAAATCGGACGTGGTGATGGTCGTGATGGTGCCTTCGAGCGCGCTGTGGACGTACAAACGGGTGTTATCGCGGTTGAGCAGCACGCCGCGCGGGTTCGCTTCCAGAGGGAGGTTGGCGCGCGCCCGTCCGGTCGTCAGGTCGATAACCGAGAGATCGTCGCTGCCCGCATTGATCACGTAGATTCGCTGGTTGAAACGATCGACGGCGGCGGCAAACGGCATGTTTACCGGGCGATCCGCCACATCCAGCGGGATTTGCTGGCCGGAGAGCATGCTCAACGAGCGCAGATCGACCACATTGACGACTGGGAAGGCGAGCGTGTCATAGGTCGGCGTGCGGTTCTGCGCATTCAGGCGCGTTTGCGGCAGGTAGCCGAAGCCGCGCGTGATATCGAGCTCAATCGACTGAAACACGCCGACATCCGCACCTGTAGTGATCGTCCGGACGATGCTCCACGTCGGCACGTAGATCAGCGTGAGTTCGCCGCTCCAAAAATGCGTGACGTACAGGAAGTCGCCCCACAGCGTGAGGCCAGCGGGCGCAGCGGGCACGTCGAGCGCCGCCAGCACGCGCCCATTGACGACATCGACGCGCGCGACTTGACTGCTGCCCATGAGCGACACGTAGGCGGTCGCATTGTTATCGGTGACCACGGCATAAGGCAGCGTACCCGCGCCCAGCGGAATGGTCGCTGTGACAATGGCCTCCGCCATATTGATGACCGAGAGCGTGCCATCGACGCGATTGGTGATCAGCGCGCGGGAATCATCAGCAGTGATGGCGGCTGAGCGCGGATCACGCCCGACCGGAATTTCCGCGACGATTTGACCGAAGGTCGGCACGCTGATAGTCGCCGTATTGTTGATCAGGTTGGCGGCAACGAGCGTCCGCCCGTCCGTCGCCAGCGCGATACTGCTGCTCACGAAGGCGCGGTTGGCCCGGGCATCCGGCAGCGCGTAGAGCGGCAGGGGCGTGGGCGTCGCTCCAGTCTGCGCGAGCGTGTGCTCCGGCGCGACAAACGCCGACGCAATCATGATGAGCGCGAGCAGCATCAAGCCGCCGCCGAGCAACGAGTAGCGATGGTGCGAGAAGTAGCTGAGAAAAGCTGGTTTCATGGGGTCGGTTTCCTCAGGCACTTACTCAAAGCTGACCAAGCGGTCATGGAGAATCGTGAATTGGCGGACCTGCATATCCGGCTGCCCCGCGCCGTTCGTGCCGAGCACGACGAACGTCAGCACACGCGCATCGCTCGCCCATACGCCGCGCGTGTTCGCGTCATTTTCAAGATTCGGGAAGGCGGCGGTCAAGCGGGACGGGTTGAGCGTATACGTGAAGCTGCGCCCGGAAATGCGCAGTTCACCATCTTCGAGGATATGGCCGGGCATGGTCAGCGTTTCGAAGACGCGAATGTCCGTCCAATCATCGGGGAACACAAAATTGAAGTTGTACTGAATGGCGACCGGGATGGGCGTGTCCTGCAGGTTGGTGTTCCACGGCAGCAGTTCAACATTACGCGGCACGACGTAGAAGGCGAAGCTGCCGCCGTCCGCGCCGACCACGCCCCCGCTGATCGGGTCGATGATGCCGACCGAAGTCGCGCCGCCATAGCTCGCGCTGATGGTCGCCGTCCAAACGCCGATCTCGTCCGCGGTGAAGGCCGCATCGGGCAAGTAGAAATAGCCGACCGCGTTGGCCGTCGCCATGTACTCGAATTGGCGTCCGCTCGGCGCGGTCACCGTGATCGCCACATCCGCGGGCAGCGTGGGCGCAACCTGCCCGCCCATGCTCACGGTTTCGCCCTCGACGATGATCGCCCCCGGGCGCAGCGCGGTCGGGTAGACAAGCATGTCATAGCTGGCATCGGGCAGCACGAGGATCGGGCGGCGTCCGGGCGGCACCGTGGCGGAGTCGCGCTCATCCGCGATCACCGTGGCGACCGCGCCATAGATCGCAGCGGTGCTCACCTCGGCTTCGCGCAAAATCACGCCGCCGAACAGGAAAATGTAGTCGCCGGGGAGTTCGCCAGCGCTGCCCGCGCCAATCTGCTGGTTATGCGGGTCGTCGGAGTCCCAGTACAGCGGGAGTCCAGTGGCAGTTCCCTGATCGCCGATGACCAACTGGCGCACGGTGATGCCCGGGCGCACCGCGCTCAGATAGGCGTAGGCCGAATCGGGCGCGCTCAAGCCGATAATCGGCAGTTCGTCTTCCGCCGCCAACTGCGTGAGCGGCATGTTCTGCGCCGAAACAGCGTTCGGGAAAGCATTCAATAAGGCGTTCTGATACGCGCCATCGAGATCCTGCACGCGCAGCGCGAGCTGCAGCCCGGCGAAGTCGTCGTCGCCGATCAACGCGCTGTCGCCGCTGAAATACGGCATGTTCAACTGGGCTTCCGCTGCTTCCACGCCAAGCACACTCGAATACTGCGGCAGCTCAAACCACGCTGGGCGCAGTTCCGCTGGTTGATCAGGCAGACCGCGTTCGCCATGCAGAATCACACTGGGCTGTGCCGAGGCGATCACCCCCGCGCTGCGAAAGCTGGCCGCCCACAGACGCCCCTGCCGGTCGCGGAAGCGCGCTTCATAATCGACGAGGTATTCGCCGGGTGTGTCAAAGCGATAGCTTTCGCCCGGGGGTTGGAAAGTCCCGAAACGGTTGGTACGGCCATCCAGCCGATACTCAGGTCGGCTCTGTCCGGTCAGTGGGAAAATACGCAACCGGACGTCGACATCGGCGGAGACCCCCGGCGCGATGATCAGGCCGGGGTTGAAGGCGTCGCCAACTTCAAACGGTGTGCCGGGGACAACGCCCGGCGTCAGGTCGAGCGGTTCGGCGATGGTCACGCGGTAGGTGCCGCCGCCCGTGTAGTGATTGCCCCACAGGTCTTCAAGTTCTCCCGTCAAGCTGATCTGATAATCGCCGTACTGGTCGAAGACGTAGTCAGTCAGCGCCGGGTTGAGCGTGGTCAGACTGTAGATATCGACGGGCGCCTGCGCGCCAAAGCGCGTCCGCTCGTCAAAGGCGGTTGACGAAATGCTGCTCTGGAGGATGGGCTGCGTGCCAAGATCATCCACCGAGCGATCCGGGCGCGTTACGCTCACTGTCAGCGACCCGCTCGGGAACTTGAAGGGGACGAGCGGCTCGCCCGTATACGTGTACAGGTTTGCCATCTGGTTGAGCAGCGACGGTTCGAGCGAGTACGTGCCCGGCGGCAGAATATACGTGCGGCTGTTGAAGCGCGTGCGGTTGGAGAGCGCCGCATGGCTGCGATCTTCATCGGCTAACACGCCGCGGCTGCCGTCGCTCGGGTCGTCCATGAACAGCGTCCACAGCAGATGCGCGCTGCTCACCGCGCCCACGTTGACCACAAGCGGCAGGCGTGTGAGGCTGTCGTCAGGAAAGTCGCCCGCGCCCGTGCCGAACAGACCGTTCGCATTCCAACTGACGCGGGTGCCATCCGGGCTTTGCGCAAACCCGCGGAACACGGGCACGTACAGCCCCGGCGTGAGGTCGGCGGGCAGGGTGAGCGCAAAATCGAGCGGGAACAGCAGATGCGCATCCTCGCGTACCAGTTGATACGGTTCGGCGACCGCTTCGCCGAGCGGCACGCTGGCGCTGAGGTTGTCGATGGCGAGACCGCTCGCCGTGCGGACTGACGACCAGCCGTTATTCGTCCGCGCATCGCTGATCACGCGCACCGTCCCGCCCTGATCGAGCGCCACGGGCTGAAGAGCCAACGTGCCGATCATTTGCAGATCGGCAGGGACATCCGCGGCTTGCAAACGTACATCGAGTTCGAGACGGAGCGTTTGCCCCGGCGTCAGTTCGACCGATTCAGCGCGTCCGACCGCCATCCATGTCGCCGCGCCGCGCGCAAGCGTCCCACCGAGCGTGAAACGCGCACCGCCGAGCACACCCTGCGGACGGAATACGCCGTCGATTTCATCACGGCGTTCCAACGCCTGACCCACCGGCACATCCAGCAGCGTCGCCCCCGCGTCATCATAAAAGCTGATCGACTCGAGGCGCACGTTGTCGGAGCGCGGTGTGAAGGTGAACGGAATGCGCAGTTCGATGGCGCTGGCCTGCCGGGCGGCGACCGCCAAGGGGCCGAGCGCGCGCACCGACGGGTTGATGCGTTCCAGCGCCGCAGGCTGCACCTGCCGCGGGTCGAGCGTCACCCCATAGGTGACGGTATCAACGGTGAAGCGCACCTCAAGGCGCGCGTAGTTTTCGGGGAACGCGGTGATCAGGGTATAGAGCGAGTTCGTGTTGCGCAGTGCGGAGACGCCGGTCGCCAAGGCAACCGCCGTAAAGCGCGACCAATCGGCCCCCTCACCGTCCACCGCCAACGCAGTGATCGGCAGCGGCGTCGGCGCGTCGGTCGTCGGGTACGCGCCATAGATGATTACGCCCGCGCCGCCGGGCAGCGAACCGAGCTGGTCACGATGGGCTTCGGTCACCGTCTGCACGGTCGGGCTGATCCAGAAGGGCGTGTTGCCATCGGCGTGAATCCGCGCGCCAAAACTCCCGGTTACGCCCGTGCGCGCGCTGACGGTTTCCTGCGTATACAGATTGCGAATGATGACGTTGGCATTGGGGAAAATCGCGCCGGTCACGCCTTGAATCGTGACCTCGCCGGAAGCATCCGGCTCGGAGATGCTGATGAGCGCGGCGTTGGGAGGATCGCCCGGCTGCGGCATTACCGTTTGAGCCGTCGCGCTGCCCGCGGTCAGGATCAACGTGATGAGGAGGACAAGCAGTCGGCGCAACGCTCTACACTCCGCGAGAGGCAAACAGGATTCCAACGCGAGTATAGAAAGCCGCGCCGTCATTGTCAAAGATTTAGGGCATGATCCCCAGACGGGCGATCAGGGCATCGACCCCGGCGATCAGCTCCTCCGAAGTACCGTTGTTGAGCAGTGTGTAATCGGCAATGGCAATGGAACCGCCCTTTTCGAGGTTTTCGATCTCCAGATGATCGCGGCGTTCGGCTTCCGCAGCGGTGAGCGGACGTTCGGCGCGCGTCGCCAGACGCTGATAGCGCAGCGCGCGCTCGCACACGATGGCGATCAGCACCATGTTCGCGCCAAAGACTTCGCGGAGCATTTTGTACTCACTGAAACTGTACAGCCCATCCATGACAACGGTGGTATGCCGCGTGAGCGCGTCCTGCAAGTACGGCAGCGCGCGCCGCGCGATCGCCGCCATGCCTTCTTCCGCGCGAAACTGTTCGCGCACAACCCGTTCGTTCTCCGGCGTGAGCGGCCACCCGCGCCGCGCCACCTCATCAACGACGATTTGACCGAAGCGGAACTGATAGAATCCGCGGTGTTGGAAATGCGCCGCGCACACCGATTTACCCGACCCCGGCATACCGACGAGTGCTACAGCAGAGATGTTGTCGTTCACAATGCAGCCCCTTCTTCAGACGGGCGCATTATACACCAGCGATTCGCCGACTAAAGAGGGGCAGCGTGAGGTGATAAAGCTCACTCTCAGCCCCGCTGCGAACCATGCCGATTTGGCTGGGGTTGGTCGCGGAGAAAGGGGCGCGTTGTGACGCGCCCCTTTCCGGTAAGCTTCGTTGGCTGGCGTGGCGGTTAGCTCGCCGCGACCCCGTTGATATAGAGTGTGAAACCATTCAGGTCAACATTGTCCAGGCTGCCGTTAAACTCCGTGATGTAGCTGTCCGCGGTCAGCGTCCATGTGCTGGAGTCAGCGACGGTGACTGACAGCAGCGCGGCGGTTGTCCCATCGGCATTGATCGCGCCGGTGTAAGCGGAGGCGTCGGTCAACGTCAGCGTTAGCTGCGAAATCGAGTCAATCAGGATGTCCCCGGTCAGCGTTTGCGCGGAGGCGTTGAAGGCCAGCGTGCCGCCGTTCGCGCCCACGGTTCCCCAACCGCGCGCCCCGTCATTCCCCGCAACCACGAGCAGGTAAGTGCCGTCAGCGAGGGTCAGATCGACATCAGTCAGGTTGATCACGCTGTCCGTGTTGGTGATGTAGAACATATCGCCATTGTTCGACACCAGCGTACCGCCGCTCATGGTGAACACGCTGGTGCCCTCTTGCGCATCGCCGGACATGCTCTGATACAGCATCACGTTATGGATGTGCTCGCCGCTGTCGTCACCATAGGTGCCGCTCATGTTGCCACTCACGTCGCTGTCGATGATCGTCACCGAATTCAAGCCTTCGACCACCACCGCCTCAGAGGTGTTGGAGATCAGGGTGGCGTTGCTGACCGTGATATCGGCGGTACTGTAAACGGCAGGCGCGCCCGTGCTTCCACTCGTGGTGTAGGTGCCGCCATCGACGACCAATGTGCCGCCGCCGCGATCACTGCGAATGGCAGCCTTCACCGTGGAGTTGACGGTCAGATTGGTGGCATACAGGATGCCGCCGCCCGCAACTTCGATGCCGCCTGCGTTGCCACCGGACACGTTGATTTCCGTATCCTCGATATAGATCGTTGCGCCGTCATAGGCAAAAACGCCGGTTGAGCCTTCGGTGGTCGCGGTCACTGAACCGCCGTTGATGGTCAAAGTCGCGCCATCCAGCGCGAGGATGGCCGCGTTGAGACCATAGAAACTGGCGGCATCGTTATTTGAGGCAGCGCCGCCCGTCTTTTCAACGATCACATCGGTGAGCGTAGCGGTCACGTCGCCCTCTGCCCGCAGGGCGTTTTCGTCATCGTTCGTCGAGGTATACGTACCGCCGTCTAGAGTTTCGCCATCCGTCAGAAGGTAGGCACCGGTCCCCGTCTCAATAGTGGCAGAACCGCCGGGCGGCGCACCACCGGGAGGCGCTCCGCCCTCTTGCGCCGCTGCGGACGAGACGGTGACAGCCACCACCAGAATCAGCAGGATCGCGGTGCACTTGCGAAGGAACGTCGTCTTTGCCATGAAGTTTGTTTCCCTTTGCGTTGTTCGCACACGTCAGGTATGCACTGCGGCGTGCGCTCAGGTTTTGTAGCCAGACAATAACGCCAACCTGTTCAAGAGTTGTTCATATTCGATGCAGTTTTGCCCTAAGAGCAAACGAGGTGAACTTTTTGGATGGGAGGGGGTATAGGCCGAATCACGTCCCCTCACCCACGCAATCGGAGCAAGGGGAAATCTGTCTCCCCTCCCCGAATTCGGGGTGAGGTAAATGTGCAAAATACCGATTCTGGAATACGCTCAGTCGAGCGCGCGCTGATCGCCGCCCACACGGATGCCGGATCTGTAAAAATGGCTATAATCAACCCTATGAACAACGACTCTCCGACCAACCCCTACCACCTCGACGGCGACGTGAGCGGCGCGCCGTTTGCCGGACGGCAAGACGCCTTCGGGCGGCTGTACGGCTTGACTTCGGACCCGGGACGCCAGCACGCCTTTCTGTTTCTGGGGCGGCAGGGAGTCGGCAAGACCGCCCTGCTCCACGCCATCGCCGCGCTGCACCACGAGACGGCCATCTGCCCGATCATCCCGCTGCGCGAGCTGGAGATTACGAATGAAGCGGCGTGGCTGCTGGATCTGGCGCAGTCGGTGACGGCGGTGTTGGTCGAACGCGGCTTCACACTCAGCCGCCTGTCGATGATCGAAGCACCCGGCGCGGACATGCGCTTGTGGCTGGATACGGTGTTTCTACCGCACATCTTCGCGACGATTCGCCCCACGCGCCAACTGATCTTCCTGTTCGACGACGCGGACCGCCTGCTGCTGGAAATCAAGACGGGGACGCTCCCCGCCGATCTGCTCGACTTCTTCGTCGAGCTGCTCAAGAAGTATCGCCAACTACAATTCGTCTTCACGCTGGATACCGAATTTGAAGACGAGATCAGCGAGTTTCGGACGCTCGTCTCATATCAGCACATGCTGCGTTTAGGTAATCTGCCGATGCCGGATGTCAAGTGGTTGCTGACGACCCCGGCGAGCGGCTATTACGTTGTGCCGGATGAAGTCGTGGTCGCGGCTTACCGCCAGACGGGTGGGGAACCGACGCTATCGCAGCGCTTCGGCTATGAGTTCTTCCGCCGCTGGTACGACGCGCCCGACCTCAACGTGATCACGCTGGACGATGTGCGCAAAATCGCCGCGCGGCTGTATGCCGAACTCCGTGGGTCACTGCGTAACGTGTGGGATCGGTTGGGGGTGAACGAACGCCTCGCGCTCACGGCGATCAGCGGCACGCTGTACGATGATCCGCTCGCGCCGCTCACCCCGGCGGCACTGCAGGGGTGGCTGGTCGAAACGGACTACCCCCTCGACACCACCGCGATCAATGCGGCGCTGCGGGGCCTCGAATACCGCGAACTCATCACCGCGAACCCGATTGCCATCACGTCCGAGATGATGAAGACCTGGCTGCTGGATAACGCCCGCACGATCAACCGCGCCGCGCTGCCCAAACCCGAACGCCCACCCGCGATCACTCGCGCCGCCATCAACCCGCGCGTGATTCGGTTGCTGCTGCTGGCGCTGGCCGTGCTGATCATCGCCAATGTGATCGCGGCGGTGCTGGTCAACAACAACCGCACCATTGTCGTGACAGGCACACCCGCGCCAACGGTCACGCTGGCGCAGCCGGGGCAGTAAGCAACCTCACCCGGCTGACCTCATCCCGAATTCCGGGAGGGGCGACGCGAATGAGACCGATCGCTAACTGACATTGCTTATGGGCTTGTATCCGCTCAATAGTCGAATGTGGGTTTGTAGGGGCGCACGGTCGTGCGCCCCTACAAGGAAATTTGCGCGTGTTCAGATAATCATCTAAGCCAGAGGTCGAATGTCGTCCAACATCGAGATAGAATATAGCTATGGGCAAACGACTCGAGTACAGACTGACATCTGAGCAACTGGGCGAACTGGAACAGGCCATCAATAGTTCGCCGTATCCTGAGGTGCGTCAG
>JAYRZU010000058.1:0-9087 GCA_041916315.1 Anaerolineae bacterium
CTTGCCCCATCCCAACCACCCCATCCCCACCTCCCAAGAAACTGCCCAGACTCAAGGCAAAGACGCTCCTCACCCCTCTCCCACGCCAGCGAGGAGCGGCGTGGCACGGCGACCGTGTTGGCTCCCCTCCCTGAATTCGGGGAGGGGCCGGGGGTGGGGTCGGATTCTCCGGTTTAAGTTCTTTGCGCCGTTGCGTCTTCGCGTCTTTGCGTTGAGTCTTTTCCTTTCTCTTCTCTTTCTCTTTTCCCTACCAACCGCGCTTCAACCGCACCGGTTTGCTGATCGGCGCGTTGGCGATCAGCAGATCGTGCAGCGCCCATACCAGCGCATCGACCCGATCCGGCGATTTGCCCGTGTCCGCCGTCCAGCGGCACATCTGATCCTCCAGCGCGTCGAAGCGCCCCACATGATGCACCTTGCCCTGTTCATACAGCGCCGCGATCGGTTCGGCGCGCAGCACCTTGCCGCGTGACGCCCGCACCTGCGTGGTTGGGACGCTCGCGTCCACCGTGCGGATCGTGTGCTCGACCAGTTCGCCACCGTTGTTGACCTCCACGACGATCTGCTCGGCTGCGTGCTGTTCATACGCCGCCACCGCCGCCCGCGCCCACCGTTCCGGCGATGCCTTGAGCGAGTGATCGCCGAGGATGTAGCCATGCACCTCGCCGTCGATCAGCACCGCGCCTGCCGCCACAATCCCGGTCTCATCCGAGCCTTTGCCCGCCGTGACCGCCGGGTCAACCGCCACGACCACGCGCAGCAGTTCCGGCGCCGCCTGCACCCGCGCCCCATCGATCCATGCGGCTTGCCACAGCGCGCCCGCCACATCGTCGAGTACCTCGCCCTCGATTTCCTGCCGTCCGAGCCGCGTCCCGGCGTAACGACTGAGGATCGCCTCCAGAAACGCCGGGGCGAGATGCGCCGCGTTCTCGTACGTCGAGCCGCGCGTGACCACACACGCCGGATCGGCCAGCAGCTTCTGGATCAGCGGCACGGGGCGCGGCGTGGTCGCAATCACAATGCGCGGATCCACGCCCAACCGCACGCCCAGCAGCAGATTGTCGAACGCTGCCTCGAAGCGCCACGCCGCCAACTCGTCGCAGATCGCCCAGTGAAACTGCGGCCCGCGCAGCCGATTCGGTTCATCGGCGCTGAAGTGCGTCGCGATGCTCCCGTTCGGGAATTCCAGCCGCCGCCGCGACGGGCTGTACTTCGGTCGGAAGTCGGGCGGCGCGCTGTTCAGAATGCCGCTCTCCCCTTCGATCAACACGTCGCGCGCGTCCGCCGCGGTCGCCGCGACCAGCGCCCCGCGTGATTTGGGATATTTCCGCGCCTGTTCCAGCGCCCACTCGGTGATCGCTCGGGTTTTCCCAAATCCGCGCCCCGCGAGGATCAGCCACAAACGCCAATCACCGTCCGGCGGCAGTTGATCGCGCCGCGCGACGCTCCGCCAATCCTTTCCCGCCGATCGCTCCGCGATCTCCCGCGCCTTCTGCAAGCGGTACAGATACCCGCGTTCGTTCAGATACTCGGGCAGTTCGTGTTTCTTGGTCATCCATCTGCGACCCCTCGACTTACCCTTGATTCAATCTATGCCTCACCCCTGCGGGTTGACTCCGACCCAATTCCCCTTAGCCGATAGTCTGTAGGGACGGCCTTCTGGCCGTCCGCTGACCCCGGACGCGCAGAAGCGCGTCCCTACAATGGCTCGATTGCTGGCGCAACCGGCAGGGTGAGGTTCATCTTTCTCCCCTCCCTGAATTCGGGGAGGGGCGGGGGTGGGGTCGGTCTCCCCTCTCCTCGTTTCGGAGAGGGGGTTGGGGGTGAGGTTGCTTTTCCCTCTCTGAATTCGGGGCGGGGGTGGGGTTGCTTTTCAATCATCCCGCCGCTGCGCCGATTCCTGATACCCCGCCTGCTCGAACAACTCCGCCGCCAGCGACTCGTCGAACGCGCTGACCAGCGCCTCATACGTCACGCGCCCTGCCTTGATGTCCTCGACGGCCTTCGCCCGCCAGTCTTCCGTCTGCACGCGATCCACAAAGAGACGGTAATGCCGCCCCAACTGGATCAGCGCGGATTGCGCGTCATACAAATCGACCTCGACGCTTTTTTCCCCCAAACGCACGCGCCGAAGTAAATGCAGACGGTTCGTCCGTTCCGCCTTCTGCAAATCGATCCGCGCCGCGCCGTCGACTTCGATGCTCAGGAAGTCGCTCATGCTCCCGCGCGCGTGATCGCTCAACCGCGCGATCACTTCGCCGGGACTCATCCGCCGCCGTTCGATCTGCCGCTCCGTGAGTTTCCGCACCCTCGACCTCCTCCAAACATAACGGGCGATCCCCATCGCCCGTTCACATACTCTTTCACTTGTTTGACTTATGCCTCAAGTACGCTCCGGCGACGACAGCCACGGTGACGAAATGTAGGGGAGGGGCTTGCCCCTCCCGCAGGTTGGTGGGCGAGGCAAGCCTCGCCCCTACAGATGGCTCCTGAAATTCTGGAGCCGCCCCTCTCCCTCGGGAGCGGGGTGGTTGAGCGCAGCGAAACGGGGTGAGGTTAGCTAAATGCCAATCGCTAACGGCTAGTTGCTGATTAGAACTTCCGTTCGCATTACCATCATACCACCACCACGAATCTGTCAAGCATTTTCGTCCAAGTCATTCCCGCAGCGGGCGCTGACGCACGCGCGGACGCAGACAGCGCCGCTGACCGCGCACCCGCCGCACGTAGATCTGTTCGCGCGCGGCGTAGAACACGCGCCACAACGCCTCCTCTTCCACTTCGCTGCGATACGGCGGCGCGAAGTGCCATAGGGCATCGTCTTCCGCCCACCAGCACGAGCGCGGTTCGGCGTTCCGCTGCTGAGCCCGCGCGTTGACCACCTGATACGCGGTCGCCCCTTCGACCGGATCGATTCCGTTTTCTGCACAGCGTTCGCGCCACGCGCGCTTAAAGGCTTGATAATCGAATGCCATCATCGGCCCCCATGTAACAACATTCCAACATTCACAGGTCTAACAGTATACCGGAAATTGCGAACATGTGAGCTAATTTTGAGTTAGAAATCCGAAATGTAAAGGTTTTTGGACTCTTTGATTGAATTTGTGATAACCGGGTGGGAATCGCGGTTTTATCCCAAAAGAATCCCAATATCGCAACTTTTTGGGATATCGCTCCGGGAATCCTGCGAAATGATCGTCCGGAGGATCGGTGCTCTCTCCTCTCTCCTCTCGGAGAGCGATCGGGGGTGAGGCTGCTTTGTCTCCCCCTCTCCTCTTTTCGGTTCACGGCAGGACAGTTTTAACATTTCGAGACGCGCTTCCCTCAAACGACCCATTGTAGGGACGGCCTTCTGGCCGTCCGCTGGCCACGGACGCGCAGAAGCGCGTCCCTACAAGGACTCGATTATTAAAAGTGTCCCGTCCTCAATCTTTTCGGAGAGTGGGCCGGGGGCTGAGGTCGCTCTTTCTCCCCTCTCCGTTGGGAGAGGCGCTGGGGGTGAGGTTGGTTAAGTTGGCTACATTTGGTCTATTGGTGGCGCGCGCACACGGGCATAGAATGAAACCGTTTTCTGCACGCAAATCTCACTTCTGGGGATGAATGACTACCACCTCTGCGCCTAACCGCTGGCTGATTCTCGCGTCGTTCGCGTTGGTTTACCTGATCTGGGGCTCCAGTTACATCGGCATCCGCTTTGCCATCGAAACCATTCCGCCGTTCCTCATGACCGGTGTCCGCTTTCTCATCGCGGGCGGTCTGCTGCTGGCCATTGGCCTCGCCCGCGGCGGCTCGCTGCGCGGTTTTGTTTATTGGCGGTCGGCGGCCATTGCCAGCGCGCTGATGTTCCTGTTCAACAACAGCATGATCGTGTGGGCGCAGGCGCACGGCCTGCCGAGCGGCGTCAATGCCGTGCTGTTGGCGACCATGCCCATGTGGATGGCCGCGTTTAGCTGGGTGCGCGGCACGCGCCCCACGCTGGTCACGGTGCTCGGCCTGCTAATCGGTTTTGTCGGTGTGCTGCTGCTCGTCAACCCGGGGAATATCGCCGTGGCGAACCTCAACCCCCTCGCGCCGATTATGTCGGTGCTGGCGGCGGGCGCGTGGGCGGCGGGCGCGCTCTACGCGCGGACGGCGACACTGCCCGAAAACGGCTTCATCTCGACGGGGATGCAGTTGTTGACGGGCGGCGTGATGATCATGGGCTTGAGCATCTTCACCGGCGACGCGGCGACGCTCAACGTTTCCCAGATTTCCCTGACCTCGGTGATCGCGATGGCGCACCTGACGATCATGTCGTCGGTCGTGACCTTCACCGCGTTCGGCTATCTGATGAAGCATGTCGCCCCGGCCAAAGTCACGACCTACGCCTACGTCAACCCGATCATCGCCATGTTCCTCGGGTGGGCGCTGGCCAACGAGCCGATCACGGCGATCAAAATCATCGCCGCCGCGATCATCCTATCGGGCGTCGTGCTCATCACCGCCTACGGGTCGCGCAAGCTGGCCTTCCGGCGCGAACAACCGGAAGCCGCCGTCGAACCGATTTGACACGCATCTAGTCCCTCTCCCTTGGGAGAGGGATTTAGGGTGAGGCTGATCTTCTCCCCGTCTCCTCGTTTCGGTGAGGGGGCCGGGGGGTGAGGTCGCTTTTACCCTGAGGCTTGACTCAACGCTTCGCCAATCACTTCCAACACACCGGGCAGCGAGCGCACGATTTCTCCGTTGGTGAAACGCAGCATGCGGAATCCCAAGCCTTCAAGCCGCGCTTGACGTTCCGCGTCGTACAACTGCTGATCCGGCTCTTCGTGAACCGTGCCATCCACTTCGATGATCAACTGGTGTTCGATGCACACGAAATCGACGATGAATGCGTCAATCGCGTGCTGACGCCGAAACTTCGCGCCGTTCAGTCGCCGACCGCGAATGGCTTGCCAGAGCTGATCTTCGGCGGTCGTGGGGACGTGCCGCATTTCCCGCGCCAGCGGCTTGAGCTTGTCCCAGTGATCGCGTGAGGTGGTGGTCAGTTGTTTTCGAGGCTCATCCGACATGCTTTAACCCTGTATGCGCATCCCGTAGCGCTAGCATCCCAACTTGTTTAAAGATACCTCACCCTAAATCCCTCTCCGAAAAGAGGAGAGGGACTTGACGACTCTGCTCCCCGTCTCCTCGTTTCGGTGAGGTAAATAACTCCCCCACTGCCCCTAGCTTGCTGCCTCCGGCGTAAGCTGAATGCTGTTGACGAACTGCGCGATCTCCGCCTCATGCGCGTCTAGCTCGTAGCCCAAGCCCTCGATATAGAGCACCGCATAATGTGAGCTGTCGATCTCCAGCGCGTACAACCGAAAACTGCGCCGATTATCGACCGGGACGTAACGCATCCCCTCCCGGTTGACTCCAGCGAGCTGAAGGGTGCGGAAGGGGCTCAAGCTGCCCAGAATGCGCAGATCCCGGTCGCGTTCGTGCAGCCTCCGCCAGAAGTATTCATACGCGCTTTCCGGTGAATAGATGATCAAGTGCTCGACATTCAGGCGGCTGAAGGAAACTTGTATGCTGGTTCCCGGACGTGCGAATTGCACGCTGCACTCGACATACTGATCCGTCCAGCAGCTCGACATCCATGTGTCCGCCTCATCTGCTTGCCAGTTGGCGGGCAGTGTCAGCGTGTATTCAGCCACCTGATACGGCTGACTCGTCACCTGCCGCAGCAGTGATGGACCGAAGACCAGCCCGGCGATTCCCATCGCGACAATCACCGGGAGGCGCTGCCGAACGTAATACAGCCAGCCTTCGACCGCGGTCTTTTGCTCTTTCACTGCCGCTGTGATCGCGTCAAGCTGCTCGTAACCCGCTTCTTTCGCCTCGTCGGGGATCGGCAGCTTCAGCTCGTCGAGCGCGCGAATCAGGTTCGGCGCTTCGCTCAGCCACGCGCTGACATTCTCCAGCGGGGTGATGATCAGGCGTAGATAGGTTGCTCGCTTACCCTGTGGCTGCCAGTAGTAGACCGCCCACAGCCCATCGGGCAGCGCCTGGAACAGCAAATGCTTGCGCCGATTCTCGGTGGCCGTCGCCAGTTCCGCCCGCAGGACTTTCAGAGCGACTCTGGGCGGCGCTTGGATGGTGATGCTTCGATCAAACATGTTCATGCGGCCGCAGATCTCAGTTGAATCAATTCTGGACTCAACTCTAGCACGCCTTCGCCGCCGCTCGAAGTCAAGACCGTGTCAAAATAACCCTATTTACAAGCAGCCCATACCTCGAGTTTAGGCGATGAAATAGTGGTAAAGACCGCTAATGACAAATGTCATTCTGTACCCCGTATTTATGGGGGCAAGCAATACTAATAAATAGGAATATGATGATAATGTGACGATATGGAGGTAACTATGAAGCATATACTCATTGTTATCTTAGCTCTAGCTGTGGCTACGCTGGCTTGTGGTGGTCCGTCACCCAATCCTGATCCGCTTCCGACGTCAAACCCAATATTTTCAGCAAACGGCATGATTGACTGCACTGATCAACTTGTGCTCAGTTTACGGCGCTTAGAAATACACCATCTAAATATGGAGGCAATTACGCCGACCAACGAGTTGAAAGCGCTGATTTTCTTGAGCGACGGGAATGCATTGTCACAGTTCAACTATAATGTGATGCCTCTGTCAGTCATGGTTGGAACGCAGGTAGATTTTGGCCGTTTCCACACAGCTATTGACCTCGCTGGCGCTAGTGAGTTATATGCATGGATTGCGATTGTTGATGACCAGAGTTTTTCTGAATTTGGCGAAATCACAGCGGAATTTCTGAATTCAATTGCGAGTTTTCTCGTTGGAGCAGTAGGGTCGACTGTGAATCCCGGTGTGGGTTTTGCTGCTAGCTTAGGCGCGGATATTGCGGGCAGCCAGTTGACGAACTGGCTTCAACAGGACGAGATCATTGGTGATATTGCCTTTAGCATGAATGAGACGAATGGTTGGCTTCAAGGTGTTCACTTTCCCACAACGCCGAACGGAGCTGTCGATCTAGCATTCTCTATACAAGCATATGATTGCCAGACTACAGTAATTGATTTCCCCCCTCTAGACGAAGCAGGTTCAATTCCACCTACACAGCCAACGCCTGTTGATCAATCTCGTCTGGTGCAATGCGTCTCTAATGCGCCGCGTACTAACCTACAAGTCGGGGATATGGCGATTGTCAGTGTACCCAACAACATCTTTTTTCGAAACGCACCTGATATAGATGCACCAGGAATAAGGTATGCACGTGGCCATTTGGTACGAATTGCTGAAGGTGCAGTATGCGATGGCGACATCATGTATTGGCGTGTACTTGACTGGGAAGGACGATCCGGTTGGATGGCCGAAAGCCGTATCGATCCTGCTACCGGACAGGGGGTATATCTCCTGTCTGTCGTGAACGCTACGACCTAATGTCGATGGGCGGTATGCTGCTGATTCCGCCGCCCTACCACAAATTGTTCACGGCGCCCCAATTGCGCTCTCGTGCATTTGTGCAACTTGTCTAGGTTTGATTAGGGGATTTCCCCCACTTCGATTGATCCCGATTTAGCAGAGTGCTAGACTCAGGGTGAAATAGGCTTTGTGTGAGGAGAAACAACCGTGAAGTTTACAAAGTTTTTCGCGCTTTTGTTGATTGTTGCCCTCGCTTTTGGTGCCGTGTCCGCGCAGGACGAAGCCCCCACTGGCGAACTCGAAATCTTCTCGTGGTGGACGGGCGGTGGTGAAGCTGCCGGTCTCGATGCGCTGATCGCTCAGTTCAGCGCCATGTATCCGGATGTCACCGTCGTCAACGCGGCGGTCGCCGGTGGTTCGGGCGTCAATGCGCGCGCCGTCCTCCAGACCCGGATGCTCGGTGGCGATCCGCCGGACACGTTCCAGGTGCACGCTGGTCAGGAACTCAACGCCGTGTGGGTGGCTGAAGGCAAGATGGAAGCCCTCAATGACCTGTACGAAGCCAATGGCTGGATGGACCAGTATCCGCAGGGTCTGCTCGACCTCATCAGCGACGCGGAAGGCAACATCTACAGCGTGCCCGTGAACATTCACCGCTCGAACGTGATGTGGTACGTGCCCGCTAACCTCGAAGCGTGGGGCGTCACCGT
This sequence comes from Anaerolineae bacterium, assembly GCA_041916315.1. Lineage (GTDB taxonomy): Bacteria > Chloroflexota > Anaerolineae > Aggregatilineales > Phototrophicaceae > Flexifilum. The sequence continues at coordinate 8,123 of JAYRZU010000058.1, forward strand.
CCCGGCGACGTGGGATGAATTCCTGAGCACGACGTGCCCCACCCTGCAGGCTGCCGATGTCACCCCGCTGACCGTCGGTGAAAACTGGACGCAGGCGCACCTCTGGGAAAGCGTCGCGCTCGGTGAACTGGGCGTCGATGGCTACAACGGTCTGTGGAATGGCGCGACGGCGTGGGACAGCGACGAAGTGGTCGCCGTCTTCGAAAAGTTCGGCCAGATCCTCGACTGCACGAATGCTGACCGCAACGGCCTGAGCTGGCAGGATGCCTCGCAGCGCGTCGCCGAAGGCAGCGCCGCGTTCAACATCATGGGCGACTGGGCCGCGGGCTACTTCCTCGTCGACCTCGCGCTGGAACCCGGCACGGGCTTCGCGTGGGCCGCGTCCCCCGGCACCGATGGCACGTTCATCATGCTGTCTGACACCTTCGGTCTGCCCGTTGGTGCGCCGAACCCCGCCGCCGTCAACGCGTGGCTGAGCTTCCTCGGTTCCGCTGAAGCGCAGGACATCTTCAACCCGCTCAAGGGCTCGCTGCCGGCCAACACGACCGCCGACATAGGCAACAGCGAACTGTACAACGCTTACTTCCAGGATGCCTACGAAGACTGGACGACCAACGCCATTGTCGGTTCGCAGGCGCATGGCGCGGTTGCCCCGCCCAACTTCAGCAACGGCTTCTCGACCGTGATCGCTTCCTTCGAAAGCGACCGTGACGCGGCGACGGCTGCGGCCTCGGCGGCGGAACTGGCGGCTGAAAACGGCATGACGGGCGAATAACCCACCCGTCGGTCACACTGAATAGCAAGAACGTAGGGGCGCACGGCTGTGCGCCCCTACGCTTAATACCGTCAGTTATGGCTCACGTGATTGTTCAAGGTCAAGCTTCGTAGAGAAGCGCCGTTGACCGACCCCACCCCCAACCCCACCCCGAATTCGGGGAGGGGAGCCCGATTTCCCCTCTCCCCGC
>JAYRZU010000059.1:0-46091 GCA_041916315.1 Anaerolineae bacterium
ACGGAGTTGTCGGTCTGCCAGGGCGCATAGAGGAAACGCGCGGCCCCGTAGGTCGTACTGCCGCTCGTGCCATCGCGCAGCACCAGCCACAGCAGATCATCGCCTTCATCAAAGACTTCGAGCTGCTGGGGAGTCCCCTGCAATTCAAACGTGACCACGCCCGGATTCCGGTAAATGACCGTCGTGCCAATAACCGTCTCGACTTCAATATGACGTCCGTCGGGATGCGGGTGGAAGGTGCCGACGACCCGATAGGCCGGGTCGACCGGGAACCACTGCCGCCCACCGAAGGTACGCCGCGCCGTGCTTTCGACATCGCGTACGCGCAGCGCCAGGCGTTCACCGCGCTTGATCACGAAGAAGGTCACGCCGTCAATCTGCACCTGCGTGATGTGTTCACCTTCGTAATGCAGCACCGCCTCGCGGGACGGAGCGCCATCAACGAGCACGTCAGCGTCCGCGGTAAGGTGCAGTGTCGCCGTGCCCTCGGTCAGCGTGATCACGCCGAGCTGCGCGGGCAAGCGTTCAGGCAAAACAACCGCCCCGCTGGGATCACTCCCGATCGTGTTCACGCCCTCGTCGAGCCAACACAGGCCAACGACCGTCAGCCACCCGGTTTCCGAGCGCAGACGCGCCTCTTGTTCTGCGCGCCAAACTTCAAGCGCGGTCGTATAGGCCGTGTGATCGTCAATGGTCGTTGTCATGATCGCGTCCTCAAACTCAAGAAGTTAGTGCGGCAGGCCAAATCCGTAACAGTGTATAAGCGATTTGGCGAAGCGCAAGTATTGATTACCGCCGCAATCCGAAGCGCAGCCCTCGATAATATTGATTTACTCGACTTTATTACAATTAATGCTTATGACGGTGATTGGCGCGCTGTATATACTGCCAGCAAGCGAATCGTAGCCGTGCCGCCAAATGAGATAAGAGAGGATGCAGATCGTCCGTCACGCTTAACTATTAAATCGCCGATTGTCATAACCTTACGGAATCAAGTAGCGATCCCCTCATATAATTAAGAAAAGCTAGAGAAACAGAATAGCTTTCGAGGGATTTTAATTTATCACCCGACAGTGACTGACAATGGCACTCAATCCGCTGCTTGCAATGATTGAACGCCGGACGGGAACGCAGCTTAAAGACAGCCGCCTCGACCGGATCCACAACCTCATCACCGAACTCCTGACGACGACCTCGCTCTCGGATCTAATCAACACGCTCAGCCAGCAAAGTCTCAATTCGCCATTGTGGCAGCAGATCATTCAGGAGATCACCGTCGGGGAAACCTACTTCTTCCGCAATCAACCGCAATTCAACGCCCTGCGCGACCTGATCCTACCCGGCCTCATCGCGCAGCGCCGCGCTCAGGGTCAGCGTTACCTGCGGCTGTGGAGCGCGGCCTGTTCGACGGGCGAAGAGCCGTATTCACTGGCCATTCTGCTCCGTGAACTCCTGCCCGATTGGCGCGATTGGTCACTGTTCATTCTGGCGACCGACATCAATCACGCCGTGCTCGAAGCCGCCGCCGCCGGGCAGTACCGTGCTGGGTCGTTCCGCGGCGAAACTCCGATCCATGTGCAAGGGCGCTGGTTTCAACAGAAAAACGGGCTCTATCACCTCGATCAATCGGTGCGCCAGATGGTCAGCTTTCAGCAGATCAATCTCATTGAAAGCTCGTATCCGAGTCTGGACACGTACACCATCAATCATGACATCGTCCTGTGTCGCAATGTGACGATCTATTTTGATAACGCGCAGACTCAAGAGGTGATTAACCGGTTGTACGGGTCGCTGCGCGACGACGGTTGGCTGTTCGTCGGGCACTCCGAGCCGCAGCTCCACGTCTATGACGCCTTCCATATGCGTCACTACGACGGCACGATCATCTACCAGAAGCCCAGCGCCGAGAAACCGCTGATCCCCAAACGCGATGCGGTCGAAGTGCCGCCGCTGCCGCCGCGCCCGACCGGGATGCTGACACCCTCCGCGACGGGCACGCTGCGTCCACGCGGTACGGGCATGTTGACCCCACCCGCCACCGGTACGCTCACGCCCCGTGGTACGGGCATGCTCACCCCACCCGCCACTGGCACCTTGACGCCCCGCGGCACCGGGATGCTGACTCCTTCCGGGACAGGCAGTCTGTCAGCACACCAGACCGGGTCGCTGACGCCGCCCGCGACCGGGACCCTTCGCCCCCGCGGCACCGGAATGTTGACGCCGCCCGCGACCGGGACGTTAACGCCGCGCGGCACGGGCATGCTGCCACCGCTCAAAGCGACGCCGACCGAACCGACCGAGTCCGAGAAGCTGGTGCTCGAAGCGCGCCGCGCAGCCGATATCGAAGACTGGCCCACGGCGGTCAGCCTGCTGGAACAGGTTGAAGAGAGTCAGCGCTATAACCCACTGTTCCACTTTGTCCGCGCGCTTGTCCTCGCACAGTCCGACATGGACAGCGCGTTGGAAGCCTTGGCGCAAGCGGTGTACTGCGATCCCCGTTTCGCGCTCGGGCACTACTGGCTGGGCGAACTCTGGGCTCAGCGCGGCGCGATCCATCGGGCGACGACATTCTGGCGACGCGCCAGCAAAGCGCTCGAAGGCCTGCCGGACAGCACGGCTATTCCGGGTGAAAAAGAAATGACCGCGCTCACACTGCGCGAAATGCTCGCTTACCGGTTGGGGAATGCATAAACCATGAGCAACCTATCAAGGCACGATGCCCTGTTCGGGCATTTCACCACTGAGGAACTTGATGTTTTGCAGGAGCGCGCCCGCGCGCTCGCGCAGACGGGACAAACAGCCAGCCCGGTCGAAGAGCGGAATCTGCTCACGATTCAGGTGGGGCCAGAACGCTACGCCTTACACATGGACAGTCTACTCGCCATTCACGACAACATCGCCGTGACGCCCATCCCGTGCACACCTGCTTATGTGCGGGGTATCGCCAATCTGCGCGGCCATCTGGTGACCGTGCTGGATCTGCCGCTGCTCTTGAACGGCGCCGCTGGCGATTACTCCGAAGGGGGCAAGCTGCTCCTCTTGGAGGCAGGCGCTGAACAGGTCGCCCTGCTGATTAACCAGACCGAATCCGTGAGCAGCTACGCCGTCGACACCATTCGTCCGCTGCCGCTGGAACTCGATCACATCCGAAACGCACTGGGCATCCTCGCCGATGGCGTGGTGCTCATCGATATCAAGGCGCTGGTGGACGACCCAGCGCTCATCGTCAATGCCGAAATTGCGCTGTAGTCGTCCGCAAGCACTCAGTTTGCATCACGTAATGCTCAATCGCTGTCATTCGAGCTGCACCATTTAGGAAAGAAAACCGTGAACACACACAAGCTCTCGTTTCTCCGATCCATCCGCGGTCAACTGGTCGTCGCGTTCCTCGGCCTGGCGCTGGTCCCTCTGCTGGTCATGGGCGGAATCTCGTTCATCAGCGCCCAGAATTCACTGCAGGACAGCATCGTCAACACCCTCGACAGTCTGGGAAATGCCAAAGCCTACCAAATCAACACATGGATCAAGGATACCGGGCGCATCGCTGAAGCACTGGCGGCGGATCCCTCCATCGGCGGGCAGGCGGGCGTAACCGACGTCGGTCTGCACGTCATCGCGAGTCTGCGGGGTCAACCAGAAAACCGTGCAGTCTACGATGCCGCCGTTGAGGGCGCTCGCGCCGCCATGCTGGCGACCGTGAATACGTACAATCGGGTCGATGCAGCCTTCCTGATTAATTCCAGCGGCTTAATCGTCGTCTCGACGAATCAGGAACTCATCCCTGACGGGACGCATGTGGATGACGTCGGGAATATCGATTTCGATGCCGGGCTTCTGGGAACGAACGTCAGTGACATTGTCCGCAGCGTGGACGGTGTGACTCGGGTATTCATCGTCGTCACCCCCGTTAAGGGTGTCAATGGGGTGACTATCGGCGTCGTCGCCTTACGCGTAAATGTAACGACGGTCAACGAAATTCTGGCAAATTACTCGGGGCTCGGCGCGACCGGTGAATCGTATCTCATCGGGATTGACGACCACCTGATGCGGACGCCGTCGCGCTTTGTCACGACGAATTTCGAACAACAGCGCGTCGAAACGTATGCCGTCCAGCAGGCGACTTCCGGTTCATCGGAAAACAGTGGACAATATACCGACTACGCCGGCAACCAGGTGATTGGGAACTGGCACCTCATCGATGGCACCAATTGGGTCATCATCACCGAAATTGACACCAGTGAAGCCTTCGCCCCGGTGACCAATCTGGGTGGCATCATCATCGTTGTGACCATCATCGTCATCATCGCCATCCTGCTCATCAGCTTCGCCATCGCTAATTCGATCGCCCGCCCCATCGCGGCCATCACGCAGTCGGCTACCCGAGTGGCCAGCGGCGACCTCAACGTGCAAGTCAACGTCAACAACCGGAGCGAAATCGGGCTGCTGGCGACCGCCTTCAACCAGATGACTGACAATCTGCGCCAGATGGTCGAAACGGAACGGGAGAGCAAAGAACGGCTCGAATCGACGGTTTCCGGCTACACCAGCTTCATCGAATCCGTGGCCAAGGGCAACTTGAAAAATCGCCTGAACCTAAATGGCGGCGGCATGGACGACGACCTCGTGCGGATGGGGAAAAACCTCAATACGATGGTCGAAAACCTGCGCGACATGGCCCAACAAATTCGCGATACCGTCTCCGGCGTCTCCTCGACGGTCGTGCAAATTCAGGCGGCCACCGTGCAGCAAACTGCCGCCGCGACCGAACAGGATGCCTCGGTGACGCAAACGGTCGCCACCGTTGAAGAAGTACGCGCCACCGTCCAACAGACCGCGACCCGCGCGCAAACTGTGGCGACGGCGTCGCAAAGCTCCGTGCTCGTCTCGCGGAACGGGGAACAGGCGGTCATCGACACGCTGCAAGGCATGGAAACACTGCGCCAGCGCGTCCACGACATCGCCGAAAACATCCTCATGCTGTCGGAACGCACGCAGCAAATCGGCGAAATCATCGACACGGTGAATGCGCTCGCTGAACAGTCCAAGCTGCTCGCGCTCAACGCCAGCATTGAGGCGGCGCGGGCTGGTGAAGAAGGCAAGGGTTTCGCCGTCGTCGCGATGGAAGTCCGGCAGCTAGCGGAACAGTCACGCGAAGCGACCTCGCATGTGCGCCACATTCTCAGCGAAATCCAGCAGGCGACGAACGCCGCCGTCATGGTCACCGAGGAAGGCAGCAAGGGCGCAGAAAGCGGCATGAAGATGGCGCAGAACGCGGGTGAATCGATCCGCAACCTGGCGACCACGATTGAAGAAGCGGCGCAGGCGGCCATGCAGATCGCGGCCAGCACCAACCAGCAGATCAACGGTATGGATCAACTCGCCGCCGCCATGACGCAGATTCAGCAGGCGGCCACCCAAACTGCCGCCAGCACCCGTCAAACCGAGCAGAGTATGCGCCAGTTGAATGATATGGCGCATCGTCTGGAAGCTGCGGTCAAGCGTTACGATATCTAGTCGAAGCGGGAAAAACCATGCCTGCGCTAAATAATGACAGTCTTATGCAGCAGCTTCTGCAGACGTTTCGCGAAGAGAGCGAAGACCATCTGCGCGTGATCAACGCCGCGCTGCTGCAGTACGAACGGTCAGATGTTCCAGAACAGCGGCAGGAGGCCATTCAATCGGCCTTCCGCGCCGCGCACAGCCTCAAGGGAGCGGCGCGCGCCGTCTCACTCAACGAGGTGCAAAAGCTCGCCCACGCGATGGAGACGGTGTTCCAGAACATCCGTGATCATCAGGCTCAGCTCTACCCGACCGACGCGGATCGGCTGTATGACGCGCTGGATTTGCTCAAGGCGCATCTGAACGGCGAAACGCCCTCCGTCACCGAGCTCGCCAACCTGCTCTTTCAGATCGGCGGACAGCCGCCGCCGGATGCCCCGGCGACTCCGGCGCCGCCGCCCGCCAACCTGCCCGAAGTCGAAGCACCGCCCGCGTTTCTGACGACCGAAGTGCCGGTCAGCCTGCCGCCGCCGGAACCGCCGCCTGCGCCAGTTGCGCCAGTCCCCGTTCCCGCCCCGGTCAGCACGACCGCCGAGGTCGAACCGGCGCCCAGCGTCGTCCATGCGCCGGTGCGTGATCCCGGTCGCGAGACGATCCGGGTCTCGCTGCGCAAGCTCGACGATCTCATGGCGGAAGTGGGTGAAATGCTGGTGACACGCAGCGCCGCCTCTGCCCGGCAGGCCGATATTCGCGCCATCCGGCGCATGCTCGACAGTTGGGCGAAGTCGTCCACGGAAATCAAGATGGTGCTCAAGCGCCAGAACAACGCCGTGCTGCTCGATATGTACACCGCGCACGCCGACCTGATGCAGCTGCTGATTGACTCGTTCGAGCATCTCGAACAGTCGAACCTGCGGGACAGCGCCAACCTCGGTATTCTCACCGACAACCTGCAGGATAAGGTGCGCCGCCTGCGCATGATCCCCTTCAGTTCGCAGCGCTTACACCTCGAACGTGCGGTGCGCGAAACCGCACGGCAGAGCGGGAAGCAGGTGCGCTTCGAAATCGTCGGCGAAAACACTGAACTCGACAAGCAGGTGCTCGAAACGCTAAAAGCGCCGCTGATTCATCTGCTCGGCAACGCCGTCGTCCACGGCATCGAAGACGCTGATCAGCGCCGCGCGCTCGGCAAGCATGAAGAAGGCTACATCGGGCTGTACGTGCAGCAGCGCGGCGGCGAAGTCTGGATCCACGTCACGGATGACGGGCGCGGCTTTGACAGCGGACGCATTCAGGCCGCATATCAAGCGCGCTATGGCGAACTGCCGAGCGGTGAGAGCGTGGTCGGACTGGCCTTTGCCGCGGGCGTCAGCACCGCTGAAAATGTCAGCGAACTATCCGGGCGCGGGGTCGGTCTCGACGTCGTCAACGACGCCGTGACTACCCTGCATGGTCGCGTGAGCGTGAATACGGTCGCGAACGAAGGCACCACCATCACGCTGAGCGTGCCGACCTCGCTCGCCATCACCCGCAACCTGATGGTGCGCGTGAGCGACGAAGTCTACGCGCTGCCGCTGTTGGCCGTCGACAAACTGCTGCCCATCGAAAACGTGCTATCGGTCGGCGGCCGCTCGGCCATTCAGTTTGGTGAGAAGACCATTCCGCTGGTTTCGCTGGCGCAGCTCTTGCGCCGCAGCGAAACGCCTGTCGCCAACGGGCAGCAAAACCGGCTCGCGCTGATCATCGCTGTGGGCGACCGCACGCTGGCCGTCTCCGTTGACGATGTACTGACGGAAATGGAACTCGCGATCAAACCGCTGCCCAATCCGCTCAGCCGCGTGCCCATGGTCTCGGGCGTGGCCCTGCAGGCCAGCGGTCAGCCCGTGATCGTGCTGAACCCGGGCGATTTCCTGACTGCCTACCGCAGCGCGCGCTTCGAATTCAAGCCGCAGCCCGTAACCCCGAAGAACGCGCCAGAACTTCCCGCGATTCAAGTACTCGTCGTCGACGACTCGATCACGACGCGCACGCTGGAACGCAACATTCTGGAAGCGGCGGGTTACGACGTCATCACGGCGACCGATGGGCAGGAAGCGCTGAACCGTCTGCAAGAGAACGAAGACATTAAGATCGTCATCAGCGATGTGGAAATGCCCAACCTCAGCGGTTTGGGTCTGACACGGGCGATCCGGGCGGACGCACAGTATCAGGACCTGCCCGTGATCCTCGTGACATCGCGCGAACGCGATGAAGATCGGCAGGAAGGCATGGTCGCGGGCGCAAATGCGTACATCGTCAAGCGCGGTTTTGATCAAACCGAGCTGCTGGGCATCATCGATCAACTGCTGTAATCCGTGAACCAACGTAGAGAAGGAAAATCTCTGTGATCCGTGTACTCATTGTCGACGACTCACCCACCTCACGCGCGCTCATGCGCCACATTGTCCAGGGTCAGAGTGACATGCAGATTGTGGGCGAAGCTGAAAATGGTCATCAGGCGGTCGAAATGACTCGCGCCCACCGCCCGAATGTCATCCTGATGGATATCGTCATGCCGTTCATGGACGGATTGGAAGCGACCAAGATCATCATGGCGCAAACGCCCACCCCCATCGTCATGGTGAGCGGCGCGATTGAAGGTCAGGAGACCGAAATGGCGTTCCGCGCCATCCGGCAAGGCGCGCTGTCGCTGCTGCCCAAGCCGGTCGGCCCACAGGACCCGGAATTCCCAGAACAGGCTGCGCGCATCACTTCGAATCTACGCGCGCTGGCGGGCGTTCGCGTCATCCATCACATCACCCGCCCGCAGACCAACGCGGCGGGTCAGCCGATGCAGACGACGCTCCAGCAAACCGTCGAAAGTCAGCCGGAGATCATCGCCATCGTCGCCTCGACGGGCGGCCCCGCGGCGCTCGCGGAAATCGTGCAAGGCTTGGCGCCCGATTTCAAACTGCCGGTGGTCATTGTCCAGCACATTGCCAAAGATTTCCTCGAATCGCTGGTGAGCTGGCTGAACCGCATCACCCCACTGCATGTCGAGCTGGCGGTCGCCGGGCAGAAACTGCGCCCCGGTCATGTCACGTTCGCCCCCACAGGCAAGCATCTGATCTTCGATGCGGAAAAGCGCATCGCCTTCACGCCGACGCCGCAGCATCCGCACATGCCTTCCGGTGACGTGCTGCTCGCCAGTGTCGCCGAACGCTACGGTTCTTCGGCCATTGGCGTGGTGCTGACCGGGATGGGCGCGGATGGCGCGACGGGTCTGCTGGATATGCGCCGCAAGGGCGCCGTCACCATCGCACAGGACGCGGCCACGAGCGCCGTCTATGGCATGCCCAAAGAAGCCGCCAATAACGGTGCCGCGCAGCATGTGCTGCCCTTAACGTCGATTCCGCGCGTGCTCAATAACCTGGCACAAGGCGTTTCGATCGCAGAAAGTTGATCTGGTATGTCTGAGCAACCGAGTCCCATGGTTGTCCTGATTGAAGATAGTCACACGCAAGCGCTGCAAATTGCCGCGCATCTCACGCAGCGCGATATGCGCGTTATGGTGGCGGAAGATGGTCCACAGGGTTTACGCCTTGTCACCGGCATGATACCGGACGTAGTGCTGTTGGACCTGTACCTGCCGACGATGGATGGCTTTCAGGTCTGCCGCCGCCTGAAGCGCGACCCGGAAACGGCCAACATTCCGATCATCATGCTCACGTCCGCGGACAATGAGGATGATAAAGCGCGCGGCATCGAGTACGGGGCGTCCGCGTTTATCACCAAAGATGAGTATGCCATTGAGTCGCTGATGGACGCTCTAATCTATCTGCATATTTTAGCGGGCTGACCCGCGAAAGGCGCTGAGGATGTTCGCTTGCTTACGTTTTCGTCTGAGCCGCGAGTGGTATGCGCTGCCTGTCGAGCATGTGATCGAAGTTGTGTCCCTGGTCGCGATCACGCCGCTGCCAGAAGCTGAGCCGCACCAGCTCGGCGCGATCACTGTGCGCGGGCAAACCGTAACGGTCATCGACCTGCGACCGCTGCTCGGTCACACCCAGCAGCCGCTCAAGCTGACAACCCCGCTGATCATTCTGCGCATGGATGGGGGCGCGCCGATCGCCGTGCTGGTCGACGAAGTGGATAACGTGGTCAACCTACCCAATGAGCTGGAAGTTCCAGCCAACATTAGCCGCCTGCTCGCCGGGATCACGCGCTACGATGAAAGCGTGCATCTCGTGCTCAACGTCGACATGCTAGCCAGTGTCGCCTAGGCAAATAAAAACCCGCCTCCCAGTGGGGAGGCGGGTTCTCGGTTGTAACTTGCAGAGAAGTGGTTAGCGAATGACCTTGACGGCGCTCGCCTGCTTGCCCTTCTTGCCATCGGTGATTTCGAATTCCACCTTGGCGCCTTCATCGAGCGAGCGGAAGCCGCTGCCCTGAATTTCCGAATAGTGGACGAAGAGATCCGCACCGGTTTCCGGGGTGATGAAGCCGTAGCCTTTTTCACCGTTAAACCACTTGACTGTACCCGTTACACGATTAGCCATGTTATTCGCTCCTGAATAATTGGGTTTTGCCATTGCCTACTGTACACACATCCAGTTATTGCAGGAAGCTTACGCAGTACTTGCCGAGAACACAGAGGGTTTTTGAAGTAATCAGTTCTGATTTCTCTTTTGAGGCATGATGGGTGCCTAACCACAGCACCGATGTGGCGAAGACTCAACTGTCTTTCTTTTCCACATTGCTCAATGAGTGTAACATAGTCCGTATCATTAGTCGAGTCCCAGTTCCCCCAGATTCAGGGGTGGCTGACACCCCATCGCTGTGAAGTACTGCCATTCCCCTTTACCTATATGGTTGGGTAGACGCTCGTAGCCCGTGTGAGCCCTCATGCATGAGGGCTCACACCAAACCGACACTTGGCGACCAATTACAGGCTGTATAAATCCGTGAATTTGGCCGTGAGATAGGCGAGATACGGCTCAACCGTCAGGTCGTGACCTGTACTGCGGACAAGCAGTTCGCTCGCCGAATATGCGCGTCCGTGGCGGTAGATGTTCTCGGTTAGCCAACCGAGCAGCGGCTGGTAGTTGCCGCTCGCCAACGCCGCGTCCAAGCCGGGCGTATCCCGGTGCGCTGCCGCGAGGAACTGCGCCGACATCACATTGCCGACGGTGTAGCCGGGGAACGAGCCGAAGCCGCCGCCCGACCAGTGAATATCCTGCAGCACACCCTTCGCATCGTTGGGCGGCGTCACGCCGAGATATTCCTGCATCTTGGCGTTCCATACTTCGGGCAAATCCTTGACCTGAATGCTGCCTTCGAGCAAACCGAGTTCGATTTCCACGCGCAGCATAATGTGCAGGTTGTAGGTGACTTCGTCGGCTTCCACGCGGATCAGGCTGGGGCGCACCCGGTTGACCGACCGATACAGCAGGTCAGGCGTCGCCCCCGCCATCTGCTCGGAGAAGATTTCGCGCAGGCGGTCAAAATGCACTTCCCAGAATTCGCGACTGCGACCAATTTGATTTTCCCACAGGCGCGACTGCGATTCGTGCGCGCCGTAGCTCGTCCCGCCGACCGGGTACTTGCCGAGGAAGTCGATGGTGAGCGGCGTACGCGTCAGTTCCGGATCAACCCCCTGCTCATAGAGCGCGTGCCCGGTCTCGTGCAGCGTACCATACAGCGCCATCGGCAGATACGTCTTGTTGTAGCGCGTGGTGATGCGCACATCCTGCCGCGTGAACGAAATCTCGAACGGGTGCGGTGCGATATCGAGCCGACCGCGGTTCAGGTCATAGCCGAACTGCTGCGCGACTTCCAGCGCGAACAGCTTCTGCTTGTCAGTCGGGTATTCGTGCTGCCACAGGTCGCGTTCCAACGGCTTATCATTGGCAACGATTTTGCCGAGCAGCGGCAGCAAGCCCGCCTTCAGCGCATCGAACAGCGTGCGCAGCTTGGCAGCGGTCATGCTCGGTTCGTACTCGAAGACCAGCGCATCGAACGGGTGGGCCTGATAGCCGATCGCGTCCGCCTGCCGCTTGGCTAAATCGACCTGCTTTTGCAGGTACGGCGCGAAGCTGGCAAAGTCGTTGTTCTGCTTTGCTTCTGCCCACACACCCTCACTGACAGGTTCAAGCGCGGCCTTGTCGCTCACGAGATCCAACGGAATACGCCGGATGATGTCGTAGTACTGGCGCGTCTGCTGTACGGCGCGCACGGGATACGAGTCTGGGTCAGCGCCCGCGAGTTCGCGCTCCGCCGCGTCGAGTAAGCGCGCCGTCTGATCGCTGACAAAGTGTTCCTGTGCCACGCGTGTCAGCGTCGCCAATTGATAGCCGCGCGTCTCCGCGCCGCCGGGCGGCATCTGCGTGCGCGCGTCCCATTTGAGGATCGAAATCGCGTTGAGGATGTCGCTCAACTCGGCAATATGGGTGAGAAAAGTCTGGTACGCCGTCATGGTTTATCCTTTGGAGTTGTCAGTCTACAGTTGACAGTTCACAGTTAAAACGATCACCATAGGGGCTCGTTCCTCGCGCAGGGGCATAACTTCCATCGGTTGTATATGCCTATCGAATTTAGAAAAGTGAGCCAACCAACTCGTCGTCCTGTCCTTACTGTGAACTGACCACTGTAAACTGTTCACTTCTTTACACTGACCGCATCATACCGCCGTCAACGCGGAGGCTTGCCCCGGTGATGTACGACGCCGCGGGTGACAGCAGATAGGCCGCCGCGCTCCCGAACTCGTCAATCGAGCCGAGACGACCGAACGGAATCTTGGTCAGGCTGCGCGCCCGCGCTTCTTCAAACGTGATGCCACCGCGCGTCGCCGCCGCTTGGTCGAGCTGCGCCACGCGATCCGTATCGATTCGACCGGGAATGATGTTGTTGACGCGAATGCCGCTGCCCGCCAGTTCATCCGCCAGCGTCTTGACGATGCCGACCACTGCCATACGCATGGAGGTGGAAAGCACCAAGCGCTCAATCGGTTCCTGCACCGACGATGAGGTGATGGTGAGGATCGCCGCGCCCGCGTTCAGGTGCGGAAGCGCCGTGCGGATCATGCGGACGGCGCTCATGATGGTCAGATCAAACGCTCCCTGCCACTGTGCATCGATGATGTCCTTGAACAGACCAGCGGGTGGGCCACCTGCGTTGACCAGCAGCGCGTCAATCTGGCCCAACTGCGCGACAGAGCCCTCGATCCACGCCTGCACATCGGCGGCTTTCGCCACATCCGCCGCAAACCCGATCACCTCCGCGCCACTTTCCGCGCGCAGCTTCTGCACCGCGGCGTCGACGCTCGCTTGATCGCGACTGCAAATCGATACGCGCGCGCCATCCGCCGCCAACGCTCGCGCCACACCGTAGCCCAGCCCTTTGCTCGCGCCGGAGACCAGCGCCACTTTCCCCTTGAGACCTAAGTCCATGATCCAACTCCTTGCATGCCCGCTCTGACCCCACCCCCAACCCCTCCCCGAATTCAGGGAGGGGAACAAACATCGTTCGCAATGACTCCCCTCTCCCCGCTTGCGTGGGAGAGGGGTTGGGGGTGAGGGCTAATCACCTCATAGGTTTATTGACAACTTACACTACAACACAATCTTCTGCGTCGGGTTGGTAATGCCCACACGCGCAAACACCCACCCGATTTCGTCCAATGTGCCCGCTGAGACGGGCGCGAACGGCGGGCGCAGCGCGGGACTATCAATTGCGCCGCGGCGATACAGCATTTCCTTGCGAATCGTCAGGTTGATGATCGGCTGATTCTCGTAGCGAATGAGCGGCAGGTAGCGGTCGAAGATGGCTTCCGCCTCCGCCATGCGCCCTGCCTTGAACGCCTCATACACCGCGACCAGCACTTCGCTGAACGCGAACCCGGTCATCGTACCCGATGCACCGCGCCGTAGTTCTTCCAGCAGGAACATGCCGCCCAAGCCGCCGAAGATCTCGAACTGGTCGGTCAGCGCGCGAATCGCGCCGATCTTCTCCATGAGCGGCGGGTCTTCCAGCTTGAGATAGCGCGCGTTCGGGATCGTCTCCGCGAGGCGCGCCAGCATCGGCGCGGACATGATCACGTCGTTGACAGGGGGGAAATCCTGTACGACAATCGCCCCGCTGACCTGCTCCGCGACGCGGCTGTACAATGCGATGATGTCGTCGTCGCTCGCACCCGGCATGCGCGGCGGCGCGATCATCACGCCGCTCGCCCCGGCGGCAAACGCCGACTGGCTGAGTTCGATGCACGTCTCGATTTTGGCGTGGCTCGTGCCGACCACCACCGGGACGCGCCCGTTGACCGTGCTCATCACCGTCTCCATGACGAGGCGGCGCTCGTCGACGGTCAGCTTGGCTGCTTCGCCGAGCACGCCGAGAATCGTCAGCCCGTACACGCCTTTATCAAGCTGAAATTCGACCAACCGCCGCAGACTCGCTACATCGACGGCTTGCGCCGCGTCAAATGGCGTCGCGAGAATGTTGAAAATCCCTGTGATTGCTCCCGTCATGGGGTCATGTCCTTTAGTCTAGTGCCGACTGCATGGAGGGGATCATGCGCGGTTTGCGGAAAATTGCCAGTACGCCGATTCCGGTCAGCAGCACCGTCACGGCGACGAGCTGCATGATCGCGCCGTAGCCGATGGTGACTTGGAGCGTGCCGCTCAGCGCGGTCGCCGTGAACCAGCCGATGTTCCAGAGCAAAATACTCACGCCGATGGCGTTATTGTGTAATTCGGTCGGCAGGCTGTCCAGCAGAAGCGGTTGGTAGAGCGGCTGGTTGACGTTGCGAAAACCGATCCCGATGAAGAACGCGCCCACGGCCAAGGGCAGCGCCGCGGCCAAACCGAGCACGAAGAAACCGACCGCGGCGACGGTCATGGTGATGGCCAACGCCCGCGCCCGCCCGAACTGTCGCTCCCAGAACGGATTGAACGCCGGGATCAGCGCCATGCCCATCCAGCCAATGCTGATCACCGTCCCGACCATGTCGTCGGAGAGGTTGAACTGCCTGCGGAAAAACAGGTTGTAGAACGGGAAGGTCAGCCCGCCGGAGAAGCCGAACAGCAGCATGGGCAGCGATAGAAACGCGAGATAGCCCCACGTCCGCCGCTGCTCAGTGCCCGAGAGCGGCGCCGTGCGCCGCGCCGGGATCGCGTCCGTCCGGATCAAGCTGAAAGGGATGATGCACAGCGCCGTGATGACGGTCGCGATCAGCAGTGTGATGCCATAGGCGTGCGTCGACTGCGGCTGCAGCGGGTCGATCCACGCGGGGATGTGCCCGCCGATCAAGTTGCCGAGCGAAGCCGCGGTCAGCGTCATCACGTTGTTATACGCGAAAAAGCGCGTGCGTTCGTCCTTCGGGACGAGCGTCATCATCAGCGGTGCCGACGCGATCTGCTGTGCGCCATACACGAAGCCGAGGAGGAAGCGGCTGAAAGCCACAATTCCCAACTGCGGCACGAGGATCGGCAGCAGCATCGCGATCAGGATGCCGTAGTTGGCCAGCGCAATCGTACGGCGGCTGCCAATGCGATTGGCGATCAGGCTGATGGGGACGCTGGTCACAAAGCCCGCCAGCCGGGACAACGACTGCAGCGCGCTGATGGTCTGCGTGTCGTAGCCCAGGCTGACGAAATAGAAGTTGAGGATGACATCGGCTATACCGAACAAGCCGATGTGGAAAATCGAACCATACAGCAAAAACCAGAGCGTGCCGCGCCGCTCTGCCAGCAATTTGAGCATGAATCGCCTATGTGTGCGTTAGTCGCCGACGCCGATCATCTGCTTGCCGGCAATGTAGGTCGCTTGCACGCGTTCCAGCGCGTCGAGATCCGCCAGCGGGTTGCCGTCGATCACGATCAGGTCGGCGTCTTTGCCCGCTTCCAGCGTGCCGATCTTGCTGTCGAGCTTGCTGATACGAGCGGCGACGATGGTTGCGCTGCGCAGTGCCGCATAATTATCCGTCACCACGCCGATTTTGACCATGAACTTAAGTTCCGGCGCGACGATTTCGTGACCGACCGCCGGGCTGCCCGCGTCCGTACCAAAGGCAATCGGCACGCCCGCTTTGGCAGCATTGACCAAACCCGTGTACCGCGACGGATTGGCGACTGCCTTTTTGCGCTCTTCGATCTTCCATTCCGGGATGTTGAACTTGCGCGCCACTTCTTCGTTCGCCTGCATAACGAGCGGCGCGAAGGTCGTCACAATCGGGATTTTCTTGTCGATCAGGATTTGAATCGTGTCGTCGGTCATCGAACCGCCATGTTCGACGCAGTCCACGCCGAACTGCGCGACGCGGTTGATGCACTCGTTGTAGGTGGCGTGCGCCGTGATCGGCAGGCCGTTACGGTGCGATTCGTCGATGACCGCTTCCAGTTCGGCGTCCGTGAATTCCAGCGTATCGTGGCACGCCATGATCTTGATCAGGTCGGCTCCGCCGCGCACCTGTTCGCGCACCGCGCGGCGCATTTCATCCGCGCCGCTGGCTTCGCGGCAGCACCAGTAGGTGTGACCACCCGTCTGGATGATCGCTTCACCGCAGATCAACAAACGCGGGCCGGGGAAGATGCCCTGTTCGATGGCCTGCTTGGCGAAGAAATTGGCCTTGTTCATGCCGAGATCGCGCACGAGCGTGACACCCGCCCGCAGATTCTTAAGCATGTTCGACGCCGACTTGTACGCGCTGATCTCGACCGCGTCGTCCATCGACTGGCGAGCGAGGTCATGCACGCCATCCCACGCGAGGTGAGCATGCGAGTTGATCATGCCCGGCATGATCGTCATTCCGGCGCAGTCGATCTGTTCGGCATCGGTGCTGCCGAGCTCGCTCATTGCACCGACTGCCTTGATTTTGCCGTTCTCGATTTCGACAAACCCGTGTTCGATCACCTGATCGCCCACCATTGTCAGCACGCGCGCGTTGACGAACACGCGGCGCACCACGGGCAAATCGAACATGGGTCGAATAATTTTCTGATACCGCCAGGCTGCTGGTTCAGGCATGAGTGAGTTCCTTTCTTAAAGCGTCAGTATCCGGGTTTCCGGCGGATTTTCGGCTAAAAAGCGGCTCGGCACGCTGGCCGCGCCATCGGTGACGATCATCGTGTTGATGGTGCGATACCCATCAACACCGGGGCGGTAAATGCCCGGCTCGTTGGAAAAGACCATGTTTGGGACGAGCGGCGTCTCATCGCCGGGGGCAAGCCACGGGGCTTCGTGTCCCTGCAAGCCCATGCCATGACCGATGCGATGCCGGATCGCGTCGCTGAGGCCGTATTCACGGAGCACGTTGAGCGCCGCCGTGTTGACCTGGGCGCACGTGTTCCCCACCCGCAGCGCATCGCCCCCCGCTGCGTCGCAATCGCGTGCGGCGCGCAGGCAGCGCATCTGGTCGCCGACCGGTTCGCCGACGATGAAGGTCGCACCGCTCTCCGCGTGGTAGCCGCCGACCATCGCGCCAATCCCGGCGATCAGCGTTTCGCCGCGCTGGGGCGGACGATGCATCGGCGAGCCGTGCGGGAGCGCCGCGCGTTCCCCACTGTGCACTGTGCCAACCACCGATCCGCCGTACAAGTTGAAGATTTCGCCAACTTCGGCCTGCATCTTGGCGCGGGTGTTCTTCAGGCACATGGCAAGGATATCGAGTTCCGTGCCGCCGCCGCGAATGATGTCGGACGAGTGATCGCGCACTTGTTCCAGACAATAGTCGGCGTAGCGCGCCGCCAGTTCGACCAGTTCGATCTCGGCGGGATCTTTCACCCAGCGCAGTTTATCGACCAGTCGGGAACGGATGACGCCCGCGGGCAGCGCGCGATCCAGATCTTGCGGGAAGCGATCCAGCCCCAACCGCGCACAACCAGACTCGCGGATCATCCATTCGACGGCGTGTTCTTCGCCCGGATACTCGAAATACGTGCGGATGTCGCCAATCCATGTGGACGCGGCGTTCTCCTGTTCGAGCAGCGGCACGAGCAGCACCGGATCCGCGTTTTTGCGGATGAGCAGACCCATCGGCCGTTCGCTCGGCGTGTGGAAAAAGCCGGACGCGTAGATCACGTTATATACGTCGAGCAGCAGTACGCCATCCAGCCCCTCGACCTCTAGCGACGACTGAATCTGAGCGACTTTGCCGCGGTAGAAACTTTCGCTCAAGCCTTTCATTGCAGCGTGACCTCACGGCTGTGCGTGCCCGCCCGCTGCGCCACCGCATTGATCGTGATTGTCGTGCCCGCCGGGGCGCGCACCAGCCATTCGGCTTTCTTAGCGGTCTGCGACCATTGACGCATCCACGGCGACCACGGCGCTTTACGCTCATCGCGTCCGGCGAGATGCCCCAGATCCTGCTCTGGTTCGCCCATGATTACTTCGGCGTCACCCGTCAGCGTGACGCCGACCGCATCGGCAAAATGATTCTTGAGCGCCATCTGCGTCAGGTGCGTGGGCAGGTAGCCTTCGTTCTTGACGATGGCGGTGACCTTGTACAGATCTGCGCCCAACGCCTGCGCTTCGACACTTTGGAGGCGCAGCAGTGGCGCGCACGCCGCATGCCGCAGCGTGAACAGGCAGTTGTTGTGAATCGTCTCGTGCAGGAAGCCGCGCGCCTTTTCGGTCACCGCGTACGAGCGGGGCGGTGGGTTGCGGAAGGTATACATGTGCGTCCAACCGCCGATCTCGATCGGCCCCAACTGCGGGTGATCGAAGGGCTGCCACGGCACAAAGCCTTTACCGCCGAGATGTTCGTCGTTGTACTGGAGCAGCTTGAGTTCATCCTCCGTCGAGCGCGCGCGCACCTGATACTTGGCTGGGTCGGCGATACCTGCCGCGAGTTCAGGATTCCACAGCTCGGTCGAAAACGTGATGATGCCCATCTCGTCATACGTCCACTGCATGATCGACCCGGTGCGCGGTTCGCTCGGGTCGGGCGTGAACTCTTCGTAGACCGAGATCGTCGGGTAGCCCGTGATCGAAGTCGCCATTGCGCCAATCGTCTTGTACACAGCGAGGTCGAAGCGCGGGATGGTGCTGTCCGGCGCGACCAGCGATGGGCGCAGGTGCAGACCGCCGTGCGTGTGGTAACACTGCATCCCGGTGATGTTCGGGTGGTCGAGGATGAACTTGGCCGTCGCCAGCGCTTCCGGTTCGTCGAGCGCGTACTCACCTGCGCCGTATTGCAGCTTGCCGGAAATCCAGCCCGCCGGGAAATTGCGGTTCATGTTCCCGTCGCGCGGTTTTTCGATCTCGATGCTGACGCCGTCCCAATCACCTTTGATCAGCCCTTCGCGGAACAGACGGTAGTACTGTCCGCCGACTTCGCCCGGTTCGCGCAGAATCATTAGGCGCGGGTCGTCCGGAGAGATCTTCCATTCACCCGCCGGGTCGGGGACGCGCATCTGCACGATCAGCCCATCCCCGTTGATGTCCTGCTGGCACAGGCCGCGCGTCTGTTCATCGCCGGGCAGGTAGCGCCCATTGCCGCACCAGTGATGCCCGGTCGTCAGGCTGATCTCCGCGCCGTCCGGATTGATGCGCGGAAGGATGTAGAACGTCAGGTTGTCGAGCAACCAGGTCACCTGCGCATCGCTGCCGTAATTGCTCAGCAGATACCAGATCGTGTACAACGCGGTGTGGCTGGTCGCGACTTCTTCCGCGTGGATGTGCGCGTCGATGTAAAACCCGGGCTTGCTGGCATGATTCCCAGTGGCGCTGTTCGTGAGCGTCATGGCCCACACGTCGCGCCCCTGCCAGCTTTTGCCCAGCGATTCGAGGTTGCTCAGTTCAGGATACGCCGCCGCGAGACCCTGCAAATGCCGCGTGAGGTCGTCGTAGAGGAAGTATTCCCCAAAATCCATATCATAGCGCATTGGCTAGAATCCTTTGTCTACGTTCGCGGCCACTGGACGCACAAACTTGCCCCACCCCGGTTCGCCAATCACCTGCCCATCGACGAACACCGTTTTGCCGCCGACGATCGTCCGGCGCACCTTGCCCTGGAACGTCCGCCCCTCGTACAGCTTGTCGCACGCCTTCGCCTGCGAGAACAACATGTCCTGCGAGATTGTCGTCGTCTCACGCGGGTCATACAGCACAATATCAGCGTCCGCGCCCACGGCAATCGTCCCCTTGTGCGGGTAAATGCCGAAACGTTTCGCGCCGTTCGTGCTGATCAGGCGCACGGCTTTTTCGAGCGGCAGACGTCCGGTCAGCGCGGCGTCCAGCATGCCGAGCACCAGCTCTTCGACGCCCGGAGCACCCGGCGGCGTCCGCCAGATGTCGGTGCGCGCGCGTTCCTTCTCTTCGACGGTGAACGGCGAATGATCGGTCGTCACGGCCATGAGGGTGTTATCGGCCAGACCGCCCCACAGCGCGTCAACATCTTCCTGCTTGCGCAGCGGCGGGTTGATCTTGGCGTACGGCCCCACGCGGCCCAGTTCGTCTTCGGTGAAGAACAGGTAGTGCGGGCAGGTTTCCGCGCTGGCCGTTGACCCGGTGCGCTTGAAGCGGCGGAAGACTTCCAGCGCCTCTTTCGAACTGAGATGGGCGATATGCAAATTCATGCCGATGCTCTCGTTGAGCGTGAGCAGCGTCGCAATCGCCAGCGCTTCGACGTGCGGCGGGCGTGATTCGCCGTGCGCGAAAATGTCATTGCGGTTCGCCGCTTTGAGCTGCGCCGTGTGCCATTCCAGCAGCACGTTATCTTCGGGGTGCACGGTGCAGACCAACCCGGTCTCCGCGACCAGCTTCATCGCCTGATACAGCCCATCGACGCTCGGCAGGCACAGACCTTCGAACTCGTCATTGCGGCCAGCGGGCGCGCCCGTCATGAAGATCTTCCAGGCAATCGCGCCTTCCGCGACCATGTCGGCGATCTCGTCCCGGTCAAGTAGACCCGGCGCGCCATACAGCGCAAAGTTGACGTAGGCGTTCGCCTCACCTAGGGCTTTCCGCGCGCGGAAAATGTCGCCCGTCGCGCAGCACGGCTTGGAGATCGGCATTTCGAAAATTGTGGTCACGCCGCCCGCCGCCGCCGCCCGGGTTTCGGTGGCGAAATCGCCGCGTTCCGGGTAGGCCGGGGCACGGCAGTGGAAGTGAATGTCAATTGCGCCGGGGATGACGTAGTGCCCCGCCGCATCAATGATTTCAGCGCTCTCAAACGGCGTGCCGTGTGAGAACAAAGCTGCGATCTGACCGTCGTTGAGAGCAATGTCAACGGCTTCGATCCCGCGTTCGGTGACAACCATCCCGTTGGTGATGACGGTTTCAAATCTCATGGGCATTATCCATGAAACAGTGTCCGGTCAATAAAGGTCTGCAAAATGCGCTGCGTCTGCTCAAGTTCAGCGAGGTCAACATATTCGTCAAACGCGTGCGCCACTTCATAACTGCCGGGGCCAAAGATAATCATTTCGCCGCGCGTCACCCCGGTGAGGTGCTTGGCGTCGCTGCCCGGCAAATAGCCGATAGGCTGCGGGTCAATCCCGAGAATTTCGCCCACACACGCCAGAAATGTCTGCGCGAGCGGGCTGTTCACAGTTGAATCAAACCAATTGGAGGTGAGGAAATCGCCAATGCTGAGGTGCGCGGGCGCGACCTCGACCGCGTCGATCACGGCCTGCATCTCACGCTGCACGGCGGCGGGATCTTCGCCCGGGATCATGCGCCGATCCAGATAGACGGCACAGGAGTCGGGGACGGCGTTGGCGGTGCTGCCGCCGTGAATCACGCCGATGTTGCAAGTCGGCACGCCGACCAGCGGATGCACACGCTCGGCCAACCGGTGGTGATACGCCTCCAGCGCCAACACCGCCCGCGCCATCGCTGTGATCGCGTTGACGCCGCGATCCGGGTTGGTCGCATGGACGGATTTGCCCGTCGTGCGCACCGTCGCCCGCATGACGCCTTTGTGCGCGGTCGCCACCCGGTTATGCGTTTGCTCGCCGACGACGATGAAATCGCACATGGGTAAATGGCCGTTATCGGCCAACCAGCGTGTGCCCAATTGCCCGCCAACCTCTTCCTCCGCGGCGGCAACGAGCACGAGCGTTCCGCGCAAGTTGCCCCGCGCGGCCGCATTGAGAATTGTCTGCATCATGGCGGCGAGCGGCGCTTTGTCGTCCACGCTGCCTTTGCCGTACAAGCACCCATCCTTGATGACCGCCGCGTAGGGATCGACACTCCACTGGCCCGCCTCATCGGCGGCAATCGGCACGGTGTCGATGTGCGCGTGCAGCATGATTACTGGGTCGCCCGTGCCGAGCGTCGCGATCACGCTCACCGCTTCCGGTTTCGTCTCGGGAGCGGCGCACAGCACCTGACAGCCCGCCGTGGTCATCGTTTCGGCGATAAAACTGGCAATAGCCCGGGTATCGCCCGGGGGATTGGGCGAGGGAATACGAACGAGCGACTGAAGGAGTTCGATGAGTGTCATGCAGTCATCATCCCTGCGCCCGGTAGCGGTCAATGATCGGTCGCATGCGCGCCAGCGCTTCCGTCAGCAAATCGGTCGACTGCAGCACGCTGATGCGCAGATAACCGCCCCAGTTTTCGCCGAAGGCATTGCCGGGGAAAATCAGCACGCGCCCCTCTTTGAGCAGCAGATACGCCAGTTCAGTCGCGTGGATGCCTGTCGACGAACTGTTCGTCCACAGGAAGAACGCGCCGCGCGGGTCGCTGTAGTCGAGGCCAAGTTCGGTCAAGCCCTGCATCATCAGCGCGCGCCGTTCGGCGTAAATGCGGTGAAACTCGCGGATCGGTTCCTGCGTGCCCGTTTGCGCGGCCAGCGCCGCCCATTGACTGATCGAGGCCGCCGCGCCCGTCGTCGCCGCCTTGACGCGCGTCATCGCCTGAATGAAGTTGAGCGGCGCAGCCGCGTACCCGACGCGGAAACCCGTCATGGCATAGGTCTTGGAGAAGCCGTTGAGCGTGATCGTGCGTTCGGCCATACCGGGCAGCGAGCCGATGCTGAAGTGTTTCCAGCCATCGAACAGGAACTTCTCGTAAATCTCATCCGAGATCACGATCAGATTGTGCCGGATGGCGATCTCAGCGATTGCCCGCAGGCGGTCTTCGGTGACAATCCCGCTCGTCGGGTTGCTCGGTGTGATGATCAGAATGACTTTGGTTTTCGGCGTGATGGCCGCTTCGATGGCTTCGGGACGCAGATTGAACGCGTCTGCGTGCGTGGTCGGCACGAGCACCATTTTGCCGCCCGCGCTGGCAATCGCCTCATCATACGAGGTGTAGCGCGGGTCGGGCACTAGCACTTCGTCGCCGGGGTCCAGCAGCGTCTGCATGACGAGGTACAAGCCTTCTTGCCCGCCCGTCGTGACCATGACGTTTTCGCGTTCAACCGGGAGACCATTTTCGGCACGCAGCTTGGCGGCAATCGCCTCGCGCAGCTCGGGCAGGCCCGCGATCGGCGTCGCTCCCGTTTTGCCATCGCGCATGGCGGCTTTCGCCGCTTCGACGATGTGCGCGGGCGTCGCCAAGTCCGGGTCACCGCGCCCGAGCGCAATCGCGTCGGGGTACAGCGCAGAGAGTTCCATCAGTTTGTAGCGGAGCTGCGTGCCATCGGCAGTGACTGCACGCACGTCTTCGGGAATGTTCGGGTTCGCGATGGCCATTTACGCTTCCTCCAGACCGAGCGCCGCCCACTGTGACACGCTGGTCGTGCAGATGGTCATGCTCTGCTTGTAAGCGCGGAGTTTGTTCGCCGCCTTCGACCCGGCCATCCACCCGACGCGCCAACCGGGGAGCGCCGCCGAAAAGCTGCCCACGGTGATCGTCTGCGGGGCGAGGTCGGCGCGCTGGGCGGGGTGAAAGCTTCCGGTCAGCCCGGATGACACATCCCACACGATCCACCAGTTCTTGGCCGCCGCCTGGTCGCAGATCGCCGCGACGGCAGCCGAATCATCGATCGGCGTCAGGTAAACGAGGCTGACATTCGCTGCGCTGTCACTGGTCAATTCAAGGCCGAGGAGCTGCGCGGCAGCAGTCAGAACCGCGCCGCTGCCCGCGTGCAAAACCATCGATCCTGCGGGGGCAAGCTGCTTGAGCGCGACAAACCGTGCTTCGGTCGCGCCACAGGTGATGGTCGCCGCATCCGGGTTGAGTTCCAGCCCGTACTGGCGGTTGAGCGCGTGCACAATTTGCGTGCGCAGCGGCAAAATGCCGGGGCGGTCGGTGTAATGCGTGTGCCCCGCATCCAGCGCTTCATAGGCCTTGTCGATGACGCCTTCGGGGACGGGCAGTGACGCCGTGTTCTCGGTAGCGTCGGGCAAACCGAGCACCCGCTGCGCGAGCGGTCGAGCGAGAGTGGCACTCATGCGGACACCACCTCGCGCTCAAACGGGAAGTCGATATTCAATACTTTTGCGAGTTCCGCCAGTTGGTCGAAGATCACGGCATCCAAACGTGCGCCGTTCTGACGGTAGTCCTGTTCGCGGCGGTGATCGATTTCACCGGGCACAAGGATTTCCTCGACGCCGGGGCGCTTCTTCGCCGCTTTGATATCCGCAATGAACGAATCCATCCGCGCTTTGAACTCGTCAACGGGCATAAACCAGTTGATGTCGATAGCGATCATGAGGTGAGACACATCCTGCTTAGCCGGGTTGCTGTAGGGCACAAGGCCAAAGCCGCCGCCACCCAACACCCCAGTGAGCACATCCGTCAGCATCGACAGGCCATAACCTTTATACTGCCCGATGCCGAGCAGCGCGCCCTTCATCGCGGCGGCGGGATCGTCGGTCTCTTCACCTTCGGGGGTCAGCGCCCAGTCGAGCGGCATCTTCTTGCCTTCGCGCTGATACCACTGCATCATGCCTTTGCCCGCCGTCGTCAGCGCGATATCCAGCACGACCGGAAAACCTAACCCGCTCGGTGCGGCAATCCCCCACGGATTCGTGCCGACAACGCCGGAAGCCGCGCCCCACGGCGCCATCTCCGGCCCGGCGTTGGTCATCGCCACGCCAATCATGTCCTGCTCGACAGCTAATCGCGCCGGAACCGCAGATGAACCGAAGTGCGTGCTGTTGCGCACAACCACCGTGCCAATCCCGCTGATCTTGGCCTTCTCAATCGCCAGCAGCATCGATTTCTGCGCGACGACCGAGCCGAGGCCATTGTGCCCATCGACCAGCGCCAGCGCCGGGGATTCTTTGACAATCTCGAACGGCGCGCCGGGGATAATCCAACCGTTCTTGAGGCGCTCGCGGTAGACGGGCAGGCGGCGCACACCCTGCCCCTGCCCCGGCAGCGTGCGCAGTTCGCTCTGCATCAAGCCGCGTGTGCAGTACCGTGCCTCTTCTTCAGACACGCCCATCGCCACAAATGCGCGGAAGGTGAAGTCTTCCAACGCATCGACGGGGACACGTACCAGTGTGATCCCCATCGCTAAATGCCCTTTACCGCTTTGTACTCTTCCAATTGTTCGGGCGTATAGACCTGCATCAGTTCCAGTTCAATGCCACCCGCTTCCTGATCGAGGAACGCGACCCAACCTTCGGGGTGAACATGACTACCCTTGACCTTACAGGCGCTGCATTCCTTCAGGGTTGCGCCCTGCGCCTGGGCATGAGCCAGCGCTTCGTCGATGTTCGGCACGGCATAGCAGATGTGATGCAAGCCTTCGTAGCCGCGCTCGTTGATCCACTTGTCGAAGCGCCCACCCGCATCAAGCGACTGGCACAGTTGATATTCCACATCGCCGACCCAGAAGATCGCCACGCGGTTGCGCGACTTGGGGTAGTCGTGCACCTGCGCATCATGCCCCACGCCGAGATAGTCCTGATACGTCTTGAGCGCGGCATTCGCGTCACGTACGGCAAAGGCCATATGCTTGATATATTTGCCTTCGGGCATCATCCACCTCCTAGTTGTTCAACGAAAACACATCGCGCAAATTGACGCCGGGGCTGACGACCGGGTTGATGCCGCCGCTGGCGCTGGTCATAATGAGCGTGACGCCGGGGCCGTAGCCGTTGCGCGGGCTGTCGCCCTGCCCGACCACGCCAATTCCGACTGCGCCCCGCAAATAGCCGTGATTCCAACTGCTGTCATAGTCCGCCAGCGCGACGACATCGCCGAGGCGCAGATTTTCGAGTCCTGCTTCCTTGAGGGCTTCTTTGTCGGTGCTCTGGATATGCAGCGATCCGCCTTCGCTCGTCAGCCCGGCGCCCGCGCCGAGCAGGTGCGGCGGCACGACGGCGACACACGGCACGTTCAAGCGGCCATCTGATCCCGTCGTGACTTCGAGGCTGTCGAGCAGTTCCGGCGAGCAGCTTTTCAGCATAACGTTGGGGTGATCGAGCAAATCCATGCCCACGCCCTGCGACCGGATGACGATCTTGTCGCCAATCGCCATTTTCTCGCGGGCGGCTTTCTCAAAGTGGATGATGACGTGTTCGGAGAAGCGCCCCGACTTACCCGTGACCACGCCGCGCGCACCTTTGGCATCGCCGGTCATGACGATGGCGGCATTACCCACGCACGCGAGGATATTGAGACCGCGATTGCCCATGTCATCTTTGAGCATGATGCTCACGCCGGGGTGGACGTTATCCGCCAGCCAGCCATACGCCGTATCGCCGACCGACACGTTGTACACGATGCCGCCATACGCAGGCATCAAATA
This sequence comes from Anaerolineae bacterium, assembly GCA_041916315.1. GTDB lineage: Bacteria > Chloroflexota > Anaerolineae > Aggregatilineales > Phototrophicaceae > Flexifilum. The sequence continues at coordinate 26,129 of JAYRZU010000059.1, forward strand.
CGGTCGCCCGTGCGAATCGAGGGAATACGGCTGCGCGGGCAGGCTGGGAAACGACGGCGACGCGATCTGCCCCATGACCGAGACACACACAATTTTGTCAGCATTGGTTCGAACGCTCATAGTACCTCGCGGATGTTCAAGTAATTGGCAATATTGGCGGCGGGGTCAATCACCCATTCGATGCACGCTTCGGCGCTGGTCATGAGCGTGAGAATGCCGGGACCATGCCCGGTCATGACCGAGTCGCCGTGGATGCACAACGCAATCGTCACCGCGCCTTTGCGGTAGCCGCGCCCCCAGCGGTGATCAGCGTCGGGGATGACGACGAGATCGCCGAGACGCATCTGGTCAACGCCAAGCTCCGCCATCAGCGCGCGGTCGCCAGACATCAGGTCTTGATCGACATATTCCGAGTTGAGTTCCGCCCCCGACCCCATGATGCGCGGCGGCAGTTCCATGGTGACGGGCACACGCAGCTTGCCGTTGACGACTTCCATGGGAATGCCGTGAATGAGCTTCGGGCTGCACTTCTTCAGTTCGATCTGCGGAAAGTCGAGCAGCTGCAAGCCGCGTCCGTAGGCCGTAATCTGGATCGCGTCGCCGACGCAGAGCAGGTCATTCGCCTCTGCCGGAAAGTCCACCAGCAGCCGCGCATGTTCACCCGTGACGATCCCCTCTGCGCCTTTGGCGAGGCCCGAGGTGACGACTGCCCGGTTGCCGATGCAGGTCAGGTAGTGCAGGGCGTACTCGCCGCCAGAATCCGGGTTGGCAATCGATACTCCCGGCTCGACGTGATCGCCTGACCAGCCGAACGCGGGATCGCCAACGCGGGCGTTATACACCACGCCCGACATGCCAGGGAGCACCCGCCCGACGCCGTTCGTGTCGAGGGTGTAACCCGGGTAGCGCAGGCTCGGCTGACTGACGTTCCCCATCACGGCCATTTCCACAAGCTGTGCTTCGTTGGTCCTTAAGGTCATGGCTTTCTCCAAAAAGTGAGGGTAATTTTCGGGAATTGGACCGTCGTTTACCCAGTTTTCCACGAATTGCTTGACACGTGGTGATGCGTCGCTATAATCCTTAACGTCGACTGTCAATTGTCGACAATCGACAGATTATAGGTAGTCGAGAGATCGTTGTCAAGTCAATGACCCAACCGAACAACCCTCTCCATATTGAAAACAAACCGCTGCGTGAGCGCGTGCTTGATGTGCTGCGCGACGCCATCGTGAGCGGTGAATTCAAGCCGGGTCAACCCCTGGTGGAGATGGATATTGCCGCCCAGTTGGGCATCAGCCGCGCACCGCTGCGCGAGGCACTGCAGTTCCTCAACCACGAGGGCTTGGTCGAGGTCATGCCTTATCGCGGCACGGTCGTCAAAGCGCTCACACGCACCGATATCGAGGAGTTGTACAGCTTGCGCAGCGTATTGGAAACGTTCGCTTTACAGCGCGTGATCGCGCAGAACAATCCCGATAACGCAGCCCAACTGCGCGCGTGTTTCGAAGCGATGCTGGCCGCGGCACAGGCTGGCGATCTTAAACAGGTCAACGACATCGACCGGCAGTTTCACGACCTGCTGATCGAGTTGAGCCAGCACAGTCTGTTGGCGACAACGTGGAATACGGTCTCGCTGCGGGTGCGGCAGGTCATGGCGCTGCGCAACCGTAAGAACCGCGATATCACGCAGATCGCCTATAACCATCTGCCGATCATCGAGGCGATTGCGCAAGCGGATGAAGCGCTGGCCGTGCGGCTGCTGCAGCAGCACATCTCGTCTTCGGGTGATTTGCTCGCCGAAATGTGGGATGACACCCCACCGGAGGCGGACCAACCATGACGCGTGTGCTCGTCACCGGGGCGAACGGATTCGTGTGCAGCAACATTGTGTTCACACTGCTTCAGCAGGGCTGCAGCGTGGTCGCGGTGGATCGCACGTTCGACGCGGCGCTCGTCGCTGCATGGGCGGGTCAGCCCGTCGAACTCGTGACCTCCGATCTCACGCACCTGCCGGATGCCGCCGTCGATTTCGTCATTCACGGCGCAGCGATCACCGCCGACCCCGCCGATGGCGAAACGCCCGAAGATCACTTTCGTGCCAACGTCCACCCGGCGCTCAACCTGCTGGATTGGGCACGTGATCACGCCGTACAGCGGCTGATCTTCATTAGTTCGAGCGCCGTATTTCGCGGCAGCCCCATCAGCGTGTTGACGGAAGATACGCCTGTCGCGACCGATGGACTGCTGTATGCGGTCGAAAAGCACAGCGTCGAGCTGCTGCTCGCGGCGCTCAAGCAGAACTACGGTCGCGATGTCGTGGCTGTGCGTTTGGGGAACATCTATGGCGCGCATGAGCACATCCGGCCGACGCGTCCGCGTGTAAGTCTGGTCGCTCGACTAGTGCACGAAGCGCTGGCGACGGGTCGAGTGAGCATTCCCCGCGCTACCAGCCCAACCGATTGGACCTACGCGGGTGATGTGGGCGCGGCGCTGTGTCGACTGCTCGAAGTCCCAACGCCTCCGCACGCGCTCTATCATGTCACATCGGGGCAAGCGCTGACCGCCGTCGACATCCTCGCAGCCTTACGCGAGGCTTTACCTGAGCTAACCATCACGGTGGAGCACACGCCTGCCGTGCCCTTTCGCGGTTACATGACCCCGGATCGGCTGTTTCGAGATACCGGTTTCAACCAGTGGACTAACTTTCGGAGCGGCCTACGCCAGACGGTCGCGTGGTTCAAAGCACAGATGGAGCATTCATCATGACCGTTTTACGTGTGCTGTTAGGCGGGTTGGGCGTCCGAGGGCGCTACTGGGCGGAAGTCCTCAAGCGGTCACCGCGCACGGAGATTGCCGCTTATGCCGATCCGAACCCCGCAGCGATTGAACGCATGGCGGCGCAGTACGGCGTGCGTCCTTCGTTTCCGTCCGTCGAAGCCGCGCTCGAAAGCCTGACCGATATCGACGCGATTGTGCTGGCGAACCCACCGATTGGCCGCAAGAGTCAGGTGACGGCCGCCGCCGAACGCAAGCTGCCCATGCTCATCGAAAAGCCGCTCGCGCTCGAACTCGAAGAAGCGGCGGAACTCGTCACCATTGCGGAAAGCGCGAACGTCCCGCTCATGGTCGGGCTGAATTTCCGCTACCTTGCGGTGACCCGCGCCGCGCTACAACTGCTCGATGCAGGCACGGTGGGCACGCCAGAATTCGCCCGCTTCACCTATGAGCGCTATCGCGATGGCAACCGCCCCGATCTCAACAAATACCCGCTGACGATGGATCAGCCGATGCTGTGGGAACAGTCAATCCATCATTTCGATCTGCTGCGCTACGTCTACGGCAGCGATCCGGTGACGGTGCAGGCGCGCACGTGGAATCCGTCATGGAGCATGTACCAGAGCGACGCCAATGTCGCCGCGTTGTTCACGCTGGCGAACGGCATGGTTATCAATTATCAGGGGACATGGCAGAGTGGTTGGTCGCAACCGCGCTTTGAATGGCGCACCGACTGCACCAATGGCGTGATCAGCCAACGCGACCAGTTCGGCGATTTGTACTACGCGCAGCACGCCGCCACCGAACTCACCAACGTTCCCCTGCCCCCGCACGAGCTGTGGATCACCGAAACGGAGGGTCTGCTCGCGGCGTTCACGGACACAGTGCTTGATGGTAAACCGCTGCAGTGCAGCGGCCGCGACCATGTCATGTCGCTGGCGATGGTTTACGCCTGTGTCCTTTCCAGTAGAGAGGACCGCTGTGTACAGATTGACAGCGTCTTGCCTCGAAATTTAGGTGGGTTTTCACAAGTGGATCAAGGGAGGCGCGGAGCATAAATTAGCCGGATCGTCATGACTACTGCAACGCCGCAAACATGTGTTTTAGACAGGAGTAATCCAGTAATGACTCGTACAAGCCGTTTCGGTCTGCTTCTTATGGTTCTGTTGCTCGTCGCGATCCCGCTGGCTGTCCAAGCCCAGACCCCCGACGAGACAACGCTGGTCATCGCCCAGAGCGTCGATGTTGGTTCGCTGGAACCGTCGATCGTCGGTTCGCGCGCGGAATCGAACATTTTCAATCACCTGTTCGGCACTCTATACGAAATCTCCGAAGACGGCTCGCTGCAGCCGTATCTGGCGACGTCGTACAGCATTTCGGAAGACGGCAAGGAATGGACGTTCACCCTCAATGAAGGGCTGACCTGCCATGACGGTGAACCGCTCACCGCCGAAGACGTCGTCTACACCTTCCAGCGCGCCGCCGACCCGGCCAACGCCTTCACCGGCAACACCGTCGGCTTCGTCTTCCCGTCGGTCGGCTATGTCGATGCCCGCGCCGAGAGCGATCTCGAAGTGACCATCGTCACCGACAGCGCGCAATCGGAACCGCTGCGCCTCGGTCTGCTCTCCGAAGTCTACATTCACTGCAAGGACTACTACAGTGGTCTGACGCTCGAACAGGCGGCGGAAGCCCCCGTCGGCTCTGGCCCGTATCGCTTCGTCGAATGGGTGCGTGACGATTATGTGTTGATCGAAAAGAACCCGGACTTCACGCTGCGCCCCGCTGGTTTCGAACAGATCTACTGGCGCGTGATCCCTGAAGCCTCGACCCGCGTTGCTGAACTGATCGCGGGCAATGTCGACATTATCGCCAATGTGCCGCCGGATCAGGTCGCCGCTGTGGATGCCTCCGGTGTCGCCGCCGTGCAGTCTGTGTCGGGCACGCGCCGTATGTATGTCGGCTTCCAGTTCGGTGAAAACTTCGCAGACGCCCCCGGCTACGATGCGATCCAGAACACCGATGTGCGCGTGGCTCTCCAGTACGCGGTGGACGTTCCCACCATCTGCTCCACGCTGCTCGGCACCGAATGCGAACGCGCTTCCAGCATGGTCAACCCGCCGAACAACAACCCCAACCTGACCCCGTATCCCTATGACCCGGCGATGGCCGAACAGCTTCTCGACGCTGCCGGTTATCCGCGTGGCGAAAACGGCGTGCGCTTCGAAATCACGCTCATGGGCCCGCGTGGTCGTTACCTCAACGATGCGAACGTGGTGCAGGCCATCGGCCAGTACCTGACGGATGTTGGCGTCCAGACCACCGTCGAAATCCTCGACTGGAGCTCGGACTATCTGCCGCGCGTCCGTGAAAAGAACGTCGGCCCGCTGTTCTTCCTCGGCACGGGTGGCGGCACGTGGGCGGCGCTGTACGATATGGCCGACCTCTCCGCGCCGGATGCTGGCACGAACTACACCAACTGGGCCAACGAAGAATGGTTCAGCCTGTGGGACAGCGCGCAGGGCGTCGATCAGGAAACTGAACGCGAACTCGTCAACCAGATGTTGGAAGTCTTCTACAATGATCCGCCGTGGCTGCTGCTGTACTTCCAGCCGGACTTCTACGGCGTGAGCAGCCGCGTTGACTGGCAGGCTCGCCGCGACGAACAGATTGTCGTCTACGGCGCGACGCTCAAGTAAACTCGCATTACTCGCAGCAGTCGGGGTGAGTTCAGGCTCACCCCGACCATTTTCTGGATAAACGCATGGGAACCTATATTGCACGGCGGCTGTTACAGTCGGTTGTGGTGTTGCTCGGAGTCACCCTCCTCTCGTTTTTGACCCTTCATCTCGCGGGCGATCCCACGTATCTGTATGTCAGCGAGCGAGCCAGTGAGGAAGAGATCATCCAAACTCGCCAGCTGCTGGGCTTCGACCGTCCCCTGCCCGTCCAGTATTTCGACTTTCTGGGTCGGCTCGTTCAGGGTGACCTCGGCAATTCGCTGCGTGCGCGCAAGCCCGCGCTCGGCCTGGTGCTGGAACGGCTGCCCGCCACGCTGGAACTGACGTTGTTCGCGATGATTCTGTCGACGCTGCTCGCTATCCCGATTGGCATCATCTCGGCGACCAAGCGCGGCACGCCGCTCGATGGCGGCATCATGCTGCTCGCCATGTTCGGGCAATCGATGCCGGGGTTCTGGTTAGGCATCATGCTCATCTTGTCGGTCGGTCTAGGCTTACGCTGGCTGCCCATCTCCGGGCATACACCCGTCTTCCAGCCCGCGCTGAGCGGGGACATCGGCACAGCGGTCGCCAACATCCCGGATGCGATTCTGCATCTCATCATGCCGGGCATCACGGTCGGCGTATTTTCGCTCTCACGCAATGCCCGCCTCGTCCGTTCGTCAATGCTGGAAGTGCTCTCACAGGATTACATTCAAACCGCGCGTTCCAAAGGTCTGACTGAACGCCGCGTCATCCTGCGGCACGCCTTCCGCAACGCGCTGATCCCCGTGGTCACGATCCTCGGTCTGGAATTCGGTTTCCTGTTAAGCGGTGTGGTCGTCGCAGAAACGGTCTTCTCGTGGCCGGGCGTAGGGCGTCTCGTCTTCAACGCCATCAACCAGCGCGATATCCCCCTCGTGCAAGCCGCCGTCGTCCTATTTTCGTTCCTCTTCATCACGCTGAACCTGCTCGTCGATTTGATCTACGCGCAGCTTGACCCGCGCATTCGGTTGAAATAGAGGGGCGAACATGGCACAAAAACTCGAGCAAAACATGAACGCTGCCGCCAACAACCCGCCCGTCGTGAAAATCCGGCGCAGCGAACGCGCCATGGAACTGCGCCGCGCCCGCCTCAGCTTGCTTAAGGCGCGCTGGCCGATTCTTGCGCTCGTCATTCTCATCTTCATGCTGTTCCTCGCGCTCTTCGGGCCGCAGGTCGCCCCCAAGGACCCGAACCGCCAGAACTTGATTCTGCGTCTGCAAGCGCCCATGACCGAAAACGCTGAGGGCGTAGTCGAATTCCCCTTGGGGACGGACGCACTTGGTCGCGACGTATACTCGCGGGTCATCTACGGCGCGCGGGTCTCGCTGTTCGTCGGGCTCACCGCGGTGATCATCGGCGGCTTCATCGGCACGATGGCGGGCGTCGTCGGCGGGTACTACGGCGGTCGCATCGATGACATCATCATGCGCATCGCCGATATTCAACTGGCATTCCCCTTCATTCTGCTCACGATCATGGTGCTCGTCGTACTGGGTACGGGCGTCCTCAACCTGATTGTGGTGCTCGGCGTCAGTCAATGGGTCACCTACGCGCGGATTGCGCGGGCGCAAACCATTGCCCAGCGCGAGCGCGAATATGTCGAAGCGGCGCGCAGTGCAGGCGCACGCGACTGGCACATTATGATGACGACGATTTTTCCGAACATCCTCGCGCCCCTGATCGTCATCGCGTCGTTCAACGTCGCGAGCGTCATCCTCTCCGAAGCGTCGCTTTCGTTCCTCGGCCTCGGCGTCCCGCCCACCGTCCCCACATGGGGCGGCATCCTCGCCGAAAGCCGCGATCAACTGCTCGGTGGCAGTTGGTGGCTCGCCGTCTTCCCCGGCGTAGCAATTATGCTCACGGTGCTGTCGCTCAACATTCTCGGCGACTGGCTGCGCGACTTCCTCGACCCGCGTTTGCGGCGAGGTTAATGGCTCTTGGTCTACACAAAGTTGAGATAGCTATGGCGAAAACATTTGTTGGCATTCAAATCGGCGCGATCAGCTTCATCGATGAAGGCGTCGAACAGGTCTTGGATATTCTACAGGGCGAGGCTGGCGTCAACGCGCTCATGATCTCTGCCCTGTCGTGGAGTTACGGTAATGCCGGGCGCGCCACCTACGGCTTCCCCGATCACGGCGTGGCGGAACCGGATAATCTGCAAGGCGGCGCGTTCTTCGAACCGAATCCGCTGTACTACGGCGCGACCGATCACAAGAACTTCAAAGCGCCCGATCCGCTGTACAAGGGTTTCGACACGCTCGCCGATGTGATCCCCGCAGCCAAAGCGCGCGGTATGAAGTGCTATACCTACTACTGCGAAACGTCGAGTTCAGCGCAGCGTCACATCTGGCAGCCGGGCTGGCATCAGATGCTTGACCGCGATCACTGGGGCAAAACGGCGACGCGCCCGTCGCTCATGAACCCCCACTACCGGGCGTGGTGGCGCAGCGTGATCGATGATTGGTTCAGCAACCACGAACTCGACGGCATGCTGTGGGGCATCGAACGGCAGAGTCCGCTAATGGACATCTTCCGCGCCGACAGTTCGACCGGCTTTGACGAGTATTTCGTCGCGGAAGGCCGCGCGCGCGGCATCGATCCACAGCGCGCCATTGAAGGCTACCGCAAGATCGACCAGTTCCTGCAAGGCGTCCGCAAAGGCGACCGACCGCGCGACGGCGTGTTCGTTACCCTGCTGCGGCATCTGCTTCATCACCCCGAAGTCCTCATGTGGGAAAAGATGTGGCTGGACGCACATCAGTCGATGTACCACGAAGTCGCGGGGGCGATCAAGTTCTACGATCCCAAGCACGAAGTCGGTCTGGGTATCTGGCAGATCATCAACACCTATAACCCGTACCTCAAAGCGCAGTACGACCAGTCGGACTACGGGCTGTACGCCGACTTCCTCAAGCCGGTGCTGTACAACACCCCGGCGGGCGCGCGCTTCATGAACTTCTCTGATTCGTGGCAAAAAGGCGTACTCGCCGACGCCACACCCGACGGCGCCTACAATGCACTCGCGACCATCCTCAACTTGGATGAATTCATCGCCCCGCGCAGCGAAGCGGCCATGTCCGGTTTCACGGCAGAGTACGTCAAACAGTGGACGGCCAACCTTGTCGCGGATACGGGTGGCAAGTGCAAGGTCTACCCTGGCATTGGCGCGGGCGTCGGTGATGGCGGCAAATCGAAGGCCATCACGCCGGACGAGATCAAGGCTGCGACGCACGCCGGGTTTGATGGCGGCGGCAGCGGTGTGCTGATTTCGCGCAACTATTCCGAGGCGGAACTGCGCAATCTGCGCGCCGTCGGCGAAGTGCTCAAAGAACGTGGGTTGTGGGAGTAAGTATGACCATTAAAGCCGCCGTCATTGGCGCGAGTTTTGCCCGCGCCGCCTATTTGCCCGCGCTTAAGGTGATTGACGACGTGGAAATCGTCGCGATTGCCAGCGCGCACCAAGCGAACGCGCAGAAAGTCGCCGACGAGTTCGGCATTCCGCACGCCTACGGCGACTGGGAGACCATGCTCAACGAGCAGCAGGTCGACTTCGTCGGCATTGCCACGCCGACCATTTACCATGCGCCCATGACGCTCGCGGCGCTCGAACGCGGCGCCCATGTCTTGTGCGAAAAGCCAACGGCCATGAACGCGCAGGAAGCCGAAGCCATGCTCGCCCGCGCCGAAGCGCTCGGACGGGTGCACGCCATCGGCCATGAACTGCGTTTCAACCCCAACCGCCGCAAGATCCGGCAGTTGATTGCGGATGGGACCATTGGCCAAGTGCGCCACATTAACATGGTCAACATCTCGGCGGCGTGGGGCGACCCGGCGACACGCCCGGCGGGCGACTGGTGGTCGCTCGAAGAGATGGGCGGCGGGCGGCTCGGCGCGAACGGTTCGCACCAGATTGACCTGCTGCGCTATTGGCTCGGCGAAATCGGCGCGATTGATGGTCAAGTTGCGACGATGGTGCCAAACCGCGTCGACAAGACCACGGGCGAACCGTGGACGGCGACCGCCGATGATCAGGTGAGCTTCACCGCCGAAATGCAAAGCGGCGCGCTGGCCTCCGTGTTCTTGAGCGGCGCGGCGCGGCATGCCATGGGCAACCACGTGCAGATTTTCGGCAGCGAAGGCACGATCAAGCTGGCCGACGCCGACGAAAAGCTGTGGGTCGCCCGGGCGGGTGAAGACTTCGTTGACATGAGCGAAACCGACCCGAACGCGGCGCTGCCCGGCATTGGCAAGGGCATCTGGAACGTGTCGGTCGTCGCGATGATGCAGGAACTGATGAGCGCCATTCGCACGGGCAGCGCACCGCAGACCGCCGCCACTTTCGCCGACGGTCTGCGCACGCAAATCGCCATGGACGCCGTGCGCCTGTCGTCGCGTGAGCGGCGCTGGGTTCAACTCACATAGAGGCTAACGATGGATTATCAAAAATACTTATCACAACGCGCGCGCAACCTGTATGGTTCGCTCGGTAAACAGACCTCCGTGCCCATCCCCGGCTTGATTAATCTGGGGAGCGGCACGCCGGACTTTGTGCCGCCGGACTACGTGTTTGAGGCGATGCACACCGCGCTCAACCAGCAGAAGATTCAATACACGGCGTGGACGGGCATCCCCGAACTGCGCGCGGCGATTGCCAACAAGCTCGCCACCGAAAACGGCGTGACCGTCAACCCGGACAGCGAAATCATCGTCACCGCGGGCGCGCAGGAAGCGCTCATGGCGACGCTCATGTCCCTGCTCGACCCCGGCGATCATGCGCTCACGCCCTCGCCCCATTACGACGAGTACACCCGCGACGCGCGCATCCTCGGCGGCACGCTCGTCCCGGTCGATACCACGCCGGAGAGCGGCTTCGTGATCGATGTCGCGCAGTTGGAAGCAGCCATCACCCCGCAGACTCGGGCGCTCGTCGTGGTGTCGCCGAACAACCCCACCGGGACGATTCTGCCCAAGTCGACACTGCTGCAGATCGCCGAACTGGCACAGCGGCGTGACCTGCTGGTCGTGTCCGACGAAATCTACGAGTACTACGTCTACGATGGCAATCAGCACACCAGCATCGCAACACTGCCGGGCATGGCCGAACGCACCATCACGATCAACAGCTTCTCCAAGAGCTTCGGCATGACCGGGATGCGCCTCGGCTATATCGCCGGGCCAGCGCCGCTCATCGAAGGCATGCTGCCTTTCCACCACGCCATGATGATCTGCGCGAATGTGATCACGCAGTATGGCGGTCTCGCCGTGCTCAGGCAGCCGCGCGACTGGTTCCAGGATGTGTTGGCGGAGTATGACCGCCGCCGCAAGCTGTGGATGCAAACACTCGATGCCATTCCGCTGCCCTACAGCCCGCCGCAGGGCGCCTACTACATCTTCATCGACATCCGCCCGACCGGGCTGACCAGCGCCGAATTCGTCAAGAAGGCCCGCGAAGAGGCCAAGCTCGTCTTTCAACCGGGGACGATTGGCGGGGGCGCGGGCGAAGGCTTCATCCGCGGCGCGTTCACCAAAGCCTCGCCAGAATTTGACGAAGGTCTGGAACGCTTCACTAAGTTCGTGCGTGGGCTGATCTGATGGTCGCGCTTCAGGGTACTTTCGCGATTCTCACGGGGGCGGCACAGGGTTTAGGGCTAGCGATTGCCCGCGCCTATGCCGCGCAGGGCATGAAACTCGCGCTGATGGATGTACAGGCGGACAAGCTCAACGCGCTGGCCGACGAGCTGCGCATGCAGGGCGCGGACTGCCTGCCCATTCCCGTCGATCTCGCCAATGCCGACGCGACGCAGGCAGCAGTCGACCAAGCGCTGGCAGCCTATGGCAAGCCGCGCGTACTCGTGCACAACGCCGCGCTTCTCAAAGAGCGGTCGATGCGGGAAGTGACGTTCCCGCAGTGGCAAACCGAAGTGAATATCATCTTGCAGGCGGCCTTTCTGCTCGCCAAAGCTGTGTGGCAGCCTATGATCGCCGCTGACAGTGGGAGCATCGTGTTTGTGTCGTCGGGGTCAGGCATCAAAGGCTTCGTCAAAGAGGTCGCCTACTGCCCGGCCAAACACGGACAGGAAGGCTTGATGAAAGTCCTGGCGATGGAGGGGCAACCGTTCAATATTGCCGTCAACACCATCACCCCCGGCGCCCCCATCAACACGCCGATGTCCGCCGAGAACTACAGCGAAGAACTCAAGCAAAAATGGGTCGATCCGGCACTCCTCGCCCCCGCCTTTGTGTATCTGGCGGGCATCGACGCGCATGACGTCACCGGCGAACGCCTCAACGCATGGGAATTGTCCCAGCAGCATCCCATCGCCTGAACGTTGTACAGCACAGCATACAAGCGGACGCGATAAATCGCGTCCCTCCGAAACGAAGCAGTTATGACAAGCGCTGTTGGCTCCCCTCCCTGAATTCGGGGAGGGGCCGGGGGTGGGTCAGAAATCGACAATTTTCATCACCCACCTGTGCGCCCCGCACTGCCCCAAATTACCGCCGCACATCCACCTGAAAGATCACATTCTCGGCATCAACCGTATTCGAAAAGCCCCCAATCACCAGCATTTGCCCATCCGGCGTGAAATAGAGACTCACCTGCCGCTGCTGCGCCAGCACGTCTTCGGGTAACGGCAGATCGACGACCAGCGGCTCATCGGCATCCGAGAGCGAGACTACGTTCACTACCGGGGCTTCGCGCTCCCCCGTTATATAGGCAATGTGATCGCCATCGGGCGCGAGAGCAAAGCGCGGCGCACCCGCGAAACCGGCGGAAAACGACCGCACCTCGCTGCCGTTGCGCGCATCGATGATGTGAATCAGTTCGCTGTCCGTGTTGTAGTAGATGATTTGGGTGTCGTCGTTGATGAAGGCGAGGCTCATGATATTGATCATGGGGAATTCAGTCGGTTCGTTGAGTGTCACGCGTGTACCCGTCGCCAGGTCCCAAACATCGATCACCCCGTACGCGCTTGCCGCGGCAAGCTGTTCCCCATCGGTAGAGAGCGCGAGCGCCACGTAGAAGGGTGCTGGCCCGTTTTCAAATTGGGCAATAAAGTCATTACGCGTGGCATACTCCGGTCGCAGGATACGCGTCAGATGATCCGTTTCCGTGTCCCATTCGCACAGCATGGGCATATTCGCGCCACAAATTATGACCAGTTCTGTGCCGTTCGGATAGAAGACCGTGCGGCTGTTGACCGCCGGGAGCGCAGTGATCTGTTTGATCAGACTGCCCGTCGCGGCATCCCAGATGAACATGTCACCATTCTCGTGATACGTCATCAGGCGACTGCCATCCGTGCTGAAGGCCGCTTCGGAAGCATAATCGGTCGGTTCGTTGAGTGTCGCCACGACCTGAAACGTCGCGAGATCAAACAGCCGCACAGGCAGCAGTTCTGGGATAATCTCGCCATCATGCATAATCCCAACCTCGAAAATGGCCAGAGTGTGACCATCGGGCGACAGTCGGATCTGCGAAAACATCCCGGCTATCGGAATCGCCTTGACGCGCTCCGCCTGCGCAGCGGCGACCTGCACCGATCCCGCGAGACGGATCGAACCCAGCAGCCCCAGACACACAAACAGCAGTAACCAGCGTCGCATGCTCAAATCCTCCTCAAAACATCAGCACCACACCAGAGGATCATTCTATGCGAAAGTGCTATTTTCCGCCGTCAATCGGCAGCACCTGCCCCGTGATCCAGCTCGCGTACTCCGATGCCAGGAACAGCGCGCCGTAGGCGATGTCGTCAGGCGTGCCGAGGCGACGCATAGCGATCCCTTCGACTAAGGCTTGCTGCCCTTGTTCGCCATACGACTGCCACTGACGCTCGGTGTTCGGGTTGGAACGCACGAATCCCGGCGCGATACTGTTGACGGTGATGCCGAATTGGCCGAGTTCATGCGCCAACTGCCGCGTCAGGTGAATCACCCCGGCTTTGGCCGTCGCGTAGGCTTGAATACCCGTCAGGCTGATGTTTAAGCCCGCGCCGCTGGAAATCGTGATGATGCGCCCGAAGCCGCGCGCTTTCATTGAGGGCACGACGCCCTGCGCGAACCAGAAGGCCGCGCTCAAGTTGACTGCGATAATGTCGTTCCACTCGGTCGGCGTGACCTGATCCATCGGCTTGCCGACGTAACCGAGCACGCCGCCCGCGTTGCTGATAAGAATGTCCGCGCCGCCGACTTCGTCCGTAAACCGCTGAATCGCCGCAATATCGCGCACATCGACGACGCGTACCTCACAGGCCGCGCCTACGGCCTGACACAAACGCTGCGTTTCCGCCAATTCATCCGGCAGCAGATCGCAGCCCCACACGGTGGCGCCGCGTTCTGCGAAAGCGACCGCCATGGCGCGCCCCATCCCGTGCGCCGCGCCCGTCACAATGACCGTTTTACCCGTAAATTCGATGTGCATGATCACCATCCATATGTGAGTAGCGTGCGCGTCTCGGCGACGGCCACTTCCCAGATCGCCAGCATGTCGGCGTCCGGGCGCTGATATAACCCGGCATAGTTGCCATCGCCGAGGTACTCGCGCGCCGCCTGCGGGGCGAGCGTGCGCATATAGTCGAGGTTGACGGGCAGCTTCTGCTCGGTCGGCTGGACGACGTTCGGCAGGCGCGTCCACGAGAAGTTTTCCATCCACGAGGCATGTGAGGCCACTGGGTCGATCTCCATGACCTTCGCCCACGTCTGCGGCGCGTTCCACCAGTTGTGAAACTTGACCTTCACGCCGGGATGATCGGCCATCCATTCCGCGACGTAGCCCTGCGCGGGGCTGTTGCCGCCGTGGCCATTGACGATCAGCACGCGTTTGAAGCCCTGTTCAGCAAACGCGTCCAGCACATCGCGAATAATGTGCAAGTAGGTCTGCACGCGCAGGCTGATGCTGCCGGGGTATGCGCGAAAATACGGCGTGATCCCGTAATTCAGCACGGGGAATACAGGCACGCCGAGCGGTTCAGCCGCATCTATGGCGACCTTTTCCGCGAGAATGTTGTCCACACACAGGCTCAAGTAGGCATGCTGTTCGGTACTGCCGATCGGCAGCACACAGCGATCATCATGTTTCAGGTAGACTTCGAGCTGTCCCCAATTCAGGTCATGAATGCGCATCATTCGCCCTCATATTGGCCGCAATTGAGAGAAAAGCATACGCGAGAAACTGCCCATTCGCTATGCCATCGCGACCAATGGTTCTAATTATCGAACTTTAATCCCCGGTTGTTTGACGCGGAATTTCAGATTCGTTACACTCCCCGCGCGTATAGAAATCTTCCAACTGTATCGGTAGTTTCGAGAGGGGTTAAGATGGTGCGTCGGCAGCATCTCGTTCTGACTTTGATTCTCGCGTTACTCTTCACATTATCCTTCAGCAGCTTGCACGCTCAAGAGGAAACTATCCTCCGCATTCTGAGCAATGCAGACATCCGTACGTCTGATCCGCATATCGCGTACGAGACTGAAACCTGGCCGACTTCGGCGCTGTTCAACATGGGTCTCGTCCGCTGGTCGGATGACAACAGCGAAGTGATCCCCGCGCTCGCCGAAACCTACAGCGTCAGCGACGACGGTCTGGTCTATACGTTCACCCTGCGCGAAGGCCTCAAGTTCTCGAACGGGCGTGACCTGACTACTGCCGATGTGAAGTGGTCATTTGAGCGTCTGCTCAACCCGGCGACCGCCTCGCCGACGGCCTACATGTTCGCGGCGATCACCGGCACGACCGACTTCCAGAGCGGCACGGCGACCGAAGTCAGCGGCATTCAGATTGTCGATGACCGCACCATCACCTTCACGCTCGATTACCCGGTCTGGTCGCTGATTCAGCGCTTCGCCCTGCCCCCCGGCTTCATCATCCCGCAGGAAGCCGTCGAAGCAGCGGGCACGGAATTCGGACGGCAGCCGTCCGGCGCTGGCCCGTACATCCTCGAACGCTGGGAACCCGGCGTGATCATCACGGGTGTGCGCAACCCCAACTACTATCTTGAAGGCAAGCCGGTCTTTGATCGCTTCGAAATGCAGTTGATGGTCGAACCCTCGGTCGGCATCCTGCGCATGGAAGCGGGCGAAGCCGATATCGCGCTGGATTTCGTACCCAACTCAGAATATCCTCGCATCTCGACCGATCCGGTGCTGGCGGCGCAGCTTCTGCCGACCGCGGGCTTCCCGAACATCGACTATGTCGTGCTGAACACCACCATCGCCCCCTATAACATTCCGGAAGTCCGGCAGGCGATGGCGCTTTCGGTCGACCGCGCCCGCCTCGTGCAAATTCTGAACGGTCGCGCCGAACCGGCAGTTGGCCCCATCCCGCCGAGCGTGTTGGGCAACAACGCCGACCTCGTCCCGCTGACGTTCGATCCCGATGCGGCGAAGGCCCTGCTGACCGCCGCCGGGTATCCCGATGGTTTCAGCGGCACACTGCTCACCAACACCGACCCGACCAATTTGTCGGTGGTACAGGCGCTCATCAATGACTGGGCGACGATCGGCATCAATCTGCAGATCACGAGCATCGACAACGCGCAGTTCCTCGACATTCTGGTCAACCAGCCGGATACGCTGGAAGTCGTGATGACGAACTGGTATCTCGACTACCCGGATCCGTCGAACATCTGGGAACCGCTGCTCGCGTGCGGTGGCTCGTACAACTGGGGTCAATTCTGCGACGAAGCGCTCGAAGCGCAGTTTGCCGAAGCCAACGCCATCCCGCCGGGCGATGCCCGTTGGGCGGCCTTCAGCGCCTTCGAAGAAGCCATCGTCGGCGCGATGCCGAACATTTTCCTCGAACACCAGCTCAACTTCTATTTCACGAGCGCGCGCTTGAGCATCCAGTCCGACCCCGGCGTGCTGCTGCGGTGGGACGGCGCGTCGATCAAGTAGGTCGGTCACCGCTTTCGCAATTGATTCACGATGAGGGACGCTGCAAGCTGCGTCCCTCCTTTGTTATAGGAGATCGTCCTTGACGGCATACTTCATCCGCCGACTCTTAGGGGCTTTCGTCGTCATCCTCGGCGTCGCGACGATCAGCTTTGTGATGGTGTTTCTGATGCCCGGTGACGCCGCGCGGATGTACGCCGGGCCGCGCGCCCCGGAAGAGACCGTGCAGCGCATTCGCGTGTTGTGGGGGCTGGATCAGCCGCTGCCCGTGCAGTATGTTCGCTACTTAGGGCGTGCGATTCAGGGCGATTTCGGCAATTCGACGCGCGACAACCGCCCGGTGCTGCAAGCGGTCATGGATCGCCTACCTGCGACCGCGCAGTTAGCGCTGGCTGGCTTAGCCATCGAACTCATCTTCGGCGTGCCGCTGGGGATTCTCGCGGCGCTCAAACCGGGCACGTGGGTCGACAACTTCGCCACGTTCATCGCGCTGATCGGCATCTCCGTGCCGCAGTTCGCGCTCGGCCTCGTGCTGCTCTACCTGTTCGGCTTCGTCATTCCGATCTTCCCGCTCGGGGGATACGGCACGGTCGCACACTTGATTCTGCCCGCGCTCGTGCTCGGCTTCGGCGGCATCGCGTTTTATTCGCGCATCGTCCGCAACAGCATTCTCGAAGTCGCCAACGAGGACTATGTGCGGACTGCCCGTGCCAAAGGTCTCGCGCCGCGCGCCGTGCTGACCAAGCATGTGCTGCGCAACGCGCTGCTCCCGGTCATGACGCTGGCGGGGCTGGATCTCGCGCTCCTGCTAGGCGGCGTAGTTGTGATCGAAGCCGTGTTCGGTTGGCCGGGGATTGGCTTACAAGCGTGGACGGCGATTCGCAATCAGGATACACCGATGATCATGGGCACGGTGCTGTTCGCGTCTGTTGCGGTCGTCGCGTTGAATCTGCTGGTCGACTTCCTCTACGTCGTCGTTGATCCGCGTGTGCGCTTAACCTCGTCAGGGTAACGCTATGGCTATCATCAGAAAACAGCCCAAACGGGGCTTTTGGACGCGCCTGCGACGCCTCCCGCGCGCCTGGATCGGGATCGCGCTGGTGCTGGTGGTGATCGTCGCCGCCATCTTCGCGCCGCTGATCACCGGGGTCGACCCGCTAACCCAGTTCCGCGACGGCTTGTCCGCGACGGGGACGCCGCTCCCGCCGGATGCGCGCTTCCTGCTCGGCACGGATCACTTGGGGCGCGATATGTTCAGCCGCATGCTCTACGGCGCGCGCATTTCGCTGCTCATCAGCTTGACCGTCAATATCAGTGCGGCGATCATCGGCACAGCGGTCGGCTTGGTCGCGGGCTATTATGCGGGCATCCTCGACAACCTGCTCATGCGCGTCACCGATATTCTGCTCGCCTTCCCTGCCATTTTGCTGGCGCTCGGCTTCGGCGCAGTGCTGCGACCGAGCATCCCCACGGTGATCGTGATCCTCGTGTTCATCACGTGGGCGCCGCTGGCGCGCTTAGTCCGTGCGCAGGTGCTGACCGTGCGCGAACGTCCATTCATCGAAAGCGCGCGCGCCATCGGCTGCCGCGACCGCTACATCCTCGTGCGCCAAATTCTCCCGCAAATCATCACCGTGGTGGTGGTATGGGGCACGCTGAGTTTCGCCAGCACCATCCTCGTGGAATCGTCGCTGAGCTTTCTCGGCGTGGGCGTCCCGCTCCCGACCGCCAGTTGGGGCAACATGATCGCCGAAGGGCAGACGCGCTATCGCATCGCCCCATGGACGATCATCGCGCCGACCATTGGTATCATCGTCACGACGCTAGGTTTTAATCTGCTGGGCGATGCGCTCCGCGACGCGCTCGATCCCCGCACCAAATATAAAGTTTAAGGAGGCACTGTTCATGGCACACCGCATTGTCGAAGGGACAATTCCCTTCAAAGGCTACCAGACGTGGTATCGCATCGTCGGCGAGGGCAACAAAACGCCCCTGCTCTGCTTGCACGGCGGTCCCGGCGCCACCCATGACTATCTCGAATCGCTCGACGCGATGGCCGATACCGGACGCCGCGTGATCTACTACGATCAGTTGGGCTGCGGCCGTTCTGCGATCGACGTGAGCAAGCCGGAAATGTGGACGGTCGAGCTGTACGTCGAGGAAGTCGATGTGGTGCGGCGCGCACTCGGCCTCGACCGTATCCACCTGCTCGGTCAATCATGGGGTGGCATGCTGGCAATGCAGTACATGCTGACGCAGCCGCAAGGCATCGCTAGCCTGACGATTGCCAGTTCGCCCGCCAGCATGAAGCAGTGGGTCGCGGAAGCCAATCGCCTGCGCGACCAACTGCCGCCGGAAGTACAGGCGACGCTGCTCCAGCACGAGGCAGCGGGCACGACGAGCACGCAGGAATACATCGACGCGATGCAGGTCTTCTATGATCGGCACGTGTGCCGCTTGCTGCCCTACCCCGAATATGTCAAACGCAGCTTTGATTACTTGGCGGCGGGCGGTGAGGTCTACAATACCATGAACGGGCCGAGCGAATTCCACGTGATCGGCACCATCCGTGACTGGGATATCATCGACCGCCTGCCGGAGATTAACGCGCCGACGCTGGTCACCTCGGGTCGCCACGACGAAGCCACGCCGCTCATCGCCGAGACGGTCAAGAACGGCATTCCCGGCGCGCAGTGGGTAATCTTCGAGAACAGTTCGCATTCGTCGCACGTCGAAGAAGCCGACCGCTACATGCAGGTGCTTTCGCAGTTCATCAGCCAATACGACTAACCAACAGGAGTTGACCGCATGGCTACCTATCAGCTCAAGAAAGAACAGCGCGCGTTCTCGTTTGACCGCACGATTCCGCCCGTGCTGCGCATCGTCAGCGGCGACACCGTCACTTTTGAAACGGGCGACGTCGCCTACGAACGCCTCTCCAAAGGCGAAGCCGTCGACGTCATCGGGTTGGAGAACTTCAACGCGGTGACCGGCCCGGTCTATGTCGAAGATGCTGAACCCGGCGACGCCCTCAAAATCGAAATTCTCGACGTGCAGGTGCGCCGCGCGTGGTCGGTGTGGCTGCCGCAGTTTGGCGGGTTGGGCGCGCAGACCGACGCCACGCGCGTCAAAGAGATCGCCCTGCGGGACGGACGCGCGCATATTTCCGATTCGTTGAGCGTACCGATTCGCACCATGATCGGCTGCATCGGCGTTGCCCCGGCAGAGGGCGCGGGCTCGACGTTCATGCCCGCGTATCCGTTCGGCGGCAATATGGATTTGCGCGAGATGGAAGCGGGCACGACGCTCTACCTACCGATTCAGGTCCCCGGCGCGCTGTTGGCCATGGGCGATCTCCACGCGGCGATGGGCGTCGCCGAACCGACCTGGGTGAGCCTCGAAGCCGCGGGGCAAGCGACGCTGCGCGTCAGCGTCGCCAAAGGCATGGCGCTGACGTACCCGCGCCTGCGCGTCGGCAGCAGCACCTATTGCATCGGCATGGGCGACACGCTGGCCGCCGCGCATCAGG
>JAYRZU010000060.1:0-98579 GCA_041916315.1 Anaerolineae bacterium
ACGCCGAGCGCGATGGAGAGCGGCACACTGATCACCAGAGCGACCAGCGCCAACCGCAGCGAGTTGCCGAGCCGCTCCATGACGAGCGGTCGAATCGGCGCGCTGCCCCCCGTGAACGATGTACCCCAATCGCCCGTGACGAAGCCCGTCAGCCAGTTGACATACTGCTGGGGGACCGACTCGTTCAAGCCGAGGCGTTCGCGCAGGTCTTCAACCGCTTGCGGCGGCGCGTCACGCCCGAGGATGAGGCGCGGTACGTCGCCGGGCAGCACCTGCGTCAGCGCGAAGATGAACACGGAGGTGAGAAGCAGCGTCACCGTGAGCAGTAGAATCCGCCGAACGAGATAGCGCAGCATGTTAGGTGGTCTCCGGGTGGGTTTGTTGCAGGCGCACAAGTTCTTCGACCGGGATGTGGCAGCGAATGCGGTGGCCGTCACCCGCATCGCGATACGGCGGCGCGTCCCTCTCGCAGATCGCTCCGATCTTGCGCGGGCAGCGGGTGTGAAAGCGGCAGCCCGTCGGGAGTTCGACCGGGAGATCGCCTTCCAGCCGAATCCGCTTGTCTTGCGCCGTCGGGTCGGGGTTGGGGATCGCAGAGACCAGCGCTTCGGTATAGGGATGCGACGGCGCGGTGTAGACGGCGGCGGGCGGTCCTTCTTCGACGACTTCGCCGAGGTACATGACCGCGATCCAGTCGGCGAGGTAAATCACGACGTTGAGATCGTGCGAGATCAGCAGGTACGACGCCCCTTGCTGCGCCCGCAAATCCTTGAGCAGATTGAGGATGACCGACTGCACCGACACGTCGAGCGATGAAGTCGGTTCGTCGGCGAGTACGAGCGCCGGTTGGGTGCTGAAGGCGCGGGCGATGGCGACGCGCTGTTTCTCGCCGCCGCTCAATTCGTTGGCATAGCGGTTCGCATAGTCAGCGGGGAGACGGACAGCTTGCAGCAGATCGCCCACCTGCGCTTTGATAGCTTCTCTCGGCAGCTGTTTGTCGCCGAGCCGCTTGATGGTGCGGGCAATCTGCGCGCCGACCGTTTGGTACGGGTTGAGCGTGTCGTTCGGGTTCTGGAAGATCATCTGCAGGCTGCGCAGCAGCTCCGGCGTGCGCTGATCCAACGCGTTGGGCAGTGGCAGGTTCAGCAGTTCCATGCGACCGCTGTCGGCCGTTTCCAACCCGACGATCAGGCGCGCCAGCGTCGTTTTGCCGCTGCCGCTTTCGCCGACGAGACCGAGTGTGGAGCGTTCGAGGAGGCGCAGCGAGACGTTGTCGACGGCCCGCACCACTTTGGGCTGCCGCATCGTGAGCCGATCCAGCAGCGACGGTGCGCCAAACGACTTGTGCATGTCGTTAGCTGTCAGCACATAGGTGTCACGCGGCGGTGCGGCGACGGTCTCCGCTTTTGGCGCCGTGTCGATGACGAGCTCGCCGCTGGCAATCTCGCGCCAGCGATGACACTTCACCCAGCGCCCGTCTTCGATCATTTCCAGTGGTGGTTTCTCATCGTGGCAGAGCGGCAGCGCGACCGGACAGCGCGTCGCGAACACGCACCCGCGCGGACGGTTAACGAGCGACGGCGCGGTGCCTTCAATCGTTGGGAGGCGGGTCTCTGTGCCTTGGGTGAGGCGTGGCAGACTGGCAAGCAAACTGATGGTGTACGGGTGAATCGGGCGCGTGAAGATCTCTTTGACGGGCGCGGAAGCCATCACTTCGCCGCCGTAGAGCACGGTTACGCGGTCGCACAACTGTGCCACGAGCCCGAGATTGTGCGAGACGTAGAGCGCCGCCGCCTGATTGTCGTGAATCAGTTCGCGGAACAGGTCGATGATCACCGCCTGCGTCGTCACATCGAGCGCCGTCGTCGGCTCGTCGAGGATGAGCAGGCGCGGGCGGGTGCTGAGCGCCATGGCGATGGTGACGCGCTGCTGCATGCCGCCGCTCAACTGATGCGGGTAACGCTTGGCGGTGCCGACCGGATCGGCAATTTTGACGCGGCGCAGCATATCGACCGCGCGGTCGTGCGCCTCTTGGGCGGAGACTTGCTCGTGCAGCCGAAAGACCTCGGCGATCTGATCGCCGACGCGGTGCGACGGATTGAGCGCCGCCAGCGAATCCTGCGGGACGAGGCTCATGTCGCGCCCCCAGATGGCGCGCATGTCCTTCGGCGCTTTGGCGAGTAAGTCAGCGCCGTCAAATGCTAACGAGCCACTGCTGATGCGGGCGTTGGGCGCGAGGTAGCGCATGAGCGCGAGCGCGAGCGTCGATTTGCCGCTGCCGCTCTCCCCGACCAGTCCGTGAATCTCCAGCGGGTTGATCATCAGCGACACGTCATGCAGCGCATTGACCCACCGCTCGTTGAGCTTGTAGTCGAGGTACAGATGTTCAGCCTGAATAATCGGCGTCATCCGAGTTGACCTTCATATCGGAAAATTCGGCGCAGCCCGTCTGAAAGCAGGTTCACGCCGATGACGAGCAGCGCAATTGCCCCGGCGGGGAACCACAGCGCCCACGGGGTTTGCGCGAACGAATCGCGCGCCTCGTTGACCATCCGCCCCCAATCGGGCGAGGGCGGCTGCACGCCGAGGCCGAGAAAGCCGAGCGAAGCGGTGAGGAAGATCGCGTAGGTGAAGCGCAGCGACGCTTCGACCATCAGCGCGGGCAGCACACCGGGCAGCAGTTCGCGGAACAGGATGTAGGCGGTCGACTCGCCGCGCAGCTTGGCCGCTTCGATGTAACCCGCCGAGCGCAGACTCAGCGTGGCGGCGCGCACTACCCGCGCGACGATCGGCGTGTACAGGATGACCACGACGATCACGATGCCGACTGCCGATGGGCCGATGGTGCCAAGCATGACCAGCGCGAGAATCAGGGCGGGAATCGCCAGCAGACTATCGAGCGCGCGGGAGACGACATCGTCCAGCCAGCCGCCGACATAGCCGAGCGTCAAGCCGATGGCCGCGCCGAAGATCACCGAGAGGACGGTAGTCACGGTGGGCAGCACGATGATGTCGCGCGCGCCCCACAACACGCGGCTGTACACGTCGCGCCCCAAGCGATCCGTCCCGAATGGGTATTCCGCAGACGGGGGCAGACGCGCCGCGCCGCGAATGATTGTGTCATATTTGTGCGGCGCGATCACGGAACCGAACAACGCCAGCGCGATGAACACCAGTACGAGCACGACGCCGAGCACGGTTGTCGGGCGGCGGATTAATTGGCGGAGCGCGGTAGAGAGCGCCGACGGTCGGCGGGCAGGGGCAGGTGATGAAGCTTCTGTTGAGGTGATCGTCATGAGAATTTGTAGTGGCTCGGTATGCGTGAAAAGTTGGGTTCCGACCCCACCCCCGGCCCCTCCCCGAATTCAGGGAGGGGAGCCAGCAGACTCGCCGTCCCTTCCCTCTCCCGCTTGCGTGGGTGAGGGGGTGGGGGTGAGGGGGAACAGCTACATGCTTTGCCCCTACGTTAATATACTAGCTGCTCAGGCTGACGGTGCGGAAGTCGGTCAGGCCGGGGAAGGGCGCCATCGTCAAGTTCTGGACGCGGGCGCTCGTGCCACCGAACAGCGGCGCGAAGTAAGGGATGATGATCGGGCCGTCTTCGCGGAAAATGGCGCTGATCTGCGCGTAGATTTCGCGGCGGGCGTCGTTATCGGTCGTCTCACGCGCCTGTGCGACCAGCGCTTCGACTTCCGGGTTCACGTAGCGGCTTTCATTGTAGCCCGTCGCAATCCCCGACTCGACATACGCCTCGCTCAGCAAGAGCTGCGGCGAGGGACGCGCGCCCCAACCCGTGATGCCCAACTGCACGTCGAAATAGTTATCCGGGTTGGTCGTGTCGTAGTAGTAGCCTTCTTCGCGGATCTGAATGTCCACGTTGATGCAGCCCGTTTCCGCCCACATCTGCTGGAGCGCGGCGGCGAGATCCGGGTATTCGAAGGCGTTCGGCGCGTAGAGCGTCGCTTCAAGCGGATTCTTACC
The DNA here is from genome assembly GCA_041916315.1 of Anaerolineae bacterium. Taxonomy (GTDB): domain Bacteria; phylum Chloroflexota; class Anaerolineae; order Aggregatilineales; family Phototrophicaceae; genus Flexifilum. Next base: position 3,982 of record JAYRZU010000060.1, read on the forward strand.
CGCATCGGTCAGAAGCTGACAGGCCATTGCCGGGTCGTACGGCTGATTCTCGATTGAACCATCGTAGAAGAACTCGAATACCGGGGCGATCGGGTCGTTGTTGCCGACCACACCGCGCCCTTCAAGCAGCAGTTCGTTGAGGAAGTCGCGGTCAGTCGCGTACTTAAGCGCTTGGCGGACGCGCACATCTTCACCGAGCGAACCCGCGTCACTGCGCAGACGGATCACGGGATGCTGGCTGGTGGCAATCGACAGCACATTGATGCCCTCAACGCCTTCGAGACGGCTGATCTGGCCGCTCGGGACTTTGAAGATGAAGTCGAGTTCGCCGCTCAGCAGCGCGTCAACCTGCGCAACCGGATCGTCAATGTAAACGTGTTCCATGCCGCTGAGCGCGGGCGCGCCCTTCCAGTAATTGGCGTTGGCGGTGAATACCGCGCGCGCGCCGGGGTCAAACTGCGTGAGGATAAATGGCCCCGTGCCATTGAAGCTAGCATAGGCGGTATCGCCTTCGCCAATGGTGTTGGGCGCAGCCTCGCCAGCTTTGACGATCAGCGCCTGCCGCGCGGCCACGCCATACAGGAAGTCGGCGTTGACGCTGGTCAGCGTGAACACGACCGTCGAGTCATCCGGCGCGGAGACCGTGAAATCGCTGCCGAGCAGGTTGATCGCCGGAGACGAGACTTCCTTGAGGCGCTCAAAGGTGTAGACGACATCCGCCGAGGTGAACGGCGAACCATCATGGAAGGTGACGCCCGAGGCGAGCGTGAAGGTATAGGTCAGTCCGTCCTCGCTGATCGTCCATTCGGTCGCCAGATTGGGGACGATGGTCGAATCCGGCGCGACTTCCACGAGATAATCATAGATGGCGCGATTGAGCGCCGTTTCCGGGTCATTCGAGTGCAAAGCCGGGTCGAGCACGACGGGCGCGTTCATCCCGACGCGCAAAACATTAGCATCTTGGGCGCTGACCGCGACGCCCACGGCGAGCAGCATGGTAAACAGCAAGAACAATACGAGTCGTACAGACTTGTGTAATGCCATTGGTCTCTCCTTGTAGGGTGAAGTGTGAGAAGCGGTGCCTAGTCCGCTTACTCTACGTCAGACGCGTGCACATCGAGTAATTTTACCCCTTGCTGCACGGACTGACCGACACTGAAATACAAACCCGCCACGACGCCCGCGTGGGGCGCTGTGATGCGATGTTCCATCTTCATCGCCTCCATGACGAGCAAAACCTCGCCTTTCCCAACCCGTTGACCTTCGGTCACGTGCACGCGTGTGACCTGACCGGGCATGGGCGCGCGCAGCGACCCAACGGATTCCTCCGCAGCTTGGCCGTGAGGGAGCGGTGAGACCCAATCCAGCCGGAATGTCCCCGCTGAGCAGTGCACCCACCAATCGTCAGCATCCCCGCACAGCACGGTCACGCGCTGACGGTACCCGTCCACCGCCAAATCGAGTTGGTCATCAGAGAAGTTCCATAATTCTACATGATATGAATCCGCTCCAATGTGAACAGCACATGAATGTGTGCCGCTGTTCGGCGCGAGCTTCACCGTTATGGGCTGGTCATGCTGCTTGAAGGTGTGCTGGATAGGGCGGTAGGTGTTGTTGCGCCAGTAGGTCGACAGGTCGCCCGTTTTGGCGAGCCCCGCGGCGATCAGCGCGATGGGCGGGGGCAGCGGCTCGTCGGCGAGCAGTGCGGGATGCTCATCGATGAATTCCGTGCTGAGGTTTCCGGCGCTGAAGTCGGGATGTTGGAGGATGCGGCGCAAAAACGAGTTATTCGAGCGAATGCCGAAGATTTGCAGTTGTGCTAACGCGTAATCGAGACGGCGGAGCGCATCCTCGCGATTATCGCCGTGGGCAATCACCTTCGCCAGCGTCGGATCGTAGAAAGTGCCGATGGTGTCCCCGGTGCGCACGCCCGAGTCGAGGATGATCTTCGACCATGCCCAGACCCGCTTGCTCTCCATCAGATGCTGTGTGTCGGGTTCATGCCAGCGCAGGAGCTTGCCGGAGACTGGCAGGAAGTCGTTTAACGGGTCTTCAGCGTAAATGCGCGCTTCCATCGCGTGACCGTAGCGATTGACGTGCGGCGGCACGAAACCGCCCTCTGCTATTTCGATTTGTAGGCGCACGAGGTCGAGTCCGGTCACCATCTCCGTAACAGGGTGCTCGACCTGCAAGCGCGTGTTCATCTCCATGAAGTAGAAATTGTTGGCTTCGTCGAGAATGAATTCGACCGTGCCCGCGTTGACATAGCCGATTTGCTCCCCGACTGACACCGCTGCCAAGCACATGCGCCTGCGCAAATCTTCGTCCAGCGCGGTCGACGGCGTTTCCTCGATGATCTTCTGATGGCGGCGCTGAATCGAGCATTCGCGTTCGCCAAGCGCAATGATGTTGCCGTGCGTATCGCCGAAAATCTGGATTTCGATATGCCGCGCGCGTTCGATGTACTTCTCCAAGATAAGCGTGCTATCGCCGAAAGCGGTTTGCGCTTCGCGCCGCGCGGAGGCGAGCGCGTCGGGTAAATCGTCGGCTGAATTGACGCGGCGCATTCCCTTGCCACCGCCGCCCGCCGCCGCTTTGACCATCAGCGGACAGCCGATCTCGCCCGCCGCCGCGATCAACGCCTCATCGGATTGATCTTCGCCGCTGTAGCCGGGGACGAGCGGCACAGCCTTGAGCAGCAGCTTGGCGCGGCGCTTGTCGCCCATCGCGTCGACGGCGGCGGGTGGTGGGCCGATCCAGATCAGCCCGGCATCGATCACCGCTTGAGCGAACGCCGCGTTTTCGGATAGGAAGCCGTAGCCGGGATGAATCGCATCGGCGCCAGTGCGCTGCGCCGCCGCGATGATCTTCGCGCCGTTGAGGTAGCTCTCCGCTGCCGGACTTGCGCCGATGTGTACCGCTTCCTCTGCCAGTTCGACGTGGAGTGCGCGGGCGTCCGCATCCGAGAACACGGCGACGGTCGCGATGCCCATTTCCCGGCAGGTTTTCACAATGCGGCAGGCGATTTCACCGCGGTTGGCGATCAGCAGCTTACGGATCATTTAGCCCTCGGCCCACTGCGGCGGGCGCTTCTGGCGGAAGGCGCTCATGCCTTCCTGACCTTCTTCGCTGGTGCGCAATTGATTGAGCAAGCGCGCACGGTAGGGGAGTGATTGGTCATTCGGCTGGCTGATGACGGTGTGAATCAGCGCTTTGGTGGCGGCGAGCGCCGTCGGGCTGCACAGCCGCAGTTGGTCGAGGATGGCGTTGATACACGGGTCGAGGATCTCGCCGGGGCACACCTCGTTGATGATGCCGTATTCATGGGCACTCACACCGTCGAAGCGTACCCCGGTCAGCATGAGCAAGCGCGCACGTGTCAAGCCGATGCGCTGAATGACGTAGGGTGCAATCAGCGAAGGGGCGAGGCCGAGGCGGACTTCTGGCAGCGCGAACTCGGCGGTCGTCGACGCGATGCCGATATCCGCGACGCACGCCAACCCGAAACCGCCGCCCATCACCGCGCCTTCCAACTTGGCGACGACCACTTTCGGCGATTCGTTGAGCGCCTTGAGCACCGTGTCCAACCGCCCGACGATTTGATCCTGTTCCGCGTCGCTCAGGTTGGGCGCTTGCAGGTCGCTGATGTCGCCGCCCGCGCAAAAGTCACCGCCCGCGCCGCTCAGAATGATCGCGCGGATGTTCGGGTCGGCGTTCAACTTCTGCACCGCGTCGAGCAGTTCGCCCATCATGGCGAAGTTCATGGCGTTGCGGCGTTCGGGACGGTTGAGCGTGAGGTAGGCGAAGGGTGGCCGGAGGTCGAACAAGAGAGTTTGATAGGTCATGATTCCCATTCCATGTACAGGAGCGCGCCCGCGAGCGATTTGCCGAGACCGTCGATGCGCAGCGAGCGCGTGCCGCCGCCATCCAACGCCTCGTACAGGACGAAATTGAGCGCCTCGATATTGTCCAGATCGTACCGGATCACCCGCCCGCGGACGAGATCGCCGAAATGCGCTTTGACGCGCTCGGCGGTGAGCTTGGCTTTGATCTCGGCGTAAGCTTCTGGCGAACGCGCGATCACGCTGATGTTGGCGATATTGCCCTTATCGCCGGAACGCCCGTAGGCTAAATCATAGAGCCGCTTGGTCATAAAACCCTCAAAGGATTAACTCAAAGGCGCAAAGACGGAGAGACGCTAAGGACTGATTGATCAACCTTACTTTGCGGCTTCGCGCCTTTGCGTCTTTGAGTTGAATCTTGTTCTACGTCTCAAAGTAACTCAGTTCCGCATGAATCGACGCGCGGTCGACCAGCGTCGCCCACAGGCCGACAATCACGCGTGGATCAGCGCCGACGGTCGTTCCGCTGACGCTCATCCCGGCGGGGCAGTTCAAGCCGTTCGCCATGACGCGCCGTACCGCCGTCTTGAGGGTATCGGGATCGGCGGCGGAGAAGGTCACACGGACGATGATCTCCAGCGGATCATCGGGGAGCGGCGCGAGTGACCCGAACAGGCTGTTAACTCCTAAGTAGTGATACTCTACGCGGTCAATCGGCAGTTCCTTCCACGATTCGGCGATCATCGCCTTGAGCTGATCAACCTTGTGCCATACTTCCGGGTATCCGAGTGTGAAGATCAGTTCGCGCATATACCCTTCGAGACGGCTCAGGTTGAGTTTGAGCGTGTCTGGTCGCGGTTTGCCCGTCACCCCAGTCACGCGCAAACGGTTCTCGCCGTCTGGCGTCAACCGCAGCGTAGTGAAGTCGGCGATCACATCGGGCATAAGGTAGTTGGCGGGATCGTGAATCTCGTAGAGCAACTGCTCTTTGACCGTCTCGATGCTCACACAGCCGGGGCTGTCCGGCAGTTTGGTGATGACGAAACTGCCGTCCTCCTCAACGTGGGCGATGGGATAGCCGAGGAAAGGTAAATCGTGCGGATCGAGCGTGTCGAGCACGGCGAGGCTGTTGCCGCCGACGACTTGCCCCGTGCATTCGAGCAGATGCCCGGCGACAATCCCTGACGCCAGTCGATTCCAGTCGTCCCACGACCAGCCGTAGTGCGCGATCATTGGCGCGAGGTACAGGCACGGGTCGGCGACGCGTCCGGTAATCACGATGTCTGCGCCCTGCTGCAGCGCCTCGACAATCGGCTGCGCGCCGAGGTAGACGTTCGCCGTCACCCAGTTCTGATTGACTGCATCAGCAAGGCGTTCCCCCGTGTCGATGTTGGTCAAATCGCCGAAGCTGGCGAGGCTCGCCAACACATCGTCCCCCGTCACCGCCGCGATCTTCAGTCCGGTCAAGCCGAGCTTGGCCGCCGTGTCTCGCACCATCTCCGCCGCTGCCAGCGGATTCAGCCCGCCGCCATTGGTGATGAGCGGAATTTTGCGGGCGAAGGCCTGAGGCAAAATCTGCGTGGCGATGATCCTCAGATCGAAGGTGTAGCCGCGCGCCGGATTGGCGAGGCGATCCTTCTGCAGAATCGCCATCGTCAGTTCGGAGAGCGCCTCAAAGCACACGACATCGACGTGCCCGCCCGTGATCATGGGCAGGGCGCGCGTCACATCATCACCGTAAAACCCTTGTGCAGAACCTATACGAAAAACCATATAAGACCTTTTGAACCACAGAGAACACAGAGGGAACAGAGAATTTAATCAATCTTCCTCTGTGTTCTCCGTGGTTGATTAATCTTTCTTGCGCGGTGGGAGCATGTCTTCGAGCTTGGCAATGATGCCGAGCATCACCTCGTCTGCGCCGCCGCCGATGGAGAGCAGGCGCGCATCGCGGAAGTAGCGGGAAATGGGGCTCTCTTCCATGTAACCCATGCCCCCGTGGAACTGCAAGCAGGTATCGCCGACCTCGCGTGCCAGCCGCCCGGCCTTGAGCTTGCACATTGACGCCAGCTTGACCACTTCGAGCGAGGTTTCGTCCTGCTGCATGAGGCTGGCCGTGTAGTAGTTGAGCTGGCGCAGTGCCTCGATTTCGGTGAGCAGTTCGCATAGTTTGAAATGAATCCACTGGTTGTGGATGAGCGGCATGCCGAACGCCTGACGTTCCCGCAGGTAGTCAATCGTGCGGCGCAGCGCGCGTTCCATACCCGCCGTCGCGCTCACCGCGCCGACCAGTCGTTCGCGCTGGAACTGTTCCATCTGCATGTAGAAGCCCATGCCTTCCACACCGATGCAGTTAGATTTGGGCACGCGCATATCTTCAAAAGTGAGCACGGCGGTGTCACTGGAATGGTTGCCGAGCTTGTGCAGCTTTTTGCTGACGATGAAGCCGGGCGTGTCGGTCGGCACCATGATGAGCGACATGCCTTTATAGCCCGTACCCGGCGTCGTACGGGCGAGCAGGCACACCCAGTCAGCCTGCGTGCCGTTAGTGATGTACATCTTGCTGCCGTTGATGACGTATATGTCCCCGCCATCGTCGGCACGGGTGATGATCCCCGCCACATCCGAGCCCGCGCCCGGTTCGGTGACGGCAATCGCGCCGACCATCTCGCCTTTGAGGGCGGGCACGAGGTAACGCTGCTTGAGTTCGGGCGAGCCGTATTTCGCCAACGCGGGTGTACACATGTCGGTGTGCACGCTAATGCCCATCGCGATGCCCGCGCTGTCGCAGCGACCGAGTTCTTCCATCAGCACGACTGTGAACCAGATATCGGCGTTTGCGCCGCCGTACTCTTCGGGATAGCTCAGGCCGAGAAAGCCGAGATCGCCCATCTTCTTCAGGACCTGGTGCGCGGGGAAACCGCCTGCCGCTTCCCACTCGTCAGCGTGCGGATTGAGTTCGTTCTCGACAAAGGCCCGCACGGCTTTGCGGAACATGTGGTGTTCTTCGGTGAAGGGCTGGTAAGGATTAATTTGCGTCGGCAGTGATTCAAGCACCATCGCGAACCTCCAAATAAGCTATTTATAGAGTTGGTCGGTGATTTCTCCACCCGCATACTGCGTCAACAGCGCTGTCAGATCGTGCACGGCGGCGGTGACATCCGGTTCTGCGCCCGGGTGCTGCCCCTCGATGGTGATGATCACGTCGGTGGTGTCCTCGCGAGCGGCGCTCTCGTCGCTTTGCCGCCAGCACCAGCGCCGCGCAAAGACGGTGCCGGTATCGTCCGCGAAGATGACTTCACCCGGTTCGGGCGCGACCGTCTCGGCTTGTCCGAGGTTAGTGAAGCGTTCCGAGCCGTCCGCCAAACGCACAGTGATCGTGCCGGAGGCGCGGCGCACGTCGAGCACGGCGACGGGCAGGCCGTAGCGAATGCTGATCAGGTTGCCCATGTCGACCAGCGCGTTGATGCTCGGAATATCCCCCTGTTTGGTTAGTCGGCGCAGCAGGGCTTCACACGCGCTGCGGGTCTGCGTTGGGTCGACGCCAAAGCTGCGGAACACCGACCGCCACGCCGCCAGTGATTTGATCTCACTGAGCGGGGTATCCCCAATGCGCGCCTTGACCGCTGCTTGTTCAGCTTGATGCAACGCCAGCAGGTCGGACGGGGTCGCGCCGTTACGCAGACCCGAACCGAAGATTACCCCACCGACGAGCTGTGGATAGCGCGTGCGAATTTCCGGACTGTAGGCAAAACCGATGCCGTGGCTCATCGCGGTCGCCGCATCCCACTTTCCGAGACTAAACCAACGACCACCAGCAGAATTAGTCCTCCGCAGCACACCAGCGCGACCGTGCGCCCAGCCTCCGAGGTGAAGAAGGCGATCAAACCGCCGATAATCATCACCGCGAGGATGATCCAGAACACGCCCTTGGATGAGCGCGAAAAGCCCTTGTACCGATCAACATAGCGTCCCATAGTTTCACATCCTGAAGTTTCCATAGCGCGGCGGGGGATCGTTCACCCAGTCACGGTTATAACACATTGACAAGCCGACGGAGAGCGCCTGCCGCGTCGCCCGCGGGTCGATGAGACCATCGTCCCACAGGCGCGCGGTTGCGAAGTACGGGTCGGATTCTTCCTCGAACTTCTGCCGCGTCAACGCTTTCATGACTTCAATCGTATCACGATCTGGCTCTTGCCCGCGCTTGCGCGCCGCTTCTTCCTGAATGATGCCGAGCACGCCCGCCGCCTGCTCCGCGCCCATCACGGCGATACGGCTGGTCGGATAGGCGAACAGCAGACGCGGATCGTAGGCACGTCCGCACATGGCGTAGTTGCCAGCCCCGTAAGAACCGCCGATCAGCACCGTGAACTGGGGGACATTGCTGTTGGCGACCGCGTTGATCATCTTCGAGCCGTGCTTGACGATGCCGTGCTGCTCAGCTTGGCTGCCGACCATAAACCCGGTGATGTTCTGCAGGTAAATGAGCGGGATGCGGCCATGATTGCAGAGTTGGATGAACTGCGCCGCCTTGTTGGCCGCTTCCGAGAACAGCACACCGTTGTTGGCGAGGATGCCGACCGCGTAGCCGTCAAGGTGAGCGTGACCGCATACCAGAGTTGAGCCATAGTCGGGCTTGAACTCCATGAAGCGCGAACCGTCCACAATGCGGGCGAGCACTTCGCGCATGTCCAGCGGTTGGCGGATCGTGTCGATGGGGATGATTCCGAGCAGTTCGTCGGGATCGTAGCACGGGGATTCCGGCGTCTGGCGATTCGCCGGGGAGAACTTGCGCCAGTTCAGCCGTCCGACGATCTCGCGTCCAAGGCGGATCGCATCGGCGTCGTTCTCCGCGATGTAATCCGCCAGTCCAGAGATCTGCGCGTGCATCGCCGCGCCGCCGAGCGTTTCCTCGTCGACGACTTCGCCGGTCGCCATTTTTACGAGCGGCGGCCCTCCGAGAAAGACCAGCGCTTGATCACGAACGAGCACGGTGTAATCGCTCAGTCCGGGGATATACGCACCACCCGCGGTGCTGTTGCCGAATACCAGCGCGATCTGCGGGATGCCCTGCGCGCTCATCCGCGCCTGATTGGCAAAGCCGCGCCCGCCCATGACGAACAAATCAGCTTGGTGGGGCAGGTTCGCGCCGCCGGATTCCACCAGATAGATGAACGGGAGGTGGTTCTCCTCGGCAATTTGCTGGGCGCGCAGCGACTTTTGCACCGTGATCGGGTAGCTCGTGCCGCCTTTGATGGTCGCCTCGTTCGCACCGATCACACACTCGACGCCGTTGACGATGCCGATGCCGTTCACCGCGCCGGCGCCGGGCGTTTCGTCGTTGTACATGCCCCACGCGGCCAACGGACTTAACTCAAGGAAAGGTGTGCCGGGGTCGAGCAGCAGTTCGACGCGTTCGCGGGGCAGGAGTTTACCCGCTTGCAGGTGTTTCTGGACGGCGCGTTCGCTGCCGCCCGCCCGCACTTGCGCCTGTCGTTCCTCAAGCTGCTGCACCAAGGCGCGGTTGTGCTCGTAGTTGCGGTGGTAATCTTCACTTGCTGGGCTAATTTGTGAACTAAGCACAGAAGTCATTATTAGTTTGCCACAAATATAGAGGAAATTGTTACGTTGAGCATACAGCGTCGCGCAGCCCTCGTCAACTTTAGCTGAGGACTACATCAAGAAAAGATCAAGATTACCGCCGAAAGAGTCAATATCCCGTATAATCTCCTTCTAGTCTTCTCGTTATGTGAACAGGGAATCAAGTCAATGCAAAGCATACGACGCCTGCTTTTTGGCAAGCCACTGCAAACCGCAGATTTGCCGCATCAGGCGATTAGCAAGCCCGTCGGTCTCGCCGTGTTTGCGTCAGATGCGCTCTCGTCAACCGCTTACGCGACCGAGGAAATCCTCCTCATCCTCGCGCTGGCGACGGGCGGTGGCGCGGCGGCCTGGGTGGCCAGCGGGAACATTCTCGGCATTTCTATCCCGATTGCGATTGCCATCGCAATTCTGCTCACCATAGTGACGATCTCCTACCGCCAGACGATTTTCGCTTATCCGAATGGCGGCGGCGCGTATATCGTCGCCCGTGATAATCTCGGCGAAACGCCCGCGCAGATCGCGGGTGCGGCGCTGCTCACCGACTATATTCTGACAGTCGCCGTGAGTATCTCCTCCGGTGTCGCGCAGATCACCTCAGCCTTCACCTTCCTGCTGCCATACCGCGTCGAAATCGCCGTGGTCGTCATATTGTTCATGATGGTGGTGAATTTGCGCGGGGTGAAGGAGAGCGGGCGCGTGTTCGCCGTCCCGACGTACTTCTTCATCGGCATGATGTTCCTAACGATCATCGTCGGTCTGATCAAGGTGGCGACTGGCACCATCGATCAAGTGACGGGCGTTGAAGCCATTCATCACGACGTGGTTGAACCGCTCACGCTGTTCTTGGTGCTGCGCGCGTTCTCGAGCGGGTGCACGGCGCTCACCGGGATCGAAGCCATCTCTAACGGCATTCAGGCCTTCAAGGAACCGCGGAGCAAGAACGCGGCCATCACCTTGGTGTGGATGAGCTCGATCCTCATTCTGATGTTCCTCGGCGTGACGTTCATCGCCAATCAAGTGCATGCGGTGCCGAGCGAAGTCGAAACCGTCATCTCGCAGATGGGACATGCCATCTACGGCGAGAATAGTATCTTCCACCTGCTGCTGCTGGCTGGGACGGCGCTCATCCTGTTGATGGCGGCGAACACCAGTTACGCGGACTTCCCGCGCTTGGCCGCTCTGCAGGCAGGCGATGGCTTTTTGCCCCGTCAGTTGACTTTCCGCGGTGGGCGCCTCGTGTTCTCATGGGGGATCGTCGCGCTCTCGTTCTTCGCCATCATCCTTGTGGTGATTGCGGATGCGCGAACGACGGCGCTGATTCCGCTGTATGCAGTCGGCGTCTTCTTGAGTTTCACGCTGTCGCAAGCGGGTATGGTGATCCACCTGCGCCGTGTCGGCAAACTCAAGCCGGGTGAAGTTGTGCAGGGTCTGGAAGCGCCGATGCACTACGATCCGCGCTGGCGGCTGAAGATGACCATCAGCGCGATCGGCGCGATCTGCACGGGCATCGTAATGCTGGTGTTTGCCATCACCAAGTTCGCTACGGGCGCGTGGTTCGTCGTCATCATCATTCCGACGCTCGTCCTGATCTTCTTCCGCATTCACCGGCACTATAAGGATGTGGCCAAGGCCTTAAGCTGGGAAATCAGCGCGAAGCCGGACACGCTGAAGCGCAATGTGCAAACTCTAATCCTCGTGGACGATGTACACGCCGAAACGGTGCGCATGGTGAATGTGGCGAAGGCGCTCAGCGAAGACTGGCACGCGGTCCACATCGGTGTGAAGCCGGAGAAGACGGCGCTCGTTCAAGAGAAATGGCAGAAGCGCATTGGCGAAGGTCGCCTACATGTGATTGACTCACCGTATCGCCTGCTGGCCGAACCGCTGCGCGAATATATCCTGAGCCTGCAGGCGCGTGACCCCGAATGCTATATTCATGTCATCATGGGGCATCTGGTGATGGATACCTACTGGGAACAGGCGCTGCACCAGAACACGGCGGTGATCTTCAACTTAGCGCTGGCCGGGTTGGAGCGAGTGGTGGTCACCACGGTGCCGTACCAGATTCACCATCATACGGATGAAAAGGGTCACGACACGTTGGTCGGCGAAGAGCAAGAGCGCGCGGCCAATTCACAGCCGACGCCCTAACTTGCAGCATGCCAGAGGGGACGATACGTCCCCTCTTTAATTATCCTCGTGGCGCGGCAGGGTCACATAGAAGGTTGACCCTTCGCCTAGGAAGCTTTCCAGCCCGATCTGACCGTGGTGAGCTTCCACCAGCTTCTGCACAATCGTCAGCCCCAACCCCGTTCCTTCGATACTCTCGTTTTCCGGACGCCGCACGCGATAGAAGCGGTCAAAGATGCGCGCCTGATCTTCCGGACTGATGCCGACGCCACTGTCCTTGACCTTGATGCGCACGGCGTTTTTGAGCGATTCCGCGGAGATGTGGATTGTGCCTTCCGGCGGCGTGTACTTGATCGCGTTGCTGACGAGATTGTTGAAGACCTGAAGCAAGCGGTTCGGGTCACCGCTCACGTACGGTAAATCCGGCGCGACATCGACTTCCACGCGCATCGCTTTGGCGTCAGCCAGCCGCTTGGTGCCTTCCAAGCAGTCGGTGATAAGCGTGGCGATGGGGACGGGTTGCATGGTGATCTCCACGCCCGCATCGATCTTGGCGAGATCCAGCAGGTCATCGATCAACTGGCGCATGTTGTGGATCGAGCGCACGATCATGCGCACATAGCCTTCGCCGCGTGTGTCCAGCTTCTGGCTCATCTGAATGAGATCGAGATAGCCATTCATAACGCTGAGCGGCTGCTTGAGGTCATGCGATACGGTGGCGACGAGATCGCGCTTCAACTGGTCGGTCTTGCGCAGCGGCGTGATGTCGTTCATCACGATAATCCAGCCGATGTCCGGGCGTGGCGAGAAATCGACATAATACGTATTACCGTTGGGCAGCACGATTTCGACGAGCGCCTTGTTCTTGAGGCCGGTGGTCGCGCGGAGCACGTCGACAAAGTCGTGATCGTCAACGACTTCGCTCAGGAAGCGACCTTCATAGTCCGGTTCTGGCGACAACCGGAAAGCGGCGATGGCCGCCTGATTGATGAGGATAATCCGCTCGTCGTCGCTGACGACGATGACGCCGTCGGCCACTTCGGCGAGAATGTGTGAGAGTTTTTCCCGTTCGCGGACGGTCTCGGTGAAGAGGCGGGCATTATCAATCGCCACGCCCGCGCGGGCCGCCAGCTTCTCAACAAAATTGATGTGGCCTTCGGTGAACGCGTTAATCTGGCGGCTTTCAATCGAAATGACCGCGATCACGCGATCTTCGCGGGTGACTGGGACAGACATGTGCGAGCGAATGGAATTTGAGAGTTCGAGATAGTCTTTGTCCGTCATCACATCGGGCACGAGTTCCGCGAAAGCCGACAGCGCCACGCGGTGCGCGATACCGCCCGATGAGACGGAGCGCAGCATAGCCAGGTCTTCGGGAGTCGATTCGTAGCCGAGATCCACCACAAACTTGAGTTCATCATCATTTTGGTTGTACAGCGACAGTGAACCGGCGTTGGCGTTGGTGTAGCGCATCGCCCAGTCGAGCGTCATGTCGAAAACCTGCGGCAGATCAATCGTATCGCTTAGCTCGCGGTCGATCTGATTGAAAATGCTGAGTTCAAACATGCGCGTATCGAGCGACTTGACCGTCTCGCTATGCTGCCGGGCATTGCGCAGCAAAATGGCGAGGCCGGGGGCGATAGCACTGAGCAGTCCCTGCATTTCGGCGGGCACGGGCTGGAGCGAACCTGGGTTTTCGAGCAGCAGCACGCCAATGAACTTGGATTCGCTGTGTAAAGGCACGCCGACGAACGCATCCGTCTTGGCCAATAGAAAGTGCTCACCCGTGGTCGCCGTGTAGAGGTTACCGGCTTTCCACGCCGTTAGTGCCGGGTACTCCGCATATAACGAGACGCCTTCGCTGCGGCTTAGCGACAGAATACCTTCTTCTTCGTTGACCTGTAAGATTTCGACACGTTCACAACTCGTGAGACCACGCGTTTCCTGAACAATAGCCGTGATCAGTCGGGGTAGGTCGAGAATCGTTCCCAGACGAAGAATGACATCGTGCGCGATTCGTAAGAAAGCTTCCTGCGGTGGGGCAACCATATTCAGTCTAGACCCGTGTATTCCATTCACAGTGTCATTATAACGCGCTTCTGAATTGTTGATTGTTGTAAAAACGTGTAAGATCGCCCTAGACTTCTGGGAGGGGCGACGATGTTGAAAGGTTTTGGCGCTCGCTTCAAAAAAGCGCGTGCAGATAACAATGAACAGCCTGAGCCAAAGCCGATGGACTTTGGTGAATCGTACCGCATTCGGGGCAAGATGATCGGCGTACTGCTGCGCGATGCGCGGGAGAAGGCTGGCCGAGGTTTGGACGACTGCGCGCGCCTGCTGCGAACCACTCCCGACGTGATCGAAGCGTGGGAATTCGGTGATGCATCCCCATCCCTACCGCAGTTGGAACTGCTCGCCTATTATCTCGATGTTCCGGTGAGCCATTTCTGGGGCATGGATACGCTGCAGGCGGATGCGGATGAAAAGACCAGCGCGCAGGAAGAATATATTGCGCTGCGCACCCGCATGATCGGCGCGCTGCTGCGCTTAGCGCGTGAAGAACGCGGCATGACGCTGGAACAGATGGCCGACGAGAGCGGTCTACCGGTGGAGCGCATCAACGCGTATGAACTGGGTGAGATGCCGCTGCCTATGCACGAGCTGACCGTGCTCTCCAATTGCGTCCGCAAGAACATCCCCTTCTTTCTGGAAAGTCAAAGTCATTTGGGCGAGTGGTTAGCTCTGCGTGAAGAGTGGCAGCACTTCACCAAACTGCCCGACGACATTCGCAAGTTTGCCGCGAATCCGATCAACCTTGGGTTCATCGAAATCGCGATCATGTTTAGCACGATGCCTGCCGATAAGCTCCGCAAGGTGGGCGAGAGCGTCCTGAATATTTCGATGTAGAGGATAGAATGAGTAGCGCAAAACAACTTCAAGAACAAGGCGTCAAACTGTTCCAGCAGAAAGAATATGAAGCGGCGCTCAAGCAGTTCCATCAGGCACAGGAAGCCTACACGACTGAAGGGCAAGCGGACCTCGCTGCCGAAATGGGCGTGAACATTGGTTTGGTGCATCATGCTCTGGGTGCCTACCAGCAGGCGCTCGATTCGATGCAGGAAAGCCTGCGCATGTTCCAGAATCAGAGTGATGCCAAGCGCGCCGCGATGGTGCTCGGCAACATGGGCAAGGTCTACCGGGCGTTGGGCGACAAAGAACAAGCCTTTACCTGCTATCGTCAGGCGGCTGATGTGTTCCAGGAACTTGGCGAGAAGCAGATGTACGCCGATACGCTCATGGCGATGGGTGACTTGCAGGTGCGCGACGGTAAGCTGATGCAGGGCGCGTCCACTTATGAAGTGGGTCTGGAGCAAATTGACAACCTTACGCCTTCCCAGCGGGTGCTTAAGGGTTTGATCGGCATTCGCAATCGCCTGACCGGGGGCGGCAGCTCGTAACTCATGCCAGCCTCCCAACGGGGACGAACGCAGACCCTGATCCTGCTGTTCGTCCTCAGCGCCAGCCTGTATTTAACCACCTACAGCGCGCACGTCGAAAGCGGCGATGCGCGCCGTCTTTTGGATACGGTGAGCAGTGTTGTCGACTATGGCGACTACCTGCTTGATCTCTCCGCGTGGCAGTTCCCGCCCGAGAACTTTGCTGCGGCCAATCCACTGCCGTTGCAGAGCGGCAATGTCGAACCGCTGCAGGTACTGGCGGCGGCGCCGCTGTACGCGCTCGCCAAACTGACTCCGCTCGGGTTGGTTCACACCGTCTATTTGCTCAATGTGATCGTCGCTGCGCTGGCCGTATGCGTGCTCTACAGCTACGCGCGGACGCTCGGTTACCGGGAACGGACGGCCGTGCTCGCGGCGATCGTTTTGGCCGCGTGCACCGTGCTTTGGATATACAGCAAGACGTTTTTCCGCGAACCGCTCATGCTGCTGCTGCTGCTCACTAGCGCCTACCTCATCGAACGGCTGCGCTTGGGCAGTTATCGCTCGCTGCCGCTGGTGGTGGCGCTCTTCCTGGCGTTGGTTGGCCTCGTTCTGACCAAAGCCTCGGCAGTGCTCGCCGTACCCGCGCTCCTGATTCTGGCGCTGCCACCGTTGCACGGCGTGCCCTGGCGGCGGCTGATCATCGCTGGCGGCGTCATTCTGGCGTTGCTCGCGGCGATCTTCACGGTGCTCACGTTGTTTGGCGAAGCCCTCGGCGCGGGCAGTCGCTTCAATCTGCTGCGCATCTTGGGCGAGGGGACACCGCGTTATTTCCTGACTGCACTCCACACGTATCTGCTTAGTCCCGGCGGCAGTGTGTGGGGCACTTCGCCCATCGTGCTGCTCGCGCTGCCAGGGATGATTCTGCTGCTGCGCCGGAGGCAGGTGCGCTACCCGATAGCAATCAGCGGCCTCCTGCTGAGTTTCGCGCTGGCCTATGCGTGGTTGAACGGCGTCCACTGGTTCGGCGGGTTATCGTTTCCGCCGCGCTTCCTGATTCAAGTAATCCCGTTTCTGGTCATTGGCGCGCTGCCCATTCTCGACCAACTTGCCGATGGGCGATCCGGTTGGTGGTGGGTCGCCGCGCCGCTCCTGCTCTATAGCCTATGGATTCAGATCACGGGTGCGTCGCTGCGGCTGGATGCCTATGTCGACCTACTGCCCCCCGAGGCGAATCGGCTGATCGAATGGGGCGGCGGCCTGAATGTCGTGCAGTTTCTGCGCCCAGTCATGATTCCGCAATTGTGGGGTGTATATCCGGCTGACATCGCGTGGACGCAGATTGAACGTCCAGTCTACGTGTGGCTGTTCGCGCTCATGGTGATCGGGGCGGGTTTCTTCATCTGGCGTCGGGGACGCGGTTGGCAGGTGCTGCCCGTGGCCTTCGTCGTCGTTCTGGGAGTCGGGTTGGTCGATCTTTATGCCGCCGATGCCCGCTACCGCGCCTTCGATCAGTCGTTGTTCGCGGCCTTACCCCTGTTGGAGAACGAAACCGATCCCGGCGACGTGATCCTCCTGAGCAGCCCGCGCTACGAGACGTTTTTCGCGAACGCGGGGAAGCTGTGGAACGCGGGGCGGGTGATCGGCTTGCCATTACAGCCCGGCGAGCGCCCCAGCGAGGAGCAGCCCGCTCAGATCGTCGCCGATAACCCCGACGCGCTGCTGACAAGCCAGACGATTCGCCTGCTGCACAACCTCGCGTTGACCCATGACCGCTTGTGGCTGCTCGAAGATGGCAGCCCGGATATCTGGTGGAGTGCGCGTCCGGTGGAGCGCTTCCTCTCCGCTCATTATTATCCCGTCCAGTACTGGCGGCTCGGCGATTTCACATGGCTGGTAGAGTACAGCACGGTGAGCGCACCCGATCAGTATGCCTATCGCGCCCCTGAAGCCACGACCGATCTGGTTTTCGGTGAGACGCTCCATCTGCTCGGGTATGATCTGCCCGCAGGCGGCGCGTATGGGCCGGGGTCGGTGCTGCCAATTTCCCTGTACTGGCAAACCGATGTGCCGATCACAGGTAATTACACGGTCGCCTTCTTCGTCAGAGATGTGAATGGAGCGCCGATTGCGCAGTTGGATCTCGCGCCGGGCGGTGGCTTTAAGCCGACCAGCACGTGGCTGCCAAACGCACAGGTGTGGGATAACCGTGCCGTCGAACTGCCCGCCGATTTGCCCACAGGCGAGTATCAGTTGTGGGTCAAGGTCTACGAATTCACTGATGCCGCGCATGACCTGCCGGTAACCAGCGGCGAAGCTCTGGACGGCGTGATCGGCGTTCTGCCCGTTCGCATTCAAGTGAGGTGATATGGTAACGCAAGCGCAGGAACGACAGCTTCTGGAATCCGCCAAGGTGATTGCCGTGGTCGGCTATTCGAATGACCCGACCCGCACCAGCTACCAGATCGGAAAGTTTCTCAAGCAGGTGGGCTATACGGTCTACCCGATCAACCCGACCGTCAGTGAAATTGACGGCGAGCAGGTGTATGCGATGCTGGCCGACGTGCCCGAACCCATCGACATCGTGAATGTGTTTCGCCGATCGGAGTATCTCGATGGGGTGGTGGACGAAGCGATTGCCGTCAAAGCGAAGGCGGTGTGGGCGCAACTTGGAGTCTTCGACAATGATGCTGCCGCCAAAGCCGAAGCTGCCGGCCTCACGATGGTGATGGATACGTGCATCAAGGTCAGCTACAACCAGTTGATGCGCTAGCTTCTACAGGCTGCGGGGCGGAGATGGTCGCGCCCCGCAGCCTGTGGGTCATCGCGTTTGTACGAGGGCGAGTTTGGCTTCGTGCGTCATGAATGGATCGCGCAGAATACTGTCTTTATAGTCCACACTGATCGTGAGGATGTAGAGCGCGAAGATCACTGCGCCGACGGTGGCGACCACGCGCACCCGCGCCTGCCACGGCATCGACAGCCGCGCATAGGCAGCACTCAACCACACGCCGGCCAGCGCGCACAGCGGCGGCAGAAAAAGCAGGAGAAAGCGCGGGTCATATGAAACGAACAGCCACCATGCCGCGAAGAACGGCAGCGTCCACAGCAGGAGCAAGAGGTGCTCGGGGGCGTTCAGCCGCCGCCGGATGACTTCAGCGGCGGACAAGGCCACGCTGATCAGGATGAGCCAGCCCGTCAGCGCGAAGTTCTCGGGTCGGGTGATGAACACCAGCAGGCTGTCCAGCGTATGTCGCGCCTGATCCGTCCACGCGGTGTTGGGGATGATGAAGCCCGCGCCGATTTGATTGCGCAGGTACCAACCCCCTGCGACTGCCACACAGGCGATGATGCCCAGCAGAGCAGGCCGCCAGCGGATGCGCCGCTGCAGTAAACACCATCCCAGCCATATCGCCAGCACCGGAACGGCGATGAGCAGTCCCGCATTCTTCGTCCACGCCGCCAAGCCAATCAACATTCCACAGAGTAAAGCGTCGCGCCGACGCCCGGCGTCCCACAAACGCAGCGCGAAGATTGCCGCCAGCATGTAGTAGAAGGCCATCGGCAGGTCGACATACCCGGAGGACGCCCAGCGCGCGAATGTCGGCGTGAGCGCAAGGATGATTGCGCCGAGCCACCCGGCGCGCGCGCCACCGACGCGCTTGGCCAGCAGATAAGTCGCGGGCAGGCAGCCGAGTGCGAGCAGGGCGGGCACGAGGCGCGCGAGATAGTCATTCTCCCAACCCGAAGCAACATACGCGAAGGTGTAAATCAGCGGCAGGTGGGGTGCATAAGTTAGATACAGACTCTCCGCGCCGATCAGTGGGATCAGGCTGCGCAGCGCGTACATCTGCTGCGCCTGTGGCTTGTAAATACCAAGCGTATCATCACGGTAGAACGGGAAATAGAGTGCATTGAACAGAATCGCCGCACTGATGAGCGTCAGCAGGAGGAGCGTGAGCCGCGCCCGTGGCTCCACGGTCAGCGACCATGACTTCGGCTGACGCAGCCACCAGAGTACGCCCGGCAGCAGCAGCGTGCCATAAGGTACGACGATGCTCAGCACTGTGAAGGGCAAGCCGATCAACGCCTCCCCGAACATCAGCAGCGAGAGGATGCCTGGCGCAAGCCCCAGCGCCAGCAGCAGCTTGAGCAGATACTCCGGTTCGTCACGCAAAATGTATGCCGCTGTAGGGTAAGCGGCGGCAAGCATCAACCCCATCAGCAGCCAAGCGCTCAGCGTCTGCATGTTAGCCGAGCTTGACCGCGGTGGGCAGCGGCTGCCCCGTGACTCCGGCAATCAGGTTTTCGGCGGCCATCAGCGCCATTTTGTCGCGCGTTTTGACGGTCGCGCTGCCGATGTGCGGCACGATCAGACAGTTGGGCAGCGTGAGCAGTGGATCGTTTAGCGGAATCGGCTCAGGTTCGGTCACATCGAGCGCGGCTGCCGCGATCACGTTGTCGCGTAGGGCTTCATAGAGTGCGTGCGGATCGATGGTGCCACCGCGCGTCGTGTTGACGAGGATTGCCGTCCGCTTCATCTGCGCCAGTGTTTCGCGGTTGAGCAGATGGCGCGTTTCAGGAGTCAGCGGGGTGTGCAGCGAGACGAAATCGGACTCGCGCAGGAGCGTGGATAAGTCGACCCGGACTGCACCGTGGGCATGGGCTTCTTCGTCGGTCAGGTGGCGGCTGTAAGCGAGAATGCGCATATCGAAGCCACGGGCGCGTTTGGCGACGGCTTGGCCGATACGACCGAGGCCGATAATGCCGAGCGTCGCGCCGCTCAGGTCGGCGCCGAGCAGATGCCGGGGCTGCCACGTCGTCCACTGCCCGTCGCGGATGTATTGTTCACCTTCAGGGAGCCGCCGCGCTGCGGCGAGCAGCAGCGCAAAGGCGAGATCGGCCGTGGCATCGGTCAGCACGCCGGGCGTATTGCCGACCGGAATTCCGCGCGCGTGCGCCGCGCGCACGTCGATGTTGTCGTAGCCTACCGCCATCTGGCTAATCACTTTGAGATTAGTGCCGGCCGCCGCGATCAACGCCGCGTCCATGCGCTCGGTGAGTGTGCACAGGATCCCATCGACACCGCGCACCCGTTCCAACAGTTGATCATAGGTGGCTGGTTGTTCGTGGTCCCACACATCGAGATCGCAGACCTCACGGACGCGGGCGAGCCCGACTTCGGGAATCTGCCGGGTGACGAAGACTTTGGGTTTCATGGTGACTTCCCTTTCGTAGCGACCGGGAGTTTACCACAGAACGACACTGGTTTGTTACCGGGTTTGGCGTAGAATCATCAGCATAGTGGATTGCCCTCGGACTTTATACTCACCATGAAACTGCGTTTGACATGGCTCCCCACGCTTCCGGTGCTGCTGTTTCTATTCTTCAATTTGCTGCACTTGACCTCACGGATGTATCTCTACTCCGACGAATATCTCGTTTACTACTTCACGCGTTTCGATCTCAGTTACACCATCAATTATCTTGCCACTCAGGATGTGCATCCGCCGTTATGGTTTGGATTGTTCGGTATCTGGCGCAGCCTTGTCGGTGACAGCGAATTCGCGGGACGCATGTTGTCACTGCTGCTGAGTATGCTGACGCTTGCGCTGACCTACCGTCTCGGTCGCGATTGGTTTGGGCGAGTGAGTGTCGGCCTGGCCGCCGCAATTCTGCTCGGCCTTAATTCGTACTTTGCGAATTTCGCGTTGGAGATTCGACCCTATGCCGCGACGATGCTGCTCGCCAGCGTGTCGATGTGGTTGTTCTGGCGCTGGTTGCGCCAGCAGACGTGGCGCGCCGCCTGCGCTTACGGGGCATGCGTGGCGCTCATGTTTTACGTGCACTATTTTCTGGCCTTTGTGGTCGCTGCGCAGGGTATCTACTTTCTGCTGGTCGCCTCTAAATCACGACAGCTTTGGAAACAGTTAGTCGGCGCGGCAGGTGTCGGATTATTGGTTTGGCTGCCGTGGGTCCCGAGTTTTATCAATCAAGTGCTGCTGCTGCGCTCACTTTCCGCGCAGTCAGGAAATGCTTACGGGAGCGGCTTAGGCACTCCGGCTACGACGCAGGCGACCGATCTTGCGACCATTCAACGCTTGATCGCGTTGGGCACGAATGGTCAGGTCGTGCTCTATGTGGCGCTGCTTATACTTGGGATCGCGTTTCTGTGGCGGCGGCCAGCGTACCGCTTGACGTTATTGTGGGCGTTGGGGACGCCCGCCGTAGCCTTAGTCGTCAATCTGGTAGCGGCAGTTTACACCCCCCGTTACGTTGCGTACCTCAGCGTAGGCTTGGCTTTAGCCAGTGGCGCGGCGATCCTCGCGCTACCGCGCATCCGGCGTGTGCCGCTCTACGGACCGCTGCTGCTTGGTTGCAGCCTGCTGTTATTGGCTGCTCAACCTGAGCATTTATCAAACAATGTTCCATATCGTGACATTTTCCGATCCATAAATATCCAAGATGGCGATGTTGTCTATCTGGATCACGCTGGTGAAGCCGATATGCCATTCCTAAGTTGGCAAATGGACCAGTACCTTAGGTCTGGCTATACTCTGGTGACCGATCATGATCTGACGGCTGTACAGGCGCCGCGCCGCCTCTGGTATATCACAGGCGATTGGTTTAACGCGGAAGTAGAAGCAACTTTCGCCCAGCTTGAACCAACGCATCCAGTGCAGCAGGTGCTCGGACAGTGTGACCGGACATGGTGTTACTTAGCGCAGTTGATGGAAGCTCCGCCGCTGAGTGAGCCGATAGCGTTTGGTGAGCAAATGCAGTTTTGGGGCGCGGATCTTGATCGGTTGACCGATGCCACACTTGACCTCCGTTTGTGGTGGCGCGTCGACCAAACCCCAGATCGCGATTACTCGATTGCTGTGCATCTGCTCAACCCGGCCGGGGAGCTGATTGCGCAAAGCGATGGCCCCATTCAACATTACGGCACAGAAATTCTTCAGACTTCGTCACTCCAACCGGGGCGAATCTACATAGATCACAGACAATTAATGCTGCCGACTGATCGATTGGACGGTGGTTATTCGCTGCGCTTAGTTGTATACCAGTGGTGGGATGGCGTTCGATTAGCGGTCGACGGCGCAGACAGTTACCTAATTAACACCATCACACTCCAATAGACCGGATTGGTACTAAGTTATTTGGCGGTGTGGGCTAATATGGGAACGTGCTACCAGCAGAGGAATTTATGACATCTGAATTTGTCGCGCGTGAGAGCTTTCACACAGACCATTCGAGTCCACTTCGCTTCATCTTGTCCCATATTCGGCGGCATCCGATTTTTGCTGTCACAATGGTGCTTGGAGCGTTTTCAAATGCGGCCTTAGCCGCGGCGATTCCCTACTACATTGGGGTCGGCTTTAATGCCTTGACAGAAGGTCGCGGTCTTGACGCGCTGGCCGCCGCGGCCGTCTCGGTCTTCGTGTCACAGTTCTTCCGCGCTACGCTGCAGCTCATGCGCAACTTTTCCGCGGAGATTTTCGCGCAGCGCATTGAACGTGATGTGCGCGATGAACTGTACGCCAGCCTGCTCGGCAAAAGCATGACCTTCCACGATATGCAGCCCGTCGGGGAGATCATGGCGCGCGTGACCAACGACGTACGCGAGCTCAACCTGATGATGAACCCCGGCATGAATTTGCTGATCGGCTCGGGCTTCTTCGTAATCGCGCCGCTGATCGCGGCGCCGCGCATGTATCCTGACCTGATCCTCGCGCCGCTGCTGTTTCTCATCGCCTACGTGACCTCGCAGGTCTTCTACCTGCGCAGCCTCGCTCCGGTGACGCAGCGTGTGCGCGCCTCGTTCGGCGAGATGAATGCCCGTGTCGCGGAATCGCTGGAAGGGCTGCAGGTCGTCAAGGGGACGGCGCAGGAAGCGCGTGAAGCGGCCGATTTCGGCGCGTTGTCCGATAATGTACGGACACATCTCGTGGCGCAAGGTGATATTGAAGCGCGTTACCTGCCTATGCTGCTGCTCGGTCTGGTGATCGCAATTGGTTTCATGCATTCCGTCAGCCTGTTTCAGCAGGGTCTGATTGATATTGGGATTGTCGTCGCCTACAACGGGCAATTGATGCTGTACGGCTTCCCGGTCTTCTCGTCATTGGGGTCGTTCTCGCAGGTGTCGTCGGGTTACGCGAGCGCTAGACGCATCCTCGACATCATCAACACAGAAACCGAGCTCGATCAAAACACGGCGGGCTATGCGGGCGACATCAAGGGTGCGATTAAGTTTGAAAGCGTCGACTTTCGCTACCTGACTGACGACAACGAAATTCTGCACGAGATCAGCTTTGAAGTGCAGCCGGGACAGACGGTCGCCATCGTCGGGCAGACAGGGGCGGGCAAGACGACGCTCACCAAGCTCATCAACCGCACGTATGATGTGAACAAAGGCCGCGTGCTGATCGACGGCGTCGATGTGCGCGACTGGAACATGGCGCGGCTGCGCTCACAGATCAGCGTGATCGAGCAGGACATCTTCCTGTTTGGGCGCTCCATTGCCGACAACATCCGCTTTGGCAAGCCGGAAGCCACGCTCGAAGAAGTCATCGAGGCGGCGCAGAAGGCGCAGGCGCACGAGTTCATCACCAGTTTCGCCGAAGGCTATAACACTATTGTGGGACAGCGCGGGGTGACGCTCTCGGGCGGTCAGCGGCAGCGCATTGCAATTGCGCGCGCATTCGTCACCGATCCGCCCATCCTCATCCTCGACGATAGCACGAGTGCGATTGACAGCGCGACCGAAGACAAAATTCAGAAGGCGATCTGGTCGGCGGCGAAGGGACGCACCACGCTGCTGATCACGCACCGCCTGTCACAAATTCGCTGGGCGGATCATATTGTGGTACTGCGGAAAGGCCGAGTGGTCGCGCAAGGGACGCACGATCAACTGCTGGCGAGTTCTGACGCGTATCGCCGCATTTTTGCCCGGTATGAAGCGCCAGAACGAGCGCCGCAGGGAGGGGATTAACCGATGGGGATTTTTGGCGGCCTCCAGGCCGAACAATACGACCGCCAGTATGGCGATGGGTATCTGCTGCGGCGCTTGGGCGATTATCTGGCGAAACACCGACGCCGCGTGCTCATCATCGCCTCGATGGTCATTCTGTATGCGGTGCTCGGCTCGGTGATTCCGGTCGTGATCTCCGCGGGCGTCGATGCGTTGAGCACAGACGCGCCGGAGTCAACGCTATGGATCATTGTTGGGGCGCTGTTCGCTGTCGGCATCATCGACTACGGCATCTACTGGGTGCGCCGCCGCATGACCGCGCGGGTGGTCGCGGAAGTGGTGAGCGATTTGCGTAAGGCGGCGTTTGCTGCGGCGATTGAGCGCGATCTCTCGTTTTATGACGAGAACAAATCCGGCAAGATCGTCAGCCGTATCACCAGTGACACGCAGGAATTGAACAATGTACTGGTCATCGGCACTGATCTGATCAGTCAGGTACTCGACTTCTTGCTGCTGTTCATCGTGCTCCTGACCTATGAATGGCGTTTGACGCTCATCCTTGCGGGCGCGATGCCCATCGTGTTCGGCCTGACGATTCTACTGCGCCATTTCGCGCGCATTGTCACCCGACAGGGCACACGTGCGATGGCCGCCGTCAACGATAACATTCAGGAGAGCGTGAGCGGCATCAGCGTGGCGAAGAATTACCGTCAGGAAGCGGGCATCTACCGCGACTTCACGCGGGTCAACACGCAGTCGTACAACATCAACATCCGGCGCGGTTTCGTGCTGGCGACCGTTTTCCCCACGCTGAACGCCGTGTCCGGAATTATCATCGGCATGCTGTTGTATATCGGCGGAAACTATGTGCTCGCGGGTGTGATTGGCGCGGGCGCGTGGTATCTATTCGTTCAGGGCGTGGATCGGTTCTGGTTTCCGGTGATTAACCTGTCTGGTTTCTGGAGCCAACTGCAGGCGGGCTTGAGCGCGATCGAGCGCATCTTCGCGCTGGTGGACGCCGAAAATACCATTAAGCAGTCGGCTGATCGCCCGGCACCCGATCCCATGCACGGCGAGATCGAATTCAAAGACGTGATATTCGAGTACAGCAACGGCGAGCGCGTGCTCGATCACTTCAGCCTACACATTCAACCCGGTGAGAGCATCGCCTTTGTCGGACATACGGGCGCAGGCAAAAGCACGATTGCCAAGGCCGTTGCGCGCTTCTACGAGTTTCAGGGTGGGCAAGTGCTGATCGACGGGCAGGATATTCGCAGCTTCAATTTGCAGTCCTACCGCAGCAAGCTCGGCATTGTGCCGCAGCAGCCGTTCCTGTTCAGCGGCACCATCCGCGAGAACATCCGCTATGCACGGCCAGCAGCGACGGATGCCGAAATCGAAGAGATCGCCAACAGTGTTGGTCACGGCGAATGGCTCGAAACGCTGCCTGAAGGCCTCGACAGCGATGTGGGCGAACGCGGTGCCCGCCTGAGCATGGGCCAGCGCCAGTTGGTCAGCTTGCTGCGCGTGCTGGTGCAGAAGCCCGCCATCTTCATCCTCGACGAAGCGACGGCCAGCATTGATCCGTTCACCGAGACGCAGATTCAGGAAGCGCTCGATCTCATCCTCAAGCGCTCCACGTCGATTCTGATCGCGCATCGCTTGAGCACGGTGCGCAGTGCCGACCGTATCATTGTGCTCAAGAACGGCGGTATCATCGAACAGGGCAACCACGAGCAGTTGATGAAGGGGCACGGGCATTACGCCGAACTCTACAACACCTACTTCCGGCATCAATCGCTCGACTATGTGGAAAACGCGCGCAAATACGCCGATACGCAGGAAATGGAACGGGCAGGGTCGGTCTGAATGGCACATCACGGACTAAAACCAGAACGCTCAACGTTACACGGGCATTTCTCACCCGACTTGCCTCCGGCGGTGACAGTTGATCCCGGCGATACCGTGCAGTTTCAATGCATCGACTCCGGTTGGCGGCTGGAGCCGTTCACGAGTCCGGATGTCCGTCCGCGCGTTTTCGCCGAACGCCGTGAAGGTGAGTTGGATTCTGGACACGCGCTGACGGGTCCGATCTATGTTCGTGGTGCAAAACCCGGGATGACACTCGCGGTGAGCGTGGATCGGCTGGACGTCGGCGGTTGGGGGACGACCTTCGCCGGTGGGTGGGATTGTGAGTGGAATCGACGGCTGAAAGCGACCACGGAAGGCACGGTACATGTGTGGACGCTGGATCGCGCGGCGAACACTGCCCGCAACCAATTTGGACACACCGTGGCGCTGCGCCCATTTATGGGCGTGTATGGCATGCCGCCCGCTGAACCCGGTGTGCATTCAACCGTTCCGCCGCGCCGCACGGGTGGCAATATCGACTGCAAAGAACTGATTGCTGGGAGCACGCTCTATCTCCCAATTGAGGTTGAAGGTGGGCTGTTCAGCACAGGCGATGGACACGCGGTACAGGGCGACGGCGAAGTCTCCGTGACGGCAATTGAATGCCCGGTCGACCGGGTAGATCTCACATTCGAACTGCTGGACGATATGCCGCTGACGATGCCCGTCGCAAATACGCCCGCCGGGTGGCTGGCGCTCGGCTTTGACAAGGACCTGGATGAAGCCGCCGCGCTGGCGGTCGAAGGGATGCTCGGCGTGATGCAGCGCTTGCACGGGTTAGCGCGCTACGACGCTATGGCATTGGCAAGTCTGGTGGTGGATTTACGCGTGACGCAGATGGTCAACGAGGTGCGGGGCGTGCATGCGGTGCTGCCGCATGGAGCGATCAAGTAACGCGCCTCAGGTGAAACGGTATCAGCGTAGCTATACCTTTGGTGCTGTGGACTTCGAGGGGATGCCGAGTGCATCCCCTTTGTTTTATCGAGACTCGCGCCGCCTATTCCAGCTCGACCGCCAGAGCGACCGCTTCCGCGCCGCCGAGGCACAGCGCCGCCAACCCGCGCTTGAGGCCGCGGTCCTGCAGCGCGTGGATCAGCGTGATGAGCACGCGCGCGCCGCTCGCGCCGAGGGGGTGACCGAGCGCAATCGCGCCGCCGTTCACATTGATTTTGTCGAGCGGGAACTCATAGCCGTCGCGCTTCAACCCCTTGATGTCGGCCAGCACCTGCGCCGCAAAGGCCTCGTTGACTTCCACGAGATCGACATCTTCCGCTGACCAGCCCGCTTTCTGCAGCGCGATCGGAATCGCCTTGACGGGCGCGTAGAATATCCACGCGGGTTCGACAGCGGCGTGACCATAGCCGACAATGCGCGCCACGGGCTGATGCCCGTGTTTTTCGGCATAGTCGCGGCTGGCGACGACAAGCGCCGCCGCGCCATCGTTCATGCCCGGCGCGTTGCCTGCGGTGACCTTGCCGTCCTGCTCAAAGGCGGGGGCGAGCTTCGCCAAGACCTCAATCGTCGTATCGGGTCGGATCGACTCATCCCGGTCAATGACGATGTCGCCTTTCTTGCTCTTGATGGTGATCGGCGCGATCTCCGTTTTGAACTTGCCCGCTTCGGTCGCCGCCGCGGCTTTCGTGTGACTGCTGTACGCTAATTGATCCATCTCCGCGCGGCTGATCTCCAACTGACGACCGATGAATTCGGCGGCATTGCCCATGCCCCAATCGCACAGCGAGCACCACAGACCATCGCTTTGCAGCGAGTCGCGCAGGGTTACATGACCGTACTTTGTACCCATGCGATGTGTGTCGTCGAGGAACGGGGCGCGGCTCATGCTCTCTGTGCCGCCCGCCACATACAGGTCGCCATCTTCCGCGCGGATCATGCTGGAGGCGAGCATAACGGCTTTCAAGCCGCTGCCGCACACCTTGTTGATCGAGACGCCGCCGACGTTCTCAGGCAAGCCCGCGCCAATACTCACCTGCCGCGGCAGTGCCTGCCCGACGCCCGCGCTGACCACGTTGCCGAGGATCAACTCGTGAATGTCTTCGCTGTTTACGCCGCTGCGTTCGACGGCGGCGCGCACGGCGACCTTGCCGAGTTCGGCAGCGCTCAAGCCGGACAGCCCGCCGAGAAATTTGCCGATGGGGGTACGCGCGCTCCCGAGAATGACTGCGTCCCGACTGCTCTTGCCGTTGTTCATGGTGTCTCTTCTGCTCCGTACAATTCTGCCCAGACCGCCTTGAGTTCGCGGTAGATGTTATCGAGTGTATCAGGGATGACCCGGGTGCTGCTGACGACTGTCATGAAATTCGAGTCGCCCGCCCAACGCGGCACGATATGAAAGTGGAAGTGTTCGGCGATGCCCGCACCCGCGGCTTGCCCAAGATTCGCACCCATATTGAAGGCGTCCGCGCCGTACAGCTTGCGCAGCGCGCCGAGAGTCTTGTTGGCGGTGACCATCAGGTCGGTTAACGCCGCGACCGGCATCGCTTCGGATGTGGCGATGTGCTCGTAAGGAACGACCATCACATGACCATTATTGTAGGGGTAGAGGTTGAGGGTAACATACACATACTGTGAGCGGGCGATGATCTGTGTTTCGCCGTCGGTGTGGGGCAGTTGACAGAAGACGCAGCCCTCCAGCGGCTTTTTCTCGCCGCGGATGTACGCCATACGCCACGGGGTATACAAATGATCCATGAAGTCCCTATTTTCCAAATAAGCGTGCGAGATAACTCTTTATAGATGTTATCATGCCACGATCAGGAATGCGTTGGAAGTGATTTTACGAAAAACTACCCGCTTTGGTAGGTATGGTCTGCAAAACGCGGTAGAGTCGGTGGGCAGCGCGGCTCTGGCGAAAGACGATCTCATGGCTCTCCAACCTATGCTTATCCCCGTTCTGTTGTGGGCAATTTTGCTCTTTGGCGGTTTTGTGTTTGGGCGTTTATGGGCGGATCGCACGAGGCGCATGCCGGTGTGGACGCGCATGGCTTCGTCACTGACGCTGGTCGCTGCGGGGTGGTGGATTTACACCCTTGAGAGCGCGGCGATGGTCTACACCTTGCCGGCTGCGCTGGGCATGACATTTGGTTTTCTCGGCGATCTGTTTATGGCGCGGTTGATCCGCTTCTCGCAGCATGTGTTAGGCGGCATTGGTTCGTTTGGCATCGGCCATATCTTCTATGTGATCGGGTTTCTTGGCACGGCGAACCTGCTTGGTCTACAACTGTCACCGCTCCCGGTGGTTATCTGGTGGGTGATTGGCGCGGTGGGGTGGTGGATCGCCGTCTGGCGAGGTGTGACCGAACGCACTCCGATGCATATGGCAGCGCTGCCGTATGCGCTGCTGCTGTCCAGCACCGCCGGATTCGCGATGAGCATGGCCGTCGCGGACGCGCGCTTCATTCCGCTGGCAGTTGGCGCGGCGCTGTTTCTGCTCAGCGACTTGCTGCTGGCGGCGCGGTTGTTTCGGAATGTGTTCTTTCCGCTCGTCGACGATGTGGTGTGGTTGACCTATGGCCCCGCGCAGATGCTGATTGTCTTCTCATCGCTCAGCGTCCTGAGCGCCTTGCAATAGTGGTAAAATTTAGGCAGCGCACGCGAGGTGGAAACGTATGTTGTCGGTTGAGCGGCTGGAACAGACGCTAAACGCCCGTCCCTTCCAATTTTTGGAAACGACGGCGAGCACCAATGATGTCGCCATGCGGTGGCTGCTGGATGGCGCGCCCGTGGGGAGTATCGTCACGGCGAACGAGCAGGTGCAGGGACGCGGTCGGTTAGGGCGGACCTGGTATGCGCCGCCGGGAACGGCACTCATGCTCTCGTATGTGCTGCGTCCGGCGGTTGACGATCTGCCGTACATTGGCATGGCGGGTGCGGTCGCCGTGTTGGAGACGATTCAGGCGTTGGGCATGAGCGGCGTTGGCCTCAAATGGCCGAACGATGTGCAGATCGATGGGCGCAAAGTGTGCGGCATTCTGCCTGAAGCCACGTGGCAGGAC
Organism: Anaerolineae bacterium; assembly: GCA_041916315.1. GTDB lineage: Bacteria > Chloroflexota > Anaerolineae > Aggregatilineales > Phototrophicaceae > Flexifilum. The sequence continues at coordinate 33,893 of JAYRZU010000060.1, forward strand.
GGCACGCTGCTTGGCGTAGTATTGGGTATCGGCATCAACGTGCGCATCGATTTTGCGGGTACGGCGTTTGAACACACGGCGATCAGTCTCGAACAGCGCATACCCTCGGTAGATCGGGCCGAACTGCTGGCTCGGCTGGCTGAGCGGCTCGACGCGTGGACGGCGTGCCTGTCGGCTGATGAACTGTTTGAACGCTGGCAGTCTGGTCTGGTGATGCTCGGACGTCCGGTTTCCATTGCCACGGTGACCGGAACGATCACCGGGACGGCTGAAGCAGTTGAGCGCCAGGGGGCGCTCATGGTGCGGGATGCGCACGGGGTGCTCCAGCGCGTGATCGCGGGCGATATCGCCCTGGGATAGCGAGGACGCATGGGAATCCGGCTGGACTGGGAAATCGAAGCCGAGAATGAACGAGTCGAAAGCGCGGGTGAAGACCCGGAGTCGCTGCGGCGGCGCTGGCGCGCGCGTCTGCGCTTATTTGGGCTGCTGCTGGTCGTTTTGACCTTCGCCGGCATGGTGATTGGCGGCTTAGTGCTGCGTTTGCGGCAGGTTGACTGGGAGATCGAGCAGGCGCTGCGGGATACGGTCGAAACGGAGGTCGCGACGCTGCGGATTGGCGATCACCACACGTTTCAGGAGATGCAGCGCAGCGCCACTGACGAATGGCTGGCGCGTCAGGACGAGTTGTTCAGCGAGTATCAGGCGCTGCTGCTCGAAAAAGGCGAAAACGTCCAGCTCACCGGGCACGTGCTCGCTGCCAGTGTGGATGGGCAGCGCGGTCGCGTGCAGGTCGAAGAGCTGATCGACGGTGCGCGCTTCGTGCAGACGTGGTTTTATTGGCGGTATGAGGATGGCTGGCGACATGTCCCGCCGGACTACACCTTCTGGGGAGCACCGCAAACGCTCCAGAATGACCGCGTGACGCTCTACTACCGTGATCTCGACCAGCCCGCCGCACAATCGGCGTTTGATCAGCTTACGGCGTGGCTGACGACGGGTTGTGAGGCGCTGAACTGCGCGGTCGTGCCGCATTTAACGGTTGATATGGTGCCGAATCCGCTGGCGCAGGTGCAGTGGGTGGATAACTGGATGCTGCAAATTTCCTCGCCGTATCTGGAACGCGCGGCGGTTGACGCGCCGCTGACGCCGGGGACACGCTTTCAATTGGCCGTGCTCATGGCGCGGCGCTTAGTGGACGAACAGGTCGCCACGGGGTTGACCGGTGAATCGGCTTTCCTGCGGGATGCGGTGGTGAGCTGGTTGGTCGAGCGATTCGCGCAGGTGCAAATGGAGTCGTATCTCGTGTACAGCCTCGCCGCGCGCTATGACGCTCCTGCGGTGGGGCGCTTGCTCAGCGCGCTCACCCCCGAGGCGACTGCCGCTGTGCTCAGTCAGGTGACGGGGACGCCGCTGGAACAGGCCGGCTTAGACTGGCGCGATTATATCGAATGGCGGCTGAGTCAGGAACTGAGTGGGCAGGAACTGGACGTGCTGAGCACGACGGTCGAGTACAGCGCGGACGGCGTGCCGCAAATTCGAGCGCAGGTGCAGTCCGGCACGCTGCAAACGGAAGTCGTGTTTCAGCTCGTCGACGGGCTGTGGCGGCGGACGGCCTAATCATGCTATCATGATGACAACTTGAGGGGAGATAGATGCCATGCTTGACGATCTGCGTAAAAGTACTCAATCGAACGGCGAGAGCGACATCGAAGAGCCGATGATCCGCATGTCCAACGACGACGATGAAGAAGTCGTTGAGAAACGCTTTCTGGGCATGACGGCTGTCGAGCGTATGTTCATTTCGATCTTCTTTTTCCTCGCGGCGAGTGTGATCGGCGCGGCGCTGCTGCTGGCGACTGGACGCTGGGTTCTCTAAATCACAGCGGGACGGGAGCGCATGCTCCCGTCCCTGACTGGCGTCCTTAGCCTGCGGGATTGAGGATCAGCCGATCTGCGGTGGCGCGTTCGACCTGCGTGCGCGACCACAACATCGGGTGATACCGGATTTCCGTCCACGGGCTGATCATGTCGTTGTAGTGCGGGCTGTACGGGTGACCGCTCTGACCAGTCGTGTGCATCGACTGGCTGTTTTCCCAGTTGGCCACATCCACAATCATACGCATTGAGGGCAGCGCGCGGACGGTGTAAGTCGCGTCGAATTCGTCCGTCCCGTAGTCGATTCCCCAACCCGTCGCATTGACGATTTCGCCGCCACCGTTCACGGGATACGGCCCACGATTCACCATATCTTCGATCAGGCTGATGCCGCTCAGGCCGAGCGGGTTGCTCTCCCACGTCGCCGTGTGTAGTTTGCCCCAACTCCATTCCGCCGGGTTGTTCCCCTGACGGCGCACGATCTCCACGACCGCTTCGTCAAAGGCGCGGACGAGAATCGCGTCGCGGGTTTCGACTACATCGGCGGTGCGCGCGTCATCCCACCACGCATTTTCGGGATCATTCATGAGGCGGGAAGCGGGGTAGAGATCGCCCGTGTTGGCGCGAATATCCTCGGGCAGTTGATCGTTGAACAGGTTATCCAACAATCGCACGCTGAACACCGCGTAGAGCGCCGCCTGACCGCTGTCGCGCACCATCTGGTAATCCCATGACAGCAGGAAGTCGCGCGCTTCCGTCGACGATTGATCCGTGAACTGCAAGCCGTTGAGGAACGGCACGATTTCGCGTGCGTTTATGTTCAGGTTGTCACCGTGAATAGTTTGGTAGGTGCTCGCATTGTGCGTCTTGAGCTGATCCATCAGCTCGTTGATGCGTTCGCCGCGATAGCCATACGACCAACTATAGCCGAGCTCGTAGAAATTGTCCGCGCCGAGCGCCGTTTCGAGTTCGGCGTAGTAATTCGGCGGGACGACCGCCTGATTCGCCGTGACCACAAAGTCACGCTCCGGGTTGAGGATGCGGGGCATCAGGTCAAAGGGAATGTAACCCTGCCACGTGTCGGCGTCGCTGGTAGCGAGGGTTGGGAAGCGCCCGTCCCGGTCGCCGGGGCGAATGGGCATGCTGCCCGGCGTCTGGTAGCCAATGTTGCCCGTCGTATCCGCGTAGACGAAGTTTTGCGCGGGCACGTTCCAGTAGCTCAGCGCCGCGCGGAATTCGTCCCAGTTACTCGCGAGGTTCAGCCGCAGCACCGACTTGTAAAGCGTGCCTTCGTCCAAGCCTGTCCAGCGCAGCACCAGCGGATCTTCGCTGTTCCACCCGGAGATCTCACCCGTATCGGAGTCATAACGATTGTCGTTGATGATGGGGCCGAGATGCGTTTCGCGCACCTGTATCGTGACCGGCGCTTCGCCGTCCCCAAAGTTGATCGTCTCTTCGCGCACGGTCATGTCGCGCCAGTCGCCGTCCCATCGATACTGCGTCGGGTTGTCCGGGTTGATTTCTAGGCTGTACAGGTCCTGCACATCCGCGCCGACGTTGGTGACACCCCACGCGATACTCGCGTTGTGGCCGATGATGACCGCAGGTGACGCGGGCAGGGCGAAGCCGACGACGTCATACGGGCACTCAGCGGTGACCGGGTAGCAGTGGAGGCCGATTTCGTACCAGATCGAGGGCATCTGGATGCCGAGGTGCGGATCGTTCGCCAGCAGTGGTGTGCCACTGGAGGTCATCGTCCCGGTGGCGACCCAGTTGTTGCTGCCGATGCCGACATCGGTGCTGCGCGTGACCCAATCGCCGCGCACGATGCCACCAGCCGCGGCGCGGCTCGCCGGGACGGTCATGGCGGCGCGACTGCCCGCGTAGGCCGTGCTCAGACTCTCTTCCGTGATGGGCAGATCCTCGGCTTGCAGGATGGTCGGTTTGCTGTCGAAGGGGAAGGGCGGGGTGAAGTCGTCAAACAGGGCTTGACCGAGCGCGTCGAGCAGCAGCGCGTTATCCATATCCGAACCATACGAGTCGGTGAGGTTCCATGCCATCACTTTGCCCCACACGAGGCTGTCAGCAATCGTCCATGGCGCGATGGTGATGTTCACCCCCGTCACGCCGAGCAGGCGATATTCGAGCGCGAGGTCGTCCTGCGGGCGGCTGGTGATGTACGCATTGACGCCGTCCGCGAAGGCCTGCACCGCGGCGGTTTCCGTCTCGTCCAGCAGCGCGACATCGCGCTGAGCGGCAGCGTACCAGCCCGCCGTGCGGATGAAGAGATCGCTCCCCATGACGCTGGCAGTCTTGCCCGTCAGTTCCTGAATCGTACCCGCGCCCACGTGCCGCGCGAATTCCATCTGCCACCAGCGGTCTTGTGCCTGCGTGAAGCCCTGCGCAAAGAACAGGTCATGCGGGTTGCTCGCGTAGATGTGCGGGACGCCCCAGTCGTCGCGCAGCACTTCGACCTGCGCCTGCAAACCAGTGACGTTGAGCGTGCCGCTGGTGACCGGAAGCGGGCCGCGAGTGGTGTCGTTGAAGATGAGGAAACCGCCGACGGCGATCGCCACGACGATGAGCAGCAGAATCAAAAGAACTATTCGTAAAACTTTCACTGCGTTAGGCTCCTAGGTGCTCGGTAAAAAAGGCGACGAGGCGCGCGGCATATTCGTCGGTGATCAGGAACATGCCCTGAACATGGTCCGCGCCGTCGATGATCCACGGTTCGACCGGGTTGCCGACCGCATTCGCCGCGGCGGCGAGGTCATAGGCGTACTGCACGCTCAAGCGGCGATCCGCTGTCCCATGCGTGATGAACAGCGGGCGGGTACCGATGCGTTGGACTGCTTGGAGTGGGCTGATGGAGGTCACATCGTCGCCGCTGATCAGGCGGCCCATAAACAGCCCGGCGGGCGCGAGGAACTGCGGGTAACCGTTGCGCGCGAGCTCGGCATCCAACGCGACCTGAATATCGGCGAAACCGCTGTCTTCCCAGACCGCGGCGACCTGCGGTTCGGCTCCGGTCGCGATCAGCATGGTGGCGGCGCCCAAGGACACACCGAACAGGCCGATGCGCTCGGCGGGGATGCCTTGTTCGGCGATCAACCAGTCCCAGGCGCCAAGGACATCACGATACTCTTCCGTGCCGACGGCGTAACGACCATCTTCCACGGTCGACGCGCCATGATCGCGCATGTCCATCATTAGCACATTGAAACCCGCCTGATGCAGGATACCTCCCGGCAGCAGCACTGAAGGCGCCTGCTTGCAGCTGTTCAAGCCGTGCACGAGCAGCACCGCGGGGGCGCTCTCTGGCGCTTCGGCGGCGGGCACATACCACGCGGAGATGGTGATGCCCGCATCGCGGCTGGGAATGCTCACCGTTTCGTAGTCGGGCATCAGGTAGGCGGAGGCATCCCCATCATTGGGTAAGTCGAAGGCGTCGGGGGCGTTGTCGAGATCGTCCGGGCGGTTGTTGCAGTCGGGGTTGACGCGCGTCAGCGTGTTGTAGACCACCGCTCCCGCTGCCAGATACCCACCACCGAAGACGAGCACGACGATCACCACGATCACGGCAAGAAGCCATTTTCTGCGCATGGTTGCGGTCTCCAAAAAAGCGATTCAGTTCACCAAAGAGCAATTTGATTTATAGATATTGTGCCGCGGGGCTGGCGAAACAACAAGTCGAAAACTTGTGCTATTATTGCATTGGTTACATTTGGGAAAACGCTGGATTTACACGGAGAACTAAGGTATAATCTGTAGACTGGTATATCTTTTAATGAAGGAGCACGCGCTTCTTCCACCTGAAAATCAAGGGGATTTGCGCGCACTATGTCTATGGACTCGATAGGAACGATCCGCCCGATTAACATCAACGAAGAGATGCGCGGCAGCTTCCTGGATTACGCGATGAGCGTGATCGTCGCCCGCGCGCTGCCTGATGCGCGTGATGGATTGAAGCCCGTACATCGGCGTATTCTATATGCCATGTATGATATGGGGATTCGCTCCAATTCCCAGTACAAGAAGAGCGCGCGTATCGTCGGTGAAGTGCTCGGTAAGTATCATCCGCATGGCGATGTCGCGGTCTATGACTCGATGGCGCGTATGGCGCAGACCTTCTCGCTGCGGTACCCGCTGGTGGATGGGCAGGGGAACTTCGGCAGCGTCGACGGGGACAGCCCGGCGGCCATGCGTTACACTGAAGCGCGCCTCGCCAAGTTGGCGGAAGAACTCCTCGTCGATATCGACATGAATACGGTCGATTTCGTCGATAACTACGACGGCACGCAGCAGGAACCCAGTGTGCTGCCCGCCCGCCTGCCGAACATGCTTCTAAACGGCGCAAGCGGCATTGCTGTCGGTATGGCGACCAACATCCCGCCGCACAACCTGCGCGAACTCGCCGCGGCGATCTCCTACCTGATTGACAACTATGAACAGATGGACGAAGTGACGGTTGACGACCTAATGCACTTCGTCAAAGCGCCGGACTTTCCGACGGGCGCGGCCGTCGTCGTCGAAGATGAGCTGAAAGAAGCTTATGCGACGGGGCGCGGGCGCTGCGTGGTGCGCGCCAAAGCGCATATCGAGCAGGGCCGCGCGGATCGCCAGCGCATCGTCATCACTGAAATTCCGTACCAGATCAGCAAAGTGTCGATCATCGAGCGCATCGTTTCGCTTGTGCGCGAAGACCGCCTCACGGCGATCAGCGATTTGCGCGATGAATCGGATCGTCAGGGCATGCGCTTAGTCGTCGAATTGAAGGCAGGCGCACAGCCCAAGAAGGTTCTCAACCAACTCTACAAATACACCCAGCTCCAGAGCACCTACAGCATTCAAATGCTGGCGTTGGTCAACGGCGAGCCGAAGACGCTCAGCCTGAAGCGTCTGCTGCAAATCTATATCGATCACCGCTTCGAAGTGATTTCACGCCGGTCGCAGTTTGAACTGGATAAGCGGCGCGGTCGGGCGCATATTCTTGAAGGTCTGCTCAAAGCGCTTTCCAGCCTCGACGCGATCATTCAGACGATCCGCTCGGCGGATGATGTTGACACGGCGCGCGCCAACCTGATGACGCTGTTCGGCCTGTCGGAAGCGCAGTCGAACGCCATCCTTGAAATGCAGCTCCGCCGCCTCGCCGCGCTCGAACAAATGAAGCTGCAGTCGGAATTCAACGAAGTGATGACACGCATCGCTTATCTCGAAGATTTGCTGGCGTCGCCGCCCAAGATTCTAGCGTTGATCCGCGAGGATTTGACGGATCTGGCGGAAACGTTTGGCGATGACCGCCGCACCGAAGTCGTGTACGGTGTGACGACGCAGTTCGCCGAGTCGGATCTCGTGCGTGAAGAGGAAGTCGTCGTGCTGCTCAGCCGTTTCGGCTACATTAAGCGCGTGCCGTCCAACGCTTACCGGGCGCAGCGGCGCGGCGGTAAGGGCGTGATGGGCATGACAGGCAAGGATGACGACGGCGTGGTGCAGATCGTTTCATCCATCTCACTCGACACGCTGCTGTTCTTCACCGATAAGGGCAAGGTCTATAGCGAGAAGGCGTATAACATTCCGGAAGGGCAGCGCGCCGGTAAGGGAACTCACGTCCAAAGCATCCTCGCCCTGACGGGTGATGAGCATATCACGGCGATTCTGCCCGTGTCGTCGTTTGGCGAGGGCGGGGCGGTTGTCATGGCGACCCAGTTGGGACGCATCAAGCGGGTCAACCTCGGCGACTTTGCGGAAGTGCGTCCGAGCGGCTTGATCGCGATTTCGCTGGAAGATAATGACCGTTTGATCTCGGCGAAGACGACGAATGGCGATCAGCATGTCATCCTCGTCACGGAAGACGGGCAGAGCATCCGCTTCCATGAGGACGAAGTGCGCGTGATGGGGCGTGGCGCCGCGGGTGTTAACTCGATTCGTCTGGTCGATGGCGATACCGTCGTCGGCATGGATGTGGTTGGGGATGAACATACGCACATCCTCATCATCACGCGGAATGGTTACGGCAAGCGCACGATGGTGGATGAATATCGCATTCAGGGACGCTTTGGCCTCGGCACGCGCACGCTCTCGCGCAACGAGAAGACGGGGCCGGTTGTCTCGATGTGCTGCATCAATCCCAAAGATGATATCTTGTTCATCACGCGTGAGAACATCGTGCTGCGCACCAAACTGGACGAAATCCGCGAAACTGGACGCAATACGCAGGGCGTCAAAGTGATGGACTTGGCGGGTGGCGATTACATCATCGGTGTGGCCGTGATGGATGGTTCGGTGGAAGTGCCGGAAATGCCCGAAATGCCGGAAGATGGCGTCAGCCTCAACGGCGATGGTCCGTACGAAGAAGCGGTGAGCTAGGGCGGTTTCTCCAAAGGCCGGAGTGGCGGGGCAGACGAGTGTGTATGCCCACACCGATAACCAGAATCAAAAAAGGGCGATCTCCCACCGGAGATCGCCCTTTTGTTTGCAGAGCGCAACGAGGACTATTCCTCGTCTTCTTCGATCTTGCCCTTCTGGATGACTTCGGGTTCTGCCGAGGTCACTTCGCCTTCGACCGGTTCTTCGGTCGCGCCCGCGCCAATCGCGCCGACCGCCACGATGACCGTGTCTTCGTCAGTGACGGCGACCACCTTGTCGCTCAGCTTCAGGTCACGCACGTGGATCGCATCGCCCACCGTTTTGAGCGAGGACAGATCGACGTCGATGTGATCGATGAGGTCGGCGGGGAGGGCTTCCACTTCCACGTAGGGCGTCACAGTGTTGAGCACGCCGACGCGCAGCGCAATCGCGGGGGCTTCGCCGATAAAGTGGACGGGCACTTCCGTCTTCAGCTTGGTCGTCGCCGAAACAGCGAGGAAATCGACATGGGTGATCTTGCCCTTGAGGATATCGCGCTGGACGTCACGGGTGATGACCGTGTGCGCCTGGCCTTCCACCGACAGGGTGATCAGGTGCGTACCGCCCGCCTTCATCAGAGTTACTTCGAGCGCCCGGTAGGGGATTTGCACATGCACAGGTTGAACGGCTTCACCGTAAACCACCGCCGGGACCAAACCCTGATTCCGCAGTTGGCTCACTTTCTTGCCGGTGATGCTGCGCGCCTGTGCATCTAAGGTGTAATTATCTGCCACGATTAACATTCTCCTCTTGCTCAGGCTGCACCTGAGGGGATATGGCGAGTTTGTCTAGGAAACACGCTGGAAACGATCAGAAATGGGTCGATTCTAATGATGACGAGGCGAAGCGTCAATCCTGAAAGACACACTTTTATCGTTTAGCTTAAAGATTGCTATGCAATTGCCGCATAAGTCTAGCAAAATATGAAACATTTCGAGAATAATGAACTAAAATGGGGCGGTGCTTATCCACAGGAGAGCAGATATGAAGCGATTACTGGTCTTGGTGACCGTCAGCTTGCTGATCATCGCCGCAACCTTGATCTCGGCGCAGGATGGCGGCATTCTCACGTATGGTACGGTGATTCAAGGGGTGGTCGGTGCGGACAACACGCCGACCCAATACACGTTCAGCGGCACGGCGGGCGACGTAATCAGCATTCGCGTCAATGGGGCGAGCACGGGCATGGACCCGAATGTGAGCCTGCTCGGGCCATCCGGCGAGACACTCGCAGCGAATGATAATCTGCTGGCGGCCTTTGAACGCAGTGCTGTGCTGACCTACCGCCTACCCGTGAGCGGGAACTACGCAATCATTGTGAGCGGCACGGCCGGCAATTATGTACTGGCGCTGAGTCTCAACGACGCGGCCACGATGACAACGCCCTTGGAAGTTGGGCGTCCCGTGGGTGTTGTGCTGCCACAGCCCGCTGGCCTGCAGGTTTACAGCTTCAATACGGATCCGGTCAACACAACAACACTGTTGATCGATGCGAATCCGCTGGTGATGGACGCTTATCTCGAAGTGCGGGACGCGAATGGTCAGCAGGTGGCACTGCTGCGCGGCGATCTCGACAATGCCTGCCTGAGCTTTGGACCCGGGGATCAACAGAATGAAGTGCGGATCGCGGCCGCCCCCGAAATCGTCGGTAACGTCACCCTGACGCTTGGGCGCGGGCCGTGCATTGTGGGCACGCAGACGCCAGTGCCCGTGGTTGTCCCGCCGTTCCAGGTCACGCCGATAAATGGGGCCTGCACGATTGGCAGCAGTGGCAACTTCAATGTCCGCACCGGGCCGGGACTGCAAAACCCAATTCTCGTCGTGTGGCCGGCGCAGCAGCCGCTGGTTGTGACGGGGGTCTCGGCTGATGGCCAATGGTATTCAGTGCAAGCGCTGGGATCGCCCGGTTGGGTGGCCCGCTCCGTGGTGATCGCCGCTGGTCCGTGCAATCAGGTGCCGATTGTGACACCGTCCGTCTCGCTCACACCGGCCTCGACGGCTGAAGTCACGGCGACCGTGGATCCCAACGTCACGCCGGAAGTGACCGCTGTAGTGACTGTGGTGCCGCCGACGGTGGCTGTGCCCACGACCGAGATCACGCCAGAAGTGACGACGGTTCCGTAGTTCTCGAAACGAGTTGTGGGGCATGAACCACTAGTCAACGCGGCTCATGCCCCATCTGTTTCGGCGGTGGACGCACAATTCGGGTCGTTTTGTGTCTGGGTTTTGGGCAGCACCACCGTGAAAATTGTGCCTGTGCCAACCTCACTATCCACGGTAATCGCACCACCGTGAAGTTCGACGGCCTCCAGCGCAATGCTCAACCCCAGCCCGGTCCCCGCAATCGCGCCGACATTGCTGGCGCGGTGAAAGGGTTCGAACAACCGTTTGAGGTCGTCTTGCGGTATACCAATTCCCTCGTCTTTGATCATGACGCTGAAGTGACACTCACTTTGTGTGAGCTTCATCAGCACCATTTGCCCCGCAGTTGAGTACTTCAGGGCGTTGTGCAGTAGGTTGCCGATCACTTGACGCAGCAGCCGCCGATCAAAACTGGCCGTCACTGGCGCCGCATCCGGCTCAAAAATGATGCGCCCCTGATAGTCGGGCTGCGTATCGTATTCTTCGATGAGCTCGGCGCACAGCCGTCCAATGTCTCCCATCGCCGGGTCAAACTTGACGCGCCCCGCCTGAATGCGCGCGAGTTGCAGCATATCTTCGATGAGATCCGTCAACTGCATCACCTGCTGGCGAATCCGATTTAGCCGTTCGTCGATTTTCGTCTCATCCATCTTGCTGCGATACAGCGCGAGGCTGTCAGTGGTCGCGAGGATTGAGGCGAGTGGCGTCCGAAACTCGTGCGAAGCCATCGAGACGAAGCGCGATTTGAGGTCACCCAACTCTTTTTCACGCTGGAGCGCGCGTTCTAACGCTTCGGCGGCCGATTTCTCATCCGTCACGTCCCAATTGATGCCGATGGAGCGGATCGGGTTGCCGTCACTATCGCGCAGCATCACGGCGCGCAAACGCACATGACGCTGTGGCGCATTGTCCGGATTAATGCGGAAGTGGGTATCCAGAATCGAGCCGTGTTCGAGATAGTAGGTCGCTTCTTCCTGCAGGCGGGGCAGATCGTCGGGGTGGACGAGGGTGCTCGCCCACACATCGACGATGGACATGGTTTCGTCGCTGGTGACACCATACAACGCGCGCATTTGATCATCGCCGGTGATGAGGCCGCTGGGAATATCCCATTCCCACACCCCCATACCGCCAACTTCGGCGGCGAGCTGCAAGCGCTGCGCCTGCGCCAGCAGTTCGGCTTCCGCGCGCTTATGCGCGGTCATGTCACGAATGATGCAGACGAGACTGGTTACTTCTTGGCTCGACGGATTGACGGGCGCGAGGCTCATCTCGACAGCGCGCGTGGTCCCGTCCGCGTGCAGCACCCGGGTTTCGATCTGCTGCGGCTGTTTGCCGAGGACTGTGGCCTGCACCGCCGCTTCGATCTGCTCGGTCGCATTCGGCTGGCAGAACACGGCCAGATGACGCCCGAGGATGGCATCGGCTTCCCGACCAATTAGGCTACCGAAGGCGCGGTTAGCTTGCTGAATGCCGCGGGTAACATCCACCAGCAGAATCGCATCGGCGCTGTGCTGGAAGATCGCTTCGAGCCGGTTGGTTGTGCTCTGCAACTGAGCGGTGCGCTCGACGACCCGCTGTTCAAGCAACTCGTACGAGCCCTGCAGCGCGGCTTCGGCGCGTTTTTGTTTGGTGATATCGCGACCCACGCCTTGATATTCGGCAATCTCCCCGCGTTCGTCAAAGATGGCGCGATCACGCCACTCTACCCAGCGCATACTCCCATCGGCATGAATGGAGTGATGGACGGACACCGCCGTTGGGTTTTCGCGTGTGAGTGACTGGATATACGCACGCGCGGCCTCGTGTTCCTCGGGAGGGATGCGCTCGAAGAACGACTTGCCGATCACCTCGTCCAGTTTCATCCCGAAGGACTTGCAGTACGCCTCGTTGCCAAAAGTGATGCGCATGTCCGGATTGTAGCGGCAGATGAGATCGGTTTGGTCTTCGACGATGCTGCGGTAACGGGCTTCGCTGGCTCGTAGTTCCAGTTCCATTAACTTCCGGGTGGTGATGTCGCTGGCGTGGATCAGTGCCGCGTAGGGGCGGCCGTCTGCAGCACGGATCGGCTCGATACGTGTGCTGTACCAATGACTTTGGCTGCCAAGGCTGACCTGAGGTTCCAAACTCAGGCCACTGTTGCTGGCAAACACGGCGCGCACATCCCGCAAAATCTGATTCGCCTGATCGAGGGGGAACAGATCAAACACAGTTTTGCCAACCAGTTGGTCAGCGGGTACGCCAAAGGGCTGCGCGGCAATAGCATTGAGATACAAGTAGTGCCCGTCGGCGTTCAACATCGTGATAGCGGCATCCGAGCTTTCGAGTAGGCTGCGATATTGTTCGCGGCTCGTGTACAAGTCGTGTTCTGCCTGTTTGCGCTCGGTGATCTCGCGGACGAGCGCCAAAATTTCAGCCGTATCGCCGATTGGCGCAAAACGCGCTTCGTAGTAATGCTGATTGACCGTATGGTACTCGACTGTCAGCGTTTGCCGGTTGCTGCGCACCTGAGCCAGCATTTCTAGGATCTCTTGGATGACATTGGCAGGGAACAAAGGTTTAGTCAGCAATCCCTGCATTGTTTCGCCAACCAACCTCAGCATCGGGATGCCACGGTCGGGAATCGTTCCCCGAACATCCAAAATCACATTCTCGGCGTCGATATGGAAGATGATATCCGGAATGGCCGCCAGCAGCGCCCGCTCTTTCGCCTCGACCGCCGCCAGCGTGTGTTCGATTTGTTTGCGTGCGGTGATGTCGCGGGCTGAATCTTTGAGCAGCAGTGGCCGTCCGGCGCTGTCGAAACTCACTCGGGCTCTGCGGTGCAGCCAGCGGACTTGACCATCCGGCCAGATGATGCGATGTTCGAGTTCAGCGCTTCCGTTCCGGAGGCAGTCCTGCATGGCCGCGGTGACGCGTTCAAAATCATCGGGATGCAGAACTTGGCGGTACAAGTCCGGCTCCTCGATCAGTCGGCGCAGCGGATAGCCAAATACGCTTTCGAAAGCGGCGCTGGCGTAGACAATGGTGCGTTCCCGCAGATCGATGCAGGCGGCCGCGTCCACCATGTCGTCGAGCAGTTCAACCAGCGTGTTCGTGGTCGTTAGTTCATCCGATATGATCGTTCCTGAGGTACGTCCGGGCACAGGGGCGGTCGCAAGTTCTTCGCGAATGAGCCGAATCAGCCGCGGCGTATCTGCTTTTTCGACGAAACCGCGGGCACCGTGGCGCATCATGTCTACAGCAACCTGCACAGTGCCAGTGTTGGCCGCGACAATGATTGCGGCGCCCGGTCTCCGCAGTTGAATCTGGCGCAAGCAGTCGCTGCCCGCCAGCTCCAGGCACGTTTCATCGCAGATGATGACGTCGGAATGGCTCTGGAGTGCGATTGGAAGTTCGTCGACCGAGGTGACGGTCACACAATCTACGGCGACGTCGGTCAGGGCGGTGACAATTTGTGTATGGAGTTGTGCCGCTTGCACGCTATCGCGATCAATGATGGTGACATGGTTGGTAGGATGCGGCAAATCAATGGACAGCTTCATTGGCTCTTCTCAACAGTCAGCTTGTCACGCAATCCCATTATATGCCTGTTTACGTTTTTTATCTTTTTAGATAATTCATACTTCTGCAAGTTGCCGGGTGCCGCAACGCGGTGGAAGGTCAGGCGGGCGGCTGGACTGCGAGTCGTCGCAGCATCCCGCGGGCGGAGATGATACACCTCCACATCCGCGAGCGTCGTCACCAATTCGAGCCGGGGCTGCTGCGCAAGGTCGGTTGGCGAGAAGGAGGTGTCGTAAGCATACGCCGAGGTTGTCACCAGAATGTAGTGCACGCCCCAGGCTTCCAGCGTATTGAGCGCCGCATCGGCGGGAAACTCCGCTAGTTCAGGGTGGGCTTCGCGATAGGCGAACTCGAAAAACGTGCCGTAGCCATAAGTGATCGGCTTGCCGTGATAGCGCGTATAGAAGAGACTCGGGCCGCTTAATGCGGTACTCAACGGGTATTCCATGATTGGGGCAGGATCCGGTTGTTCAGCCAGCCATAAATCCACTGGACGCGGCTCTGCCGGGACGAGACCGAGTCCGCCTGACCACGCTTCGAACAGCATGAGGAGCAGGGCGGCCGTGGCGATCCCCGTACGCCAGTGATTCCGCGCGCGGAGCGCGACATAGAGCGCCGCCCCCGCTAACAGACTGGTTCCCAGAAATACCAGCATCGCAAAACGAATCCATGTGCGCAGACTGCTGAAAATTGGGAGTTCGCGCAGCAGCAAGGCGGGGAGGGGGATCGGCGTGGGAAGGCGGGAAACATGCAGGAACGGCCCGAGGCTGAGGATCAACGCGCCGAGAATGACCCACTTCAACCCACGCCAGTTCGAACCGCGTACATGGCGACTTCCCCACAGAACCAGCAGCAGAGTGACCCAACCGACCGGGACGATGAATTCGGTCAGAATGGGGGTGGGAAACGGCCACGCGAGCGGTGCGATGAAGGGTTTCCAGAGCGGGTGATACGGATTGGGCAGCAGATAGTCGGTGATACTGGCAGACCAGAACGAGGCGTCGGCGAGCGGTACCTCTCCGATGCGAGGCGCAGCGGCGTAGGGCAGCAGAAACGGCAAGCACATCACCAACGCGATCCCGCCGATCAGGGCGAGGCGGCGCGCCGTGCGCCAGTTGAGCAGCGCTTGGATCGCACCCGGATAGCCGATCGTGTAGAGCGTCAGCGCGATGCCGAGCAGCAGTCCGTAATACCATGACGAGAGCGCCGCCAGACCGAGGCAGATCCCAGACCAAACCGCAGTATGCCAGTCGCGCTGCCTGATGAATCGATCCCATAGGTACACGCCCAAGGTAAGCCACTGGGTGTTGAACAGGTTGAGATGCCCGGTCAGTTTGAGCATCCGGTAGGCACAGAAGGCGAACGCGCTGCCAGCGAAGAGGGCAGCGATGAACAACAGCCGCCGATCCGCGTCTGGGTCGAGGCGGCGGATCCATGAGTGTGCCAGCAGATAGGTTATCCAGCCCGTTAAGATGGTCGACACGACGGTGACGAGGTTATAGGTCACGATTTCGCCAACGAGCATTGTGAGTGGCAGCAGACCAAACGAATGCAGTGGGGTGACTTCGCCGGACACGAGATGATAGCCGTACGGATAGTAGATATTCGGCACGAACCATGGTGACGTGCCGAGGTCGAACAGCGCATGCGGTACCCAACGGAATAACCAGAGAATTTCGTAGCTGTCGAGCTTGTTCCAACCGAGAACGTGCGTATTGAAGTGCGCGACCAGCGGATAAGTGAAGAGCAGCGTACTGATCACGAAGAAAATCAGCGCGATGACCGAAGACGAGAACCGGAAACGAACGAGAGGGTGTTCGGCACGCACAAACTTAGCCCAGCGTTGAAATAGTCTGATGTGTATCTAGTTTATGTTACGTTTGACTTTTCTAATCTTAAGTTTTCGAAATTGTGGGATTTTGCCCACGCAACTCACTGCTCGATCCGGTAAGAGTTGCAGCATGTCAGCTATTGTTTCTGTAGGGGCAAGGCGCGCCTTGCCCCTACAACCCAAATTTGCAGGATTTACCGGATCGAGCACTTACCAATTCTCGTCAAGTCTTTATGGTGGGCTTATGTACCAATGTACTATCCTATTTGGATTTTACAATTTTCGTCTTTTTTATGCGCTACAATGCATTCAACACATAATCTTTTCCTTACAAATCGGCCTGCAAAGGTATCAGGGACGCGATACAGCATGAATACTTGTCCATCTTGTGGCACGGATCTCCCACTGGGCCATAGTACCTGCAGACACTGCGATAAACCAACGGCTCTTCTACCACGGGCGCGGATCTTTGACAAAGTGAGTTTCGACCTGGCACTGGCGAGTAAACGCCGTTTCTGCGTCAAGTTGGTGTTCGCCCTTGAGGTGGGCATGAACAAGCCGAAGCTGCTGCGCTACACGCTCACGACAAAATCGGTGATTGGGCGGTCGGATGAAGATACGCCGACTCCGCCACACATCGATTTTACACCTTACGAGGGGTGGCAGAAGGGCGTATCGCGCTGCCACGCCATGTTCTTCTGGTATGAGAACACCCTCCTGCTGACTGATTTGGGCAGCACGAATGGCACATTTCTGAATAAAGCTCGCCTGCGCCCCCATTATCCCTATATGGTCGGCTATGGCGATGAGGTGACCTTTGGCACACTGCGCCTGCGCGTCTTCTTCCGGCAGGAAGATGATGTGAAACAACCGTTGGATCGCGTCCCGACCAGCCGCATCGGCGGGTAATCTGCGGTTCTAACTCGTTCTCCACCGATACCGACGCGCCGATTATCAGGCGCGTTTTTTGTTGCGGCTCTGCCTCCCTCAAATCCACTCGTTTTGGTGCGTTTTCGCGCTGCTGTCAGCCTTTCGTTTCCCTCAATCTAAGCAGATCTTTCAAGGCCCGTTCTGCTCGCTGAATCCTGTGCACTCCATCGGGCATCACCTCGAACGTCCACTTAAGGTTCACGAGATTGCCAGCCGCAAAGCTGTCAAAGCGAAAGCGGAATACTCAAATTGCCTCCAATTACGCTTCGGCCAGCCACCGCTCATTCGAGGAGGGGATCCGCCAGCGATCACAGAATTCACCCTCAAATGGTGTGGGAGAGGGGTATAGTTGAAATGCGGCCACGCGCCGCCGTCGCGCTTTGAACGTACACAAGGATGAACCATGCTTAGCCAAACGATTCAGTTATATGACGGTCGCCCGGATGTCACGCTGACGACCTACGTCCTCAACGACTCGCCGGAAATGCTTAACGGCCGGAAGCGACCCGCCGTGGTGGTCGTGCCCGGTGGCGCCTATCTGAACTGCTCTGACCGCGAGGCCGAACCGGTCGCCTTGCGCTTCGCCGCAATGGGCTATCACGCCTTCGTCCTGCGCTATTCCACGTACTTTCAGGGTGTGGGCACATTCCCACCGCCTAAGGAGATGCCGGTCAACCCGAACAGCGTTTACCCCGCGCCGCTGCGTGACCTAGGCAAGGCATTCCTGACCATCCGCGCGCATGCGGACGAATGGCTCGTCGATGTGGACAAAATCGCGATCTGCGGCTTTTCGGCGGGCGGGCATAACTGCGGCATGTACGCGGTCTACTGGAACGACCCGGTGCTCTCCGAGTATTTCGGCGTCGCCCCCGAATTGTTCAAACCCGCCGCCGCGATCCTCGGCTATGCGGTGCTCGATTATCACCTCATGTTCGGTGGAAATCCTGATCCATTTGCCCGCGAGTTGGGCGATGCCGCGGATATTGCGTACTTCGGCACCAAGACGCCGACCAAAGAACAACTGGATGTTTCCAGTGTGACACTGCACGTCTCCAAGCACACGCCGCCGACTTTCCTGTGGGCGACGGCCGCTGATGCGCTCGTGCCGGCTGAAAACTCGACGCGGATGGCAACTGCGCTGGCTGCGGCGGGTATTCCCTTTGAAATTCACATCTTCGAAGACGGCGGGCACGGCCTTAGCCTAGCGGATGAGACAACAGCGGACTCCCACATGACTATGGACGCGGACGCGGCTAAGTGGATGGACTTGGCTGGGGCGTGGCTCAAAAAGCGACTGGCGCTGCCCATCCCGGTCAAACCCGGATGGCTGATTGCGCTCGAAGCCGCGCAGCAAGGCGGGTAAGCTCGTGATCGACCTCAAAGCCAAGCCATTTTATCTATCGGATGAGGATATCACGTGGGTTGAGACAACCCTCGCTGGGATGACTGACGACCAGAAGATTGGGCAATTGTTCTGCCTGATTGCCTACGTCAGCGACGAAGGCTACCTCAAGCACATGGCGGTGGACGTCAAACCCGGCGGCTTGATGTGCCGCGTCATGCCGGCTCATGAAATTGTGGATACCGTCCGCGTCCTGCAAACGCAGGCGAAGATTCCTATGCTTATCGCCGCGAACTTCGAGAAGGGTGGAAACGGGATTACCGACGAAGGGACGAGCCTCGGCTCGCCCATGCTGATTGCCGCGACCGACGATGACGAAAATGCCTATCGGTTAGGCGTGCTGTGCGGGCGCGAAGGCGCAGCGCTCGGCGCGAACTGGGCGTTCGCCCCCATCATCGACATCGACTACAACTTCCGCAACCCGATTACCAACACCCGTACGTTCGGCTCAGACCCGGAGCGGGTGGCGCGGATGGGCGCGCAGTACGTGCGCGGGGTGCAGGCGAATGGCCTCGCCGCATCCATCAAACATTTCCCCGGCGACGGCGTGGACGAGCGCGACCAGCACCTCGTGACGAGCATCAACAGCCTGTCATGTGACGAGTGGGACGCAACGTTCGGCCAGGTCTATCAAACCTGCATTGACGCGGGCGCGCTCACGGTCATGGCGGGGCACATCATGCAGCCCGCCTACTCGCGTAAACTGCGACCGGGCATCGCCGACAAAGACATTCTGCCCGCCTCGCTCGCGCCGGAGCTCATCAACGATCTACTGCGCGGCCAGTTAGGCTTCAACGGCTTGGTGATCACCGATGCAACAGCGATGGCGGGCATGGGCATTCCAATGCCGCGCTCACAGGCTGTCCCGCAAGCCATCGCGGCAGGCTGCGATATGTTCCTGTTCACGCGCAACCTCGAAGAAGACTTCGCCTATATGAAACAGGGTGTCGCCGACGGCGTTATCACGCCGGAACGCCTCCACGACGCGCTCACCCGCATCCTCGGCTTGAAGGCGGCGCTCAAACTGCATAAGAAACCGCTCACACCGACCCTCGACGACGCGACTAAGGTGGTTGGCAGCGCCGAACATCAGGCGTGGGCGCGCGCGATCGCCGATCAGGGCATCACATTGGTGAAGGATACGGTCAACCTGCTGCCGATCTCGCCAATAACACACCAGCGCGTGCTACTCTTCGACCTGCAAAACGACGAGAGCTACTTTGGCGGTGCCAAAACGCCGGCGCTCGACATCTTCACGCGTTTGCTTCGGGCGGAGGGCTTAGCGGTCGACCGCTTTGATCCGAGTCGCGGCATGGAAGGGTTGATGCAGCCGTCAACCGCTGTGGCCGGCAAGTATGACCTCATCATCTATCTGGCGCAGCTCGCCACCAAGAGCAATCAGACGGTCGTTCGCATCGAATGGTCGATGCCGATGGGCGCGAATGTCCCCATCTACATGACGTCTGTGCCAACCCTGTTCATCTCGGTCGAAAACCCGTATCACCTGCTCGATGTGCCGCGGGTACCGACTTATATCAACACCTATAGTCCCAGCGAGCCCACGCTCACCGCACTGGTGGACAAGCTGCTCGGGCGCTCGCCCTTCAGGGGAGTTAGCCCGGTCGATGCTTTTTGCGGATTGTGGGATGCTCGCTTGTAGAGAGACAGCATGCTCGCTTTTCACGGCCCCGAAGGGTTTTGTTGGGGCGCCCGCCATGACCGATGACGCACGGCGGGTCGTCTGCTTCCAGCGCACGTGGGCGAGTCTCGCGGACTGCATGCAAGTAAGCGTCAGTGTATCCAGCTACACGTGCTGGTCGACGTGGGACAATTTCGAGCGGGTTGGGGCTTCCGTCCGGCGTTCGGCATCATCGCAGTAGATCGTGCTAGTCAGGGTCGCACTCCCAAGCTGAGCGCTCGTTGGTTGGGGTATGTCTCCCACACCGCGCAGTAATAGGCTATCGACATGCAGGCAGTGGCCGGGCAGCGACTTGTCCGCTGCCTGCATGGGCGGTTGCACCAAACTAACGGCGTGCAGGCCGAGCGAGGGCTAACGTGTCAGCATGTACAGAGCAATGCCGAAGATGATCAGGCCTAAAGCCGCCACTATCAACCAGAAGTCAACCTTACTCAAGCCTGACTTCTGCGGGGGCGGGCTGGCAACTGCACTCTTGTAACGCGGCCGTTGACGGCGCTCACTGAGTGGTCGAAACCACACCGATTTGACCAACCACTTCTCTTCCTCGGGCAGAGGTTTGCAGACGACATGAATGTTGCCGCCATCCATGCGGCGGATGAATTTCGTATCGCCATCGTCTTCAAAATAGGTTCGGTCGGGGGTGAGAACTGTCCAGACGACGAGTTCCTCAGAAATCTGACGCTCAAGCATTCGCTCGCGCGCATGTTTGGAAAAGACAATATTCATCAAAGGAGTTCAATCCGTCAGAGCGGCTGCGTGTGCGAACCAAGGGCATGCTCGCGCAGGTGAGAGGACAATTGGGCTGAGCCTTGCCGCTGGCACTGCGGAACGTGCGTTTGTGGGGCGCACCTGATCTGCGTGCTAGCAATGACTGCTCAACCAACGCTATTCTAAGCGATCCGACAAATTCCGCCCCCCCGAGTTACTCGGGTGATCCGTACGCCTGCGCAGCGCAAATCATAAGCCTGTCACAGTCTAGCATGAGGGCTGGCCCGCCAGCGTTGGTTGATACCCGATCCATCCCCATCGGCTTGGGTCAGAATGGGGGTAAAATGGGTCAACATCAAGTGACAAGGTAGTGATCAATGGTGAACCCATATCCGCTCGCCCCGCTGTTGGCACATTGGCAGCTGCCGGCACCGCTGGAAGCCTATCTCCGAGCGAAGATTGATCCAGCGGCTGTATCACTCTATGTTCGCTACCGTCGGCTTGACGCGTACAAACGCTACCTGCCGGTTTTGCTCTATGCACGCTGCCCCTTGTGCGGTGCACGCTGTGAGAACGCGGTGGATACTGGCGTGCTGCCGACCAATATGCTCGATTACACCATTCTATACAACGCGTTGCCGTCGCTGAACTATCCGCGCTCGATCTGTCCACATCTCGTGGGTACCCATGAGTTTCTACACCTGCACGGTCATGTTCCGGAAGAAGTGAGTCATCTTCAGCTTGACAGCGGCGAAGTCCCGCTAGTCACCTCATGGTTCCTCGACAAGCTAGATGGTTGCGTGGTCCTGCACGCCGTGCCGATCGGCCGCGTGGAGCAGGGAAGGCTAGTCCCCGCCTATACCCGATTCTTCCTAACGTATTTCAGTCAAAATCCGCGCCAGACGATTGAAGCGACCTATGCCATGCAAGCCGATTCGATGGCACGCGATGATACTTATTACCCGTATACCGTCGCTTCAGGCTATCGCGTTTATCACACGGGCAGAGAGCTGCCGGTTCAGGATGGCTGGGAGAGGATGAACGCGAAAGTCCGCGCTTATTACGAAGAAAAGTATGATCTTCAGCGCTGGGCGCGGGCGGGTAAGCTCGGCTATCTGGATTACACCTCCGCCGATCTGCCGCTGCGGATTGGTGAGGGTCTAGAACTACCGGAGCTATATGGCAACCTGAAAGGTCGGCGGTATCACTTTTTCTGGAGTAAAGGCAAATTCTTCACGTACTAAGACCCGTAGAGTATCCCAGCCTTCCTCTGGCCGAATTGTCGGTTGGAACGCGCCTGTCAGCACATCCAAAGTAGTGGCGCTGTGAAACGCCGCCACAGACCCCACCCAAATCTGCCCCGTATAGACTGTGATGTGTCGTGGTCTCCGACTTATCGGCAGAATGTGCCGCACCTAAGAGGTCTGCGCTTGTGCGTTGGTTATTCTCGGGTAAACCGACCGAGCCTCAGTCGCCAACCAGCAGCCAACCGACGTAAACCAGTCTCCACAGCCCGTCATGCTTTTCGAGGATGCGCGTTTCGTGGCTCAAGCCTGGCATGTCCATATCCGGTTCACCCGTATCCGCGCCATACTGATCGAAGGTCACCCATGCCATATGGGCACTTGTGCGGACATGGACTTTTTCCCGACGCACTTGGGCGGCGCGAGGATTGGGCGTGGGATTATCGCTCATCAACTGCCTAATCGACGCACTGAGTGATTCCCAGCCTTCCGTAATGTGAATCCCGCCTCGAGCCCACCACCCAACCATGCGAATATCCGCGGTCTGCAGCCAGCAATTAGCCCACGCTGCATAGTCCTTCATCCAAAATGCCGTCGTTTCGGCTTCGACCACCTGCATCACCAAGGACGCTTCTGTCTGTTCGCTGCTGTTCATTCTGAAGGCTCCGTGGGTAGCTCGAAAGAAAATGTCTAATTTGCCGACTGTACATCGGGTGAGCAGACGCCCTTAATCCGTTCGGTTCCGCCGCAAGTTGACGGGACCGAACGCAGAGCTGTCAGGCGCTGCGCCTACGGTTAAGTCCGCTCGACGGTGCCTTGGGCTGCACCGAGCGCATCCTTGAGCCGCCGGAAGACTTTGAGTGGGTCTGTCAATCCGTGAATTGTAGCACGAGCAGCGGCACGCAGGGCAATCTTTGAGTACATTGAAGTCTGGTACAACCGTCAGCGGCGGCACTCGGCGTTGGGCTGCTTCAATCCCTGCGCGTTTGAATAACTTCACCGCCCCGACATATTTAGCGTCCGTTGAATCGGGGTAAGGTCAAATTGATGAACTAGCGCTGTAACTCCGACCGACTTGGCAGAGGTATGTGCGCCTCTATCTCAATGAGGATCGTTTTCGGTGGGAACTGGAGTGAAATCTCACCCCAGTTCCCGCTCAGCCAATCGCAAGCAGCGTTGAAGTGTTGTTAACTTCAGCTGTTCACGCCCGGGTTCTGTCAGACGTCACGTTAGAAGCTCGGTACAACTAGCCCGCTGCGCTCACGGACAGCGTGAATTCACCCGTGCCGATGTCAATGAACGTCGCCGCCTCAATGACGTAGGTCCCGGCATCCAGTTCTAGTCCATTCCAGCCGGCGTCGTAATTTCCCTCGGCGTTGTCGTCCATCGAGAGTTCATCGATTTCATACAAGATGTTGCCTGTCGCGTCGTAAATTCGTGCGAACGCATCGCTCCACGCGGCACCGGACTGAACAATGTCGACTACCGCTGACTCATCCAGCGTCAGTGTGAACTGCACACGCTGGCCTATGTCGGTGAGTTCCAGCGGCAGCGCTTCACCCACGGCGATGGGGCCACCATCGAGGATCGAGAGTTCACCTTCAAACTGCCCGGTATACAGCGCGGTATACCCATCCCACACCGCGCCAGAAAATGTCCCCGAAAAGACGAATACCGCGAAGAAGTGAGCGGGGCTGCCCACCGCGTCCGGGACTTCCAGGATCACCCCCTCGGGGTCGCCGTGCGCGGTGATGAGGGAGCCCATGCCTTCGGGGGGATCCTGCATGATCACATAATCGCCGTAGGCCAGGTTATCGATGACGGTCTCGCCCCCGAACACGAAATCCAGCGCCGGAACGCCCGCAAGGTTGTTGATGAAGATCGTAACGGCGCTCAGGTTGATGTCGTGTTCGGCCAGCGCGGTGGTCTCATCAATCAGCGTTACGTGCAGATCAGCGAGGGCGGTATTCCCTAAGACGGCCAGCATATAACGGTGACCCGCTTCCAGTGTGAATTCCTGTTCGCCGACGAGCGCTGCTGTCAGCGGCTCACCTTCGGCGGTCACGGCGAAGGTACTCGTGCCCGCTGCCAGATCTACGTACTGAGGGGGCAGCGTCATTGAGCCGTACAGCATAGGCGTGCCGTCCGTTCCCGTTACGATCTCCCCGTTCACATAGAGGTTGACGGCGGGCGCGTCGAATACATAATGCCCGACACGAAGCTGTGCACTTTCGGTTTGCGCTGCTGTCACGCGGACGCCGAACAGCAGCAGGCACAGCAACACCAGCCCCGTCCACACTAGTCTACCAAACTTCCCGTTGAGTTGAGCCGAATTCCATAGGTATTGCATGGTCTTTCTCCTTCAAGTGGGTAAGTCAAATCCTTGTACAGGGCGCATCTGCGCCGCCCATGACCAAAAACGGCTAGAAGCCCTGCGCCTCATACGTGATACCCGGGAAGCTCACCGCATCCGGCGCGAGTGCGGCATGCGCGTCCGCGTCGCCCTTCAGAATGTCGAGCAGGAAAGCGGTGGTGAAGTGGTTCATCAGGTCATGGGCGCGGTCCTTATCCCACACGGGATCGGCGCAGTAGTAATAGTAGATGTCACCGAGCCACGGGACTACCGTACACGAATTGCTGCTCACTCCGTGCTCAGCGTTCTCAAAAACAACGTGCGTTTTGACCGTACTGCCGAGGTGAGCATAGATCGGGATACTAGAGTGTTCAGGGATGTTGGATGTATCGCCCGTTGAACCAAAAATCATTGTTGGGACGGTGACCGAGGTCACACCGCTGTAGTCCGTCCCCCAGATGTCGCCATCAGCATCCCGCGCGATGACGGCATCCACCCGCGCATCGTACGACTGCGGCCACGCGCCTTCCGGCGCTGCTTCCAATCCGTATAAGGCGGCGATTTCGTCCTGATGCGGTGCGAACTCCGAGCAATCCCATACCCAACCTGCGCCGTCGGCTTGGCTCAAGAAGGTTGGGCAGCCGCTCAAATTCATCTGTGCGCCGCCACCCACCAGCGCCGTCCAGCCACCTGACGAAACACCCGTGATCGCCAACGTCTCAACGTCGATCAACCCCGCCAGATCGCCTCCCGCCGCCGTCAACTGATCGGCGTACTGGATCGTCAGTTGGGTTTCCGTGGGACGCGAATACGCGCCCCCCCAGATGTCCCAGACACCATCCACGTCGATCGTTTCGCCGCTATGCTCCATTGACACGACGACAAATCCATACGATGCCAGATGCTCCATCAAGTAGCTGGACTGCTGACGAAACCCGCTCAGCCCCGGCGAATTGATCACCAACGGATAGGGTCCGTGTGCCGTGTCGGGCAGCGCATTCGCCAGGGCATGCCCGGCGATCGGAGCTTCAAAGTCGGCGGGGATTGCAACCGACACATTCCATTCAGCCGAGGTGAAATAGGTGATGTCTTCCGCCGCTCCATCCGGGTTGAGGGCGGGATACCAAACCGTCACCCAGAAATGCCCCTCGCTTTCTGCAATCGAATAATCACGCACACCGACCCAGTACGGGCCGTGCAGGGCGTAGGTTGGGGCGTCGGGACGAAGACCGACCGGCACCGGGGTGACCGGCGTCGTCTCCTGCGCTGAGATAGGGGTGACCATCACGGCGGACAGCAGGCACAGCAGTACCAGCCCCGTCCAGGCACATCTGCCAAACTTCCCGTTGAGTTGAGCCGAATTCCATAGGTATTGCATGGTCTTGCTCCTTCAAGTGGGTAAATCAAATCCTTGCACGGGGCGCATCTGCCCCGACAATGACCAAAAAGGTGATCGTCTGCTTGGTGACTCAGTGTGCAGTTAGGTCGAAAGGATCCGGGTTATGGTGTGCCTCCATCGGCGGGGCACAGCGGTTCGATCTGATAGAGCGACCGTTCGGCGCAGGTGAACTCGCGCACATAGCGATGGGTGTCAATCCAAGTGAGCAGTTCGCTCAAGCTCGGCTGCTCGACATTCCATTCCGTAGGAATACCGGGAAAGGTCATGGAAATCGCCGATGTCCCATCGGGCCGGAAAAGCAGACTGGGGACGTGACTGGTCTGATTGGGGGCGCGCCAGAGTTCGGTGCCGGACGCGTAATCCCACAGGATGATTTCGCCGTTATCGCTGCCGGTGATGATCTGCTGTTCGTCCGGGCTGAGGTCAATCGACCACTCGCCTGCCGTGCCGCCGCCGCTGAACGAGCGGATGATCTGCCCGCTCTGATAGTCGCGTTCCAGCAAGGTCGTGTTCAGGTCGCCGAGGAAGAAAGTAGCAGGCGTCGGCCCCCACTCCAGATCATAGGCGACCGTGTTGGTTGGGATCACCCGCAGCACCTGTCCAAAGGTCGGCGATGCCGGGTCAATATCCCATTCCGAAACGCCCGTCACATACGCCGATACGGTGAACGCGCGGCGGCCATCGGCGGTGGGGAGGATGTTCGACACGTCTTGCCCGGTTTCGAAGCGCGTCATGAGATCGTGCGTCTGCGCGTCCCACATGACGAATTCGCCTTCCCCGATTAAGTTCTGCGTGCCCACGAGGAGGTAGCGGCCATTGGGGGTGAAGGCAAACGCGCGCGGGTAGAACTGGAGACCCTCGAACGAGTGGATGATTGTGCCGTAATCGGGCGAGGTCTCATCCACATTCCACAGGTTGAGGCTTTTCGCGTCGCTGCCACCATACCAGTCGCCGGAACCGACGAGGAGCGACGTTCCATCCGGGCTGTAGACGACGGGGAAGACCATCCCTTGCTGCCCCAGCAAGCGGGTGCGGATGGTAGCGTAGGTGGACGAGTCCTGATCTGCATCCCAGATCACCACTTCACCCGTGTCGACGGTGCCGACTGCCAGGCGCTGCCCATCGGCCCGGAGATCAAAGGCGGTGAAACCGGAGATCACCGTGGAGTCGGTGTAGCGGTGGGTAATTCGATCCAATTCCATTGTCCACAGGATGATGCTGCCACTTTCCAGACCACTGAGCACAAACTCACCGGAGGGCGCATAGGCGAGCGCGGTGGCATCGTAGTTTCCGGCGTCGACGCCGCCGCTCGGATCGACGATGAGATAGCCGGTATCACTCCACTGCTCAAATGTTTTGATGATCAGCGTCCCGCCGAATTCCATGATTGAGCTGTTTCCATTTGGCTGGATGACGAGCGATTGCATCACCGTTCCGCCATTGACCCGCTGTAACTCGTCCCCCGTTTCGAGGTCCCACAGGCGTGCGGTGAAATCCTCACCGCAGGATACCGCCCGCAGCCCGTCCGGATGGAAGGCGAGGGACAAGACAGAACCCGTGTGCCCGACTATCCGGCGCACAATCTCGCCCGTCCGCACATTCCACAGGATTACCTGGGTGTCCGCGCCGCCGGAGAGCGCCTGCTGGCCATCCGGACTGAAGGCGACCGTATTGACGCTCCCGGCATGCCCGACAAAGTGCTGGCGGATCGCCCCGGTCGCCGCGTCAATCAAAACGAGCTGACCGGTCTGCGTACCGGCTAACAGCAGCGTGCCATCGGGACTCGGCACGATCTGCTGGATGCCACCCGAGTCGAGATCGAATTGCTGGACGATGCGCGCGGTCCCAGTGATGTCCCATAACGCCAAGCTGCCATCGGCGGAAGCCGACCAGACACCACGACCATCAGGTGTGAACAGCGCGCTGGTGATCGTGCCGGTGTGCCCCTGCCAGCGTTGAGTCTCTGTAAGCGTCTCAATATCAAAGAGGACGATCTCGCCAGCGACGCAGGTTTCACCCTGCCAGATGGCACACCCAGCGGATAAGCCTGTGCGTGAATCTGGGCTGATGGCGACGGTATTCACACGACTCGTGTGCAGGGGCATGACTGCGCGCGTCCCCGGTTCTTCGACGATGGAACGCAGCACGCGTTCGGTCTCCGCCGGAGGATCGGTAATGTCATGGGCTTCCAGGGCCAACATCAGCGCGAGTTCGGTGCTGCCGCTCGCCTGTTCATCCTCGGCGGCATTCACCAGCACGAGGCTGTGATTGACCTCTGCTTGACGATTGGCGCGCACCAGATTCGCCTCACTCGTGGCATATGCGGACTGAATCTGCGCTTCACGGTCGAGCGCAAACAGCGCGAAGATCGTCACACCGATGACTGCCAGCGCCAGCATCACAACGAGCCCGCGCAGGAAATTGCGCGAACGGCGTTCCAGCCGCTGCTCACGCCTCTGGCGTTCCTGCTCATCGGTGCGTTCCTGCTGCCGCTGGTCGAGGCTCGCGGTCAGATAGGCATGTTCATCCGGTGTCAGGGCGAGCTGCGTTTCCTGCGACCATTGTTCAAACTGTTCCAGACGTGCCCCGCGCAGGAGGAAACTACTGTCTTTCTGCGCGGCACTCCAGTCGGTGACGGCGGCGCCGAGCTGCCGCTGCAAGCGAATCTCGTGACGACTGGCATTCAGCCACGCGCGCAGGCGTTCCCACTCGCGCAAGATAGCCTCATGGGCCACTTCGACAGTTGGGGCGCGGGTGGCGGGATCATGGTCGAGGGACAGCAGTCGATAGGCAGCGAAGGTGTCGATGATCTCGTCCATCACATCGGCATCGGCGGCGATCGCGATCAGTTCGGTTCGCGGTGTGCGCCGCCGGGTATCTTCCACCCCTTCGCCCAGTGTGACCAGACGCAGGAACATCTGCTGTGCTGCCGCCTGCTGTTCCGGTGTTAGTTCCAGATAAATCGCGTCCGCGCGTTTCGCCAGTGCCCCGCTAATCTTGCCGAGCGTTTGGTAGTCTTCATGTGTGATGATCTGTGCCTGCCGCTGCTCGAAGAGTTCGGTCAGCGCATATTGCAGCAGGGGCAGCGCGCCGGGTTGATAGTGGATTTCCTGAATGATCGTCGCGACCAAGCCGGACTCAAACGTTACACCCACCCGCGCCGCCGGGCGTGTGATGGCTCGTTCCAATCCGTCCGCCGACAGGGGCAGAATCGTTTCCATCCGGTTGCGGACAAGTTCGCCAAAGTCCGGATAGTGCAGTGGACGGTCGTAAAAATCGGCGCGCAGTGTGATGACCACGCGTACGCGGCTGCGCGGCTCCGTCACCGCCGTGTGTATCAAATCGAGGAAATGAACGCGAGCACGTTCATCATCGAACAAGGTGAAGACCTCCTCAAATTGGTCAATGACCAGCAGGAGGTCGCCATCTTCTGGGAGCACGATCTGTGCTGCCCGGATCAACCCGCGCGCGTCGCGTTCGAGATGATCGCGCAAGTGATGTGCTTGCGTAGCCGCGATTCGGGTGAGCGCAACTTCCAGTTCGTCGAGCGGATGGCTGGAGGGCAGCATTTCGGCGATGTACCATTGCTCCGAACCGAGGACTGCGCCGCGCCATAGAGCTGGGATCAAGCCCGCCTTGACCAGACTGGATTTTCCGCTGCCGCTGGGACCAATCACTGCGAGAAAACGATTGTGGTCGCCCGTCTCGCTCAAGCGTTTGACCAGCTTGTCGACCAGCTTTTCCTGTCCGAAGTAATCCTCGTAGTCAGCCGATTTGAACGCGCGCAGCCCCTTATACGGATTCTTCGTTAGCATAGCTTCTACTGGTAGTACGACGCCCCCCATCACGGTCGGCGTATCCGTAACTGGTTCCTGCCGGCTGGTCCGAATCAAATCCATCTCGCGGGCGCGGACAATCGCCTGAACGCGGCTGCGCACGCCCAGCTTCTTGTAAATCTGCGTGATGTACCATTTGACCGTCCCGACGGTGAAGGTCAAGCGATGGGCGATCTCTTTGTTCGGCAGCCCCTGAATAATCAGGCTGAGTATTTCCTGTTCGCGCAAGGTCAGCACTTCGACTGGATTCGCTGATAGAAGCGTTCCGGAAACTGCGACGGCTTGCCGGAAGGCCAGCGCAAGTTCGGATGCGTTCGCGTAGCGTTTGGCCGGGTCTTTCGCAGTCGCTTTTTGAATCACTTCATTGATGCCGGACGGCAGCGTGGGATCGGTGATCACGGGGAGTGGTTCATTCAGATGCTTGTACAGGCGCTCAACGGAGCTAATATTGGGGAAGGGATGGGAACCCGTCAGCATTTCATATAAAACAACGCCAAAGCTGTAAATGTCGGTGCGCGGAGTGATCGGTTCGCTGCGCGCTTGTTCCGGGGAAATATAGTCGAGCGTGCCCAGAATGACATCTTCCCCCGTGCTGCCCGCGTTGACATTCGTGAGGTCTTTGGCGATCCCGAAATCGCCCAAATAGGCGTTTCCATCTTCATCGAGGAAGATGTTCGCTGGTTTAAGGTCGCGGTGAATTACGCCGCTGCGATGTGCCGCTTCCAGAGCCGATGTAATCTGTTCGGTGAGGAGCAGTGCTGCTTCCAGATCCAATGCGCCGCGAGTGAGGGCGTCGCTCAACGTGCCGCCTTTCAGCCAGCGCATGACGAGGTACGCGCCGTCGGGGTCACGCCAGTAATCGTACAGCGGTACGATGTGCAGATGTTCCAATCGGGCGATCAGTTCGGATTCTGTTTCAAAGCGGCGGATGAAGTCGGGGAGGTTAGCGACACTCGGCAGGATGATTTTGATAGCTACATCGCGCTTGACGCTGGTCTGATAAGCCCGATAGACGGCTCCATTGCCGCCTGTTCCCAGGCGTTCCCGTAGTTCGTACCCTTTGATCTGCTGACCAACTGCTATCGCCGATTCCATCGTATGTCCTCCGCGTCGCATTGATGTTATCTGCAGTATACGCCTGGACTCTAGCGGTTGGCGCGCTGACCTGACCTTTTCCTAACCCCACCGCGGTCCACTTCCTTACTCAGCTTACGGAAGCCATCGACAGGAGACCGCAGCAGTACCGCTTTCGCTGCCGCCAGCACGTTCGGCTTATCCCGCTTGGAGGCATAGTAGGCGCTGCTCATTGGCAGTGTCACCGCGCGACAGATAGCTTACATCGGGAGTCCTGCTTCAGCCGCTGCATCATGCCCCATTTTTCTGCCGTGTTGGTTCCAGTCTGTTTGCAGCCTTTCTTGAAAGGCATGCTCCAGCATCAGCTGTCCCCGCCATTCGCTCCAAGTCGGCGACCCTATCGACCCCCTCATTCGCCGCACTCCGCTGCTCTTCAAACACGCTCCGATCGCCTTCGCAACTGTTCGCTGCGTGAGGGTCGTCACGCCAGGCGTAGACGGCCCGACGAGTTTGGTGATCGCAGCACACGGCTGTCCGTGGCCACTGAGCAGCGCGTCGACAGCGGGAGAAAATGGTAGAAACAGGTTACCGTACACGGCGCAGGCTGCTCAGCGGGTTGATGACGACATCACCGCATCGTTTCTGAATGTCCCAGAGAGTTTGTTGGAGGTTGTGGGGCTTGGGCAGGAACGTGCCCTTTATGCCACATCAGGAACGTCAGCATAGTTTAGTTGTTCTGGGCGTGCCGGAACAAGAGTTTGAACTTTGCGTACGAATATCGTCACGATCTGTTTCCAAAGATGAAACACACTGTTCTTGTGGAACGATCAGAAATAACCACGTGATAACCACCTGCAACCGTCCCGGTCGATCCGCCGATCACCGGCAGGAGCGACCGGGGAGCACAAAAATGGGGAGGCTACGGTTCAGTCCACTCGGCAGTGCATTGAGCCACGCCGAGCGCGTCCTTGAGCCGCCGGAAGGCTTTGACTGGGTCCGTTTGAAAGTCGGTGTATTGCAGCACACGCAGACGGAAGGGAATGCCCGTATTCCCCAAGAGCAGCGGGTAGATCTTTTTGCCCGACTCGCCGAAGTAGCTCCATTCCGCTTTCACCACAATTGAGCGGTTGGAGGCGGGCGTCAACACCACAATCAGGGCGTCGGAAGCGTGCAGTGCCGATTCAAGCGCCGTGTCCCAATCCGCACCGGGAAGAATGTTGTGATGATCGATCCAAGTAGTGACGCCGCAGCAGTGCAGGCGCTCCGCCAATTGATCGACGAAGTCATCGTCTTTGGTCGAATGGCTGATGAACACCAGTTGATCGACTTTTCCGCCGAACAGCATGGCATGGACTGTCTTGACGAGCGCTACGCCCACCAGACGCCGCAAGTTATCGGTTGAGCGAAATTCATAGACGTATTTGGCGCGCCGAATCTCATCCTTGAAGTGGTTCAGCTTGAGTCGACGTTCCTCATCCTGTTCGCGCTCGTTCTCCGCGACCAGAATCTCTTTGCCTTCTTTGTCAAAGCGCGCGAGAAAGAACAGCAGCATGGGGATCTTGCGTTCCAGCGCCCATTCGTATTCCATGTGGATCAGCGAGCGTTCGCCGTCGGAAGTCCCGACGCCGAAGCGATCCTTTTCGGGTATCCAGCCATAGTAGTGGGCGTAAATACCGATGAAGATATCGGCGCGCATCATTTCGTTGTAACACAACTGGTAGATGCTGCTCTCCGGCGAAGCAGCGGCGATGCTCTCAAAGTCCCAGGTGCGCAGACCGATGCCCGTTACCAGATCGGTGATGACTTCACGTTCGCGCAGCAACCCACGGGAGGTGGCACTGATATAGACGTTCAACGGTTTGTCCCTCTCCATAAGCACTAACTTTCTCTGAACAAGCTTGAAACTCTAGGTTTCCCGGGATCAGATAGTAGGGCAGGGAGTGACGTGGGTTGCGGTTGGAGATAGTGATGACCTCCGGGAGGAGGTTGAAATAGTGTCCGGGCGCGGTGGGCTTGTCCCCAAAACAAAAATGTCATCCGCTCTCAATCAAGGGGATGACATCAAAGAGGAGCGGGTTATGAGACTCGAACTCACGACATTTTGCTTGGGAAGCAAACGCTCTACCAACTGAGCTAAACCCGCACTACGATTTGAATTCTATGCCGCTCTCCCGTGCTTGTCAAGGTCGCATCCCTATACGCGAGGGCGGATCATGCTATAATGCCCCATCAGCGAGGAACGAACAGGGTACGTAGGTTGGTCAAATACGGGCGTGTCATTGTGCTGGGAGCGGTCGTCAGTTTTGCCGCGATCTACCTGATCTTTACGCAGCTGCGCGACAACGATCTGTCGTTGATTGGGGCAGCTTTGGGAAATGCGCGCTATTCGTATGTCGCGCTCAGTGCGTTGATCATCGCGGCAGGATTGTTCGCCCGTGGGGCACGGTGGCGAGCACTCCTCAACAATGACTTGTCGTTCTGGCGAGCGTTTAGCATCAACAATGTGGCGTACCTTATCAACGGGCTGATACCATTCCGAGTCGGGGAACTGGCGAAAATCTATCTGGCAACCCGCGCTGATCCGCCGGTTCCGGTGCTTAAGTCGACCAGCACGATTATCGTCGAACGCCTGCTTGACCTCATTTCCATCTTCGTGATCACGCTGCTTGCGCTGTCGCAAGGGAATTTGCCCGATGACTTACGTCGAACAGCGTTATTCCTCGCACCACTGGCCATTGTCGGGTTTGTCGTGCTCGTGGTGCTGTCGGGTCAGCGGGAGCGGACACTCCGCGTCGTGCGTGCGCTGGTCGCCCGTCTGCCGATCCGTTGGAATGTTATTGGGTGGGTGGAGCACTTTCTTGATGGCTTGAGTCCGCTCACGGACTGGCGACGTTTTGCGCTGGTGGGCTTCTTCAATATATTGAGCTGGGTGAGTTCGGTTGTCTCCGGCTACGTGCTAATGTTCGCTTTCTTCGATCAGGCGCACTGGGGGGCGACGCTGCTATTTACATCGATGGCCTCGCTGGCGGTGGCGGTGCCCGCGGTGCCGGGAAATCTAGGCACCTATGAGCTCTCGATTTTGCTGGCACTGCAGGCGATGAATTTCGGCGATGCCTCGGCGACCGTCGGCGCGTTTGCAGTAGCCGTGCACGCGGTGAACCTGTTCATCAACGCGGGCATGGGGGTGATTGGCTTTATTCAAGAGGGCATTTCGCTGCAGCAGCTCTCGCAGGGGGTGCGGGAAATGCGTCCGTTGGGGTAAATCATGCACGGTGACAAACTCAAGATTCTGATCAGCCTGTTGTACTACTATCCACACACGACCGGCTTGACGATTCATGTGCAGCGCATCGCTGAGGAACTTGTGCGGCGTGGGCACCATGTGACGGTGCTGACGGCACGCTACAGCAACGACCTGCCGCGCGATGACAAATTGACGCACAAAGGGGTGCGCATTGTGCGCTTATGGGCACCGATCCGGATGAGCCGCGGCATGATCATGCCCGCGTATCCCTGGGCAGCCTTCAAGCTGATGCGTCAGCACGATGTGGTCAGCATTCATACGCCGATGCTGGAGACAGCGTTGGTCGCCTTGATCTCGGTGCTCGCGCGGCGCAAACTGATCATCACGCATCACGGCGACCTCGTTCTGCCGGATGGGCTGTTGAATCGCTTCATTCGCGACACCATGTTCTTCCTGTATCGGATTGCCGCTCTGGTTGCGCCCAAGATCATCGCCTATAGCCGGGATTACGCCGATCAGTCGTACTATCTGCTGCCTTTCCGTGACAAAGTCGTGCCGAACTACCCGCCAATCTATATGCCGCCGCCGCAACCTGAACGGGTGGCGCAGATGCGCGCCGAGTGGTCGCAAAACGGCGGGCCGATCATCGGCTACGCCGGACGCTTCGTGCAGGAAAAACGCCCCGATCTGGCGATCAAAGCGCTGGATGTGATCAACCGGACGTACCCCAATGCGCGGTTGGTGTTCATGGGCGAGTACGACATTCCCTATGAAGACACGTGGACGAAGCAGCGCGAGTTGGTACGTCAATACGAGTCTCAGCTAAAATTCCTTGGGATCGTCCGTGACCAGCAGGAAGTGGCCAACTTCTATGCGGCGTGCGACGTGCTGGTTTTGCCGAGTGATACCGAATGTTTCGCGCTGGTGCAGGTCGAAGCAATGCTGTGCGGGACGCCCGTCGTCATGACGGACATTCCCGGCGGGCGTGTGCCGGTGAGGGAGACGGGGATGGGCAAGCTGGCCAAACAGGGGGACGCGCACTCCATCGGGCAGGCGCTGGTCGATGTGCTCAACGAGCCGGAGAAGTACACCAAGTCCCGCGAATTTATCGAAGACGTATTCTCCTTCCAAGAAACGGTGGATACTTATGAACGACTCTTCCGCACTTACGCCCACCAACGCGCGCACTGAGACCGGGCGTGCCCTGGTTGATCCGCAGCTCATCGCGCGGATGACGCGCAATGAAGCGGACATGGCTTTCAAGAAGCGCGTGCAGACCATCTTCGACTGGGTCATGCCCGCCGATGAGGATGTCATCCTCGACATTCCGTGTGGACGCGGCTTTTACCTCAATATGATCCGCTATGTGAGCAAATGTCACCTGGTGGGTGCCGAGCTCGACGGCGATGTGATCCGCAAAGCGCAGGCGAATGTCGGCCACCTGCCAGATATTCAGCTCAACCAGGCGAACATTTACGCGCTGCCATACCCCGACAACACCTTCGACGCGGTGATCCTCTCCGAAATCCTCGAACATATCGATGACGATGTAGCGGGTCTGCGCGAAGTCTACCGGGTGCTCAAGCCGAACGGCGTTGTCGCCATCACTGTGCCGAATGCTGATTATCCGTTCTGGTGGGATCCGATCAACCGGACGCTGGAATTTCTGTTCAAGCGCCCGATTCGCTCAGGGATGTTCGCGGGCATTTGGGCGAATCATGTGCGCTTGTACCGCCGCGATCAACTCCGATCTTCCGTGCTGGCAGCCGGCTTCAAAGTGGAGGAGGAACGCGCCTTCACGCACGATAGCTTCCCCTTCATTCATAATCTGGTCTATGGCATCGGTATGCCATTGCTCGAATCCGGCGCACTCCCGGGCAATATGGCGACGGCGGCGAACCGCATCACCTTCGACCAGAATGACGGCAGCCTGCTTAATCCGATCAACTTGGGGCTGAAAGTCTTCAACTTCTTTGACCGGAACAACTCCATCAGCGAACCCGTCGGACGGTCGACGGTCAATCTGGCGATCAAGGGGCGCAAAGCATGAGTGATCTGCATGGCAGCACGGACGACCTGAGCGATCTGCCTTTGGAACCGTCGAGCGGGGCGATCCTCGCCGCTGAACCAGTCGAGACCGAATTCGAAGAATTGACGCTGGCGCAGGCGCTGGATTTGCTCGTACGCAAGCCGCGTTCGACGATTGCCGCCCTGGCTCGGGTCGCGTCGCAGCGGCCGGACACGCCGCCCGCGTTGGTTGAGTCGATCCCGGTGGTCGTGCCGACGCCGAAACCGCGCGTCCGCCGCGCCGCCGAAACGCCGATCATGCCAGCAGGGGAGCCCGCGCTCGTCGCCCGTTCCGAGACGATCCAGCTTTTGCTGAGGTTGGGGGCGTTCGGGTTGGCGGTGTTTGGCGGTGTGCAGATGTTCGTCAGCCAACAGTACGTCGACGAATTCGGTTTGTATGTTGGTGCGCCGTTCTTGCTCGCGGCGTTCGTGCTGTGGTTGGTCGCCGATGGGATGTTCTTCCGCCTGCCCGCGATGGGCGGTACGGTCCCTGCGCCCGCAGCCCGCTTCGAACCATTGGCGATGAGCAGCGTCACGTGGCGCATCTTCACGGCGGTGGGCGCGGCGGCGACGGGGATTCTCGCGTGGACGCTTAACGGCAACAATCTGTTCACACTCGAAGGCGTGATCGCGTGGTTTGCCTGCATCTTCCTGACCATCTGGACGGTTGCACCGAGTGGATGGACGCCGCTCACGCCTATCACTAAGCTGTTGGATGCGATCTTCAACTTGCGCCTGAGTTGGGTACTCATCGCGGTGGTCGCGATCACCTTGTTCGGCGCGTATTTCCGCTTCAGCGGGCTGGTCAGCACCCCGCCGGAGATGACGAGCGATCACGTCGAAAAGCTGCTGGATGCCAACCGCGTGCTCAACGGTGAAACCAACGTGTTCTTTGCCAACAACCACGGGCGAGACGCGATTCAGTTCTATTTGCTCGCGTTTTCAGCTCGCTTTTTGGGGCAAGAGCTGAACTTCATGCTGCTCAAGACCCTCACAGCGATTGAGGGGATCATCACGCTGCCCGTGCTGTTCTGGATGGGGCGCGAGGTGATCGGGCGCGATAACCGCAAACTGGGCAACCTCGTCGGGGTGCTGGTGGCGGCGCTGGTCGCGGTCAGCTACTGGCATGGCGTGTTGAGCAGCTTAGGCCTGCGGATTGTGCTCACGCCGCTGTTCGTCGCGCTGCTTGTCGGGTTTATGGCGCGCGCCCTACGCGAGAACCGCCGCTCTGACTGGATCGCCGCCGGGTTGACGCTCGGCATCGGGTTGTACGCCTATCAGGCGATCCGGATGTTCCCGGTCGTCGTCGTGCTCGGATTCCTGATCGCGCTGATCTTCAAATATCGCACGCTGACGGTCCGACGCGAACTGGTGGTCAACTTCATCGTCCTGGTGCTCGTCTCGTTCAGCGTGTTCATCCCGCTGTTCCGCTATTCGGTCGATTTTCCCGAAGACTTCTGGCGCCGTACGTCTGGTCGTTTGTTCGGCGATGACCTGACGCAGCAAACGGACGAGAACGGCAACCTCGTCATGCGCGTGCCGAGCTTGCAGGAGCGTATCGACGCCTTCAACCAGAATATCCCCGCGTTGCTGAGCAACTTCCGCAACAGCCTGCTGATGTACAACTGGAAAGGGGACATCGCGTGGTTTCAGAACGCGCCCATGCATCCAGCAATGGACATCATCACGGGTGGGCTGCTGATCATTGGCACGGCAGCGTGGATCACGCGGATGCTCAAACGACGAGATGCGGGCGATTGGGTTATCCTGCCGATGATCCTGATCATGATGCTGCCGTCGGCGCTCTCCATCGCCTACCCGCAGGAGAACCCGAGCGCCACGCGTATGAGCGGGACGCTGCCGGGCGTGTATCTGCTGGCGGCCTTCGGCTTGGCGCTGATCGTGCGCACACTGAGCCGCTTGGCGGGGCGCTTCGGCACGCTGATCGGCGCGGTGGCTGTTTTAGGACTGCTCCTGTTCGCCTATAGCGCCAACCAGTTCACGTTGTTCACCGAATACCGCGAGTTCTATCTGCTCAATTCGCTGCCGCATCATGAAGGCGGCGAAGTGCTGCGCGGTTTCGTGGGGCAGCCGGGCGGGCGCTACGGCAATGCCTTCATCCTATCGTCACCGTATTGGTGGGATCACCGCGCGGTGGGCATCGAAGGCGGGCGCGTCGACTTCCCGAATACGATTCTGAGCATCGGCGAGGCGGCGGCGTATCTGCGGGATGCGCAGGCGCAGCGCAGCGGTGAATATCAGTTCGACCCGAACAGCCCGTCGATCTTCTTCTACAACACGTCGAATACTGAGGCTGAGGAATGGCTGGAAACGAATTTCCCGGCTGGCTTCTGGCAGTTGTACCAGACGTCGATCCCCGGCAAAGACTTCAAAGTCTATTGGGCGCCAGCGCTGGGCGATGACGCATTCGCCGAGTTTTTGGAAAGGAACGACGCTGCCCTACCGCAGTGAGGTATTTTTGGGCAGAATGTGTAAAATGGGACAAATTCCGTCGTAGGGGCGCAGCATGCTGCGCCCCTACCCATGCGCCGAAATGATGATCCCGCGCCCGCCGCGGTTTATGTGCAAGGGACTTTATGCAAGACGTTCAACAGCTTACAGCGCCGCCGCGCGTCCGCTCAAATTCTGCGGTGAGCAGCAATGTGCTTGTCGGCGTAATACTCCTCGTGACCATGCTCGCCGGCGGCTATTTTCGCTTTGTCGGCTTGAACTGGGACGATTTCACGCATCTGCACCCGGACGAGCGCTTCATGACGGATGTGGTGCAGGGATTAGGTCGCCAGCTCAACCCGAGCGGGGATGAACTCTCCCGCGCCGAGCAAATCGCCGACTGTCTGTCACGGTATCCCGATACGGGCGGCAAGGGGTCGTTCTTCGATGCGCGCTGCTCCCCGTGGAATCCGCTGAACGCGAATCAGGCGCATGGGCTGTACGTCTACGGTACGCTGCCGCTCTTCATGGCGCGGGGCGCGGCGGAAGCCTTCGCCGCAGGCACCGAGTGGTATGCCGCGACTGTGCTCGGCAACTCCGACTACGAAGGTCAGCATTGGACATCGTACGACGGCATTCACCTTGTGTGGCGGGCGATTTCGGCCTTGTGCGAGATGAGCGCCATAGTGCTCGTGTTCGCCATCGGGCGTAAGCTGCACGACAAATGGATCGGTTTGCTGGCAGCGGTGTTGTACGCCGGGACAGTGTTCTCCATTCAGATGGCGCACTTCGCCACCGTCGATTCGATCAGCAACTTCTTCACCACACTGGCGATTTTCTACGGCGTATGTGTGCAGCGCCACGGCAAAATCCGCGATTACGCTTTGTTCGGCGTGATGGTCGGTGCGGCGGTAGCGTCGCGCATCAATCTCGCGCCGCTGGCTGGGTTGATCGTGATCGCTGCGGCCATCCAGCTCGCGCCCGTCTTCGACAGCAAAACGTCGAGCGCAGAACGGTCGCGCCTTTGGACAATTCACCTCACAGGGTTAGTGATTTCCGGCATTTTTGCCTTCCTTGTGTTTCGCGTTGCAAACCCCTATACCTTCACCGGACCGGGTTTCTTCGGCCTGATGCCGTATTCGCGGTGGCTCGACAACATGGGCACGGCGCAAGCGCTCAACTCCGGCACGATCGACAGCCCGCCGAACTTTCAGTGGGTGGCGCGTGCCGCTTATCTGTTCCCGCTCAACAACATGGTGGTGTGGGGCATGGGGATCCCGTTGGGGATCGCCTGCTGGATTGCGTGGGGTGTCGCCGGGTACCGCATCGTGCGCGGGCGACCGGGCGCGCTGGCGAATATTCTGCTGTTCGCTTGGATTCTCGTGTATTTCGGCTGGATGGGGCGCAACTGGGTGACGACCATGCGCTACTTCATCCCGATTTATCCGCCGTTGGTCTTGCTGGCGGCCTGGGGCTTGGTCAGCCTGTACCGCTCAGCGCGCGGATCGCGGCGCACGGTGGCTGGCGGCCTGATCGGCGTAACGGCGGCGTTCACCATCGTGTGGGCGCTGATGTTCACGAATATCTACCGCAACATGCTCACCCGCGTGCAGGCGAGTTACTGGGTGTGGGAGAACGTCTCGGGCGACTTCTCGATGCAGATCGAGACGGAGGACGGTTCGCCCGCGCCGCTGATCAACATTGCGGTCACAAATGCGATGTATGGTACGACGACCGCCGACGATCTCGCTCAGCACGTGACGCATTTCCATGCGGGCTTCCCGCTTTCGACGTACAGTTTCACGCCGCAGGCTTCAGGCATGGTGACGACCATCTACGCGCCGCACCTCGGCGACCCGCTGGATGATCCTGACCCGGAAGTTCTGACGTTTTCGATCACCGAGCCGGACGGCACCCTGCTGACGACGGCGCGCATCGAAGAGAACTTCACGCGCGAGAACAGTCCCGTCGGCGACAGCTATGAAATCCCACTTGCCGAACCGCTGATGGTGGTGGAAGGCCAG
Source organism: Anaerolineae bacterium (assembly GCA_041916315.1). Lineage (GTDB taxonomy): Bacteria > Chloroflexota > Anaerolineae > Aggregatilineales > Phototrophicaceae > Flexifilum. The sequence goes on from JAYRZU010000060.1 coordinate 74,141, forward strand.
GAATACAGCTTCCAGGTCAACGTGCAGTTGGGCGACGAAGTAATCAGCGGTGGTTCGATTCTCACATGGGAGGGCGCATGGGACGACCCGTTCCCGATTGGCGTCTGTGAACTGCCACAAGGCGTGACCCTGGCCGACAGCCCACCGCCCGGGCAAATCATGGATGCACGCGACTGCCGCCGTCTCGATACGGGGTGGTCGCTGGTGAGCGGCTACCAGCAGGACATTGTTTACGAGGACGAGGAATTCAAGCGCACGAATGTATTGCGCACGCTGGACGACAGCGACTATATTGTCATCAGCAGCAATCGCTTCTATGACACGCTCTCGCGCAACCCGGCGCGCTGGCCGTGGACGAACTTCTACTATGACAAGCTGTTCGCAGGCGAACTCGGCTATGACTTGGTGCAGGTGGTGCAGGAGACGTATGAATGGGGGCCGCTGCGCGTCAGCGACCAGTACCTGCCGTTCTACGATGCGCCCGACTGGTTGAACGAGTTCGAGGCCGAAGAAGCCTTCCACGTCTACGATCACCCGGTGGTCATGATTTTCCAGAAGCGCGCCGACTATGACCGGCAGGCCGTTGCGGACTTGCTCTACAGCATCCCGGTCACGCGGGTCGGCGGGTTCAACGCGAACTGCCAACCCGACCTCGATTGGGGCTACTGCGACACGACGATCACCAATGTCTCGACAGTCGAATCCAGCGAGATCGACCGCGCGCCGACCAACTATCGCTTCACCAGCCAACTGCAGGAGATTCAGGCGACGGGCGGCACATGGTCGGAGCGTTTTGACGTCACCAGCATCATCAACACCAGTCCGGCGGTCACCATCGGCATGTGGTGGCTGACAATTGTGCTGTTCGGGTGGCTGGCCTTCCCGCTGCTGTTCGCGCTGCTGCCGGGGCTGGCGGATCGCGGATTCGCGATCAGCAAATTCACGGGGATGTTCCTCGTCGCATGGTTGACGTGGTTGGTCGCCAGCCTGCGCGTACCCGTCTGGTCGCAGATCGGCGTGCTAGTCGCGCTGGCTCTCGTCGCCGCGCTCGGCATTACCGTCATGTGGCGGCGGCGCGGCGAATTCGTCGAGTACCTGCAGACTCACTGGCGGCGCTTGCTCATCATCGAAGTAGTGACGCTGGCGGCGTTCGGGTTGTTCCTGTTCATCCGCCTGACCAACCCAGACTTGTGGCATCCCAGCTTTGGCGGCGAAAAACCGATGGATTTCGCCTACTTCAATGGGGTGCTGCGCAGTACCGTGTTCCCGCCGATTGATCCGTGGCAGGCAGGGGGCTACATCAATTACTACTACTTCGGCTACGTGATCGTCGGTGCTCCGGTGCTCCTACTCGGCATCATTCCTTCAATTGCCTACAACCTCATTCTGCCGACGTTGTTCGCGACCGCCGGGATCTCCGCGTTTGCCGCCGCGTTCAACGTGGTGAGCCGCCTCAACTGGAAGCGAGCGAACCCGTATTTTGCGGGCATCGCCGCGCTGATGATGTGCGTGTTGTTCGGCAACCTAGATACGCCGCGCGTCTTCCTGTCCGGTGTCGCGCAGATGGGCGGCTACACCCGCCCAACCGGGATCGAACAGTGGCTGATTCTCGATTACACCGAAACCAACGGCATGCCGCCCGATGCAGCCGCATTTCAGGACATCTCTGAGCGCGTGCAGTCTGGCAACGTAATCGACCGGGTGCGCTATGAAGTTGCCATCGCGGTTGATTTGCTTGTGGATATGGGCAACGGCTTCGGCAAGCTGTTCAGCGGGCAACCGCTGGCCGTCGGCGCGGAACGCTGGTTCTGGGGGCCGAGCCGGGTGTTAGGCGAGACACCGGGCGTGGAAGGGCAGGCGATCACCGAAATGCCCATGTTCACGTTCGTATACGGCGACCTGCACGCGCACATGATCTCCATGCCAATGCAGTTGATTCTGCTCGGTTTGCTGCTCAATGAAGTCCTGATCGCCGGATCGGATACCCGCTCCCGCTGGGCGCGCGTGCTGGCCATCGTGTTAATTGGCGCGATGGTGGGCATGCTGCGCGCAACCAACACTTGGGACTGGATCACCTACATGATCCTCGGCACAGTGGGATTAGCGCTGGCGTGGTGGTTGGCGTGGAAGCGCATCAACCGCCGCTCGCTGATCGACGCCGCATGGCGGGTCGGCGGGTTTTTGGCCGTCAGCTTTATCGCGGTGCTGCCGTTCACGAGCTGGTATTCGAGCGTATACAGCCGCATTCTGCCGTGGAACGATGGCAAAACGCCGATTTGGGCGTATTTCGACATCCACGGGTTGTTCATCTTCCTGCTGGTGACGCTGCTCGTGTGGGATACTGGGCGCTGGTTCCGCAGTGTGCGCGTCAAGGCGCTGCGCGGCACGGCGCCGTATCTGCTCGGCGGGTTGGTGCTGGTCGGCGTGCTGCTGCTCATCGCCTTGTTCCTCGCCTTGCGCGAATATCAGGTGACGATCATCGTCGTGCCGCTTTTGCTCTGGACGGCGGCGCTGCTGCTGCGTCCCGGTCAAAGCCGACCGATGCAGTTTCTGCTGCTGATCTCCGCGCTGGCGCTGGGCTTGACGCTGGGCGTCGAGTATGTCGTGCTGGACGGCGATATTGGCCGCCAGAACACGATCTTTAAGTTCTACATGCAGGTCTGGCTGATGTTCAGCGTGATGGGTGGCGCGGTGGCGGCGTGGATGTTCGCCAGCCTCGACAACTGGCGACCGGGGCTGCGCAATGCGTGGTCCGTGGCCTTCGCCGTACTGGTGACCATCGCCGCGATGTTCCCAATCATGGCTTCACAGGGCAAATCGGTCTTCCGGTTCGACAACGAGCAGCCCTTTACGTTGGATGGCGCGGAATTCATGAAGTACGCGAATCAATGGGAAGCCGATGACCTGGTTATGGCGATTGACCCGACGGTGACGCCGTTCGCGCTGGACAACGACTACCAGCTCATCCGCTGGATGCAGGACAACATTCAAGGCTCGCCGACGATTGTCGAGGGGCTAAGCGACAACACGCAGTATCGCTGGAATGGGCGCATTTCGATCTATACCGGCTTGCCTGCCGTGCTCGGGTGGCATTTCCATCAGTGGCAGCAGCGCACCATGGAGTGGACGCGCCAGTTCAATGACAATCGCTATGCCAACGTGGTCGCGTTCTACAACTCACCGAGTATCGATTACGCGTGGCAGTTCCTCCAATACTACGACGTGAGCTATGTCGTGGTTGGCAACATTGAGCGCGCCTACTATCGACCAGATCGACTGGCAAAGTTCGACACGATGGTCGAACGCGGGCTGCTCTCGGTAGTCTACCAGCAGGGCAACACGACGCTGTATCAGGTGAACAAAGATGCGCGCTTGTTGGATCAAGGCTGACGGGGAAGGGTAACCAGTGAACGTGTTCGATTGGCTGCCCCGTGAAGGGGGAATCGTCCTCAGTTGGTGGGCGTTGGTGACCGCCGCCGGAATCGGCGTGCTGCCGCTGAGTTTTCGCCTGCTGCGCTGCCTGCCCGACCGGGGCTATACGCTGGCGCGCGCGCTTGGCCTGCTGCTGACGGGGTTCGTCTTCTGGTTGCTGGCGATGTTTGGCTTCATCCGCAATACCCCCGGCTCGATGATTCTCGCGTGGGTGATCGTGCTGGTCGCGGGGCTGATCCTGTATCTGCGCGATCCCATTGATTTACGAGCCTGGTGGCGGGAAAACCGCGCAGTCGTGATCGTCGGCGAAGTCCTGTTTTTCGTGCTGCTGTTCGCGTGGGCGATCTACCGCGCACACCAGAACGCCATCACTTTCACCGAGAAGCCGATGGAACTCGCGTTCCTCTCGTCGGTCATGCGCTCGGAAGTCTTTCCTCCGGCGGATCCGTGGCTCTCCGGCTACGCCATCAGCTATTACTATTTCGGCTACGTGATCGCGGGGATGCTCTCCAAACTGAGCGGCATCACGAGCACGATTGGCTTCAATATGACCGCGGCGCTGCTCTTCGCGCTGACCGGGATCGGCGCGTTCGGCGTGGTCTACAACCTCGTACGGTCGCGTGCGAATGGTGCGCGTGAACCGAAACAGAGCGCAGCGATCTGGACGGGGATCATCGGCATGATCTTCGTCGTGCTGCTCGGGAACTTCCAGTTGGCGCTGGTCGAAGTGCCGTACCAGACGAATACCGCCCCGCAAGAATACCTCGCGTTCTGGGATATGAACGAACGCCAGAACCAGATCGGTGGGCTGGGCAGCGCGGACCTCAACGACTGGGGCAACTGGTGGTGGTTCCGCAGCGCGCGGGTGCTCAATGACCGCAATTTCGATAATTCGCGCGAAGAAGTCATCGACGAATTCCCGCAGTTCAGCTTCTTGCTCGCCGATAATCATCCACATGTGCTGTCGCTGCCGTTCGCGGTGATGGCACTCGGCTTGGCCCTCAACGTTATCCTCAGCAGACGCAAGCCCAACCTGAGCGAAACGGTGCTCTACGGCCTCGTGATTGGCGGGCTGATCTTCCTCAATACGTGGGATGGGCCGATCTACGCGGCGGCGCTGCTCGGCGCGGAGGCGGTGCGCCGCCTGATCCGCACGGGGCGCTTGACGCTTGACGATCTACTCAGCGTTTTCTGGTTGGCGTTAACGCTGGTGGTTGTGGCGGTCGTCGCCTATCTGCCGTTCATCATCGCTTTTCGGTCGCAGGCGGCGGGCGTCGTGCCGAATCTCGTCTACCCGACGCTGTTCCGCCAGTTCTTCATCATGTTTGGACCCCTGCTGCTGATCCTCGGGCCGTTCCTCGTGCTGGAAGTGTGGCGTGGTTGGGGGACGCTCAACTGGCGCTTCGCCATCCGCACCGGGCTGCTGGTGCTCGGTGGGCTGATTCTGCTGTTGGTGCTGTTCTCGATCGTCGGCTATGTGGTCCCCGCGCTGCGTAATCAGGTGGGTGGATTCATCGAGAGCAACGGCGGCCTCGGACGGGTGGTCAGTCTGGCGCTGAGCAAGCGCGTGACGCACTCGCTCACGGCGATTGTGCTCACGCTCGGCGTAATTCTCGTGTTGGCGCGGATGTTCCCCCGGCGCTCGGCCAGTCTGGTCAATCCAGAGGCGGCGGTTGCGCCCATCTATCCGCCTGCGACGGGCTTTGCGCTGCTGCTGGTCGGCCTCGGCTTGATGCTCACGCTCACGCCGGAATTTGTCTACCTGCGCGATAACTTCAGCACGCGCATGAACACCGTGTTCAAGTTCTACTACGGCGCTTGGCTGGTGTGGAGCGTCGCCGCCGCCTACGCCGTTTATACCATCGTCTCTGATCACCAGTTGCTGCGTCCACCTGTGGCGCTGCGCGCTGTGTTCATCGGCGGTTTGGCGCTCATCATGGCGTTCGGGCTGATGTTCCCGGTCGCCGGGGTATATCACCGCGCGATTGTCGAAGCGGGGCGCACGTTCAGTGAGGTGCCCGTCACGCTCGACGGTGGCCCATCGTTCACCTGGTCGGATGATTATCAGGTGGCGTTGTGCCTCGGCGAGCAGGTCGAGGGCAATAACGTCACTGTGGTGCAGGCGGTGGGTGGGCAGTATCACGGCGAATTCGGGACGGTAGCGACGCTGACTGGTCTGCCCGTGCTGCTCAACTGGGTTGGGCATCAGCAGCAGTGGCGCGGCGTTGAGGGTTACGCCGAACTCGGCGGCACGCGCGACGCAGACATTCAGACGCTGTACACGTCGCCGACATGGCGCGATACCGCGATCCTGCTCAATCAATATGGCGTCGATTACGTGGTGTTCGGCACCATCGAACGCTCGACGTTTGGCGCGGAGAGCGAAATTAAGTTCCTTGACAATCTTGAAGTCGTATGTGAAACCGGCGGCAGTCGCATTTATCGCGTCACGCCGGAAGCGATTCAGTTCAGCCAGTAGGGAAGCCGTATGCAGACTGTAGTGACTGCCCCTGTTCTTGAACGTCCGACGCTGGCGATTCGCCTCGAAACGATCGCTTACCTCGTCGTGATCGCGCTGGCGTTAGTGCTGCGCCTCGCCAGCCTGGGCGCGGTGCCCATTGCTGCGTCCGAAACGCACAATGCGTTGGCCGCGTTCCGCGTCGTCGTGCCGGAGGCATCCGGCGAACCGCTGACTGCGACCAGCCCGTTCCTCTTTGCCGTACAGGCGCTGGCGTTCGCGGCGTTTGGTACGTCAGAATTCACCGCGCGGCTGTTCACGGCACTGGGTGGTGCGCTGCTCGTCCTCATGCCGCTTCTCTTCCGGCGTGAACTCGGCAGCACGCGCGCATTCGTGTGCGCGGTCTTGCTGGCCGTATCGCCCGTTGGGTTGGTCGCATCGCGCTTCAGCGCTCCGGTGATCTGGTCGATGTTGAGCGCGATCAGCCTGTTGTGGGCGCTCTGGCGGCTGCGCGGCGGCGATGATGCGCCGTGGATCAAGGTGTTCGCGGCGGTGAGCGGCGCCAGCCTGATCTTTCTGAGCGAGGCGGGTGGTCTCCTGCTCGCGCTGATTCTGCTGGGCGCAGCGGCTGCGGTCGCGGTATGGGAACGGCGCGCGCAGACCTTCAACTTTGAGGAGGCGGAGGCTAAACCCGCCGCGACCAGCGCGTTCGTCGGTGTCCGTTTCGGCACGTGGGGGACGCCGCTGCTGGTCGCGGGCGCGTTCGTGATCCTGGTTGCGACCGGGACGCTCCTCAACCCAAGTGGTTTGAACTCGGTTGGCGAGGTGTTTGCCGGGTTCGGGCGCGGTTTCACGCAGGTGCCTGAAGGCGCAATCACGCCGTTTGCGCTGTACGTCAGCCTGTTCTATGAACCGTTCTGGTGGGCGCTGGCGCTCGCCGGGGTGGTCGTGCTGATCAATCGCCAGTCGTTCACACTTATCGACCGCTTCCTGGTTGCGTGGTTGGTCATGGCGGTGATCGGGTCGCTGCTGTTTGTCGGCGCAGAGGCCTATCACGCGCTGTGGTTCACCGTGCCGCTGATCGGCTTGACCACATCTGCCGTCGTGGCGATGCTCAAGCCAGTGCGCGAGACCGAAATCTTCGCGCCGCCTTCGTGGGCGCGCTGGGTGATCGCGCTCGCTTTCATCGCCGTGCTGGCCGTGTTCACACTTTCAGCACAGGCGCTTGGACGTTCGCTGCTCACCTCGACGAGCGAGTCTCTGGCGACGGCTACGCTCAATGCCAACAGCGTGATCCTCGTGATCGTTTCGATTATGTTCCTGATCATCGGTTTCTTCCTCGTAGCGAGCGTGTGGGGCAATGCGAGCGCGCTGCAGGGCGTCGGCCTCGGCGTGCTGATCTTTGGCGCGATCACGTCGTTCGGGAGCGGGTGGGGCGCGGCGGTCAGCGAGGCGGACAGCCCGCGCGAACCCTTCCACTTCTACGCCACGAGTACCGACGTGCTGCTGCTGCGGGAAACGCTGCATGAACTGGCGGACCGCCACAGCGGCGGGTTCAATGTGCTGCCGCTCAGCGTGATGGCGCCGCAGGACGGGGTGATCGCGTGGGTGGTGCGCGACTTCACGCAGGCGGAGTACATTACCGATTTACGTGATGCCCTTGGCGATCAGGTGGTGCTGCTGCCCGCTTTCGATGATCCGCCCGCGCTCGGCACGAGCTATGTCGGGCAGGACTTCATCACGAAGCGCACGTGGACGCCAACGGCGATTTACGCGCTGGATGTGCCGACCTGGTGGATGCAGCGTCACGCCCGCTTCACGTGGATGACGCTTGAATCGACGGTGCTGTGGCTGCGTCAGGATATTTATGAGGGGGTCGAACCGCAAGATGCCGCCGGATAAACCCACGGGGTGAGGAATTCGCCAACGCGTGCTGTACAATTACCGCACGCTGAGGGATTAGGAACGGTATGATACCCGAAGAAGTTGAGTCGAGCATGAGCCGCGCGCTGCGGGGCGATCAAACGGGCTACGCCGCGTTATACGATCTGTTCGCGCCCGGCATCTACCGGCTGTGCTACAGCCTGTTGTTCAACCGGGAAGATGCGGAAGACGTGACGCAGGAAACGTTCGTGTATGCGTTCCGCAATCTGCATCGCTTCGATGCGAAGCTGTCGTCGTTCAAAACGTGGTTATACACGATCGCCATCTGCCGCTGCCGCAACATGTATCGCAAAAGTCGGGTGCCGACGTGCGATCTCGCGCCGTTTCTGACCAACGGGCTGCCTGCGCCCAAGTCAGAAACGCCGGAAGCCGCGCTGGCGCAGCAATCGGCGCGGGAGGCGGTCAGCCGCGCGCTGGCCGCGCTGACGCCGCGGCTGCGCGAAGCGGTGGTGCTCCGCTATGGTCACGGGCTGACATACCGCGAAATCGCCGAAGTGATGGATTGCCCGCAGAAAACCGCCGAAAGCCGCGTCCGCTTGGCGCATGATGCGCTGCGCGGTTCCCTGCAAGCGGTGGGTCAAGGTTTGTTGGACGAATTACTGAGTTTCTAGACTATGATTGCTTGTCGTGTTTGCCGGGAACATCTGCCCGGGTACATTGCTCGTGAGCTTCCGCCCGCCGTGCGCTCACAGGTGGCCGAACACATTCAAACGTGTGATGCCTGCTATGCGGCGTATGTACATCAGCGCGAACTGAGCAGCGAACTGAGCAGCACGCTGCCCGGTCTCGGTAATCCGGTTCCGAGTCTGGATCGCATCTGGGCGGGGGTCGAAGCAGAGATGCGCGCCCCCAAGCGCCCGACGATCAGCTTTGAGCAGGCGCGCTACAGTGTCGCCGTGGTGCTGCTGGTGATCGTGCTGTTGCTGCCGTGGTCACTGCGCGCGCACCAGTTCAACCTGCCGACGCCGCCGACGCCCGACACCGTCAACACGCCCGCGACACCGGCAGTGCTCACGGCCAAGACCACCAGCGAATTTCTGCCGCCTGTGCAGCCGAATCACGCGCCCGTCCTCGGCGCGACCGATACTCCTTAGGGGTTTTCTTTATGGCAACGACGTACGATCAATACCCGCAGTCATCCCGCTCTGATGCGCTCAGCCGCCTCTGGGCGCGCACGTATACCATCAACTGGGAAGTAGTCGCCTACATCGTGATTCTGGCGATTGCCCTGATCACCCGCTTTGCGGGGCTGGGCGACCGCGTCATGAGCCACGACGAAAGCCTGCACACGTATTACTCGTGGCGGTTGTACACCGAAGGCGATTTCCAGCATACACCGCTCATGCATGGGCCGATTCTGTTCCATGCGACGGCCTTCTTCTACTTCCTGTTCGGGGATAACGACTACACCGCGCGCCTGTACCCCGCAATTTTGGGCGTGATGATGGTGATGTTCCCGATCCTCTTTCGAAGATGGTTAGGGCGAACAGGGGCGCTGCTGGCGTCGATCATGATCCTGATCTCGCCGCTGCTGTTGTTCCACCATCGCTACATTCGCGAGGACACACCGTCCATTTTCGCAACCTTAGTGATGGTTTACTGTCTCTTCCAATATGTCGATGGGCCGCTCAAAGCCCGGCGAAAACCGATCTGGCTGTACATCTTCGCGGGCGCGATGCTGTGGAGCCTCGGTTCGAAAGAGTCGGCGTTCATCTACATTGCCATCTTCGGCCTGTTCCTGACGATCTTCTGGCTGATACGCCTGTTTCAGCATGTGTTCCGGCGACCGAGCAAAGCGCTGTACCAGTTCGTCACGCTGGCGATTCTGCTCGGCTGTACGGTCACGCTGGTGATGGTGACGGTACTGAATATCTCGCTGGCCGAATTCGAAACACTTGCGGAACGCGTCGGCTATGTCGTGCAGCAAACCGGGATTATGCTCTCCGGGGGCGTCACGCCCGACTCGTATCGCACTTTCCTCAGTTGGACGCTGCTCGTTGTCGCGGCGACGCTGGCCGTAGTGCTGCTCACCTCTTGGTGGGCTTCGCTCAAAACGCGCCGCTTCCGCCCGCGCGATGTGGTCGTCATCCTGCTGCTCACGCTGGCGGCTTTTCTCGGTCTGATTGTCGCTGAGGAGATCTCGCAGGAACCGACGCGGCAGGAGCGCACCGCCGAGCTTGAAAGCGTCGATCCAGTGACCGTGGATGGCATTTCCTACCTGCCGATTATTGCATCATACGCTGTTGCATTGGTCGTGCTGGCTGTTCTGGTCTATTCGCGCCGCGCCAATTGGTGGCGCACGCTCTACCGCTTCCGTGAACTGGACATACTGCTGCTCATGGGGTCGCTGGTGCTGCCATGGCTGACAGCGGCCGTGATCAAGATGGCCGGCGCTGATCCAACTGATTACTCGTCCACCGGGATAACACGCACGGCGATTGCGCTTGTGCCCTTTATGGCGATCTCCATCGCGGTGGGGCTCACATGGCACTGGCGGCGCTGGACGGCGGCGGCGGCGGTGTTTTACGCGCTGTACATCTTCTTCTTCACGACCATGTTCACCAATCCGCAGGGGCTGGCCTCCGGTATGATCGGCAGCCTCGGCTACTGGCTCAAACAGCAGGGGGTGGAGCGCGGGAGTCAGCCGCAGTACTACTACACCCTAATCATGATGCCGATTTACGAGTATCTGCCGCTGATCGGCAGTTTCCTCGCGATGCTGGCCGGGCTTACGATCTTCTTCCGCCAGCGCCAGCGCGAGCTCCCAGAACCAGCCAGTGACGAGGCTAACCTCGAGTCTGAACCGGTGGTTGAGCGCGAAGTGCTCGTTAACAATCCGAAAGCGCTGCACCGGCTCTCGTTTGTGCTGTTCGCTGCGTGGTGGGGTTTGTTCAACTTTCTCGCTTACACGATGGCAGGCGAGAAGATGCCGTGGCTGACCACGCACATCACGCTGCCGCTGATCTTCGTCACCGCGTGGTACTTCGGACGCGTGTTCCAGAATATCGACTGGGCGGTCTTCTTCCGACGTGGGTGGCTGTATTTGCTCTTGCTGCCGTTCCTGTTCGTCGCCGGGTTCCAAACCTTGGCGCCGTTCCTCGTCGGCAAATCGCCGTTCGCAGGGTTGCAGCAGGCGCAGCTCACCGAGTTCAATCAGTGGCTGGCGATGGTCTTCCTCATACTCGTCATCCTCTACATCATCGTGCAGGTGATGCGGCAGACGGGTTGGATGCACTTCCGCCGGATGTTCGGTGTGGCGGCTTTTGTAGGCTTAGCGCTGCTGACGGCGCGGACCGCGTGGGCAGCGGCGTTCATCAACTACGACTACGCCAACGAGTTCATCGTGTACGCGCACGCCGCACCCGGCATCAAGCTGATGATGGAGCAGGTCGAAGATGTCAGCCGTCGCACAACCGATGGTCTCAACATCAACTTTGCGTGGGGCGGTAACGCGTGGCCAGTCACCTGGTATTTCCGTGATCTGAAGAATGCCCGCTTCTTCGGCGACAGTCCGTCGCCGGGGGCGATTGGTGATGCAGCGGCGATCTACGTGAGCGAAGATATACGCGCGCGCATTGAGCCGATCCTCGAAGATCGCTACTACCGCTTCGAGTACATTCGCATGTGGTGGCCGATGCAGGACTACTTCAACCTGAACTCGACGCGCGTCAATAATGTACTCGATTTCAGCGGCACGAATCCGATTTCGAGCGAACTGCGCCGCGGCCTGTTCGACATCTGGTGGTCGCGCGACTATCAGCGCTACGGCGAAGCGGTCGGCTCGGGCTATGATCTGCAGACGTGGCCAGTCTCGGAACGGCTGTTTCTGTACATACGTAAGGATATCGCCGCACAGGTGTGGAACCTCGGCGTTGGCGACGGCACGGTTCTGAACCCGCTGGAGAGCACGACGGTTAACCAGTGCACGGCGAACTGGCAGCAGTTGTACGGCGATGTGAGCTTCGGATCAACGTTGGACGGCCAACCGATGAATCACCCGCTGGATATCGCCGTCAGCAGTGACCGCGTGTTTGTGGCGGACGAATTCAATAACCGCATCTCGGTGTTTGACCTTGATGGCAACTTCCTCTACTACATCGACGGTGTGACGGGTGGTGGGCAGCCGCTGCTGCGCCCGAACGGTGTAGCGATTGCCCCGGATGGCACCCTGTACGTCGCAGACACGTGGAATTACCGCATCGTCCAGTTCACGCAGGACGGGCAGTTTATACGCGGTTGGGGGCAGATGGGAACGTTCGGTGCGTTTGCCGAAACGGTGCCGACCGATGCCTTCTGGGGGCCGCGTGACGTGACGGTCGATGATCAGGGCTTTGTCTATGTCGCGGATACGGGTAACAAGCGCATCCGTGTGTACACGGCGACGGGCGAATACGTGCGCGATATCGGCATGGCGGGCAGCGCGCTCGGTCAGATTGATGAGCCGAGCGGCGTGGTCACATCCGTCGATGGCCGCCTGTTCGTCGCGGATACCTGGAATCGGCGTGTGTCGGTGTTCAACTGGGATGGTACGGCGATCACGACCTATGATGTGCGCGGTTGGTACGAAGACCTCGGCAACCGCCCGTATATCGCCATCGATGAATTCCGGCACCTGCTGTACGTCACTGACCCCGATGCGGGGCGCGTGCTGGTCTACGACACGGACGGCAACTGCCTCGGCTCGTTCGGTCAGCCGAGCGATGCGCCGACTGATAACAGCCAGTTCGACGTGATCGGCGGCATCGCCGTCGATGCGGAAGGCCGCGTCTATGTGACAGACGCCTCCGCCTCTCGCGTGCTGCGCTTTGCGCCGTTCGTGCTGGAGCCAGTCGCGGTGCAGGGGAATGCTCCCGTCATCGAAGTGACGCCGGAAGTTTCCGCAGAGACGTCGCTGGAAGTCCAGTCCGGCGGCGGCAGTGTGATCATCGGCGTGGAAGTGACGCCTGAAGTCACGGCGGAAGCGACCGAATAACACCACTTACTTGCGTTGGGGCAGGGGAGACCGTGCCCCAACGCGACCCTTATTAGGCGGTCATAAGCCGTCTTGTCAGTCACCACAAGCTATGATAAGATATGGGCAGTGAAAAGTGGGCAACCCCCACTTTTCTTGTATCTGCGGCATGAACTGTCGCGTCGTCATCCCCCCCCAACAGTCCTTACGGGAGTTGAGAACTAGCAGCATGAAAAGCGAGTTTGAGGTCGCCTTTAACGAGATTGCGGAACTGCGCGCGCTTCCGCGCGATACGGTGCTCGAAGCACTTCGTACCGCGCTGATCTCCGCTTATCGACGCGATGCAGGGATTGGGCAATCGCAGCGGGTCGAGGCGGATGTCGATCTCGACAGTCCGCGTCCCAGAATTAATATCTTGGTTGAAAAAGAAGTGGTCGAAGACGTTCAGGATAGACGAACCGAAGTCGATCTCGAAAATGCTCGCTACTACACCCCTGAAGCGCAGTTGGGTGACATGGTGATGGTGCGCGCCGACAATACGACCAAGAACTTTGGTCGCATTGCCGCGCAGACGGCCAAACAGGTCATCTTGCAGAAGATTCGCGAAGCTGAACGCAATTCGCTCATGGCGGAGTTCAGTGAACGCGAAGGCGATCTCGTCAATGGGACGGTGCAGAGCGTGAATGCCAATATGGTGACGCTCAGCTTAGGGCGCACCGAAGCCGTCATGATGCGTAACCAGCAGATCCCCGGCGAGAAGTACAAGCCGCATGATAAGCTGCGTGTGTACATCGTGGAAGTCAAGAAGACGAATCGCGGCCCGCAAATCGTGGTTAGCCGCAGTCACCGCAACATGCTTCGGCGGTTGCTCGAGTACGAAGTGCCGGAAATCTATAACGGTCAGGTCGAAATCAAGAATATCGCCCGTGAAGCTGGCTACCGCTCGAAAGTCGCGGTAGCGGCGCTTCAGGAGGGTATTGACCCGGTCGGTGCGTGCGTGGGGATGCGCGGCAACCGTATTCAGAACATCGTCAAGGAACTCCATGAAGAGAAAATCGATGTTATCGAGTGGAGCCCGAATCATGAGGTGTTCATCGCGAAGGCGCTCAGCCCCGCCCGTGTAAGCGGCGTGTATCTGGACGATGATCCGGATGCCGGACGCACGGCGGTCGTGATCGTGCCGGACGATCAGCTCTCGCTGGCGATTGGCCGCGAAGGGCAGAACGCGCGTCTGGCGGCCAAGCTGACCGGCTGGCGTATCGACATCAAGAGCGTCACGGAAGCCGTTCAGGAAGCGCTCGACAACCTCGGCAAACCGCCGTTAAAGGACGTGCGCAACCAGCAGGCAGAACTGCTCGGCGAAGTCAGCCGCATCATGGAAAAGCGCTCGCTTGGGCGCGCGGTGATGCCGGAAGAATACACGCTGTTGGGCAAGTTCGCTGACCTCGTGCAGCGCAAGCAGATCGCGGCGCGTGAAGCAGCTCGTCAGCAGCGCCTGGCCGAAATCGCGGCCCTGCGCGCGACGCTGCCGCAAGCGGCGTTCCAGATGCCGGTAACGGCGCTGCAGCTCCCCGACAATATCATCGAAGCCTTGCAGCCGCTCGGCACGGTCGGCGAGATCATGCTGCGTTACCTGCTTGACGAAAACCATCTGCGCCGTTTGCTGCATGATGCGCCCGCCGAATCGCTGCGCCGCATTCAGGATGCACTCGATCAGATCGTGTTCCCCGAAAACCCGCCGGTCGAAGCCGTGGCGACTGCCGAACCCGGTCAGCCTGCGCCCGCCGTCGAAGCGATGCCGGATGATTTCGATCTAGCGCGCCGGGGCAAAGTCGCCGCGAAGGACGATGCATTTGGCGCCGCCTTCGACGAAGACTTTGAAGACGATGGCACTGGCCTCGACAAGAGTGGCAAGAAGGGCAAGAAGAAGAAGGGGCGTCAACTCGTCTATGATGAGAAGGCGGGCGGTATGGTCGTCAAGCGCCAGCGCAAGCGTGGGCGCGGTGATTGGGACGAGTGGGACGACAATTAGGTAGTCAGGGATGATGAACGGGCAGCCTCGTAAGCATGTGCCAATTCGAACCTGCGTCGTGTGCCGCGATAAAGCGGGCAAACGCCAATTGACGCGGGTCGTCCGTACGCCTGAAGGTGTCTATGTGGATCCGACGGGGAAGTTGAATGGACGAGGGGCATATCTATGCGAGAACTGCTGGGAACGCGCCGTGAGTTCAGATGTACTAGCCAAGGCGCTGCGCGCGCCGCTGACAGAGGCGGATCGTGAACGACTGCGTAACGCCGGGTTCAAGTCATGACCCGGCATAAAACGCAATTCTATTCTCTAGATAACGCGGTGGATCAGTAGGATGTAAGCGAGACTCTGCTTCTCCTGATCCATCGCCCGTGTGCGTGGAGGTAACGATGGCACAGGAAAAGCAGGTGGTCTTAGTTCCCGATTACTTAACCGTTCGGGAATTGGCGGAATTGATCTCCGCTAGCCCCATTGAAGTGATGAAACGCCTGATTGCGAACGGCATCATGGCGTCGATCAATCAGCAGGTCGATTACGATACAGCCGCGATCGTGATCGAAGAGCTCGGTTACGAAGCGCAGTCCGCCAGCGCTGCCGCTGCCAAAGCGGAACGTGATAAGCGGGCGCAGACAGCGCAGACGTGGCGGCGCATCTACACCGAAGAAAAATCCGAAAACCTCATCAAGCGCCCCCCGATTGTGACCATTCTCGGCCACGTCGATCACGGCAAGACGACGCTGCTCGACACCATTCGCCGGACGAAAGTGGCGGAAGGCGAAGCGGGTGGCATCACCCAGCGCATCGGCGCGTACCGCGTCAAGCACAATGACCGCCAGATCACGTTCATCGATACCCCCGGTCACGAGGCGTTTACGGCGATGCGCGCCCGCGGCGCGAACGCGACGGATATCGCGATTCTCGTCGTGGCGGCGGACGATGGCGTCATGCCAACAACGCGCGAGGCGCTCAACCATGCCCGCGCTGCCAATGTGCCGATCATCGTGGCGATCACGAAGGTCGACAAGCGCAACGCCAATGTCGAACGCGTGAAGCAGGAAATCGCCGAACTCGGTTTGACGCCCTATGACTGGGATGGCGACACGTTCGTCGTGCCGGTGGCCGCAGTGCAAAAAGAAGGCATCGAAGATCTGCTCGAAGCGATCATCTTGGTGGCTGACGACAGCGACATCGTGGCGAACCCGAAGGCGAACCCGGCGGGTGTGGTGCTCGAAGCCGAAGTCGACCGCAGCAAAGGTGTGATGGCGACGCTGCTCGTCCTCAATGGTACGCTCGAACCCGGTACAGAAGTGGTCGTGGGCAATACCTACGGTCGCGTCAAGGCGATGTACGACGAGAACGGTAAGCCGCTGCGCGCTGCCGGACCGTCGACCCCCGTCGCGCTGCTTGGTCTGCATGACCTGCCGCAGGCGGGCGATACGTGGGAAGTGGTCAAGAACGAGAAGATTGCGCGCCAGATGGTTGGCGAACGCAAGGATGCCGCCGAAGCGGGCAAGACGCAGGCTGCGCGCGCGCTGACGCTGGAAGATATCTTCTCCCAGTACAAGACCGGTGAGATCAAAGAATTGAACCTGATTGTGCGCGTCGACTTCCAGGGGTCGCTGCAGCCGGTCGTCAACTCCTTCGAACAGCTCTCCGAAAAGAGCAGCAAGGGCATCAAGCTGCGCGTCCTGTCTGCCGATGTGGGCAACATCAGCGAAAGCGACATCATGCTGGCCAGCGCGTCCGGTGCGATTGTGCTTGCCTTCAACGTCGACGTTGACTCAGCGGCGCGGCGGTCGGCGGAACAGCATCATGTGGAAATCCGCCAGTATGACGTGATCTACAAGATGCTCGAAGACATTGAACTGGCGCTCGAAGGGATGCTCGAACCCGTGTACGCCGACAAGAACATCGGCGTGGCGGAAGTGCGTCAGGTCTTCCGCATTCCGAAGGTCGGCACGATTGCCGGGTCGATGGTCAAAGAAGGCGAAATTCGCCGCAATGCGCGCGCGCGGGTCAAGCGCGCTGGGCAGGTAATCGCGGAGAATGTTTCGGTTGCTTCGCTCAAGCGCCTGACGGAAGACGTGCGCGAAGTCCGCGCAGGCTTCGAATGCGGTATCGCGCTGAACAACGTCCCCGATATTCAGGTGGGCGATCTGATCGAATTCTACGTTTCGGAACGGGTCAATTAAGGCTGCGATCTGTTGACTGGTGTGGGGTCGGCAGGGGCAGTTTCCCTGCCGACCCCGGTATCGGAAGGAGGTACAGCATGAGCATCAAACAGGCTCGGATGGGCGGACGGATTCGCAAAATTCTCAGCGAACTGCTCCTGCGCGAAGTGTCTGATCCCCGCCTCTTAGGCATTACCATCACCGACGTGGAACTTGACCCCGAACTGATGTATGCCCGCATTAAAGTCAATGCCCTGGGCGAAGAAGAACGCGCCGATGAAATCATGTTCGCGCTGGAACACGCTAAAGGCTTCTTGCGGCGCGAAGTGGCCAAGCGCGTGCGGCTGCGCAAAGCGCCGGAGCTGACGTTTATGTGGGACGCCAGCCTCGAACGCGGCGAACGCATCAATAAACTCATTTCGAGTCTCGAAATTCCGCCGCCTGACCCCATGGACGAACTATTGGACGACGATTTTCTGGATGACGACGATGACGATGATTAACTGGACGCAGGCGACCGAAGCGGTCGATAACGCGCAGACGATTCTGATTGTGACGCATGTCAACCCGGATGGTGATGCGATTGGCTCACTGCTCGGGTTGGCGAATGGGCTGCGCGAACGCGGGAAGTCACCCATGCTGGCCGTCGATGGTGGCGTGCCGGGCTTCCTGAAATATCTCCCCGGTTCTGAGACGGTGCTGTCCGAACTCAGCGAAGGGGAATGGGATCTCGTCATTTCGGTTGACTCCAGTGATGCGGAACGGTCGGGCAAGGTCGGCGTCTACGGTCAGGCGCACAGCAAGACGATCATCAATCTGGATCATCACCCGACGAATACCCGGTTCGGACACATCCATGTCATCATTCCGGATGCTGTTTCTGCGACCGAAATCGTCTATCGGTGGTTGGTCGAGATGAACCAGCCCGTGACGCGCCCGGTCGCTCTGCCGCTGCTCACAGGCTTGGTGACCGACACCAACGGTTTCCGCACCAGCAACGTCAAGTCGACGACGCTGGAGGTCGCGCAGCGGCTGATGGAAGCAGGCGCATCGCTGACCGAAGTCACGGCGCGCACGTTGGGCAGCACGCCTTACCAGACGATCCAGTTATGGAAGCAGGTGCTGCCGAGCGTCGAACTCGACGGCGGCGTGATTCACGCGTCGATTCGGCGCGCGGACTTCCCGAACGTCGAAGCGGGCGACAATTCCAGCGGCGGCCTCGTGACGTTCCTGCTGACGGCGAACGAAGCGATGGTGTCGGCGATCTTCAAGGAACTGGCGGATGGGCGGGTTGAACTGTCATTCCGATGCAAACCCGGCTTTGATGTGGCGACGCTCGCCTTCAGCTTGGGCGGTGGCGGGCATAAGCAAGCCTCCGGCGCGACCATTGCCGGGCCGCTGGAACAGGCCAAGCTGCGTGTGCTGCCGCTGCTGCGGCAGGTAGTCGCCAGTGGCAATCTGACCATCGTTTGATGTTCGGCTTTCTCAATATTGACAAGCCGCTTGGCCTGACCAGCCACGACGTCGTCGCCAAGGCGCGGCGTAAACTGGGTATCAAAAAGATCGGCCACGCCGGGACGCTTGATCCCTTGGCGTCCGGTGTGCTGATTCTGTGCGTAGGCGCGGCCACCCGCTTGAGCGAATATGTCATGGATTCGACTAAGCGCTACCGCGCCCGCGTGCGTTTGGGCATCGTCACCACGACCTATGATGCTGAAGGAACGGTAGTCAGCGAACGCGAGGCAGCGCACATTACCCGCGCTGAGGTGGAGGCAGCACTCACGCCCTTCCTCGGCGCGATTGAGCAAGTTCCGCCCATGTATAGTGCGATTAAGCAGGGTGGGGTGAAGCTGTATGATTTGGCGCGGGCGGGCGAAACAGTTGAACGCGCGCCGCGCCCCGTGCGCATCGATGCGCTGACCATCAGCGACTGGCAGCCGCAGGAATTCACGCTGGAAGTTACCTGCAGCGCCGGGACGTACATCCGCTCACTGGCTTACGATCTCGGCGACGCACTCGGCGTCGGCGCGCATCTGGCTGGCCTCGTGCGCGTGGGCAGTGGGCACTTCACGTTGGCGCAGGCCGTGCCACTTGATAACCTGCTCGCCGCGGATAATCCCCAGATGTATCTCGTTCCCCCACGCCCGGAATTGCTCGGCATGATTCCCCTGACCTTGAATGCTGACATGGAAAATGATGTCAAGCACGGACGGATGCTGCCCCTCGCCGGGACCTACGCTGCCGACACACTCGCTTTAGCGGCGAATGTGCGGGGCGAAACCGTGTGTGTGTTACGGGCAGCGGGCGACTTTTGGAAGCCGGAAAAAGTATTTTTAGGGTAGAATCAGCGCGTAGCTTCACCAAGAGGAAACCAGCATGAACCACGTGTACGATCTCGCTACCATCCAGCTTGACCAGCCGTCTGTCGTGACCATCGGTGTGTTTGACGGCGTGCATCGCGGACATCAGCACTTGATTCAGCGATTGGTCAGGTCGGCGCGGGAGACTGGACGTTTGGCGGTGGTGCTGACGTTCTTCCCCCATCCCGACGTAGTGCTGCGCGGACTGACGGGACGCTATTATCTCACGTCGCCGCAGCAGCGCGCCGAACTGATGGGCGAACTCGGAGTGGATCACGTCATCACGCTGCCGTTCAACGAGGAATTCCGCCAAATTCGCGCGGCGGCCTTCGTTGATCTGATGCGCGAACACCTCAAGCTGGAATCGCTGTGGGTGGGCGCGGATTTCGCGCTCGGCTATAAGCGCGAAGGCACCGTTGAGTTTTTGCGGACGCAAGGTGCCGAGAAAGGCTTCACGCTCGAAGCCATCGATCTGGTTGGGGAAGATGGCAGCGCCACTTTCAGCAGTACCGCGATTCGGGACGCGTTGAATGCGGGCGATCTGGAGGGTGCGCGACGGTTGCTTGGTCGGTCATACAGCGTGTCGGGTGAGGTCGTGCACGGCGATCACCGGGGACGCACGATTGGCTTTCCGACCGCCAACATCGCCGTGTGGAGTGAACAGCTCGTCCCGGCGAACGGCGTGTACGCGGGGTGGGCGACGCTCGGCGGCGAACACTATATGGCTGTGACCAACGTCGGTCTGCGCCCGACGTTTGAGGGCGACAGTCTGCGCGTCGAAGCGCATCTGCTTGACTTCAACCGAGATATCTATGGCGAGACGATGAACTTCAGTTTCGAAACGCGCTTACGACCCGAAAAGAAGTTCAACGGCATTCAGGAGCTGATGGCGCAGATCGCGTTGGATGCGCAGGCCGGACGCGCCTACCTGACCGCTAATCCTCATCCTTGATGCGATAGCCGAGCCGCTTCATCAACTGCTCGTCGCTGCGCCAATTCTTCAACACCTTGACGTGCAGTTCGAGAAAGACTTTGCCGTCCAGCATCTCTTCGAGGTCGGCGCGGGCTTGCGATCCGATCCGCTTGATCATCTCGCCACCTTTGCCGATGATGATTCCCTTTTGCGTGTCGCGCTCCACGTAAATCGTCGCGCTGATCGCGTTGACGTTCTCTTTTTCCGAGAAACCATCAATTTCCACCGCAACCGAGTAGGGAATTTCCTTATCGGTATTGAGCATGATCTTCTCGCGCACGACTTCGGCAGCGATGAAGCGCATGTTCATGTCGCTCGTCTGGTCGGACGGGTAGTAGCGCGGCCCCGTTGGCATCTTAGCGACAATGTAGGCGAACAGATCATCGACACCCGTGCCCTCCTGCGCGCTGATCAGGAATTCGGCATCGTGGGGAATGAGCGCGGTGTGCGCCGCGATATTGGTCGCGCGATTGTGGTCGTTGAGCAGATCGATCTTGTTGAGCGCGACGACGACGGGCGTGTCACCACGCAGCCGCGCGACGGTTTCCGCCAGATGCCGGTCGCCCGCTTCCGGTTTCTCGGAGACATCGAGCAGCAGCAGGATCAGGTCGGAATCTCGGAAAGCCGTCTCCGCCGCCTTGACCATGTATTCGCCGAGGCGATGCTGGGGCGCGTGCAGGCCGGGCGTGTCGATGAACAGGATTTGCCCCTGTTCGGAAGTATAAATGCCAAGCTGCCGCTTGCGCGTAGTCTGCGGCTTGGGGCTGACGATGGCGATCTTTTGCCCGATGATTCGATTGATCAGCGTGGACTTGCCGACGTTCGGTCGTCCGACGACCGCCACCACGCCGGAGCGGTGATCTTCCGGCAAATTATCATTGAACACATCGTCGAGGTTGGTCATAGGCTCTTTCAATTAGAAACTGTCTTGCCAATCCGCCAGCGTGGCGAACCGGGGTAAATACTGGAGCAAACGCGGCGGGAGACTCGCGGTGGCGGCTTCCGGGGCGATCAACGCAATGGGGCGACCCGCGGGCACCGTGTCCGCGGGCTTGGCATATACCAGCACTTCAATCGGCTGCACTAAATCGAGATGCTTGACGTACATCATCTCGTCCTGGCCGCTGTTGAGGTGGCCGAAGACTTCCGCCCGGGGGTAGAGATTGCTTTTGTTCAGAATGAAATCCCACGCCTCGTCCCCGACGAACATATCGCCATAGTCGACGGCGACCAGTTCCGGCACAATCGACAGGTGCGGCTTGCCGAGGAAACGCACCGCATAGCGCACAGTCAGCAGGCCGCTGAGCAGGGCATTCTCCGGCGCTAAAGCGCGCGGTGTCAGCGCGTGCAGCCCGCCGATTCCAACGATGGCGCCATCCAGCGTATCGGAGATCGGCTGGCGGGGTGGGATCGCTTTTGGCATTAGTGGTGCGGGGCGGCGTGCGGCGCCACAGCGGCATCATGGGCGGTCGCGTCTGGTTCGCTGGCGTGGACTGCATCCGCGCCGTGTGCCGCATGCCCGTGATGGCCGGTATCTTTCGGCTGATTGATGTCGTCGAAGTTGCGGTAGGGCTGCACTACGCCCGTCCAGCCAGCGACGCCGACGATGAACAGGATCAGCCCGCCGACGATGGTCAGCCCGAGCAAGTTGGCGTCCGCGGCTTCACCCTGAATGACGCCGACCCCGAGCGCGAGGATCATGAGAATGACGCCGATCCCGGCAGCGAGCGCCAACCCGAACGTGAGCGGATTATTGGTATGTTTCGTGCGAATGTTCACGGAATTGTTGCTCCTGTCATCTATTGCGTGTAAAAACATCACTCAATTTTGCCCGCTTAAGCGGAGCGCGTCAACCCTAATGCGCAGTTGGAGACGAGATACCGAATGAAACGAATTATGCTGATCCGGCACGGCCAAACTGACTGGAACATGGAAGAACGGTGGCAGGGAAATACAGACGTCCCGCTGAATGCCGAGGGGCTGACGCAGGCACGGTCAGTAGCAACTCGGCTGAAACAAGAGAAGCTGACCGCGGTCTATTCCAGCGATTTAGCACGCGCGAAGGTGACGGCGGATGTGATCGCTGAAGCGCATGGGCTGACTGCGCAGGCCGATCCGCGTTGGCGGGAGTTGAATCTCGGCGTGTTTCAGGGCCTGACGTGGCACGAAATCAAGGCGCGCTATCCGAAAGAAGTTGAACGGATGCAGACCAACTATATGGGCTACGCCACGCCGAAAGGCGAGTCGCGCCAATCGATGCAGGATCGCGCGTATGCCTCGCTGGTGGAGATCGTCGCGCGTGAGCCGGAGGCCTCGTCGACGGCGATTGTGTCGCATGGCGGCACGATTCGCGTGGTGCTGCTCAAGCTGTTTCAGGAACACCAGATCGAAAAGCGGTCGATCAGCAACACCAGCGTCACCACGCTCGAGACGGACGGCCAGACGTGGCGACTGATCAAATTCGCGGATACATCGCATCTGGTGGCCGCTAAAGATCACGAATCTTTGTGAAACATGTCTCATTTGCGCCCGCGGGTGCAGGTGGTATGATCAACTGACTTTACCGACAAATATGCGGAGAAAAAGCAAAATGGCACGCAGCAAAGTCACTGTGGTTGGGGCCGGGAATGTCGGTGCGACTTGCGCGCACTGGATCGCCAGCCGGGAAATCGCGGACGTCGTCCTGATCGACATCCTCGACGGCGTGGCAAAGGGCAAGGCACTGGACCTCGCCGAAGCCGCCCCTGTGATGAAATTTGACCTGAAGATGACCGGTGGCAGCGACTACGCGCTCACCGCGAATTCTGATGTGGTGGTGATTACGGCGGGTGTTCCCCGCAAGAAGGACCCGGTCACTGGGCAGTTCCCCAGCCGCGATGATCTCGTGCGCACCAACCAGAAGATCGTCGGCGAAGTGGCGCGCGAAGTGGCGAAGTATTCGCCGAATGCCATTCTGATTATCGTGTCGAACCCGCTCGACGCCATGTGCCATGTCGCGCTGCA
Source organism: Anaerolineae bacterium (assembly GCA_041916315.1). GTDB lineage: Bacteria > Chloroflexota > Anaerolineae > Aggregatilineales > Phototrophicaceae > Flexifilum. The sequence goes on from JAYRZU010000060.1 coordinate 97,462, forward strand.
CGAAACGGGCTTCCCGGCCAATCGCGTCATCGGGCAGGCTGGCGCGCTCGACACCGCGCGTTACAAGGCGTTCCTCGCCGAAGCCCTGAACGTGAGCGTCCGCGACATTCACGGCATCGTACTCGGTGGGCATGGTGATGAAATGGTGCCGCTGCCGCGTCACACGTCGGTGGCCGGTATCCCCGTGCGCGAACTGCTGCCGGAAGACAAGCTGCAGGCGATCATCGAACGCACCCGTAAGGGCGGCGGGGAAATCGTCGGCCTGGTCGGCGTGAGCGCCTGGTATGCGCCCGCGGCGGGCACGGTCGAAATGGTTGAAGCGATCATCCGCGACCAGAAGCGCGTCATTCCGTCGGCGGTGCTGCTCAACGGGCAGTACGGCTATGATGGTCTGTTCGTCGGCGTGCCGGTCGTGCTGGGTAAGGACGGCGTCGAGAAGATCATCGAGATGGACCTGAACGACGAAGAAAAGGCGATGCTTGAAAAGAGCGCCAATGCCGTCAAGTCGGTCGTTGGCGTGCTCGGTTACTAATCCGCCATTCATCGAGACTTGCTATAAGAAAAGGACGAGGTCTGACCTCGTCCTTTTTATTTGCCACGCACTTCACGCCTACTTGGCTGAGACGCGGAGTTTTACACTGATGAGAACGATTGAACGCTGGCTAGAAGGCCTTCTGTGGGGCAGTCGCTACATTGTGCTGCTGCCCGTCATCTTTAGCATGCTGATCGCGCTGGCGCTGTTTCTCATGGCGACGGTCGACACCATCATCCTGATTGGGCACTTGCTGGAATACCCGTCGCTCGAAGAAACCGCCCGCTACACGCTCCAGATTGATACAATTTCGGCGGTCGTCGGCGCGCTCGACGTCTATCTGATCGCCGCGCTGATGCTGCTCGTCTCGCTCGGCTTGTATGAGCTGTTCGTGGCGCGCATCGATCAGGCCGAAAACTCCGAGTTCGCCAAGCGGTTGCTGTTGTTCAAGAGCTTCGACGACTTTAAAGATCGTCTTGCCAGCGTCGTGTTGATCGTGCTGGTCGTCAAATTCTTTCAGCAGGCACTGCACCTCAAGTACGAGGCCGTGACCGACTTGCTGTTTCTGGCGGTCGGGATCGCGCTG
>JAYRZU010000061.1:0-43868 GCA_041916315.1 Anaerolineae bacterium
ATGATGCGATCTGGCAGAATAATGTCGACGTCGCGCGCGTGCTGATTGACGCGGGCGCGAACCTGCACATCAAGAATCACGACGGCCAGACCCCGCTCGACTTTGCCAAAGCGAAGCATCACACGGAAATCGTCAAACTGATCGAACAGAAGCTCGGCCACGGGTAAAACTCGGTCTTTCGCGGCCTAGGCGGTATTCTCCTGCTGCCCCACAACATTGAGCGGACATTAGAAAAATGAGTGGTTTTCACCAACCACTCATCAAAACCTCTTGCTTCCAAAAACCGATCTGCATATGATGAGCCTGTCTATTGATTAGGACTTCGAACTATTCGTATGGCGAAGCGTTCATCACTTGAACTAGCGCACCAAACCATCGGCATCGTCCCCTTCGTGATGCGTTTCATGTCGGCGGACCTGCGGAACTCGAAGTATGGCGCGCTGGCGGGGCATGTTTCCATTCTCGGCATGTTGGAACAGCGCCCGTACACGATGAAAGAATTGGCCGAAACGCACATGGTCAGTTCTCCGACGATGTCCAGCACCGTCACCACGCTCGAAGAACGCGGGTGGCTGACCCGGGAGCGCAGTGTCGATGATCGGCGCGTCGTCTGGGTGACCATCACGACGGACGGCCAGGCGGCGCTGGACGATATGCGGGGACAAACCGCCGAGAAGATCGCTGATGTTCTCGACGCGCTGTCCGAAGACGATCAATCGAAACTCGCGGATGGCCTGAGGTTGCTCCTCGGCGCGTTCGCGGCCAGCATCGAAGACTCGCATTCACTGTAAATCAGAGTACAGGTAGTAATGATAGCCGACGCATATCGCGGTTCGGCGGGCTTAGTGTTGTCTAGTGCAGAACGATAGAGGGATCACAGTATGGCTAACGGGGAAATTATCGTCGAGCAGTTGGTGAAGCGGTATGGCGATTTCATGGCTGTCGACGGCGTCTCATTCAAAGTCGACTCCGGCGAAATCTTCGGCTTTCTCGGCCCGAACGGCGCGGGGAAATCGACCACGGTGAAGATGTTGACGACGCTGGCGCTGCCCAGTGGTGGGCGCGCAACGGTCGGTGGCTACGATGTCGAAAAAGAAGCGCAGGACGTGCGCCGGGTGTCCGGCGTTGCGTTGCAGGAAATTGGCCTCGACCCGCTGCTCAAGTCGATGGAACTGCTCACCATTCAGGCGCAGTTGTTTGGCGAAAGCCGCAAAGGTGCTCGCGAACGCGCCGTCGAACTCCTGGAACTGGTCAAGCTGTCTGATGTGACGGATCGCCCGGTCGGCAAGTACAGCGGGGGCATGCGCCGCCGCCTCGACCTCGCGCTGGCACTGGTGCATCGCCCGGACGTGCTGTTCCTCGACGAGCCGACGACCGGCCTCGACCCGGCCAGCCGCCGCGACGTGTGGACGGAAGTGCGCCGCCTGAATCGCGAATATGGCATGACCATTTTCCTGACCACGCAGTACCTCGAAGAAGCCGACGAACTGGCGGATCGGGTCGCCATCATCGACCGCGGCCAGATCCGCGTTGAAGGCCAACCGCAGGCGCTCAAGGCTGCGCTCGGCGGCGAATCGATCAACGTGACCTTCAAGGAAGTCGACGACGTCGAATCGGCGAAGGACGAGCTCACCGAAATGTTCGACCGCGTTCAGGTGGATCGCAAGACGCTGCGGCTGTATCGCAACGGCGCCGCGCAGATCGTGCCGACGGTCATGAACCGCCTGAGCGCTCGCAACCTCGACCCGATTGCGCTCACCCTGACCACGCCTACGCTCGACGATGTGTTCCTGCAGGTGACGGGCCAGCGCTTCGAGATGGACGACAAACCCGCCGTTAAGCCCACCAACCGCCGTCAGAAGAAGACCGCCTAGTTTTATCGGAATGGAGAACTGAGACATGACTGCGATTTCTAACCCCACAACGACCAGCGCCATCGGCGCTTTGAACCGGACTCGTTCCTTCACCAGCGCGCCGTTCCTGACGCAGGTGGGCATGATGATGTGGCGCACGCTTATCACGAACATACGCGTGCCGGCCGTTATCCTGCCGCCGCTGATCATCAGCGTGTTCTTTCTGTTCGTCTACGAGGCATCCTTGAGCGGCGCGGCGAACTTCTTCCTGCGCGGCCAGAGCTACCTCGGTTTCATTCTGCCGCTTTCGGTCGTGAGCGCGGCCCTCTCCGGCGCGGGTGTCGCCGGGCAGAGCATCGTCCGCGACATCGAAAACGGCTACTTCGACAAACTGATGCTCACGCCGGTCAGCCGCGTGGCGATCGTCCTCGGTCCGATGGTGGCGGGTGCCATCCTGCTCGGCGTGCAGACCACGCTGCTGATTATCATTGCGCTGGTCATGGGGCTGGAACCCGCGACGGGCGCAGCCGGCCTGCTCGGCGTGCTCGGCTTCTCGATGCTGCTCGGCCTGGCGTTCTCCGGCTTCACCATCGGCGTGGCGCTGCGTTCTGGCAGCGCGGGCGCGACGCAGGGCGCGGGCTTCCTGTTCTTCCCGCTCTCCTTCCTCACGGCGACGTTTGTGCCGCTCAGCCTGCTCACGGGCTGGATCAAGGTGGCGGCGACTTACAACCCCATCACGTACATCCTCGAAGCGATGCGCGGCATCATCAACACGGGGTGGGATACGGAAATCCTGCTGCGCGGCCTCGGCGCTATCGCGCTGATGGCGGTGGTGCTCTACGCTTTCGCCTTCAGCAGCCTCAAGGCGCGCACCAAGCGTAAGTAGTCGGCGTACGTGCCTGCGCTCGTGGTCGGGGTATGGTGTCACCATATCCCGACTTTTTGTTGGCGCCCGTTTTCGCCTGTCGCATCTCGCCACGGTGCGCCGTATAATTCCGCCGTAGACTGAATTTATTGCATAGGATGTTGTTATATGGCGACCGAAAATTATGCTCGTTATCCGCTGGATCCAGATGGCTCGATCCGCCACTGGTTGACCTGCGGTCCGGTCACCACGCCGATTCTGGACACGCTCAACCGCGTAATCCAGCAGGATGGATCGCCATTTGGGGACGGTCGCCGCTGGGTGTTGAATTATTGGGCGTGGTCGGGCGCGTCGAAGAAGGTGAAGCGGCAAGTGTATGGCGCGCTGCCGCCGTTCACGTGGAGTCCCGGGACGCTGCCCACCCTGCACGCCGAAGGCATCGCTGGGAAACGCTGGCAGTACAAGACCGCCGAAGAAGACCAAGTTATCGACTTCAGCCTGTTCAACTTTGCGCCGACGCTCATGCAGGGCTGGATCTTCGCGCTCGTTGAGGCGGATAATGCGCAAACTGTCCGCGCTGAGCTGATCACGATTGGTCCCGCGCGCCTGTACGTGAACGGCGCGCTGGTGGAGCACTACGCCGACGAGTTCAGCTACGTGGAAGCACAGCGCATACCGGTGGCGATCACGCTTAACGCTGGGCTGAACGAAGTCTATGTGCAGGGCGACATGCTTGGTTGGCGTGAGGCGCGCTTAGCCGTTGGCCTGCGCTTCCTCGATGCGCCGCTGCTGCACATCTGCATCCCGATTGGCAGCATCTCCGCCGAGCAGTGGCATCAAGCCGAGGATGGTCTGAACAATTTGCTGGTCAAACAGTTCGCGTTCGTCAACCTGCCGGGGCACATCTGGTTGGACGAGTCCGCCGCCGTTTCCTTCAGCTTTGACGCGCGGATCGAACTCCCGATTCCGGAAAACGTCTTCGCGCAGCTCGCCCGCGTCAAGCGACCGCAGGGATCAGCGCGGCTGACACTCAACCCCGGCGAGCGCGCCGACCTGCCGATAGTCACGGAAGTCACAGCGGGCATGTCCGGCATGCCGGGCGAGAACAGCCTCGGTTTGACCCTGTCGCCCGCTGATGGCACGCCGCTTGCGATTCACCGCGAAATTTGGGCAGGCAAGAACGCCTTCAGCAGCGCGCCCTACGGTGATTACGACTCACGGCGGCGCGAAGCGCTCGAACATCTCGCCGCCATGCCCTACGATATCCCGGCGGCGATGGCCGCGCTTGAGCTCGGCAAGGTCGAGCGTGTGTCGTCAGAGGCAGTCGCGCTGGCGTGTCACTTCATGGAAAACCGCTATGATTGCGCCGACTTCTACGCGATTGGTTTGCTGGCGCTGCTGTATCGCTTCCCGCACGCCCTGAAACCCGAGGATCGGCAGCGCATTGAGACGGCTTTCCAGAACTTCAAGTACTGGATTGACGAGCCGGGACTCGATGCGATGTGTTATTTCACCGAGAACCACCAGATTCTCTTCCATGTGGCCGCCTATCTGGCAGGGCAGCGCGCGCCCGATCAGGTGTTTGCCAACAGCGGCTGGACGGGGCGCCAGCAGATGAACCGCGCGCGCGGGCGCATCGAACGTTGGATTCTCACCCGGTTGCGCGGCAATTTCTCCGAGTGGGACTCGAATGCCTACATGACGCTGGATGCCTTCGCCATGCTGGCGCTGGTCGACTACGCCGACAGCCCGCGTCTGCGCGATATGGGGACGGCGCTGCTGCATAAGATCTTCTTCCTGCTCGCTTGTCAATCATATCGCGGCGTGCACGGCAGCACGCACGGTCGCTGCTATGTGACCGGGCTGAAGTCGGCGCGCGTCGAAAACACGTCGAGTCTTGGACGCATCGCGTGGGGATTGGGCATCTTCAACGGTGAAACCCGCGCGACGGGGTTGCTGGCCCTCGCGCGGCACTACCGCGTGCCGGACGTGATCCAGCGCATTGGCGCAGACGTAAACAGCATCGTCTATACCGAGTCGCGTTCGCGCGAACAGTTCCGCCCGCAGTTCGACATGCGCGGGGACGAGTGGGATGTGCGCACCATCACCTACAAGTCACCGGACGTAATGCTTTCGGCGGCGGTGCAGCATCGGGCAGGGGAGTTCGGCATTCAGGAGCACTTGTGGCAGGCGACGCTCAGCCCGGAAGCGAGCGTTTTTACGACGTATCCCGGCAATAGTCAGGAACACGGCAACGCGCGCCCCAACTTCTGGGCGGGCTCGGTGCGCCTGCCGCACGTCGAAATGTGGGGGCGCACAGTCATGTGCCTGTATCACGTCGATCCGACTGTCGGCCTCGGTTTCACCCATGCTTACTTCCCGACGCAGGCGTTTGACGAGTGGCGGATTCTCGGACAATGGGCATTTGCCCGGGTGGGTGAAGGCTATGTCGCGCTCTGGGGCGACAGCGATCTGCGCCTGACGGAACGCGGGCGCCATGCGTATCAGGAACTGCGCAGTACAGGCGCGGGTGAAGCGTGGATCGGCTATGTGGGGCGCAAGGCGGGGTTGTTCCCCGGCGGTTTTGATGAGTTCTGCCGGGCGATCTTGCAGGCCAAGCAGCCGGTGGGCGATCGCGACTCGCTCGCGTGGCAAGATCCCGCGCACGAGGAACTGACCATGACCTGCCGCTGGCATGGGGCATCGACCGTGCATGGCGAGTCGTATAACTATCCGGCGGTGCACTACCGTAATCTGTACACGCTGACCCCGATGGACGCGGACACAATGACAATTACACACGACGGTGAGTCGATCACGCTGGATTTGCGGAATGGTGGGGTGCTTTAGCGATCGCGTGTCGGGTCGGAGTGATTGTGTTCCGAAATGGCTAACTTTAATCATCCCTTAACAGCTTTTCCCGGGGATGACCCGCGCAAAGACGGGCTGATCGCTTGCGTATCTTCACGTCCTAAGACATAATCCGCAGATGATTTTTCAGTAATTATTGCGAAAAGAGCTTATGGGTAAACTCGGTTTCATTTCGATCATCCGCACGACGTTTGATGTCCCTCTCGCCGAAGAGATGACGCAGCGCGCGCGGGCGGCACTCACTGCCGCTGGCCACACCCTTCTTGGACAACCTGAAGCCGTTACTACCCTCGAACAAGCGGCCGCGGCGGCGGAAGATCTCGCTGCGCTCCAGCCCGATTTGCTGATCGTCTTTCAGGCGACATTTGCCGACAGCACCATGGTCATGGCGCTCGTCCACACCGTCGACGCGCCGCTGCTGCTGTGGGCTGTCCCGGAAGAACATACCGGCGGACGGCTGCGCCTGAATTCATTGTGCGGCATCAACCTCGGTGGGCATGCACTGACGCGCGCGCGCTATCGCTATGGCACCATTTACGCCGCGCCGGAAGATCCGGCAGCGCTGCATAAAGTCGAGCAGTACACCCGAGCAGCGGTCGCTCGGCGTGAACTGCGCACCGCGCGGATCGGGCGCGTCGGCGAAAACCCGGCGGGCTTTGATACCTGCCTGATGGATGTCGTCGACCTCAAGGCGCGCTTTGGCGTCGACATCGTGCAAATCGACCTGCAAAACGAGGCGTTTGTCGAGGCGCGCGCCGCTGATCCCGAGTTGGTGCAGGCGGCGGCGGATCGGCTCGCGACCCGTGTCACCGGGCTGGACACACTCGATCAAACGGCGGTCAAAGGCACACTCGGCGCGTATGTCACGCTGCAGGACCGTGCCCGCCGCGATAACCTGAGCGGCTATGCGGTGCGCTGCTGGCCGGAATTCTTCACCGAACTCGGCTGCGCGGCCTGTGGCGCGATGTCTATGCTGAATGACGAGCAAACCCCGTCGAGCTGCGAAGCCGATGTCAACGGCACGATCACCAGCCTGATGCTCCAGTCACTGAGCGGCGAACCTGCGTTCGGCAGTGATGTCGTCTCGCTGGACCAAGAGCGTGACGCGCTGGTCTTGTGGCACTGCGGCCTTGCCCCGCTTTCGATGGCGGACACCGAAGGCGACGAGGCGCCCGGCACGACGATTCACAGCAACCGCAAACTGCCGCTGCTCATGCAGTTCCCGCTCAAGCCCGGCGTCGTGACGATTGCGCGTCTCAGCGAAGCGACGGGCGAATACCGACTGGTCGTCGGGCGCGGCGAAGTCGTGCGCGCACCCCGCGCTTTCTCCGGCACGACCGGGCTCGTCCGGGTGGATGGCGGATCGCAGCATGCACTGGATACTATTCTCACCGAAGGGTTAGAACATCACATCTCAATCACCTATGGCGACTACACTGCAGAATTAGTGATTTTGGCGAATATGCTGGGCTTGCCAGTTCTACAACTGTAAACCGCAGTTGTTTCTGGATCGTTGTTGCAATTTATTGAGGAGTTGTTACACATGAAGAAGTTTGGAGTACTGGTTGTATTGGCGCTCCTGATCGTGGGAGTGTTCGGCGTGCAGGCGCAGGATGCCGTCGAACTGCGCATGGCGTGGTACGACGATGGTAACGAAGGCACCGTGCTGCGCGATTTGCTGGATCGGTTCGAAGCCGAGAATCCGGATATCAAGGTGGTCGTGGATACCGTCCCCTACCAGACCATCCTCGATCAACTGCCGCTGCAGGTTGAGGCGGGCGAAGCGCCGGATATGGCGCGCGTGACCGCGGGCGAGCGTTATCGTGGCTTCTACCTCGATCTGCGTCCGTACGTGGCCGACCCGGCGTACTGGGATGCCAGCTTCCCAGCGGCGACGCTGCAGTGGCTGCGCGAAACCGGTGAAGAAAGCGACGCCCTGTACGGTTTCCCGAATCAGTTCACGGTGACCGGGCCGTTCATCAACCGCACCCTGTTTGAACAGGCGGGTGTGGAAGTGCCGAGCGACAGCAGCGATGCCGTCACGTGGCAAGAGTGGACCGATGCCGCCGCCGCAGTCGCGGAAGCGACGGGCGTGAACGCCATCGCCATTGACCGCAGCGGTCATCGCGTGGCTGGTCCCGCGTTCAGCTCCGGCGCGACCTTCTTCGCCGAAGATGGCAGCATCACGATTGACACCCCCGGCTTCCGCACGTTCGCGCAGCTCCTGCTCGACTGGCACACCAACGGCCTGACCCCCGCCGAAATCTGGGTTGGTTCGGGTGGTACGTATGCGGCGGGCGCGCCGTTCTTCATCAGCGGCGAGCTGGCCGTTTATATGTCGGGCAGCTGGCAAATCGGCAACTTCAGCACCAATATCGGCGATGCGTTCGACTGGGAAGCGGTTCCGAACCCGACGGGCGACGGCGGCAGCACGGGCATGCCCGGCGGCACGGCGCTGGTTGCGTTCGCCCAGACCGAACACCCTGAAGAAGTCGCGCGCGTTATGGACTATCTGGCGAGCGCGGATGTGTACCGCGAATTCGTGGAACGCACGCTGTTCATCCCCGCCCATCAGGGTCTGGGCGAACTGAACTATCAGACAGATTTGCCCGCGGCGCAGCAGTCGCTGCAGGTGTTCGCGGCAGAAGCCCTCAAGCTGAGCGATCAGGCCTATGAACTTCAGTACGGCGGTCAGGCATTCGCGATCAACAACCCGATTCGTGACCGTTTGACGCAGGCGATCACGGGCGAACTGACGCTCGACGACGCGATTGCGCGCATTCAGGAAGACGTGGATGCAGCGCTGGCAGCGGCGGCGGCTAGCTAGGATCACCCGGTGGGGCACGGCATGTGCCGTGTCCCACTCTTCTCCCCGCCTTTCAAGTTCAGGATAGAGCGTATGGCTTCAACTGCCCGCGCATCCGACCGCCGACCCCAGCGGCCCGGGTTCTCACTGCGCACACTCTTCAGTCCGATCACATGGCTGCTGGGACGGCTGTATCAGATCATCATCGATGTGGTTGATTTTCTCATGCACCCGCTGCAGAACGCGGTGGGCGTGCGCGGCATGGCGTATATTTTTGTGCTGCCCAACTTATTGATTTTTGCGATCTTCATCCTCCTCCCCATGCTGCTCAACTTTTACTACGCTTTCACGGGTGGGACAGATTTGTTCCCCGAACAGCGCCCGTATGTGGGGTTGGAGAACCTGAATACGCTGTTCACCTGCGGCAACTTCCTCGACCCGAACACCTGCCGCGCCGACATCTTCTGGCGCGCCATGATGAACACGGGCGGCTACGTCATCGCGCAGGTGGCGTTGACGATTTTGCTCTCGCTCATCTCCGCGCTGGCGCTCAACAAGGGCATGATCGGGCGCGGTTTTTTTCGCAGCGCCTTCTTTTATCCCGTGCTGCTGTCGCCTGTGGTCGTGGCGCTCATCTGGAAGTGGATTTTGCAGCAGGACGGTTTGCTCAACGCGCTGATCATCGCCCTAGGCGGTGATCGACAGCCCTTCTTGCTCAGTGCGCAGTGGGCACAGGCGTGGGTCGTCGTGATCAGCGTGTGGGCGCAGATGGGCTTCTACACGCTCATTCTGCTGGCGGGTTTGCAGGCGATTCCCGGAGAACTCTACGAAGCGGCCTCGATTGATGGCGCGAATCCGTGGCAGTCGTTTCGCAGCATCACGCTGCCCATGCTCATGCCAACGATGTTCGTCGTGGTCGTGCTCTCGCTGATCCGCGCCGTGCAAATCTTCGATCAAGTGTTTGCGTTCACGGGCGGTGGCCCCGGCACTGCGACCACATACATGGTGCAGTATATCTACACCATTGGCTTTGCCAACCAGCAGAATCAATATGGTTTGGCGTCGGCGGCCTCACTGGTGATGGCCTTCATCCTGCTGCTGCTCACCGCCGTGCAATTGTGGCTCGGTCGCCGCAGCGAAGCGACGTAAGGGGAAACTGTGATGAGAATGGTTCTGGATTACCTCACCAACACCCGCGGACGCAAGCGCCTGAGCTACAGCGATTTGCTGACGTACCTCTACCTCATGCTCGGCACGCTGATGATGTTCGGCCCAGTTGTATGGCTGGTGCTGTCGTCGTTCAAGTCGCAGACCGAGATTTTGAGCTTCCCGCCGCGTTTGCTGCCGTATCAACAGGAGACTGTGAGCGTCGTCGGGTATGACGAGCCGTTGGCGCTCTACAACGTCACGATGGAGGATGGCACGACCCGCCAGCTCGCGCAGGTGCGCCGCGTGGGCATCGAAGCGCAAATGGTCGACCCAGCCAACCCGACCGAAGTGATCCGGGTGCCGATTGCCAATCGTACACCCATTGAATATGTCTATTTTGGGCTGGAGAATTATCAGACCGGTATCACGAGCTTCGATTTTGCGCGTTACCTGTGGAACAGTGTGATTGTCACCGTCTTCGCGACCTTTTTGACCTTACTGATCAACAGTATGGCGGCGTTCGCCTTGAGCAAGTACCAGTTCCGTGGGCGCGATACGATCATGTTTATGACGATTGGCACGCTGATGGTGCCGCTGTCCGTCATCTTAATTCCCGTTTTCCTCGTGATCACGCGCATCGGTTGGAATAATAACCTGCTGGGTGTGATCATTCCGGCGGCGGCCACCCCGACGGGCGTGTTTTTGCTGCGCCAGTACATGCTCACCATCCCTGACGAACTGATCGACTCGGCGCGCATCGATGGGGCGAGCGAGTGGCGCATTTACTTGCAGATCATCCTGCCGCTGGCGCGCCCGGCGCTCGCCGTCCTGACGATCTTCTCGATCATGTGGCGCTGGAACGACTTCCTGTGGCCGCTCATCGTGCTGAGCCGCAACGAACTGTTCACGCTGCAAATCGGGCTGCGGTCGTTCCAAGGGGAGCTCAACGTGCAGTGGAATCTGGTGCTGGCGATGACGGTGCTCACGCTGCTGCCGATCACGCTGGTGTTCGCTTTCTTGCAGAAGTACATCACGAGTGGCATTGCCACAACCGGGATGAAATGAAGGAGTAGGTCAGGTGAAATTTTTTCTCGACAGCGCAATTACCGACGAAATACGCTATGCCATTGATATGTGGGACATTGACGGGGTGACGACGAACCCGCGTCACGTTCAGGCGTCGGGCAAGCCGTTCATGCGTGTGATTCAGGAGATCGGCGAGATGTTCGCCGGGACGGACAAGCCCGTCTCCGTGCAGACGAACCCCCACAACCACAGCGATTATCAGGCGATTGTGGACGAGGGGCGCAAGCTGGCAAAGCTGTCCCCTAACTTCGTGATCAAGATGCCGTGCACCGAGCATGGCTTCAAGGCATGCAAAATCCTCAAAGAGGAGGGCATCCGAGCCAATTTGACGCTGTGCTTCTCCCCGGTGCAGGGGTTGATGGCCATGCGCATGGGCGCACACTTGGTGTCGCCGTTCATCGCGTGGAAAGAAGGCAACGGCGAGGACACGGATGTGTTCATTCAAGACCTCGTGTCAATTCGCAACAACGCCTTCTACGAGACGGAGATCCTCGTGGCGGCGGTGCGCAATGGCCGACAGATCGCCTTTGCCGGGGCGATTGGCGCGGACATCGTCACGACCAGCTTTGATGTGTACAAAGAAGCGTTCGCCCATCCCTACACCGATCTCGGTCTGGGACGCTTCCAGGGCTTCTGGGACAAGACCCCTTACGAATAAATCCTCCAGCACTCGTTACGCCGAGGCGCACGCCCGTGCGCCTCTTTGATGATAGGACAACTCCAACTATGGCTATTAAACTCCCTAAAATTGTCATGATCGGCGCGGGCAGCGCGATTTTTGGTTTGGGCGCACTGGCGCGCATTATGGGATCGCCCCGGCTGCGCGGCTCGGAACTCGCGCTGGTGGATACCAACGAAGAGGGCTTGCGCACGATGGTCGCGCTGGCCAACAAGATGAATCAGGCATGGGACGCGGGCATGACCATCACGAGCTCGACCGAGCGGACCGAGGTGATGGCAGGCGCGGATTTCGTCATCGTGTCGATTCAGGTTGGGCAGCGCGAAAAAGTCTGGGAGATGGACTGGCAGATCCCGCTGCGGCACGGCGTGCGCCAGCCTTACGCCGAGAACGGCGGCCCCGGCGCGTTCTCGCATACCGCGCGTAACCTGCCGCCGATTGTCGAGATTGCCCGTGACATGGAACGCCTGTGTCCGAACGCGTGGTATCTCAACCTGACTAATCCGCTCATCCGCCTGAGCTATGCCGTGCATCGCTACACGAACGTCAAGGTGCTCGGTCTGTGCCACCAACTGCTGTGGGGTTATGCGATGGCGGCAGCGATCCTCGCGGATCGCTGGGACATCCCGATTCCCGAACATTTCCACGTCCACACCGACGCTGACAATATGCCGAACTTCATCCCCGTGGCGATGGCGGCGCTCGAACACCTTGACATCAAGGCGGCGGGCATCAATCACTTCTCGTGGGTGTACGATATCCGCGACAAGCATACGGGCGAAGACCTGTATCCGTTACTGCGTGAACGGTGGCTGCACAGCTACCGCAAAGACTTTGAGCCGCTCTCGCGCGAAATCTTCCAGATCTTTGGCATGATGCCGACGGCGGGCGACAGTCACATGTGCGAATACCTCAACGTGGTCAGCGACCCGATCACCAAACCGTGGGAGAAGTACGAGCTCAAGCTGCAAAGCTGGGAAGGCAACCGCCGCCGCCGCGCCGCCCGCTGGGAACTGGCGCACGCGATTGTCGATGGCAAGATGGACGTGAACGAGCTCAAGAACCTGCGCCGCTTCTCGATTCTCGAAGAGCCCGTGCCGGAAATCATCGAGGCGATGGTCTACAACGACAATTACTACGCTCACCAGTTGAACATCCCCAACAACGGCGGCTTGATCCCGAACCTGCCCGCCGACGCAATCATCGAAGTGCCCGGCGTGATCTCGGGGATGGGCATTCAGGGCTTGAACTTCCCGGCGCTGCCGGAAGGCATCGCCGAGCTGTGTCGGCGTGAGCTGAATCGCAGCAAAATTGTGGTCGAAGCGGCAGCAACGGGCGACCGTGACCTCGCGCTGCAAGCCCTGTTCCTCGACCCGATGGTCACCGATATCGATCAGGCGCGCGCGATTTTGGATGATATTCTGAAAGATTTCGCGGAGTATCTGCCGCAGTTCCACCGCGACAAAGAGTTCGTGGTGTAGGCGGCGAATAATTGTTTTTGTGTAGGGGCAGACCTATGTGTCTGCCCGTTTGGGCGCACACATAGGTGCGCCCCTACATGCGTTTAGCAGCGTTTCGGTCGGTCAGCGCACTATCGCCTACAGCCCGAGCGACAGGTATTTGACTTCGAGATACTCGTCAATGCCGACTGCGCCGCCTTCGCGTCCCAAGCCGCTCTGCTTGACGCCGCCGAAGGGCGCTTGCGCGACCGACGGCAGGGCGTCGTTCGCGCCGATGATGCCGAATTCCAGCTTTTCGGCGACACGCATGACGCGGCTGACATCGCGGGTGTAAAAGTAGCTCGCCAAGCCGAAGGGTGTGCCGTTCGCCTGTTCCAGCACTTCGTCTTCTTTGTCAAACGGGATGAGCGGCGCGACCGGGCCAAACGTCTCTTCCTGCGCGACCAGCATATCCGAAGAGGCGTTGCGGATCACGGTCGGTGTCCAGAACGTGCCGGATGGATTTTCGGGGTAGGGGAGCCCGCCGAGCATGATATCTGCGCCGTGTGCCTTCGCATCGGACACGTGGCGCTCGATCTTTTCGCGCGCGGGCAGATCGATCAGCGGCCCGATCACCGTGTCCGGCAGCAGGCCGTTGCCGACCTTCATCGCCGAGGTCTTGGCGGCGAATAGGTCGGCAAACTGGTCGTAAATGCCGCGCTGCACAAAGATGCGATTGGCGCACACGCAGGTCTGCCCGGCGTTGCGGAACTTGGAGGCGATCGCGCCCGTCACCGCGGCAGTCAGATCGGCGTCGTCGAACACGATGAACGGTGCGTTGCCGCCCAATTCCAGCGACATGCGCTTGACGGTCGCGGCCGAGTTGCGAATCAGGATTTTGCCGACCTCGGTTGACCCTGTGAACGAGACTTTGCGCACGCGGTCGTCGGCGAAGATGGCATCCGAGAAGGGGATCGGATCACTGGCGGCGAGGATGTTGACAATACCCGCCGGGAAACCGACTTCTTGGAAGATGCGTCCGAGTTCGAGCGCGGTGAGCGGCGTTTGCTCAGCGGGTTTGCAGATCGCCGTGCAGCCCGCGGCGAGCGCTGGCCCGAGTTTGCGCGTGAGCATGGCTGCCGGGAAGTTCCACGGCGTGATCAGCGCGACGACGCCGACCGCCTGCCGCAGCACGAAAATGCGCTTATTGGGTGCGGAATTGTGCACGATGTCGCCGTAGATGCGTTCGGCTTCGCCGGCGAACCATGTCAGGAAGCTGGCCGCGTAGGCGATCTCGCCGCGCGATTCGGTCATCGGCTTGCCCTGTTCCAGCGTCATGATCGTCGCCAGACGTTCGCGGCGTTCCAGCATGAGCGCGGCGGCTTTACGCAGCAGGTCGGCGCGGGTGGCGGCTGGCGTCGCTATCCAACCGGGCAGCGCAGCATAGGCGGCGTCGATGGCGGCTTGCGCATCACTTGCGCCTGCGTCGGGGACGGCGAGCAGCAGGTCGCCCGTCGCCGGGTTGGTCACCTCGAAGACTTTACCATTGGCGGCCGCGCGAAACTCGCCGTTGATGAAATTGCCGTAGTTCACCCCATCAAGCATCTGATGGGTGATCTGAGCCAAATCAAGCTGCATTTTGCACTCCTGAATAAGGGTTCGTTCCGGTGTTATAATCGTGACTTTAGGCATAAGTTTAGCGCAAGTCACAAGGCATAAACATGACGAGGCCATTACAGTGGGTGTCCCCATGGTGATCGCGCGGCAGGCTGCGCCGGGTCAGGTGCTGACGGTTGACGCTATCCGGGAGACGATTTATGCCGGGCTGCGGGGAACGTTCACCGGGGCGAAGGTGCTGGCGCTCATCCCTGATCACACGCGCACGATCCCGCTGCCCGCGCTGTTCCCGCTGATTGTCGACGCGCTGCGCGACACACGCCGGCTCGACTTTATGATCGCGCTCGGCACGCATTTACCCATGTCTGACGATGCTATACAGCAGATGCTCGGCATTACGGCGGAGGAGCGCGCGACGACGTATAAGGATATTGGACTCCTCAATCACGATTGGCAGAACGCCGATGCGCTCGTCCAGATTGGCACGATCACGCAGGATCAGGTCAAGGCGTTGGCGGGCGACGTGTGGCATCCGTCGCTTGGCGGCGACGTGCCGATCCGCATCAACCGCCGCATCCGCGACTACGATCACATCCTCATCATCGGGCCGACTTTCCCGCATGAAGTCATCGGTTTTTCCGGTGGGGCAAAGTACCTATTCCCCGGTATTTCGGGTGCAGAGATGATCAATGTGACGCACTGGCTTGGCGCGTTGATGACGATCCTCAACATCATCGGCATCAAAGACACGCCCGTACGCCGCATGGTGCACGCCGCGGCGGCGTTCGTCCCTACGCCGATCACGCTGCTGGGTCTGGTCGTCGTCAGCCATGACGCGCAGAAAGACGCGCTGGCCGGGCTGTTCATCGGCGACCATGAGGCTGCATGGTCTGCTGCCGCCGATCTCTCGTCCGAGCGGCACATCACATGGTTGGACAAGCCGCTGGATCGAGTGTTGTCATACCCGCACACGATGTACGACGAACTGTGGACGGCGGCGAAAGCCATGTACAAACTTGACCCGGCGGTGCGCGACGGCGGTGAGATCATCGTGTACGCGCCGCATCTGGCGACCGTCAGTCAGGTACATGGGCAGTACATTTTCGAGGCAGGCTATCATGTACGTGACTACTACCTTCAGCAGTGGGAACGCTTCAAGCATATTCCGCTCGGCGTGCTGGCGCACGGCACGCATTTACGCGGCAGCGGTACATTTGAGCAGGGGGTCGAGCGCGGGCGCATTCAGGTGACACTGGCGACCGCCATTTCGCGTGCCGACACGGAACGGCTGGCGCTCGGCTATGCGGATCCGGCCAGCATCAACCCGCGCGATTTCGAGGGGGACGGTCAGCTTTATGTGCCCAAGTCGGGCGAAATGCTGTATCGTGTGCGGCCATCGTAGGGATCAGCACTCACACTGCCCCTTTTCAGGGTACAAGGAATGAGGGCGTCTATAGGACCCCTGACCCCCAACCCCTCTCCCACACAAACGGGGAGAGGGGAGGCGTTGCGAGCGATGTTGTCCCCCTCCCTGAATTCGGGGAGGGGCTGGGGGTGGGGTCGACAGCTTACCTTTTCAACACGCGTATGTCTCGTCGCTACACATGTCGAAAATTTCTAATCACATCAACCTAGAGATTTGGATACTTATGCGCCTCACAACCCTCCACAGAGTGAACCCGACCGCCCACCCGCTCGAATTCGTCGGCGAGCGCGGCGAACGCCTGATCCTCAACGTCATCGACCACCACATCATCCGCGTACGCCTGTTTCCCGACGGCCAACCACGCCTCGATCGCACCTGGATGATTGGGGCGAACGGCGAGTTTCCGCGCGAAGGGCTGCACCGCGACGCGATTCCGTCGCTGCCGCTCGATCAAGTGTCCATTCAACGTGACGGTGATAGGGCTACGCTCAAAACAGATGCGCTGAAGGTCGTCATCCACCTTGACGACCTGCGCCTTGAATGGTTCAGGACGACTGGTGAGCGGTTTGCTGCCGATCACAAAGGCCGTGCCTACACCTATGACCGTACTGGTCGCGCGATTTATCACTACATGGAGCGGCGCAGTGACGAGCATTATTACGGTTTCGGCGAAACGGCCGGTTCGCTCGACAAGTACGGGCAGCGCATCACGCTCAAACCGCTGGATGCCGCCGATTACAATGCCGAAACGGGCGACCCGTTGTACAAACACTTTCCTTTCTACATCACGTCGATTCCCCATAGTGAACTCAGCTATGGGCTGTTCTACGATAATCTCACCGTTACCACGTTCGATATGGGCAAGGAACTCGATGCCTTCTGGGGCAGCTATCACTACTACAGCGCGCAGGATGGCGACCTCGATTACTATCTCATCTTCGGCGAATTCCCTGCAGCCATTACCTCCGATTTTATGCTGCTCACTGGCAAACCCGTCCTCCCGCCTGAATGGACGCTCGGCTATCTCGGCTCGACTATGAAATACACCGAAGCTCCTGACGCGCAGGAACAACTTAAAGAATTTGTCGATAAGTGTCAGGAATTCGATATCCCCTGCAGCATGTTCCACCTGTCGTCCGGCTACACTACCGATGCCGAGGGGCGGCGCAACGTCTTCACATGGAATCGTTCGCGCGTGCCCGATCCTGCGGCTATGACGGAGTATTTTCACGACGCCGGGATCAAAGTGGCGGCGAACATCAAGCCGCACCTACTGACGACGCATCCCGATTTTGAGGAAGTGAAACAGATCGGCGGTTTCATCAAAGACCCGGACACGGGCGGTCCAGCGCTGACGATGATGTGGAGCGCGGGCGATGGCGAGAGCGCCTACGGCGCGTATATCGACTTCACCAGTGAGGCGGGCTACAACTGGTGGAAAGCGAAAGTCACCGAGCAGCTCCTCGCCTACGGCGTCGACGCCATGTGGAACGACAACAACGAATTCGGGCTGTGGGATGATGACGCGGTGTGCGACGGCTTCGGCCAGCCCTTCCGCTTGGGCTTGGGGCGGCCACTGCAAACGCTCCTCATGGCGCGCGCGTCCTACGAGGCGATTCAGGAATACAAGCCCGACGAAACTCCGTTCGTGCTCACGCGCTCGGCGTGTCCTGGCGTGCAGCGTTATGCACAGACGTGGTCAGGTGATAACTACACCTCGTGGCACACTCTTAAATGGAATATCCCGATGGGCACAGGCATGAGCCTGTCTGGTTTTCCCAACATCGGGCACGATGTCGGCGGGTTTCACGGGCCGCTCCCCGATCCGGAATTATTCCTCCGCTGGGTACAAGCCGGGATCTTCATGCCGCGCTTTGCCATCCACTCGTGGAAGGCGGGCGGCAATGTCAACGAGCCGTGGATGTACCCGGAATTCCTGCCGAGCATCCGCAAGGCGCTTAAGCTGCGTTACCAGCTCATCCCGTATCTCAACTCGTTGCTGCAGGCGAGCGCGGCCAACGGTCAACCCTGCGTTACACCGGTGTGCCTGAACGACTCCAGCACGGAAGCGCTTCAGGCAAATTTCGAATATCTGCTGGGTGATGAACTCCTCATTGCGCCCGTTTACGAGCCGAATGCACGGACACAGCAGATCTATCTGCCGTGTGATTATCAATGGCGTGACCTCTATACGGGCGAATGGTATCGCGGTGGGCAGACTATCGAAGTCCCCGCGCCCTTGGAATACATCCCTGTGTTCGCCCGGGGACCCGAAATGATTCATGAACGTCCATCCCTCACCGACTTCGAGCGCCGCTGGAATATCGACTTCAAAGGTGCGCTGTGAGCGCACTCGTCATCGCCGTCATCGTCTACTTCGCGATTCTCACGCAGGCGATCAGCGGGTCAGGCTTGGCGCTAGTCGCCATGCCGCTGCTGATCGGCGTGCTGCCCACGCTGCAAGCCGCGACGCTCGTGTCGCTGATGTCGATCACCACACAGGTGATCATGCTCATGCGCTACTACCGCGCGCTGACGTTTCACGGCCTGTGGCGGTTGATCCTCGGCGCATTGGTGGGCATCCCGATTGGTATCCTCGCGCTGTCGCACCTTGACCAGCGACTGATCCTCACGGTGTTGGGCATCATCCTCATCGGCTATTCGCTGTATGGGCTGTTTGCACCCAAAATCCCACCCATCAAGAATCCGAACTGGGCGTATGCCTTCGGATTGATCTCCGGGCTGCTGCACGGCGCCTACAATACGGGCGGCCCGCCGTATGTCATCTACGGCGTGAGTCAGCAGTGGTCGCCGCCGCAGTTCAAATGCAATTTGCAGGTCCTGTTGATGGTCAACACGTCGAGCGTGGTGGTCGCGCACATCGCCGCCGGGCATGTGACGGTCGACGTGCTCGGCAATTACCTGATCGCGCTGCCGATGATCCTGCTCGGCGCATTCACTGGGTTCATTCTGGATCGCTACATTGACGACCGGGTGTTCCGCAAAATCGTGCTTGTCGTGCTGCTGGTGATCGGCGTGAAGATGCTGCTGCCGTGAGCGGCTATTCGAATGAGGAGCGGTGCTTGAAGAACCAGATCGTCGCCTCGGTACGGTTGTTCACGCCGAGTTTGGCGAAAATGCTTTTGATGTGAAAGCCGACCGTGTTGCGGCTGATGACCAACTGCTCGGAAATCTCCGAATTGGTCAAGCCGGAGGCGATGCACGACAGCACTTCCAGTTCGCGCTGTGAGAGTTCGTCTTTCTTGGCGGGCTGTTTGAAGAGCGGTTGGGCGATTTTAGGGTAGATCAACTGGCCTTGCGCAATCTGCCGGATTGAGTCGAGAATCTGGCGGAAAGGCTGGGTTTTGAAGACATAGCCTTCCGCGCCGCGCTGCATCGCCGAGCGGATTTCGTGAATGTCTTCGCAGCCGCTGAGAATAAGCACGCGGGCGGCGACATTCCGGCGGCGCAGTTCGTCGAGCACGAGTAAGCCGGGGTCGGGCATGAGCAGGTCGAGCACGATCACATCGGTTCGCGTCGAGGCGATTAAAGCGAGCAGGGCAGCACGCGTGTCCGCTGTACCAGCGACCACGATATCAGGGGTGTGGGCGAGAAGTTGGGCAAAGCCTTCTAGGAATACGGGGTGGTCGTCCATCAGGGCGACGTATATTTTCTCGTCCATAAGCCTAACTGTTTTTGACCCTACATCTTTGGGTGGGCATGCCGCTACCTGAATGCGGGTTGCTGCAGTTGGTCTCCCGCCGTAAGCTCAAATCGGTGATTATGGCGTTTGATACCAACTTCAATATAGCTTAGACTAGCCACGTTTGCCAGCAGATGGTATCACTGAGGGCAGCGTGACCTTTTAGACTTATTCGGGAACAAAAAGTATGGATTGGCAGGCGCAGAACGCCGCGCTCTTGAAGATTTGGGGAGAAGCGCAGACGCAGATGTTCGATGCATGGGGACGCATCGCACAGCAGGCACAGGCTCCCTTTTACCGCAATACCTCCCCCTTTGCGTCCGCGATGCTCGACGCCTCGACTGACGCAATTCGGCAGGGGATTCGCGCCATGGCCTTCGACGCTGACCCCATCGCGCGCGAAGCCGCTGAGAAGCTGTTCATAAGCCAGACGAGTGTTGTCCGCCTGCTGGAAATGACGCTGCGCATCTGGGGAAGTCTGCTTCCGGTGCTGGAAGCGGGCGGCGACTGGCACTACGCCCTGCGCGAACAGATGAACTGGGTCAAGACGCAGACGCTGCAAGCGGCGACCCAAGGCTTGCACACCGCTGGGACGTATCAGCAGTTGTGGACGGCCTTCCTCGAAGACAGCCAGTCGTTTGGCAAGCCGTGGATGGATGATCGTGACAAAGCGGCCAATGGCAACGGCGCATCCGGCGAGATGGCGTGGGAAGCCTATCAAAAAACGTTTGGCGAACTGGTGACGCTGCCAACGGCGCTGTGGACGCGCGACATCGACGATGGGCTGCGCCTTGCGTTCGCCGCATGGATTGACATGCAGCAGGCGTTATACGACTACAACGCGATCCTCTCTGAAACGTGGTGCGCCGCGTTTGAGCAGTTCATGTTTGACCTCGTACGCTTGCTCGAAACGGGCGAAATGCTGGAAAGCGTGCGCGACCTCCTTAACCGGTGGAGCGCGGTCGCCGATAACAGCTTCAAGCAGTCCTTCCTGACCGACACGTACATTCGCGTGCAGTCGCGCCTCGTGCAAACGATCATCGAGTACCGTAAGCGCCAGCAAGCGGTCAATGAACGTTTCATGCAGATGTTTGACCTGCCGACGCGTACTGAAATCGACGAGGCGCACCGCCGCATTCACGAGCTGCGCAAGGAAATGCGGGAACTCAAACGCGAACTGGCCGCGCTCAAAGCGCAGTTGAACGGAGACGCCACATGATCCCCGAATTTCCACTCGCATTGTCCTCCGAACAGATCGCCGCCGAACTGGTCGAGATGAGCCGCCGCGCCGCCGACGGGGTGCGCGCGCTGAGTCAGGTGCGCACCGAGGATGTGCTGGTCGGCATCACGCCGAAGACCGCCGTCTATCGCGACGAGTTGGTGACGCTCTACCGCTACACGCCACGAGTCGCCACGCCCCTGCAGCCGCCCGTGCTGATCACCTATGCGCTCGTCAATCGTCCATACATGATCGATTTGCAGTCGGATCGTTCGCTGGTGCGCGGGCTGCTCGACCTCGGCCTCGACGTGTACCTCATCGACTGGGGCTACCCGCAGCGGAATGACCGCTGGCTGACGCTGGACGACTACATCAACGGCTATATGAACGACTGTGTTGACTATCTGCGGCAGTCGCTCAACATTGAGCAGATCAACCTGATCGGCATTTGTCAGGGCGGTACGTTCAGCCTGTGCTATGCCGCGCTCAACCCACACAAGATCGCTAACCTGATTACGATGGTCGCCCCGGTCGACTGCCACGTCGCCGATGGGTTGCTCAATCTGTGGATGGGGGCGAGCGGCAGTATGCCGACCATTCAGCCGGAGAAGATGGTTGAGGCGCTCGGCAACATCCCCGGCGACGTGATGAACTTCGGCTTTTTGATGCTCAAGCCGTTTGAGCTGGG
This sequence comes from Anaerolineae bacterium, assembly GCA_041916315.1. Classification (GTDB taxonomy): domain Bacteria; phylum Chloroflexota; class Anaerolineae; order Aggregatilineales; family Phototrophicaceae; genus Flexifilum. The sequence continues at coordinate 21,402 of JAYRZU010000061.1, forward strand.
CTTGCAGAAATACCTCTCTCTGCTGGATACGCTTGATGATACGGCGCATTCGACCAACTTCTTGCGCATGGAAAAGTGGATCTTCGACAGCCCCGATCAAGCGGGGGCGGCGTGGGCGGAATTTGTGCGCCACTTCTACATCGAAAACGGGCTGATCAAGGGGCAGATCACCATTGGCGGGCAGCGCGTGGATCTTCAGCAGATCACCATGCCCGTGCTCAACGTGTACGCTGAGAAAGATCACCTCGTGCCCCCTAAGTCGAGTCAGGCGCTCGGCGGGGCGGTCAACAGTCAGGACTACACTGAAGTCTCATTTCCGGTCGGGCATATCGGTATGTATGTGAGCGCGCGCGTACAGCAGCAGCTGCCGCAAGCGATCGCCGACTGGCTCAAGGCGAGGAATTAACCTGTGAATCTGGCCGTCATCCTCAATCGCCATGCCCAGTATCGTCCCGATCATCTCGCCGTAATCTATGGTGAGCAGCGCTTCACCTACGCCGAGTTCAACCGCCGCGTCAATCGACTGGCGCATGGGCTGCTGCGCGCCGGCATCGCCAAAGGCGACAAGATCGCGACGATTTTGCCCAACACGCTAGAACTTCTGGAAATCTATTGGGCGGCGGCGAAGATCGGCGCGGTCGTCGTGCCGCTGAGCAACTTGCTGCGCGGGCAGGGCTTGGCGCGTTTGCTCAACGACGCGGATACGGCGCTGGTCGTGACGGAGCGCGCGTTTGTGGAGCATCTTGATCCGCTGCGGGGTGATATGCCCAACATCCGCTCGGAGCGCTTCCTCCTGATCGATGCGGAGGATGTGCCCGGTTACCAACATTATCGTGCGCTGGTGACGGATGTGCCGGATAGCAACCCCACGGGAATCGAGATTCACCCGGACGACCCGTACAACATCATTTACAGCAGCGGCACGACGGGGTTGCCCAAAGGCATTGTGCTGACCCACCGCATCCGCGTGCTCTATGGGCTGGTGTTCGGCGTGGCCTACCGCATCACACCGGAAAGTGTGGTCCTGCACACCGGGTCGATCATTTTCAACGGCTCGTTTCTCACGCTGATGCCCGCGTTCTACATGGGCGCGACCTATATTCTGCACCACCACTTTGAGGTCGGTTCGACCATTCGCACCATTCAGCGCGAACGGGTGACGCACATCAAACTGGTGCCGTCGCAGATTGTGCAGCTCCTGCAATCGTCGAATTTCAACGAAGAAACGCTCGGAACGCTGGAGATGCTCGGGTCGGTTGGCGCGCCGCTGCATCTGCCGCACAAGGAGTTGCTGCAAGCCAGGCTGCCCGGTCGCTTGATTGAACTCTATGGCCTGACCGAAGGCTTCATGACCATCCTTGATAAACACGATTTGGAACGCAAGCTGAATTCGGTCGGTGTGCCACCGCCCATGATGGAACTGCGCATCGTGGATGATCAGGGTGTGGACGTACCGCCCGGCATGGTGGGCGAGATTGTCGGCAATGGGCCGCTGCTCATGGCGGGCTACTACAAACGCCCCGACCTGACCGCCCAAGCGATCCGCAACGGGTGGCTGTTCAGCGGTGACTTAGGCTACGTCGACGAAGACGGCTTCCTGTATCTGGTGGATCGCAAGAAAGACCTGATCATCTCCGGCGGTGTCAACGTCTATCCGCGTGATATCGAAGAGATTATCTTGCAGCATGAGGCGGTCGCCGAAGCCGCCGTGATCGGCGTGCCTGACGATAAGTGGGGCGAATGCCCGGTCGCGCTGGTGCGCCTGAAAGGGGAGATCGCCCCCGCCGTGCTCATGGAGTGGATCAACGCCCGAGTCGAAGCGCGGTTTCAGCGGGTGCGCGAAGTGCTTGTGTTGGACGAGTTCCCGCGCAATGCGGCAGGCAAGACGCTCAAACGGGTGATGCGCGACGAGTACCTCAGCGCGCACGCCGAATGAGTCCATTACGGTTGCGTGGACGGCTGAAATCCGCTTAAGATGGCCTTCGTCACAACCTACTGAGGACTTGGATATGAGCATCAAGCGGCTGCCCATCCACTACGGCTGGATCATTGTCGGCGTCACATTCTTCACCCTCCTGTTTGCCGCGGGCGTCCGCACAATTCCGAGCGTGATCATCAAGCCCCTGGAAGCCGAATTCGGCTGGGATCGGACGACCGTGTCATTCGCGGTGGCGCTGAGCCTATTTGCGTATGGCTTTGGCGGGCCGATTGCGGGGTCGCTGGTGGATCGCTTTGGGCCGCGCCGCGTGATGGCGTCGGGCTTAGGGCTGATTACCCTCGGCCTCATTCCGATTATGTCGATGGCCAATATCTGGGTCTTCAACCTGTTCTGGGGGCTGGTCGTCGGCATCGGCACGGGCATGATCGCCAATGTGCTCGGCGCGACAGTGGCGAATCGCTGGTTCAACACGCGGCGCGGCCTTGTGCTCGGCTTGATGGGCGCATCGGCGGCGGCCGGGCAATTGATCTTCGTGCCGGGCGCGATTGCGTTGGCGACCAATTCCGGGTGGCGCGCGGTGATCGGCACGATTGCCGTCGCCGTCGGCGCGTTGATCGTCCCGGTGGTGCTGTTCATGCGCGACCGTCCGTCCGATGTGGGGCTTGAACCCGTCGGCGGTAAAGCCGTCACGTCGACTGGAGCGGCAGTAGTCGAAGCCTCGACGCCGCTGCGCGAAGCGATCAAAACGCGCGATTTCTGGCTGCTGGCGCTGAGCTTCTTCGTGTGCGGTTACACGACCAACGGCTTGATCGGGACGCACCTGCTGCCGCATACCGTGGAACACGGTTTCATCGAAGTGGAAACGGCGGCGGCGCTCAGCTTGATGGGGCTGATGAACATCGTCGGCACGCTGGCGTCTGGTTGGCTCACTGATCGCTACGACAACCGCAAACTACTGGCCACATACTACGGGCTGCGCGCGCTCTCACTGGCTGCGCTGCCGTTCATCATCGAAATTCGTGACTTATACATCTTCGCGCTGATCTACGGGTTGGACTGGGTGGCGACCGTGCCGCCAACGGTCAACCTGACCGCGCGCCGCTTTGGGCGCGGTTCGCTCGGCTCGATCTATGGCTGGATCTTCTGCTCACACATGATCGGCGCGGGGATCGCGGCGCAAGCGGGTGGCATTTTCCGTGATTTGCTCGGCGACTACCACCTGATTTTCCTGTCGGCAGCAATTTTCGGCTTCATCGCGGCTGGTCTGTCGCTCAGCATCTCGACGCGCCGTGCGACTGCACCCATGCCAGTAAGCACATAACTAATTATCGATAAATTGTGCGACATTCAGACTGGCGGCAGCGTCAAAAGAGTTGTCGCCTATGCGCTGCCTCAATACCGTATCACTCCTGCATCCTACCCATTTGGACTAGTCGAAAAGGTTAATCGAAAGACGGAGCATAAACCCGCCGTTTGCGTATTTCCAACCTTGGCGTAAAACTCTATACTGAAAGCACTAATCTGAACTGTTCAGGTGCGTTATGTCCTTACAATCTGATGTGAGTTCCGCACATCCGCGGGCGCTGGCGCTTAACGCGTCCAGCAGCGCTATTCGCGTACTCGTTGTGGACGATCATCACCTCGTGCGGGAAGGCTATGTCTTCTTCCTTAGCCATTGCCCGGATATTGAGGTTGTGGACGAAGCGCGCAATGGTCTCGAAGCGATTGCGGCCTGTCGCCGCACGCAGCCGGATGTCGTGCTGATGGATGTGGTGATGCCCCTTATGGATGGCATTCAGGCGACCCGGGCAATCCTCATGAACCAGCCCCAAGTCAACATCATCGCGCTGACCGGATTCAACGACGAGGAACTGGCCGCTGAAGCGCTGCAGGCGGGCGCGGTGACCTGCCTGAGCAAGCAGACCGATCTCCGGAGCCTTTTGGAAGTCATTCGGTCTGCCGCGCAGATCAAACGCGTTCAGCCGACCGATCCGCAGTAAGCTATGCGGTATCTCTCACTCTCCGAACTCATCTACATCAACGGAACCATCCTCCGAAATCCGCAGATCACCAGTGGGAAGCGGCAGGTGCGCGATATCGATTTGCTGCAGGCGGCGGTGCTGCGTCCCGCGGCCAGCGCGTTCGGCGAGGACGCTTACCCGACGCTGCGCGAGAAGACCGCGGCGCTGCTGCATTCCATCGCGCGCAATCACCCGTTCACCGATGGCAACAAGCGCACGGCGACGGTGGGCGCGGTATTCATGCTGGCGGTGAATGGTGAGCGGGCGGTCTGGGAGCCGGCGGCGGCGCTGACAACGATTCTGAAGATAGCCGAAGGGGAGCTCGACGTGCCGGAGATCGCTGCGTGGTTACCTTTAGAGGCGCAATCCCCCGCGCTGCTGCCCGATGCTGACGCCGATATGCGCCATATCGCCCGAATCATTGAGGAACAGCGGTGGTTACTGGATGAACTTGAACGACGCTAGACCGGTGGTGTATCTGACCGCGTCTGATATCTACAACATCAATGACACCGTCACCGAAGGTCATACCTTTGTGCGGGATATCAATCTGCTGAATTCAGCGGTCCAGCGCCCCAAGCTGGTGCTGTTCGGCGAGGCGCAGTTCCCCACGTTAGTCGACAAAGCGGCCAGCCTGGTCCAGTCACTGGCATATCATCATCTGTTCGCCGATGGTAACAAGCGCACGGCGATGTACGCGCTGATCCTGTTTCTGGAGAAGAACGGGTATCAACTGGAATGGGACAACGCCGAACAGTATGCCTTCATTCTGGAAATCGCGCAGGGCAAACACGATATCCCCGCCATTGCCGCGTGGCTCGCACCCCGCATTCAGCCGCACATCGCGACCGATTAGCCGCCGATGTAATACATCTCGACCTTCTTGTCGGCGGCCGTCTGCTCGGTGCGCATCTCCGAGTAGCGGTCAGTGCGCTTCTTCCAGACGCCCGCCAGTATGGCGGACAGTTCCTCATCGGTCGCCCCTGCGCGCATCGGGTCGCGCAGGCTGACACCGCGCAGCGCAAACAGACAGGTGTAAATGCTCCCATCCGCCGACAAGCGCAGACGAGTACAGGTGCCGCAGAAGGGCTGCGTCACCGAGGCGATCACGCCGATTTCCCCGCCGCCGTCGCGGTAGCGATGCCGTTCGGCCACCTCGCCGAAGTAGTTGCTCTCCACCGGTTCGAGCGGTAGTTCGGCGTCAATGCGCTGAATGATTTCTTTGGCAGGCACTACCTGATCCAGCTTCCAACCGTTGCGCGTGCCCACGTCCATGAATTCGATGAAGCGCAGAATGTAGCCATGATCTTTACAGAAGCGCGCGAGGTCGACGATGGTGTGATCGTTGACGCCGCGCTGCACCACCGCGTTAATCTTGATCGGCGTCATTCCGGCGCGTTCCGCCGCGCGAATACCCGCCAGCACGGGCGCGACATCCGCCTTGCCGCCGTTCATCTTCAGGAAGACGTCATTGTCGAGGCTGTCGAGGCTCACCGTGATGCGCGCCAATCCGGCGTCTTTGAGCGGCTGTGCGACGGCTTCCAGCAGTGATCCGTTGGTCGTCATCGCGACATCTTCGACGCCGTCAATGTGGGCGAGCTGTTCGACCAACGCCACAATATCCCGGCGCACCAGCGGTTCGCCACCCGTAATCCGCAGTTTGACCACGCCGAGCCCGACCGCGATCCGCGCCAAGCGCGTGATCTCCTCGTAGCGGAGGATTTGCTCATGCGGCGTGAACTCAAATTTCTCGTGATACACATCGGCGGGCATGCAGTACGCACAGCGGAAATTGCAGCGGTCGGTCACGGAGATGCGTAGATCACGCAGCGGACGTTTAAATTGATCAACAGGTTGGGTCATGCCAATCTATCCACTAAACCCCAGTCAGATAGTTAAAAATCCTGCACTTTTGTTCGCATATTCGCTCTTATCATGCGCCTAAACTAGCACTTTCGTCAAGCACCACCTAGAACCAACCGGCGAACCTCCTAGCGAGCCTGATAAAAAATTGTTACAATAGTTTCAGCGATATTCAAACTTGCTGCGTTAATCAACCCGGTTGCTGTTGGCACTACTGCATCATAACTCTAAAGGATATCAACGGGCATGAAAAGACTAGTCGTCGCACTCTTTATTCTCAGCGTAGGCCTCTTTCCTTTGCTCATTCACGCACAGAATGAACTCGCCGCAACTCTCGAAGTCCTCAATGCCGGGGTGGAAGTGCAGCGCGTGAACACCCTGAACTGGATTCCGGTGAGTGTCGAAGCTATCGTCGGTGTGGGCGACCGCATTCGCACCGATGCCACCGGGCGTGCCCGCATCACGTTCTTTGCCGATGGGGTAGATACTGAACTGCTGCCCGATACGGTCTACCGAATTCAGCAGTTTTCCGGCGATGATACCCAGTTTACTATTCAAGCTGAAGTGCTGCTCGGGCAGACGATCCAACGGTTGACCCGTTTGCTCGACGCTGGGTCGAGCTACGACATCACCACGCCGACCATGACGCTGGCAGCCCGCGGGACAGCCTTTGCGATCCGCGTCGAAGAGGGTGGCCGCGCCGCGATGATCGTGACCGAAGGTACGGTGAATGCTGCGAAAGACGCTGCTACCGCCGATGTTCCACCAGAATTTGGCATCCGCGCGGACGCTGAACTCAGCGATGTGGTCCGCGCCACCACGTTCGCCGAACTCGACGCCGCGATTGATGGCTGCACGGCCAGCGTTAGCACCACAGACGATGTAAGCATCAATGTGCGCGTTGGCGCCAGCACGGATTTTCCCCGCGTCGGCACCGTTGATGCGCGTGAGATTGACCGCTTCATGGGCGTGACGGAAGCAGGCGCGTGGTATCGCATCAACTTCCGCGGCGGCTTTGGCTGGATCTTGTCCTCCAGCGCGGAGATCGTCGGCCAGTGCGCTGGACTGCGGGTGTTCCCCGACAATTTTGGGCCGGAAGACGCGTCGCTGTATGAGTCGGTTGGCGACCCGGTCGAGCGCGAAGCGCTCACGCTCCCCGTCATCACACCTGAGGCGACCGCGAATCCGTAATGGGGAAGCGTGTTCGAATTGGACTGCTCATCGGCGGGATCAGCGCTCTGCTGGTCCTGCTGTTCTGGTGGGGTGACTTATTTGATCGGCTGCGCTTGCAGCTGAACGACGTCTACTTTCTCGACGCCCCGGTCACTGATCAGGTGGTGTTGATCGCCATTGACGATGACAGCCTCGATGCGTACGGACGCACGCCCGTCGAATGGTCGCGTGGCGTCTTTGCAGATCTCGTTGACATCCTCGGCGCGGCACAGGCGCGTGTTGTCGCCTTTGACATCCTCTTCGCGCAGTCCACGCCCGCAGATGCCGAGTTTGCTGCCGCCATGCGCGCAGCGCGGACGGGAGAAGGCCGTACGCGCTTCATCATGCCGCTGGTCGGCGTTGAGCAGGTCGAGACCAGCGTGCCCGGCAGCCTGCGCTTCGCTGAAGTGCTGCGCCCGACTGAGACCCTCGCCGCTGAAGTTGACTACTTTGGGTTTGTGAACGCCGCCGCCGATGTCGATGAGACGGTACGCCGCCAGCCGTCGCACATCTACGCGGGTACGGAGAACGGCTACTCTTTCGGTTTGACCGCTTTTCTAGCCTATCTGCGCATTCCTGCCGCTGCTTTTGGGCAGGTGGTATCGCTGCAGGGGCAAACGCTGACGATAGCCAATGAGCATGCGATTCCGGTGGATGCAAACGGCTTCTGGCGACAGAACTTCTTTACCCCGTCGAACAGCGCGGATCGCGGGCTGCGGACAGTCTCGTTCCGCGATGTGATTGAGGGCACGGTTGATCCGGCAATTTTCGCCGATAAAGTTGTGATGATCGGCCTGATGAACAGTGTGAATGCTCCGGACGAACGCCCGACGCCGCTGTCGGTCTCGCTGGCGGGAGTCGAGATTCATGCCCATGCGCTCGAAACGCTCATTCAGGGGAACCCGCTGTACGAACAGCGTAATGCTTCAAAGGCGCTGACGATTCTCGCCTTCAGTTTGCTAGCAGGCATCATCTACGCGCATCTGCGCTGGTACGTGATGCTGCTCGTCATGGTCAAGCTGGTAGTGGTATGGCTGGTGTTTGCCTTCGTCACGTTCCTGACCTCGCATTGGGTACTTAACCTGTACGACCCCATCGTGGCGATCGTTCTGCCTGTGCTGGGCAGCATCGGCTGGCAGATCACCACGGAGATCAACCGCCGGCGCAGCGCTGAGCACTGGCTGGCGATCATCCAGCGGCAGAAAGAACTGCTGGAGACAGTGATCGGCGGCTCGCCGACCGGGATCGCGGTGCTGGATCGCTATGGCAGCCTGAACAGCGCAAACCAAGCCTTTGACACGACCTTCGATCTCACCAAAGCGCAGCGAACAGATAAGCACTTCAGCCAAGTGCTGCAGGCGGTCGAGGTGGAGACGGAGGCGGCGCAGAAGCTGACCAGCGGTCTGCGCGGGACAACGCCCTTCCACTTTGAATTCAAGCACAAAGGGAAGACGTTGATGGTCGATGCGGCGATTCTCCCGTCTGACGAACGTTGGGTAGTCGTCTTCCATGATGTGTCCGATCTCGCGGAACTGAGCGAAATCAAGACCCATATGATTCGTATGCTGTCGCATGACCTCAAGAACCCGCTGGCCACGGTGATCGGCTTCAGCGAACTGCTCATCAACCCGGTGAGCGGGGAGCCGCTGCGTGAGACGCAGAAACGCTTTGTCGAGAATATCCGCCGTTCGGCGGGGTCGATGCTGATGATCATCAACGAGACGCTCAGCATGGAGCAGCTTCGTTCCGGGCGTATGCGCAAGAAGCCAGTGGAACTGGCCGAGGTAATTCAGCAGGTAGTGAAGACGCAGCAAATCGAAATCGAGCAGCATCGCCACAACGTGCAGGTGACGCTCGAACCCGAACTGCCGCCCATCCTCGGCGATACTTTCCAGATTAGTCAGGCGATCACCAATCTGGTCAGCAATGCGGTGAAGTACACGCCCGATGGCGGCAAAATCTATGTGCGCTTAAAGCGAGATGCCGCCTGCGCTCAGGTCGAAGTTGAGGATAACGGCTACGGCATGAGCGAAGCCGCGCAGGCCAATCTGTTCAAAGAATTCTTTCGCGCCGATGCGACGGCTCACATTCGCGGGACTGGCTTAGGCTTGAGTCTCGTCAAAGCGATTACTGAAGCGCACGGAGGCCAGGTGAAAGTGGTCAGCACAGAAGGGCAGGGCAGCATCTTCACGCTCATCCTGCCGCTGGCCGTAGAGGGAGTGAACGCATGAGACGGTGGCTGTTCGGGGTGCTGCTTGGCCTGATCGTCGTGACGGGGGTGAGCGCACAGTCCCCGTATTCGGCGGTGCTGCGCATCATGAACACGGGCGTAGAACTGCGCCGCCTCAACACCGAGGCGTGGCTGGCGACGCGGCAGGACGCCGAGATGCCCTTCGGCGCGGGCGACGTGATTCGGATCAACAACCGGGGGCGCGCTCTGGTCACCTTCTGGGATGATCAAGGGCACAGCGCAGAAATGATTGTGCTCCCGTACAGCACAGTCGAGATCGTGCAGTTTGAGGTTGACGCGGGGGCGCTCCGCTTTGCAGGACAAGCGGGCGTGCAGCTCGGAGAGGGCGTGCGCTTCACCGCCTTTGACATCGAGACCGATCACGGGCATGTGACCCAACCGGCGCAGCACTTCGCGGTGCAGGCGAACGACAGCGCGACGCGCGTCATTGTGGCGGTTGGATCGGCGGAAGTCACCGGCGCGGGGCAGACGGTCACGGTTACGACCGGGGAGGGGGTACGCGTGCTCGATACGGCGATACAGTCCTCGACGGCGCTGACGTATCCCATGAACTTTGCCAAGCTGGATAGCGCGCTCGATAGCTGCCCCGGCATCGCCAATTCCACGCTGTATCCGTCAGTCAACATCCGGCAGGGTCCCGGCGACGGCTACGACATTATCGGTGAGTTCATTAATGGTGATCCAGTCGAGATTCTCGGTACGACACCGTTGGGCGACCGGTACCGCGTGCGCTTTTTGAGCGCCTTTGGTTGGGTCGTTGCCAACGGTATCGATGCGACCTGCCCGGATCTACCTGTTTTCCCCTATGAGACGCTGGAACAGGTCTATGGGGTGATTGGCTTTACCGACGAAGACCTGCGCCTCTTGCAACCATTCTTTGGACTGCGGCGTGATGACTACCTGTTCTATCCGCTGCCGATCAACTAACTGGTGACGCTGCTGCTCGCTGCGGGATCGGGGGCGGGCAGGCGCACCTCGATCTGCGCATTGTGCACCCGCACTTCATAGCGCGGTTCGGAGTAAGTCGACGGCCCGTGCACCACCTGCCCGGTACGCATGTCATAGACCGAGTCGTGCCATGGGCAGGTCACGCAGCCATCCTCAAATTTGCCTTTTTCGAGCGGTCCTCCCGCGTGGGCGCACACCGCGCCCATCGCATAGATCTGCCCATCGAAGTGATAGAGCAGCACCGGGTAGCCGCCCGCGCTCACCCTACGGGATTGGCCGGGGCTGAGATCTTCGGCGTTCAGGACCGGCGTCCAGTGATGCGGCGCGTCCGGCATCGGCGCATGATTCACCCCGACGCGTTTGTGGTAGGACATTTCGCCTCCGAGCCATGCGGAGGCCAGCAGTCCCGTGAACCCCAGCAGCGCCAGGCGTACCCCCTGCGCTTGCTGACCATTCGCCCGCGCGCGCAGTGACAAAATATACAGCAGCAAGGCGGCGTTGTTGAGCAGGCCGTGCAGCGTGCCGTAGGCGACGGCATCACGCTTGATGGCGGAGTAATCAGTGAGACCGGCGAGGGCTGTCGGGACGGCGGAGATGGCGCCAAGGGTCGTCAGTGTATTCGCCGTGGCGCGACGCCGCTTGCCCAGCGGCAGCAGCGACAGCACGTCAAACAGCGCGCCGAACAACCACGCGCCGATAGTGACATCGGTTAGCAGGGGGTGCAGCGGATGCCCCAGCCACTTCCCATGCAGCACGTCGGCAAGACGGCGCGTCGGTTCCCCGCCATCGAGAATCGCCTGATGCAAGGCTGTTTTGATATCTGTCCCCGCACATTGAAGCTCGGGCAGGGAGTCGATAAGCGGATCGACGACCTCGTGCAGATTCAGTGGTGCAGGTGGCTCGCTGTTGACTGATATGGATTGTCTCTGGCTTTTCGTTCGACGTGTCCCGTTCATCCGTTACTCGCTCTCTCTGACTTTGGCTGCCTTTATTATAACTGTAATTGTGAGTGCGCAGGTGGTCAGGTGTTTACCGCCGAAGATTAGCCCTCAGACCCATTTTCAATGTATAACGAAACACATAACATAGCGGCGTAAGCGTATTTGAAATGTTAAAGCGCTAGGTGAACTGCCAATTGGCCAGAGAATTGCGGTCTTGAAGTCGACGGCCTATGGCGACCAATTGACGGCGCCATCCGCCCCAAAACGCCGTGCGCGCCGCCTAGCCCTATGCCGTGATTACTGCCTGCGGACGGTCGCCGCTTCGCGCTAATCGTGAGCGATGCACTGCTGGGCGAGCGGTGCGGATATGAAGGCGCTCAATCGGCTGTTTGACGGTTGTCAGCCTGCAGTGCGTTACGGTTTGGTAGACAAGGGAAGCCATGACGTTCGAAAAACGGATTCGTGTCTTGATTGCGGATGATCATATGGTGATGCGCTGCGGGTTGGTGGCCTTTGTGCAGCGCTGTCCCGATCTTGAACTCGTAGGTGAGGCAGAAAACGGGCGCGATGCCGTCGAGCTCGCGCTCAAACTGCGCCCCGATGTGGTGCTGATGGATATGATGATGCCCATTATGGATGGTGTGACGGCGACGCGCAATATTCGGCGTAAGCGCCCGCGCACCCAGGTGCTGGCCCTCACGAATTTTCTCAGCGCGGATATGCTTGTGCGTGCCCTGAACGCAGGCGCCATTGGCTATCTGCTCAAGACCATCGGCGCGGAGGAATTGGCGACCGCGGTGCGCAATGCCTACCAACACAAGGCGACGTTTGCGCCCGAAGCCGAAGCGCAGTTGGTGGTCGGGGTGCAGAATCCGCATCTGTGCGTGCTGACCGGGCGCGAACGTGAAGTCCTGAGCTTAATGGCGCGCGGTTTGAACAACGCGCAGATCGCTGAGCAGTTGACGATTAGTTTGTGGACGGTCAAGAAGCACGTGAGCAATATCTTCGCCAAGCTCAAGACGACCAACCGCGCCGAAGTGATCGCCTTCGCGTATCAACATCGGCTGCTGCCTGACTCTGGACGCTATCAATAGAGCGCGGGTCGAGAGTGACCTCGACCCGGACATTGTAAAGCGCAGTTACGCGGCGGGCGGGAAGAGTACGCCGAAGATCACATAGGCGACGAGCAGTGCGAGCACCGTATTGAACACGGTGGCACCGAGGTAGACGGCCAGCGGTCGCCAGCCCGCTCTGCGGACTTCCGCAATCGAAAAATCGAGCCCGATGCTGATGAACGCCAGTGTGAACAGCCACTGCATGGCATTGTTCATTGCGCTGACCGAGGTGGGCGTGAACGCGCCGACCGTCACGAGGATGCTCACGAGCGCAAAGCCCAGTACAAATTTGGGGAAGCGCTGCCAGATGAGCGCGGGGCTCGGCTTTTCCGCCTCCTGGTTGACGACACTCGCAAAGTACATGGCCAGCGCGAACGCCACAAAACCGATCAGCACGTTTTGCGCCGACTTGACCACGGTCGCCACGCTCTGTGCCTGTTCCGCGTAGATCGTGCCCGCGCCGACGACGGCGGCGGTGGTGTCGATATTGCCGCCGAACCAGGCGCCTGCGACCGTCGGCGAAAGCTGCAGCGCGTCCGCGATGACAGGCATGAGCACCATGAGCGGCAGCGCGATCAAGATCACCAGCGCTGTGATGTAGGTGACTTCTTCTTTCTTCGCCTGCACCGACCCGGCGGCGGCGATAGCCGCGGAAACGCCGCAGATCGACACCGCTGATGCCATGATCGCTTTGAGGGTCTCCGGAAGTCTGAGCCGCCCGCCCAACCACCACGTGAAGAAAAACACGCTGACCACCATGATCAGCGCTTGCAGCAGACCGCCCACGCCGAGCTTGAGCAGGTCGCCGAGGCTAATGCGGGCGCCCAGCAGGATGAGGCCGATCTTCAGGTAGAACTCGGTGTGAATTGCCGGGCGCACGAACTGATACTGCCCAATAGCGCGCAGGACGAAATTGGCGATCAACCCGATGATGACTGCGGTGAGCGGGTATTCCAGCGGGTTACGCGCGAAACCGTTCGCTTTGAACTGGCTGCCAATCCATTTGTCAAGCTCGGCGACCAGCAGGGTGAGGACGATGAGCAGGATCGTGCCGACGATGAATCCGCTGCGGCGGTTCGTTGTCGTGGGCGTGGAGAGCGTTGCGGCGGTCATGATTCATTCCTACGGGGCGAGCAGATTAAACAGTGGATACGGGATGCTGACGGCGGTGACCGCGATCAGCAGGACGAGCAGCAGCCCAATGAGGGTGGCCAGCCAATCTTCGGACAGGCGAATGGGTGGTTTCATGAGGGAGCCCTTTGTGCGCCAAAACCAATTAACTCTTTATAACACTCAGATGATTAGGTGAGTCGCCATCAACACGTGGGTACGTGCCATATGTCACGTTTTTTTGAGGATAGAGACAAACCCCTGCGTGGCCTTGTTGAGCGTCCCGCGTTTGCGCTGCGCGATCAGGTAGTTGTAGCTATCGTCCGCGCCCTCCAGCGGTATCGCCTTGAGCGTGCCTGCGGCGGTCTCCCGGGCGATAGCAATCCCCTGCACCAGTGCGATGCCGAGACCCAATTCCACGCTGCGCTTGATCGCTTCGGTTTCGCCGAGGATGATGACGGAGTCACCGCGCAGGCTGTCTGCGCCCAGCAGCCGCGACACGCGCGTGTGCAGCGCTGAGCCGGGTTCACGGGTGAGGAAGATGCGGTCGCGCAGCACGTCCAGCCCGATGGCGGGCAGTGTGGCGAGTTCGTCAGCGGGCGCGACGATCACCACAAGGCGGTCGGGCATGAAGGCTTCGACGATGACATCAGGATGGTCGACGGGCGAGCCGACGAGACCGAGATCGATGTCGCCGCGGATGAGCATGTCGAGCAGATCGGTGGTGTTGCGAATCGTCAGGCGTATGTGATGGTTCGGGTAGACTTTGCGGTACCGACTGAGCACGTCTGGCAGCAGGTAGGTCGCGAGCGTTGGCCCAACGCCGAGTTTGAGCGTCTGCACGGCGATGCCAGCCGCGACATGGACAGCATTGACCGTTTCATCGGCTAATGACAGCAGCTTTTCACCCTGGTCAAACAGCACTTTCCCCGCTTCGGTGAGGCGCAGGCTGCGCGTACTGCGTTCAATCAAGGGCGTGCCGAGCACCTGCTCCAGCACCGCGATCTGCTGGCTGACCGTCGGTTGAGTCATGTGCAGTTGTTCCGCAGCCCGTGTGAAGCTGCCCAGACGGGCGACAGTCACAAACAAATGGATTTTGTGCAGATCCGGTATATTCATCACACTTCAATCATTGAAGAGACATTAACTTCTGTCTCAATTAGATTAGTTTCTTGATTTTACCTTAATACTGAATACTATATCCCTAAACGATTCCGGCGCAGATATTCCAGTGTGGTCTGAACAGTTGTGACTTCATGGTCCGGAAGTGGGAAAATGTGCTCGTGAATCGCATCCAGGAGCCATTCCTTCTGCGGAAAGAAGGCTTCTTCCAGTTCGGCAGGCGGTGTAATCCAATTGCGCGCGCCGACCACGACCACGGGCGCATCGAGATCGCTGAAGGCGGCCTGCGTAATCGTCGACGCCATCGTGTGCAGGAACGAGCCACGCTCGGTGGCATCTGATGCCAGCACGACTTTACCCGTTTTCCGCACCGATTCCAGAATGCGTTCGTAGTTCAGCGGGTTGATGAAGCGTGCGTCGATGACTTCTGCTGACAGATTGTACTTGGTTTGCAGATCGTTGGCCGTATCCAATGCGCGGTAGAGCGTCGCGCCGAGCGTAACAATGGTGAGATCCGTGCCGGGGCGCCGCACCGCGGGTTCGCCGAGCGGGACTTCGTAGTAGTCGAGCGGGACGCCGCCGGGGACCAACGTCTCAGGCTCGCTGTACAGCCGCTGACTCTCGAAGAACACAACCGGATCGGTGCCGCGCAGAGCGAGGTTGAGCATGCCTTTCGCGTCGTAGGGCGTCGCCGGGAACATGACCTTTAAACCGGGGATGTGCGCCACCAGCGATGACCAGTCCTGCGAATGCTGCGCCCCGTACTTGGAGCCGACCGACACACGCAGCACGAGCGGCATTTCCAGCAGCCCACCTGACATACCGATCCACTTGGACATCTGGTTGAACACTTCATCACCCGCGCGTCCCATGAAGTCGCAGTACATGAGTTCGGCGACCACGCGCCCGCCGCTCAAAGCATAGCCGACCGCTGTCCCGACAATCGCGCCCTCGCTGATCGACGTGTTGAACAGGCGGTGATACGGCAAGCACTCGGTCAGGCCGCGGTACACGCCGAACGCGCCGCCCCAATCGCGATTCTCTTCCCCGTAGGCGATCATCGTCGGATCAATGTAGAAGCGGTGCATCATCGCTTCGTAAAGCGCTTCAGCATACGTCAGGCACTTCAGCTTCGGCAGCGCTTTGCCGTCTGCGTCCAGCCCAAAGCGAAACTTCGCGCGTGTGACTTCGAGGCGGCTGTGTTCGACGGGGAGCAGCACTTCGGGCGCACCGTCGGCCAGACGGTCGCGCATCTGGTTAGCGAACATGAACTTGCCAATGGTATCGATTTGCGTATTGACGCGCGGCGACACGTCCGGCGCAATCGCCGCCGTCAGCACGCGTTCCATCCGGCGCGTTGTATCGTCGAGCAGCCCGTCAAGCTGCGCGGCGTCGGCATGACCGTTCGTGATCAGGTACTCGCGATAGGTGACGAGTGGATCGAACGTGCGCCACAAGTCGATCTCATCGCGTTCGCGATACGACGACGCATCGGACGGTGAGTGTCCGGAGAAACGATACGTCACGGTATCGAGCAGTACCGGGCCGCGCCCCGCCAACAGGATCGCTTTTTTGCGCTCAAGGGCATCGGCAACGGCCAGCGGATTGAAGCCGTCGACGCGTTCGGCGTGCATTGCCTCCCCGTTGACGCCCCAACCGACGCGCGCCAGTACGCCTAAACCCATCGTCTCGCCGACCGGTTGGCCGCCCATGCCATAGAAGTTGTTGAGGAAGTGGAACAGCATCGGCGGCGCGCCGCCCAAGCCCCACAGCGTACGGTATTGATCCATCGCCGCGAACATCATGGCTTCCCACACCGGGCCGCAGCCCATTGACGCGTCGCCGATGTTAGCCAGCACGATCCCCGGTTGGCGATTGACCAGCTTGAAGAGCGCCGCGCCCGTTGCGATATCCGCCGAACCGCCGACGATGGCGTTGTTCGGCATGACACCGAACAGGGGGAAGAAGGCATGCATCGAGCCGCCCATGCCGCGATTGAAGCCTGTCGCCCGTCCGAAGATTTCGGCCAGCGTGCCGTACAGCGTGTAATCGACCGCGCGATCCTGCAGCGACGTGTGCTCGAAGGCTTCGACCACGCGCAGCGCCGCGCCGTTCATGTAACCCTGCATGATCGCTTGGAGCGCCGTTTCGTCGAGCTTACGGATGGCGACGAACGACTTAGCGAGGATTTCGCCGTGGCTGCGATGCGAGCCGAAGATCAGATCGGCCACGTCGAGGTGGTAGGCCATGCCCACGACCGCCGATTCCTGCCCAATGGATAGGTGCGCCGGGCCGCGGTGGTTGTACTCGATGCCCTGATAGCTGCCTTCGCGCTTGATCTTGTCAAGCATGGTCTCGAACTCGCGGATCAGCAGCATATCGCGGTAGATGGTGACGAGATTGGCCGAACCGTACTTGGCGCGTTCCGCCACCGGGTCAGCCACATACGCATTGATCGGAATGGTCGGCGCGGTCAGTTCAGCGGACTGGCGGACCACTTTGGGGTCAATCAGCAGGGATTTGGGCATGGTTAGCGCAGCTCGTAGAGGGTATCGCGGAGCACTTCGGATAACGTGGGATGCGCGAAGATCATCTGCTGCACGTCCTGCACCCGGAACTCATCTTCGAGCATGGCTGCCGCGCCGACCACGAGCGACGAACATTCGCCGCCGTACAGGTGCACGCCGAGCACGACGTTTGTCCGTTGATCGACGACGATCTTGCACAGACCGCGCTGCTGGTCGTTCTCGATGAGATAACTTGCGTTGGCGGTCAGTGGCAGGCGGGCGATGCGGACAGGAATACCGCGCGCTTTCGCAGCAGCTTCCGTCAGCCCCACAGCCGCGATTTCCGGGTAGGTGTGCAGCGAGAAGGGCACGGTATCAATGCGGAAACGGTCGGGCGTGCCGAACATGTGATTGACGGCCACTTGCGCCATACGAGCGGCGCTGTGTGCCCACATGGAAATGCCCGTCACATCGCCGATGGCGTACACGCCGGGGATGTTGGTGCGCATATATTCGTCTACATGGATGCGAGTGTCAAAGTCGATGCCCGCATCTTCCAACCCTAATCCAGAGACGTTAGGGGCGCGCTCACCGCAGACCAGAACCAGATCGGCGGGGATGTCGTGCATCCGGTCGTCGTCCGTGATGCGCACATACTTCTCGGCGATGGTCTTCACCTGCGCGCTGAAGTGGAAATCAATCGCACTTAAGTCGCGCAGCAGCAGCGTCCGAATCTCCTCGTCGATGTCCGGCAGCAGCGCGGGCTGTTCGGTAATGAGCGTGACCTTGCTCCCCGCCAGCGTGTAGATCGCCGCGAGGTTGAGCGCGATTGGGGTGCCGCCGAGGATGACAAGCGCGGACGGTAGTGTTTCGTATTCGAACAATTCGGTCGGCGTGACGACGTGCGGCAGGTCGATGCCGGGCAGGGACGGTATGACAGGCGATGCGCCCGAGGCGATCAGGATGCGCTCCGCCGTGTAGGTCACGTTGCCGGCACGCACGGCCTTCCGTCCAATCAGCCGCGCATCCGCTTCCAGAATCACACCGCCGCGCCGCTCGATTTGCTGGCGCACGCCATCGCGCAGTTGGGCGACGATGCGCCCCTTGCGCGCGATCACCTCGCGCATGTCAAAACGCACGCTGTCCACATGCACGCCGAAGCGATCAGTCTCCTGCAGTTGGCGGTAGACTTTGGCCGACTGGTACAGTGTTTTCGCCGGGATACAGCCCCGGTTGATGCACACGCCGCCCAACTGCGCTTTTTCGATGAGCAGCACGCGTTTGCCCGCCGCGCCGGCTCGCTCGGCGGCTGTATAGCCGCCCGCACCTGCCCCAATGATGATCAAGTCAAAGTGTGAATTCATGGTGCGGCCTCTAGAACGCGAGCAGTAAATCGAATTGGGCGAGATTGCGACACAGTGCCTGCAAGAACCGCGCGGCAGGCGCGCCATCGACGGCGCGATGATCAATAGTCAGGGACAGATGGAGATGCGGGATGAACTGCACGTCGGCGTCGATTTGAATCGGCTTTAGGTCAATTTTCCCCACGCCGAGGATCGCCACCTGCGGCGGATTAAGGATGGGGGTGAAGGTTTCGATACCGAAGCTTCCAAGATTCGTCACGGTGAAGGTGCCGCCGTTCAGGTCGGCGCTGGTGAGCTTACCCGCCGACTCGATCAGCCGGTTCGACTCCCGCGCCAGCGCGTGCAGTGACAGTCGATCCGCGCCGCGAATGACGGGCACGAGCAAACCGCGCGGCGAATCGACCGCAAAGCCGAGATTGACGGTCGCATATTGCGAGATGGCGTCAGCGGTCAGCGTGGCATTGAGGTCAGGGAAGGTGCGCAGTGTGCGGGCGACGGCGAACAGGATCAAATCATTGAAACTGATGTCGCTGAGCTCGAGCGGGGCGTCGCTGGCCTTGAGGCGCGCGCGGTAGGCTTGCAGTGCGCGGGCATCGGCAGACGCAGTCAGCGTGAGCTGCGCGGCGGTTTGCAGCGACGCGAGCATGCGTTCAGCGGTCACTTTGCGCACGCCGCGCAGTGGAACGATAGTGACAGGGTCAGTGGTTGTGGGAAGTGGTTTCAGCGCTTGCGGCTCAGGCTCAACGGCGGGCGGTGGTGAGCTAGTCTCACCCGCTGCCGCCGCGAGCACGTCTTCACTCGTAATGCGGCCGCCGAGCCCGGTACCGTTCGGCGGAATGGGCATACCCGATTCTACGAGGGCACGCGCCGCCGGAGTGAGCCGGGGCAGCGTCGCCGTGAGTACATCGCGCTCAATAATACGGCCTTGCGCGCCCGAGCCGATCTGCGTCGTCAGGTCGACGCCGTTTTGGGCGGCGCGTTTGCGGGCGCGCGGGGAAGCCATGAGCGCGTCGGTGGCGCTGACGGGTAGGGCGGCGGGTTGTTCGCCCGCCTGCCCGATGACCGCAATCGGTGTTTTGACCGGGACTTCATCTCCTGCCTGATAGTAGGTTTCCAGCAGGAGGCCAGCAGCGCCGCTTTCGATTTCGAGGACGGCTTTATCCGTCTCGATGTCGAGCAGAATCTCACCTTTGGCGACCGGCTCGCCGATGTTTTTGCGCCAGCGGTAGATGATGCACGTTTCGACGCTGTTGCCCTGCTGCGGCATCACGACCGTAAACGCCATCGATTACACCGCGGGCGGGGGCACAACCCCGATCGTGAGCAGAATGTTGGCGTAGATGCGCTGTTCGCCCGTGGCGATCACCAGCGAGACGTCCGAGCCACGCGCCATGTCGTAGAACTCAAAGCGACCGAGTTTTTGCAGCTCTGTTCCGGGCAGCAGCTTGCGAAATTCGGTGAAAATCGCCTGATCTGAACCGTCGGGCGGGGTCATGACGTGCGCGGCTTCAATCGGAATGGCAGTGACGAGTCCTTCGAGCACCTGCGTCGCCGTCAGAATGCCGGGCATGAAGTTGAGGTAGACGCGTTCGGCGGCGGGGTTGGCGCGGGTGATGAAGGGGTAGTTGCCATCGGCGATGAGGATAGTGCTGCCATGACCGGAGGCGCCGAGAACCTGAAGAATCGTCGGGTGCAGTAACTGCGTTTTCAGCATGATGGTCTCTCAAACGTTGAAGTTGTGCTCTGTAATCGTTGCCACAGCCTGATTATCAGAGCGTTAAGGATGACTGTCAAGCAACTTAACCGGGAGTGCGGTGTGCCCGCACTCCCGATACTAATCCTAACCGACCTGTACTGACCCACACAGGTGCACGTGCAGACCCATCGTGGCGAACATGGCCGCTTTCGCCGCCAACGCCTTGTCCGCTTCGGCAGCCGTCGGCGCGTAGACTACATTCAGGTGATTCGCTTTGTGGCGCCCCATCATCTGATCGCGATTCACGCCATGCAGCACGGCATGCATAATCGGCCACTGCGGCGTGGTCAGGCTCCAGCGGCGCTCGGTTTCCTCGCGCGGCAGTTCAATCACTGTGCCGCGGCCAATATCGACATGCAGCGCGTCGTTCATGGTGTAGACGCGGCTCCACACGATTTCGCCGGGCTTGCTGACCCCCTTGAGGGTGCCGCCGCCCAGCCGGAAATACATGCTCGGTTGGCGTTCGCTGGAGGCGCCTGCGTACCCACCGATGAAGTGCGAGGCCGGAGCCGCGCCGGAAATCAGGAACACCCACACGTATTGATCGCCGTAGGGATCACCCCAGCGCAGGTCGTGCAGTGTCGTCGACGGGTCGTAGCCCATCGCCGACCAGACGCGGTTAGTCACCAAAGCGTCGAGGCCCGCGCCTTCGTCCACTTCATTGAAGTGCGGCAGCGCCTTGCCCGCGTAGAGCTCTTTTCCGGTCTGCGCATCGTAGACGGGCGGGCGATCCGGGTTGTTGAGCATACCTTCGACCAGATCCGAGGCGGGTACCAGGTCTTTCAGACCCTGCTGATACTGGATGCCGATGGCGTCACAGCCGAACTCGGCGGCGATGCGCACGGCGGCGATGTACATTTTGCACTGTTCGTGGATCTGCGCGTTGGTCAGTTCGGTCTCTTCGTTGGTCCCGGTCAGGAACTTGACGCCGCGCGCATCCAGCCATGCGCGGACGGCCTGCGCTTCCGCATCGCTGACGAGCTGCATACCCGCCACCAGCGCCGACTGGCTGAGGCGTTCCTTATAGACGCCCGTCGGGTTGAGCAGTTCGTCGTCGATGATGGCGTTGTACATACCCATGCAGCCTTCATCGAAGATGCCCATAATCGCCTTTTCGCGCTGGAGCTGCTCGGCGAGCTTGCGCCCGAGTTCGGCTTCGGCGGCGGGCAGGGCGGCGGCGTTCAGGTCGCGGACGTGGCTGGCATCGTGCGAGATTTCGCCGGTTTGCAGCCACTGACGAATGCCATTGAGGAAATACTCGTCGGTGAAGTCTTCGCTCCACAGCGTGCTGTACTTGATGCCAGCCTTGGTCAGCGAGCCGTTGAGGTTGAGCATGCCGACCAGCCCCGGCCATTCGCCGCTCCAGTTGGCGACCGTCAGAATCGGGCCGCGGTGGCTGCGCAGACCAGCCAGCACATGATGGCTGTACTGCCACACGGCTTCCGCGACGATCAGCTTGGCGTTCGGGTCAATCGACTTGAACACGTCCATGCCCATACGCTGGTTGCTGATGAATCCATGCTGTTCGGCGGGGTCGTAGGGGTGTCCGCGCTTGACGGTGATGCCTTCGCGCGCGAACGCGGCGATCACCGTAGCTTCCATCCCGGCCTGCGCCGCCCAGCATTTTTGGTTCGCAGACAGGCGCAGGTCGCCGCTGGCGATGAGGATCGCTTCGTTCGCAGCGACGGGTTCATAGCTGGTAATTTGGGGGAACTGGTAGGCCATAAAAAGTGACTCCTTTAAAGTAAGCTCCCTTTAACTTCGGTGATTGTAACGCTTTTCCGAGGGATCAGCAGGCGAATTGCCAGAATCGTCAGCAGGCTGCGGGTGCTGGCAATCCGCAGTGTTGGATTGAGGGGAAATCAGCCTTGACTGAGGGTTAGCTTCCGGTATAATTCTCGAACTTCTGACTTCTGGATGCGCGGGCAACAGCCTGCAGACCCCAATCATCCGATTACAACTCAAATAGTCACGACCCGGCATCTATGACGGTCACCGGACCATAGAGCCGTGTTTTTTGTCGCGTGGTGTGTCGATACGTTCGAGCATTAGGCGGAAAACGGTCTTGACTGGGAGCGAAGTTGGAGTATAATTCGCAAAATAGTAAGCGACTTGCAAACAAGTTGCCGAATGCACCTTAACAACAGAAAAGTGCGACAGAAAGAGCCAAAACAATAACGGAGAGTTTGATCCTGGCTCAGGATGAACGCTGGCGGCGTGCTTAACACATGCAAGTCGAACGATCGCAAGAGAGTGGCGCACGGGTGAGGAACACGTAGCTAACCTGCCTTTGGGTCTGGGATAACGTCGCGAAAGCG
>JAYRZU010000062.1:0-27947 GCA_041916315.1 Anaerolineae bacterium
CCGCTCGGGAGCACACTCAGGTTCGGGATATCGGTCGCCACCAGCGGCGGCGACGACATGGCGCTGTCCTGCAAAATCATGTCCGTCAGGCCACGCTCATTGGCAATGCCCCACAGCTCGTGCTGCGCGGGGCGACGCAGATCCGCATCCACGATGATGGTCTTGTTGCCTGCCTGCGCAAACGTCACGGCGAGGTTGGCCAGCACGACGCTCTTATCTTCGCTCTGCGCCGATGAGGTGACCAGCAGGGTTTCCAGCGGACGTTCGACGCTGGCGAACATCAGGTTCGTGCGCAGCGAACGATACGCCTCCGCCGCGGCGGAACGCGGGTCAGTCAGGGTGATCAGGGTTGCTTTCGCCAAGTCAGTTTACTCCGGGATGGTGGATAAGACAGGCAAGCCGAGCGAGCGTTCGACATCGTCGCGGCGGCGCACAATGGCACTTTCGAGATATTCCAGCACAAACACAATTACCGCGCCGAGGCCGAAGCCGATCAGCCCGCCCGCCGCCGTATTGATGGGCACGTTGGGGCGCAGTAAACCATACTGCGGACGATCCACCAGCAGCGCCGTGATGCGATCCGACTGCTGCACGGTCTGATTTTCCCGGTTGCGGTACTGTACGAGCAAACTGCCCCATTCATAGGCGATATCGTTCGCCATGTCACCATCCGGCAGGTCGATGTCGATCTGCATGGTGAAACGGTTGCTGTCCGCGGTGAAAGTTGCCGCAGCCAGCAAATCGCCGGGGGTCATGTCGAGGTCAAGGGAGTCGATTACCTGCTGCGCGCGGTCGGTGCTGCTCAAATACACGCGATAGGACTGCATCAAACGAATCAGGGCTTCGGTCAGGCCGAGGTCAGTACGCGCTGGCTGAATCAAGACCAGTTGGGTCGAACGGTAGATCGGCGTCTGCTGGCGGCTGATCAGGTACGCGCTGGCCGCGGTGAGGATGGCCAGCAGGATCATAATCCAGCCTCGACGGAGAAGAATGCGCCCATAATCGATCAAGTTCATAGAGTATCCTCGCAAACAAAAGCCGCCTAATTCTACCGCATTCGCAAAAATAGTGAACGTTTGCTTAAACCTGACTGAAATTCATGTCCTTCTTAAGTCACCGTTATACCCTGTCTTTGCTGTGACTAGGACTGAAGCTGTAATGGAATGGTGGTCAAATGGATAAGCTGCTGAGCGACATGAATCGCTTCCACAGACATGATGATGGTGATATGCTTACTGTGATGCACGATAAAATGCAATCACCCGAATTCATGCAGGCCTTTGAGTTAGGATTGCCGCCTGTGGATCACGACAAAATTGAAACGTCGATGGTCAAAATTCTCGAAGCGGTGGGCGAAGACCCCAGCCGCGAAGGGCTGCTCAAGACCCCCAACCGTGTCGCGCGCATGTACGAGGAACTCTTGGATGGCTACCGGACCGACCCGGCTAAACTGCTGAATGGCGCGCTCTTTGATGTCGACTATGACGACATGGTGATCGTTCGCGACATCGAGTTCAACAGCCTGTGCGAACACCATATGCTCCCCTTCTATGGGGTGGTTCATGTCGCCTACATCCCGCGTGACAAAGTTGTCGGGCTGTCGAAGATTCCGCGCATTGTGGACATGTTCGCGCATCGCCTGCAGGTGCAGGAACGCATGACCCGGCAGATCGCCGACTTCATTCAGGAAGTGCTCGACCCGCAGGGTGTGGCGGTCGTCGCTGATGGCGTGCACATGTGCTCGATGATCCGCGGCGTCAAGAAGCACGAATCGAGCATGACCACCAGCGCGATGCTCGGCCACTTCCGAACGGATCACATCACGCGCGGCGAATTCATGGCGCATCTGGAACGCCCGAGCGCCCACCGCTAACTGGTACGCAACCTCAAGGATTTCCGCCAGGGCGCAGCCAACTGCGCCCTTTCGTTTCTTCTGAAAGTCACACCGCCAATATCCCCGTCTGTACACATCTCACATGTGATAGAAAACCTGAACATTCCCAGCCTGCGCCGCTGGTCTTTACAGATTATTCAGAGACCGCAGGCACTTTTGGCTTGCCAACACCCCGACACAATGCTATAGTGAATCCTAATGCAGTTATGACGCGTTATGTCGGACTGCACTCATCCAGAGCGAGGGAGAGAACGGCTCGTTGATCTCGCGGCAACCCCCGGAGCGCCGGGTAGGTGCCAATTCCGTCCAGAGCAATACCTCTGGCAGATGAGCGGATAAATCAGTGATTAAGCTGAAGACGTTTCCCTGCCGGAGAAACGTCTTTTTTATTGGAGGCTAACACTCTCATGGTGCAACAACAACAGCAGGCTGCCGGCTCGACTTTCATGTCCTCCCCCCGCTACTTCTTCACGTCGGAGTCAGTGTCGGAAGGCCACCCGGACAAGATGTGCGATCAGGTCTCGGACGCCGTATTGGACGCGATTCTCACGAATGATCCGAATGCGCGTGTCGCGTGCGAAAGCTCCACCACGACGGGTATCGTGTTCGTCTTTGGCGAAATTACCACGAGCACGTACGTTGATATCGAAGAACTCGTCCGCGAAACCGTGCGCGGCATCGGCTACACCCGCGGCAAGTACGGCTTTGACGCCGATACCTGCGGCGTGATGGTCTCGATTAAGGAACAGTCGTCGGATATCGCGCAGGGCGTCGACAAGGCGCTGGAAGCCCGCGAAGGCCAGATGAGCGAAGCAGAAATCGAAGCGACGGGCGCGGGCGATCAGGGCATGATGATCGGCTTCGCCTGTGACGAAACGCCGGAACTGATGCCGCTGACCATTTCGCTGGCGCACAAGCTGACCCGCCGCCTCGCCGAAGCGCGTAAGGCGGGCGAAATCGAATGGCTGCGCCCCGATGCCAAGAGCCAGGTGACCGTCGAATACGCCTACGGCAAGCCGAAGCGCGTCGACACCATCGTCGTCTCGACCCAGCATGCACCGGAAGTTTCGCAGGAAGAAATCCGCAAGACCGTGATCGAAGAGATCATCATGCGCGTCGTGCCGCAGCACCTGCTCGACGACAACACCCGCATTTTTGTGAACCCGACCGGTCGCTTTGTCACTGGTGGCCCGCTCGGCGACGCTGGCCTGACTGGCCGTAAAATCATCGTCGACACCTACGGCGGCGTCGCCCGTCACGGTGGCGGCGCGTTCTCCGGCAAGGACCCGACGAAGGTGGATCGCAGCGCGGCATACATGGCGCGCTATATCGCCAAGAACATCGTCGCGGCAGGCATCGCCAAGCGCTTTGAACTGCAGGTGTCGTACGCCATCGGCGTCGCGCAGCCGACCTCGCTGGCCGTCGAAACCTTCGGCACGGGCGTCATCCCTGACGAACAGATCGAAGCGATCATCCGCAAGCACTTCGACATGCGCCCCGCCGCCATCATCCGCGACCTGAACCTGCGCCGCCCGATCTACAAGCAGGTCGCCGCGTATGGTCACTTTGGTCGCGATGACATCAGCGTGCCGTGGGAACAGACCGACAAGGCGGCTGCCCTCCGCGCCGAAGCCGGACTGTAACCGAAGTTGACAGTGAACAGTTAAAATCACTCACTCAGGGAGGGGCGCAGCAATGCTGCGCCCCTCCCATTTACACTCCTTGTCTGCATCCCCACTTTGCATCAGAGCCCATCCGGATATTCGCAATATCGCTTGTAGGGGCAAGGCGCGCCTTGCCCCTACAAGCGAAAACTAAGTATCTTTCAAATGAATTCCTAGACGAGATCATTTGCTTTTCCTACTGAATACTGTGAACTGATCACTGTCAACCTATTCTCATTGCCGCGCTGCCTTGGGTTAGTGTATAGTTTCAGCAGCGGACTATTCACGAAGGTAAGGGCGATTATGCGCGCGTTGAAAGCCATCGGCAGCGGTATCAAGAACTTCATGATTCTGTTCTCGTTCATCGTCAATCTGATTCTGATCATCGTGCTGGTGGTGCTGCTCCTGCTGATCTTCGACATCAAGAACAACGTGGCGTCGCCCCTGCTCACCGGGCTGCACAGCAGTTTCGTCGGGTTGGACGAAGCGACCATCGACTGGACGATCCCCGTCCGCGATACTATCCCGGTTGTGCTCAATGTGCCGCTGGAAAC
Organism: Anaerolineae bacterium; assembly: GCA_041916315.1. Lineage (GTDB taxonomy): Bacteria > Chloroflexota > Anaerolineae > Aggregatilineales > Phototrophicaceae > Flexifilum. Next base: position 4,113 of record JAYRZU010000062.1, read on the forward strand.
GCAGACCACCGTCGTGCTGACACAGTCCGTGCCGCTGATCGTGAATGCGACCATCACCCTGCCCGGGGTCGGCGTGCTCAACAACGCCAGCGTGAACTTGTCGCTGCCCGCGGGTTTAGAACTGCCCGTCGCGCTCGATTTGGACGTACCCATCAACGAGGAGTTGCCCGTCGCGCTGGACGTCCGCGCGGTGATCCCCGTGTCGGAGACGCAGCTCCACGACCCGATCAACAACCTGCGCCTCACCTTTGAGCCGATTGTCCGCGCGCTGTTCAACCTGCCCGATAACTTCGCTGAGGCCACCCAGTTCGCCGCCGACGCGATCAGCGGGGAGCCGATTTATCTGATGGCGGACAGCGATTACTCGCGCGATCCGTGGCCGGGCTTCTCGGAGACCGCCGGCTTGGGCTACACGCTGGATGATGAGCCTGTGCCCATGGCTAACCAGCCGATCCCGACGGGACTGGTCGCCATCGGCGGGATTCGCGCGCTCGACGAACTGCTGCGCCCGCAGTTGTATGAAGGCGATTCTTCGCCGGAAACGATCAACCAGCAGGCCGTGACCACGATGCAGAGTCAGGCCGTGCCGCCCGAGAACTACGATGGGAGCTACGCGCAGAGCAATTCACCATAGCGCACCCGTCGGAGTGGGAAGTGCGGTTCTCAATGCGAATAAGCTTCGAAGGGACGCGCCGCAGCGCGTCCCTTCGTTTCTACGGCGGACGGACGCCCCGACTGCTCTATCCATTCTCGCCATCGTTAAAGAGTGCATAATAGCCGGATTCGCGTCGGGTTCAGGCCGTCAACCTGTGATAAAATCAGTCCAGAAGTTTGCCCAGTGAGAGATGAGAATGTCCAAGCCCGACTCCCAACCCCGCATCTGCGATTACGAAGGTTCGAATTACCGTACCGACTTCTGGGAGGGGCGCGGACGCGAATACGAAGACCGCGTTGAGCGCATCGCGCTACGCAAGCTGCTGCCGAAAACGGGGCAGCGCCTGCTGGAAGTGGGCGCAGGCTTTGGGCGGCTCACCAACGAATACGCCAATTTCGAGCAGGTGATCGTGCTCGACTACGCGCTCTCGAATTTGCAGGATGCGCAGGAACATCTCGGGCGGTCGCCGCGTTACATCTACGTGGCCGCTGACGCCTATAAACTGCCCTTCCAGCCGGGCATCTTCGACTGCGTGACAGTCGTGCGCGTGCTGCATCACATGTCGGATGTGACGCGCGTACTCAACCAAATTCGCCGCGTGATGTCGCCGGGCGGCATGCTCATTCTCGAACATGCCAACAAACGCAACCTTAAGGCTATCGTTCGGCACGCGCTGAACAAGCAGGCGTGGGATCCAAATGATCTCGACCCGGTCGAATTTGTCGAACTCAACTTCGACTTTCACCCGGAGCACATTCGGCAGGAACTGGGGCGCGCCGGGTTTGATCTGAAAACACGCGTGCCTGTTTCGTTCTTCCGCCTGCAGCCGCTCAAGAAGTACGTGCCGCAAAATCTACTGGTCGGCATGGACAGCGCGCTCCAAGCGACCGGATTGCTGTATTCGCCGAGCATCTTCACCAAGAGCATCGCCACCGGGCCGACACCCGACAATCGCTCGGTCGAAACGCTGTTCGCCTGCCCGGAATGCGGCGGCGAAGTCGTCCGCAGCGGCGAAATCCTCACCTGCCGCACCGATGGCCGCCGCTGGGCGGTACGCGACGGCATCTACGATTTCAAAGCGCCGATCGAAGTCGATTAAATGGCTGACCTGCGCAAGCTCGGTCCGAAGAGCCGCGAATGGCTCGCCGAAATCGGCATCACGACTTTCGAGGAGCTTGAACGCCTCGGTTCAGTGGCGGTCTACCGCCGCCTGAAAGCCAGTCGACCGCGTGAAGTCTCGCTCAATATGTTGTATGGGCTGGAAGCGGCCCTCCTCGACATCCCGTGGCAGCACCTGCCGCAAGATGTCAAAGAGCAATTACGCACCCAAGCCGAACAAAACTAAAAACACAAAATCTAACCGCAGAGAACACGGAGAACACAGAGAAACCGATCAAGATTTCTCCTCTGTGTTCTCTGTGGTTCATTCTTTCTTTACAACTCTTCCAGATACTTCTGCTTGGCGACTTCGTAGCGGTCGCGGAGCTGCCTGGTGAGGGCGCCCGGCGTGCCGTCACCCAGCTTGATCCCGTCAATCTCGACGACAGGCACAATCCCGCGGCTGGCGCTGGTGATAAAGGCTTCGCTCACGCGCGGCACATCATTCACATGAATCGGCTGGCGGCGTACGGGCAGCACATCCGCCGCGACTTCCAGCGCAATCTGCTGCCCGATACCCGGCAGCACACCTTCCCCGGCGGTATACAGCACCCCATCGAGAATTGCGTAGAAATTGCTGGTCGCCCCTTCCAGCACGTGCCCCGCCGCATCGAGCAGCAGCGACGTGTAGATCCCCGTCGGCAGCGTTGACTCCAGCTTTTCGCGGTCATGCATCCAGCCCGTGGTTTTGGCCTCGGCATTCTGACGGGCGCTGTCCGGCGCAGTGATCACACGGATACCGTTGGCGATCACCTCGGGCGGAACGCCCTTGAACGGCTCCACACTCAGGATGAAGCGATCTGGTTGGTCGGCGGGCACGGTGATGCGATAGCGCACGTCGCCATAGCCTGCCAGTGTGATCAGCTCACGGAGTGCCCCGCGCAGTCGGGGGCGATTCAGCGTGAGCGAGATGTGCGCCCGCCGCGCTGAATCTTCCATGCGGTCGAGATGCGCGGTCAGCTTGAGCGCCTTATAAGTATCGAACGTGTTGCCGACGGTGTACACGCCGTTGGCGGGTTCGTAGCGCGCCGCCTCGTTGAGCGACGCAGCGGTGTAATCGACGGGTAGCAGCCCTTCGGGCGTCAAGACTCGGATAGTACAGGGCATAACGACTCCTAGATCAAGTTGAAAGTTAAAAGTAGACAGTTAAAAGTCCGCAGCACCTTACTTTTAACTTGTACCTTTTAACTTTAGCTGTCAACTTCTTGACACGACTATAGGAAAACGTTAGCATATCTACTAGCGTTGTGCAGGAGACCAATCGTGCCAACAATTTACTGCTCGATGACTACCGGTATGGGTATGACTACTCCACATAGTGATGTGCGGGGTCGCTTACGCTTGCCGTAAAGTCTGAGCAGGACGATAGACAAACAAAGCGCGTGACCCCGGGGTCACGCGCTTTTTATTTCGCTCAAGGGGACATCATCATGCAAACCATCACCATGAAGTTTGGCGGGACGTCGGTCGGCAGTCCGGAAGCCATCAGCAATGTTGTGAATATCGTCGGGGAATCGGTCGCGCAGGGCAACCGCGTGATCGTGGTCGTCTCGGCGATGTCCGGCGTCACCGACCAATTGATCGGCTCCGTGCGCGAAGCGGCGGCGGGCAACCGCTGGGGTTACCTCTCGTGTTCGCAAAAACTACGTGACCGCCATCACGAAGTCGTCAACCTGCTGACTGTGCCCGGTAAGAATCGCGGTGATGTGCTGAACGACATCGAAATCCTGCTCTCGCAGCACACCGAACTGTGTAATGCCATCAACATTCTCGGCGAAGCCACCCCCCGCATCAGCGATTCGATTGTCGCTTTTGGCGAACGCCTCAGCTCCCGCATCGTCGCCGCCGTGATGCGTCACGCTCGCATCAACGCGCGCGCTTTCGACGCTGGCCAGTTCCTCGTCACCGATGACCGCTTCGGCAGCGCCACGCCCAACTGGGAAGAGACCGAACGCCGCATTCAGAGCGCCCTCGTCCCCCTGCTCGATCAGGGCATTGTTCCGGTGCTGACGGGTTTCATCGGCGCGACGCCTGATGGCCAGATCACCACGCTCGGGCGCGGCGGCAGCGACTACAGCGGCGCCATCTTCGCGGCATACTCTAACAGCGATGAACTGATCATCTGGACGGACGTCGACGGCGTCATGACGACCGACCCGCGCATCGACCGGCGCGCGCGCGTGCTGCCGAACATCTCCTACACGGAAGTCGGCGAACTGGCGTTTTACGGGGCGAAGGTGCTGCATCCCAAGACGGTACAGCCGATTTTGAACAAGGGCATTCCCATGCGTGTGCGTAACACGTTCAATCCCAAGCATCCCGGCACGCTCATCAGCGAAGTGGCCGAGCCGACCGACACAGTGATCAAGGCGGTCACTGCTGTGCGTAACGTCAGCCTCGTCACCGTGCAGGGCAAAGGCATGATCGGCGTGCCGGGCATCGCGGGACGCACCTTCCTCGCGACGGCGCGCGCAGGCGCAAACATCCTCATGATTTCGCAGGCCTCGTCGGAACAGAACTTCTGCTTTGTGGTAATGAATGAGCGCGTCGAACAGGCCAAAGCCTCAATTGAAGAAGAACTCGCCAAAGAAATCGCGCGGCAGGATGTCGACGGCATCGACGTGATGCAAAAGGTCTCGGTGGTGACGGTGGTTGGCGCGGGGATGCGTGGCACACCCGGGGTGGCGGGGCGCGTGTTCACCACGCTCGGCAACAATGCGGTCAACGTGATCGCCATTGCGCAGGGCGCATCCGAGTGCAGCATTTCGTTCGTGGTCGACGAAACCAACATCGAACGCACCGTGCTCTCGCTGCACGACCTCGCGCTCGAAGCCGTCCCCGTTCACTAAGAAGCAACTTTGAACCGCAGAGAACGCGGAGAGCACAGAGATATTTCTCAATTTTTCTCTGTGCTCTCTGTGGTTAATATGCTGTGAGGTTAGAACGCGAAGGGGTCGCTGTCGTCGTCGAGGCCGAGCGCGTCGCTCATGAGGATCGCGCCCTCGTTCGCCTGCGGCAGACGGCTGAGGTAGCGTTCGGTCACAGCGACGTTGCTATGCCGCAGCAGGCGGCTGATCTTTTCGATGGGCACGCCCGCATGCTGAAGCGTCCCAGCCACCGAGCGGCGCAGGTCGTGCGGCGCAACATGCCCGATCTGTGCATCCGCCGCCGCGTTGTCGATGATGATCCAGATACCGTTCGGCGACAATCCGAAACGACTGATGCGCCCGCCTTTCCAGATGCGCCGGATGAGCGGCGATGTCGGGTGCGGCGCAGGCCCGCCCCGCCGAATAGCCCGGTTCCAGTTCTCCAGCGCTAAAATCACGGCGCGCGGCATATCAACAAACGCGGCTTTCTTCCCCTTGCCGTGTACCCGCAGCACCACCCGATCATTCTGCTTGCTGATGTCTTCCCAGCGGGCCAGCGCCAGCTCTTCGCGACGCAGCGCCATCGTGCACAGCATCGTCATGACGACATTGTTGCGGAGCATTTGGTTGTCGCTGGTGGCAATGTTGCGACCGGAGATCATCAACTGGCGGATTTCGGCGGTCGCGAGCCAGCGACCGGGGCGCTGCCCCTCTTCGGCGCGCGGCATTTTGACACGCGTCATCGTCGCCGGGACGTAATCGTCCAGCCACCCCGCCTCCGCCAGCAAGCTGGTCAGCGTGAGGATCGAAGCGCGCGCCTGCATCAACGCCTGTTTGCCCTGCCCGCGGCTGTACAGCATCCCTAACCATGCGCGGAGCTGTGTCGCGCTCAGGCAATTTTGCAGCAGCGGGATCGGCAGCGCGCACATGCGTTGAATCCGCTGCGGGCCGCGCGTCGGCTTGACGCCCGTCAGGTCGACCAGATACTGATCCACCCAGCGGAAGTAGGCGCGATGCGTGTGCTTGCTCCCGGCCTGACCGGGCAAGACAGCCGCAAAATTGAACGTCAGGTCATCACGGTCGCCGAGCGGCGCGGGTTGACGGGGTACGGGTAAGTTTCGGTTGCTCATGCCGCCGATTATACGCTGAAAATGGCAAACTGGCGTTGTTCGCAGCAGATGATATCGATTTCCTCAATTCAGTCAGTTCGCTCATGTTTACGCTCTTCAGAGATGAATTAGACTATCCTATATGATGAGGCTAAGAAGTCGCCGCTCATGTGATGTGTGTGCTGGTTAACTATGTCGGGAACTGATCTCGAAGCCATTCTCAGTCAAGTCGAACCACCCGATGCCGACACCTGGCAGCGGCTGCGGGAGTCGCTCCGCACCTACCAGATGCAAGCGCAAGGTAACCGGGACTTTTTCGATCAGGTACGGGTGCTGTTCCACGCCTACAGCATTCCCCAATGCCTGACGAATCTGGACGGCGTGATCATTGACATCAACGCGCGCGCTTGCGAACTTTCGGGCTTCTCACGCGACGAACTGCTCGGCCAACAGGTGCTGGATCTCGCCGTGTACAGCACGCCGGAACAGCGCGCGCAGCTGGTGGAACAGTTCATGCGCGCCGGGCAGCTCCGCGACATTGAAGTCGAATCGCGGCGCAAAGATGGTCAGCGAATCGTCGCGATCATGAACTGGGATCTGCTCATCTCGCGGGGGCGGCAGTTCATCCTCACCACCCTCTACGATGTGACCGCCATCCGCGACAGCGAAGAACAACTGCGCACCATGCATCAGATCGCCACCCGGCAGGCGCAGGAATCGGCGCTGCTGCACGAAGCGCGCACCATCCTCTCCCGCAGCATGGATCTGCCAACCTTGATCCGCGCGATTGTAGATGGGGTAGCCGAGAAGTTTGGCTATACCCTCGTCAGCCTGTATCTGGTCGAAGGTCATGTCCTCAAGTTACAGCATCATCACGGCTATATTGTCACCCTCGGCGATATTCCGCTGGAGCGCGGCATCATGGCGCGCGCCGTGCGCCTCAAGCACCCGCTGCTGCTTCGCGACGTCCGCACCGATTCGGAGTTTATACAGGCAATTGCTGGCGTCCGTTCGGAGATTGCCGCGCCGCTGTTTGTTGACGATCAAGTTGTCGGTGTCCTCAACGTCGAATCGACCGGGGATTTGGAGCTCGGCGACGCCGATTTACGCTTAATCGTTGCGTTGAGCGAGCATATCAGCCTCGCCATCCAGCGCGCGCAGTTGTTCAGCAGCCTCGCCGACAGCGAACAACGCGAACGTGAACAGCGCTTGTTCGCGGAAGCGCTGCGCGATGTCGCCGCCGGGTTAAATGGCATCCTCCCGCTGGAACCGATGATCGACCTGATCATGGGGCACCTGCAGCGCGTCATGCCCCCTTTTGACGGGCTGCGCATGCTGTTTATTCACGGTGAACAGGTGCAGGTGGCGGTGCAGCGTGGCTACCCCGCAGGCAGCTTCGCCGGTACCTTCAGGCTGAGCGAGATGCAGTGCATCGGCGATATGCTGACCACACGTCAGGTATGCCTCTATCAGGACGAGCCAGCACCGTGTGCCTGGGCACAGGGAACACCGCTTGCCAGCGTCCGTTCGCTGATCGGCGCGCCCATCATGGCGGATGGCCACGTCATCGGCGTCCTGTTCCTCGATAGTCAGACGCCGAACACGTTTGCGGAGAAGCACGCTGATTTGCTCCAAGCCTTCGCGGATCAAACGGGAATAGCGCTGAAGAAAGCGCAATTGCACAAGCGTCTCCGCCGCCAAAACCGCATGCGTCTGCGGCAAGCCATGCAGTATGAACGGCGCGTTTCGGAAATGCGGGCGCAGTTCGGCATCGCCATCTCGCATGAATTTCGCACACCGCTCACGACGATCCACACCTCCGCGGATCTCCTGCGCCTCTACGATGATCGGCTCACACCGGAACGCCGTCGGGAACTGCTCGGCAAAATTAAGACGCAAATCAAGCACCTGACACATCTGCTTGACGATATCATGCTGCTCAGCCGCGCGGAGTTGATCGGTATTCAGATCAACCGCAAGGCCGTCGACCTCGACCAACTTTGCCGTGATATCACCTCGGAGATTCAGTGGATCGCCGGGGACAAGCACCGCATTCTCTTCTTCGGCGACGGGTTGTGTCAGGACGCCTATATTGACGAGGATTTGATCCGGCGGATTCTGATCAACTTGCTGACGAACGCCGTGAAGTACTCGCCGGAAGGCGGCAAGGTGTTGTTCATCCTTAACCGGGAAACGGACGATGCGATCATCGAGATCACCGACAATGGCATCGGCATTCCCCCGGAAGATGTCGGCAATCTCTTCCAGACTTTCCATCGTGCGGGCAATGTCGGTTCGATTCCGGGCACGGGGTTAGGCTTGACGCTCGTCAAGCAGGCCGTCGAAATGCACGGCGGGGCGATTCACGTCAACAGCACGGAAGGTACGGGCACGACCTTCACCGTGCGCCTACCGATTGCGCCCCTAGCCACCTATCCAACCAGCTAGGCACCCCCTCCCCGGTCAGATCCGGCCCTTCTCCGCCTAAAGACGGAGGCAGGTTCGGTCTTTGGCACTTTGTGACCCCTTCCGCCATCAGTTAAAGTGGGGGGTGTATGTGAAGGGTGGTGGTTCACCCACGCCTTTTGCCGAGGGGGAAATGATCATGATGAACGAACAAGCGATCCGTGACGCGGCTGAGTGCTATGTTCAAGCGCTCGCCGACAACTCGTCGCACTTCCTTGAGCAATTTGCGCCGAATGCGTGGATTGAGGATGCGGACGGGGTTCAGCATCGCGGACGTGCCGCGATCAGTGATCACATGACGGCGTGGCTGTCCGGCTATAAGTCGGTACAGTTCACGGTCGAACGGATCGTCGTCGCGCGTGATCAAGCAGCCGTACGCTGGAAGGCAAAAGGCGTGACCGCCACCGGGCATCGCGTGGTGTTCGTCGGTATTTCGATCCTGCGCTTCGACGCCACCGGGCAGATCGCTGGCGCGCGCCAGTACGAAACGGGCGTCCTCGCGCAGAGCGCCTAAGCCACCTAAACGCTCATTTGAATCAAAAGCGACCGCTGTGGTCGCTTTTTTGTTGGCTATTCGGGGTACTCAGGCAGTTCAAACCAGAAGACCGACCCGCCCGAAGGTGGGCAATCTACGCCTACCTGACCACCATGCAGCAGCACCATATGCTTGACGATCCACAAGCCGAGCCCAGTGCTGCTTTCGTTCGCGGTGGGGCGCGGGCTGAGCTTGCCGAATTCAGTGAACAGCAGATTGCGCTCATTCACCGGAATGCCCGGTCCTTGATCCGCGATGCAGAAGCGCACAAATCCGGGCTTTACTTCGGACCACAGCCGCACAATCGTCTCGCTGGGGCTGTACTTGAGCGCGTTGCTGACGAGATTGTTCAAAATCTGCGTGACACGCGCCGGGTCGGCGTGCATCAGACCGGGGAGCGGATCGATTTGCACCGTGATGCCTTTGCTCTCGGCCATCATGCTGAACTCTTCGATCACCGGCTCGACCAAGTCACCGAGCGCCACCGGGCGCAGTTGCAGACTGATGCGCCCATTCTGACACGCGGCCACATCGAGAAAATCCTCGATGAATCCGTTCATCTGCATGACGGTGTGCTGCAAAAGGTCGAGCAGTCCCAGCGCGTCGGGATCATGCGCGAGGCTGGGTCGAAGCAGCGTTTCCACCATATTGATATGCGTGAGCGGCGCGCGTAAATCGTGCGACGCGATGCGCATCAGCCGATCTTTGAGGACGCGCGACGCCTCGAATTCGCGGATCATCCGCTTCTGCAAATCCATCATCCGCTTGAGCTTCAACTGCGTCTCGATGCGCGCCAGCACCACTTCCACGTCAATTGGCTTGGTGATGTAGTCGTTCGCGCCAAGCTGCAAGCCAGACACAATGTCGTGATTCTGCGCCAGCGCCGAGATGAGCACCACCGGAGTATCCTGGGTGGCGGGATGACTGCGAATCTGGCGCAGGGTCTCCAACCCGTTCATGCCGGGCAGCATAATATCGAGCAGAATCAAATCCACCGTCTCCTGTTCCAGCAGCGCCAGCGCAGCATCCGCGCGGTCGGCCTCGAAAAGTTGATGTTGATTCTTTAGGATGCGCTTCAGGAGAATGCGATTGACGATTTCATCATCAACAATCAGGATCTTAGCTTGGGTCTCCTGAACATCAGTTGTCGTATACGAGAAATCGGAGGGGATCATTGTGCTCTCTGCGATTGCGCCGATATTTATACAATAGCGCAAGGAGAGCGTAAACTTCATTCATCCCTCATGAAATTTACGTTTGAAATCTACGGTTTATCAATGCAAATGCGGTACTCAAGTCACCCGCTCTGCATTAGGCAGCTACGACGTACCAGTGGGGTGCACTTTCAGGGGTAGGTTTTTAATTGTAGGGACGAGGCATGCCTCGTCCCTACACGGTTTAGGCGAAGAAAACCTCTACCCAATAGGAAGCATGAATAACCTACCCCTGTTAGGTGGAGGGGCAAGACGTGCCCTGCCCCTCCAACAGTGAAACCATGCAACTTGCTAACGCCACCTCAGACTGGCTTGGCCTCTTCGGTGAACTGTTCCTGCTCGGTCGAACCTTCCAGCGCCACGGTGGACGAATGCCCCTGCATGATCGCCTGCTGCACCGCGTCGAAGTAACCCGTGCCGACGAACGTCTGATGCTTCACGGCTTTGTAGCCTTCAGTGTGCGCGAGTTCGAATTCGCGATCCTGCAGGCGTGCATAGGCCGTCATGCCTTCGCCGCGGTAGCCCAGCGCCAGCTCGAACATGCCGAGATTCAGCGAGTGGAAGCCCGCCAGCGTGATGAACTGGAACTTGTAGCCCATCGCCCCGAGTTCGCGCTGGAACTTGGCAATCGTCCCGGCGTCGAGATTGCGCGTCCAGTTGAAGGACGGCGAGCAGTTGTACATGAGCATTTTGCCGGGGAACTGGCGGTGAATCGCCTCGGCGAACTGCCGCGCCTCGTCGAGATCGGGATGCGACGTTTCCATCCACAGCATGTCGGAATACGGCGCGTAGGACAGGCCGCGCGCAATCGCGCTTTCCAGCCCGTGACGGACGCCGTAGAAGCCTTCAAACGTACGTTCGCTGGTGAGGAACGGCTTGTCCCGGTCGTCGATGTCGCTGGTGATGAGCGTCGCGGAGTCGGCGTCGGTGCGGGCGATGATCAGCGTGGGCACGTCGAGCACATCGGCGGCGAGGCGCGCCGCGACCAGCTTGTTGATCGCTTCCTGGGTCGGCACGAGCACTTTACCGCCCAGATGCCCGCACTTTTTGGCGGAGGACAGTTGATCTTCGAAGTGCACGCCCGCCACACCCGCATCGATCATGTCTTTCATCAGTTCATAGGCGTTGAGGTTGCCGCCAAAGCCCGCTTCCGCGTCCGCGACCATCGGCAGGAAGTAATCGACATTTTCCTTGCCTTCCAGATGCTGCACCTGATCGGCGCGGGTCAGCGATTTGTTGATGCGCCGCGCCAGATCGGGCACGCTGTTGACCGGGTACAGGCTTTGATCCGGGTACATCTGCCCGGAGGTGTTGGCATCGGCGGCCGTCTGCCAGCCGCTCACATAGATCGCCTTCAACCCAGCCTGCGCCATTTGCACCGCCTGATTGCCCGTCACCGCGCCGAGCGAGTTGACATAGGGTTCGGTCGTGAGCAGGTCCCATAGGCGTTCCGCGCCCAGCTTCGCCAGCGTGTATTCGATGTGGATACTGCCGCGCAGCTTGAGCACATCCTGCGCCGTATACGGACGTTTGATGCCGTTCCAGCGTTCGTTACGCTGCCAGTACTGGTTCAACAGAGTCGGGTTATTCATCACAGCTACTCCAAGTTCTCGTACGCGGGTAAGGTCAGAAATTCAGTAAAGATCGGTTTCCGGATCATCTCGCTGAACAGCATCCCCGCAGTCCGGAAATGCCCCCCATCAAAGCGCTTCGATCCCACCTCAGCGCGGATCGACTCCATCTCTTCCTCAAATAGGCGATCAAACAAGGCGGGCGTCACCTGCCGACCGTCCTCCAGCGTCACACCGTGATGCAGCCACTGCCACACCTGACTGCGGCTGATCTCCGCGGTCGCGGCGTCTTCCATCAGGTTGTAGAGCGGCACGCAGCCATTACCCCCCAACCACGCTTCCAGATACTGAATGCCCACCCGCAAATTCCACTTGAGGCCGCGTTCGGTGATAATACCTTCGCTGGGTCGCAGCAATTCGGCAGCGGTCGGGTGTACATCGTCGCGTTGGCGGCTGATCTGGTTAGGCTCCGGCATATACTGGTCGAACACGGCGAAGGCCGTCGCCACGAGGCCGGGATGGGCGACCCAGGTGCCATCGTGACCGTCCTGCACTTCGCGCAGTTTGTCGGCGCGCACTTTGGCCAGCGCCGTTTCGTTGGCTTCCGGGTCCTGCTTGATCGGGATCTGCGCCGCCATGCCGCCCATCGCGTGAATGCCGCGCTTGTGGCACACCTTGATCACGAACTGGCTGTACGCCCGCATGAACGGCACCGTCATCGTGACCTGCGCGCGGTCGGGCAGAATGCAGTCCGGGCGGTGGCTGAACTTCTTGATGTAGCTGAAGATGTAATCCCAGCGCCCACAGTTCAACCCAGCGGAATGGTCGCGCAGTTCATACAGGATTTCATCCGCTTCAAACGTGGCGAGGATCGTCTCGATCAGCACGGTCGCGCGGATGGAGCCCCGCGGGATGTCGAGTTCGTCCTGCGCCAGATTGAACACATCATTCCACAGCCGCGCTTCGAGATGGCTTTCCATCTTCGGCAGGTAAAAATACGGGCCGCTGCCCCGGTCGAGCAGTTCACGGGCGTTATGGAAGAAGTACAGTCCAAAATCAAACAGGCTGCCGCTGATCGGCGCACCATCCACGAGGAAATGCTTCTCGACCAGATGCCAACCGCGCGGACGCACCATCAACACCGCCGTCTGTTCGTTGAGCCGATACTGCTTGCCCGTCTCATTGGTGAACGTGATCGTGCGGCGAATGGCATCGCGCAGGTTGATCTGACCATCGAGCAGATTGTCCCACGTCGGCGCATTCGAGTCTTCGAAGTCGGCCATGAACACCTTCGCGCCGCTGTTCAGCGCGTTGATGATCATCTTGCGGTCGGTCGGCCCGGTGATCTCCACCCGGCGATCCTGCAAGTCCGCGGGGATGGGCGCAACCCGCCAGTCGCCATCACGAATCGCCTGGGTCTCCGGCAGGAAGTCCGGCAGGTGCCCCGTGCGGATCTCAGTTTGACGGTCGGCGCGGCGCTGCAGCAGCTCGCGGCGCCGCGCTTCGAAGGCGCGCGCCAGCCTGGCGAGGAAACTCTGGGCTTCCGGGGTGAGGATCTCCGCATAGGTCGACGTAACAGGCCTCGTAATTTCAATCGTTTCGTGAACAGACAAAGTCATAGCGACTCCTCAAAATACACCGGTTGTCAGGCTCGATGGGGAGATAAATACAGGCTGCGCATTAATCGAATAACGATTAGGTTATGCTGCTTGTGCTTTTCATTCTATGGAAAAGTAGCGTCCGTGTGATGCACAGAATCGTGAAACTTTTCTCGATCTATTCGTACACAGTGTCGGAGTTCGCTTGTGAAATCGATAACAGGTAAGCAGGCAAACCGTGTATTTTCGCTGAAACCGTTTGCAGGAGAGGCAAAACCAGCTCACTACGCTTGTGGGTATTAGACACACTGTCGGAGGGGTAATTGTGGCAGGTGAAGACGCTTACGCTTACCTGCCACACCAATTTACTTCTTCAGCGCCCTTTCCATACGGGCGCGCGCTTCTGCGCGAAGGCCATAAAGCCTTCGATACCATCCTCCGAGTTGAAGATCGCCCGCTGATGCTCATGCTCGCGGTCGAGCGCCTCGGCATAGGTGCTGTCGAGCGAATGCAGCATGGCCTGCTTGCCGCGCCACAGCGCCCCCGGTGACTTCTGGCTGATGATCCCCGCGTAGCTGATCACATCCTCCATGAATGTCCCGACCGGGTAAATGCGATTCGCCATGCCGATGCGATACGCTTCTTCGGCATCGACATCCATGCCCGTATACATGAGTTCGAGCGCCCGCCCTAACCCAACGATGCGCGGCAGCAGATACGTCCCACCGCCATCGGGGATCAACCCAACGCGGATGAAGAGTTCGGCGAACTTGCCGCGCTCGCTCAGCAGACGGATATCGCAGGCCAGCGCCATGTCACAGCCGATGCCCGCCGCGTAGCCGTCGACCGCCGCGATCACGGGCATCGGCAGCGAGCGGATCGCCTTGAGCGTCGGTCCGTAGACTTCGTTCAACACGCGGTGCATTTCCTCGGCGGAAAAGCCGTTCGCTACGGCTTTCTTGATATCCGCGCCGGAGCAGAACGCCCCACCCGCTCCGGTCAGCACGACGACGCGCGAACCATCAGTCTCGCAGACTTTGAGCGCGTCATGCAGCGCGGTCATCAAGTCGGCGTCGACGGCGTTGCGCACTTCCGGACGGTTGAGGGTGAGCACGGTGACAGTGTCGTAGCGGTTGACTAACAGAATATCGCTCATCAAAAGTATCCTTTCACACAAGTTTTTAGGTTGAAAGCCGCGCACGAAGCGCCTGCGCCAGTTCGTCGAGCTGCGCGTCACTGAGCTGCACATACTGGCCGTCCTGGAAATCCATCGCGGCGAACTGCTGCTGCTCGAAGGGCGTCCCCGGCGGGCACGGGCACACATGGAAATGCACATGGGGGTTGCGTTCCGGGCTGCCGAGCGAAGCGACATAGATCCGCATCGCCCCCGTCACCTCGGCGACGGCGCGCGCAACCGCTCGCACCACGCTTTGCAGATGCATCCATTCCATGTCGTCAAGCTCGCTCTCCCAGCGTTCGATATGCCGCTTAGGGCACACCAGCGTATAGCCTGCCTGCGTCGGGAACTGGTTCAGGAAAGCGATCACATGGGCATCCTCGTAGACGATGCGTGGATTGGCCACCAGCGGATTCCCCGCCACAATCCGGCAGACGAAGCAGTCAGAGCGGGCAATCCGGTCGTACTCTTCCGACGACATCTGGCGCATAGTGTCCTCACCAACTCATCGGCTTCTGCTGACTGCTGGCGGCCTTGGAACTGGTTGCAGCCGTCCCAGTCTTCCGCGTTGTGCTGGTCGAACGGGCAGCCGTGGTCGAGCCATTGCTGGATCGGGTAGTCGCGGTGCGGGGGACAGCCGGTTTCGCGCTGACCGCTTTGGCCGCGCCTGCCGCCCGGGTTTCCGACGATTTCTTGGGCGGCTTCTCTTTGGCCTTCAGCGTGCGCTGAAGTTCGCCCATGAGCAAATCACAGTTGGTGTGGTCGCCCGTCATAGGGATGTAGAGGTACGCGCCCAACGGAATCACGGCCAGCGCGGGCACGGCATTTCCGCTCGTGAGCAGCAGCACCGCTAGCAGCCCCAGCGCCACAAACACGACGATCTGTCCCTGTTTGTCGACCCCGCTCGGCACGTCGCCGCGCACAGTGGTGACACCGTTCTCGCGTTCGATCTTCCCACGCATGACTGTCCGTCGGTGAAAGCGTCCGATCACCGGCGTCGACACGCTCAACGCGAATGCGCCGTTCTTTTCGACCCAGCCTCCCAGTGACGCGCGCGACGCACTCTCTTTGGCTTGCATGCGCGCGTTGATGGCAGTCAAGGCCTGAGCGGGCGTTTTTTCCGTGTAGAGCAAGAATCTCAAGGTTGGTTCTCCGTGCGTGGTACTCGGTGGACGCCGAATTTGCATCCGACCAGATGCGTTCATTTCGCTTCTATTTTAGCACATTTGTTTCATTTTTTGACCGTAGACTATCCACCAAACGGTGAGCTCTACAGCATAGGAATCGTCAAACCGCCGTCCACCACAAAAACTTGTCCGGTTGTGTAATTAGAGGCAGGCGACGCCAGATACAGCGCGATCCCGGCGATATCTTCCGGCTCACCGATGCGCTTCAGGGGTGTACGGGCGACAATCGGGTCCAGAATCATGGGGTTGTCCCACAGCGCGCGGGCAAACTTGGTGCGCGTGAGGCCAGGCGCAATGGCGTTAACGTGAATGTTCTCCGGCGCGAGCTCCATCGCCAGCGTCTGCGTCAGGTTGATGACGGCCGCTTTGGTCAGGCTGTAGATGCCTTGCAGCGTACCGGGACGCAGCCCATTCACCGACGCGACGTTGATGATTTTCCCACCGCCGCGCGCCTGCATGTGCGGCACAACCGCCTGCGTCAGCCACACGTTGCCCATGATGTTGACTTCAAGCGTCTTCTGCCACAGGCTGTCTTCTGCTTCGAGGACGGGACCAAAGTGCGGATTAGTGGCCGCGTTGTTGACGAGGATATCCACGCCACCATACCGCGCGACTGCCGCCACAACCAGCGCTTGCAGCGCAGCTTTGTCGCCGTTATGCGCCGCCACGCCGAGCGCTTCGCCACCCTGCGCCTTGACTTGCGCGGCGACTTCATCAACCTGATCCTGCTTGCGGCTGCTCAACACCACTTTGACGCCCGCCGCGGCATACACCTGCGCGATCGCCAAGCCAATGCCGCGTGACGCGCCCGTGATAATGGCGACCTTGCCCTGCACATCAAACGGTGATTTCATCGTCATCCTCGCCTGTTTCCGCGGCCAGATTGTACCGTATTATCGGGCAGTACGCCTGTTCCGGCAACCACCTGAATCAAGAGCGGAGCCGCCGTCAAGTGCATCTCAAGGCGAAATTCATTGTGCAAGGATTGTTTTGTGAAATTTTGACGAAGTTACCCCAATTTTTTCATACGTTAAGTCTGTATTTCAGGACATTTTGCTATAGTTAATATTGACACTCCACTGCCGTAGACATCGCAAAACTCTGTGTGTGCAGGTAGATAGGTAAGGTCAACCTCGTGATTATTAACCAAGCGTATGAACTCGAAACGGTGAATTTGAGCGGGCTCCCTCTCGCTGGCCTCAATATTAAGGCCGATGTCGGGGATTACAGCATCGACTTCGCCACGCCGAATCCGACGGGTCAGGGCGACTGTCACATCTCGCTGGGCAGCGGCGATTTTCGGGGCAGCAGTTTGCTCAACAGCCGCTTCGACCGCATGAACGTGAGCACAGTCAGCGGGCGCATTCGCCTCGCCTTCGACGGGCTGTCCCTCGAACACGACATGAGCGTGCGGCTCGCCAGCGAATCGGGCGGCATCTGGCTGGAAATTCCGAGCGACATCCCCGCGCACATCACCTTTGTGACCGACAGCGGCCGGGTGATCAAGATGGAAGATGGCTATGAGCAAGTCGATTCGACAATTTATGCGACCCGCGGCTATCATTTGAGTGAGTCGCCGCGTCTGACCATCGAAATCGACACGGTGATGGGAGACTTACGCCTGACCCACTGCTGATCTGTCGGGCGCACAACCATTCACAGGATCACCATGCTCTATGACATCACACGGACCGTCTCCGCGAGCAGCGCCGTCTGGCCGGGGGACACGCCGTATCAAACGCAGCTCGGCTGGAGCCTCGCCGCCGGGCAGGCTGTCAACCTCGTCACGATCACCACGACGCCGCATGTTGGCACGCACGCCGATGCCTACTACCATTACGAAATCGCTGGGGCGCATCCCGCCACGATGCCGCTCGATGCGTATCTTGGGCGCGTGCGCGTGGTCACGGTGAGCAAACGTGACGGCGCGCTCACCCCGGCGGATATCCCCGTCGCACTGGACGGCGCGGAACGCGTGCTCATTCACAGCCATGTCAGCGATTTACCCGATTCGACCTTCGCGCCCGAATTTCCGTATCTGAGCGTCGAATTGATCGCGTGGCTGGCGTCACTGGGCATCCGGTTGATTGGACTGGATTCGCCGTCCGTCGACGCCTTCGACAGCAAAGAACTCCCGTGTCATCACGCCTTGGCGCGTCATGGCCTCGTCAATCTGGAAAATGTCTATCTGCGCGCGGTGCCAGACGGTGATTACGAACTGATCGCCCTGCCGCTCAAACTGGACGCGGCATGCGCGTCCCCGGTGCGCGCTGTGCTTCGCTCCTTGAACGAGAGGTAGGTCAACCCGCATGAGTCCCGTGGCACTGGTCTTCTACGTCATATTCGGCGTGATTCTGTTCATCATGTACCTAGGCATTCGCCGCCGCTGGCTGCCCCCGACCCCGCTGGCGATTCTCGGTGTGGTCGGCAGCATCATCACCATGACTCTGATGGCGCTGGCGCAAGGCAATAACATCGTGCAAGCGATCTTCGTCGGTCTGCTGGTCGGTGGGCTGTTCAGCGCGGGGACGCTGGCGATGGCGTGGTATTTCCACTCGAACACCAAACGCTAACAAGCTATCAGTTCACAGTTGATAGTGAACAGTCTTCTGATCTCGAAGACAGGTACAGCGCGCCAGTAAGTGCATAGATCTCGGGAGCTGGTTGACCTCTCGCTTTTGAGGTGTTGCGGACGCGATAAATCGCGTCCCTACGAGGAGAACGTGTTTGTGTAGGGACACCATTCAGAGGATGTCTATTAAACACCTCTCCCACGCAAGCGGGGTGAGGGGAGGCATGGCGCCTCTTCCGTCTCCCCTCCCTGAATTCGGTTGAGGACGGGACACTTTTAACAATCGAGCCATTGTAGGGACGCGCAGAAGCGAGTCCCTGGTCAGCGGACGGCCAGAAGGCCGTCCCTACAAGCTGGTGCCTAGGGGAAGACGGTCTCGAAATGTTAAAACTGTCTTGCCGTGAACTGAATTCGGGGAGGGGACGGGGGTGGGTCGGAATCTGACCATTTTCAACCCGCTCATGCCTGGTCACTACCGATAAATCCCCTTGCGAAACACCTCGTGTGTCACATCAGCGTCACTGTCAACGGACAACTAATCACTTCTACTCCACCTGCAAGATCACCAATTCGTAGCGACCAGACCCGTCAAAGCGCGAGGCTTCGACGATATATGTCCCCGTTGCAGGCAGGCGCACGCGGCTGATTTGCGCGTTGACGCCCATCGCGGCGTCTGTGGTGTCGTCGTTGTAGGCGAGGCGCGCGCCGTCTGGCCCGAGCAGTTCGAGCGCGGGGTCAAGGTCGCCGCTCTGCGTGATCATCGTCAGCGTGATCACATCGCCTTCGCTGCCCGCAAACGCCCAGCGTTCGACTGGAGCCGCATCGATCAACGCGCCCGCGACACGGATCACATTGTCCGCGCCGACTGCCGCCCATTGATCGCTGCGCACGCTGAGCAGATATGCGCCGCCGCCCTGCACCCACTCCACCGCGACCGTATAAACGCCGTCGGCGGGCAGCACGAGATCGGCGATCTGCGCGTCGTACGCCCCGAACAAATCCAACCCGAGCTGATCATCGTTGTAGGCAATCTCCGCACCTGTCGGGCCAGACACGCGCACGGCCATATCCAGATTGAGCTGGAGCGGATCGGTCAGTGAGGGGTCAATCGCGTTGATGGTGATCGTCTCGCCCGCGTGCCCCTGATACGTCCACACCTGCCGGGGCGCGGCTTCGCTGAGCGTGCCGTAACCCACACCCGCGCCGCTCAAGTGCAGAGGCGCGCCGCCGCGATCCGTGGGCAGGACTTTGCTGTAGCCCGTCAATCCGCCGTTCACGTCGACCACGAACAGGCGTAAGCCATCTTCTGAGAGCGCCGCGCTCCGCCCGCCCACGGCGAGCAGTGTTTCGCGCGTGCCCCACAACGTCTCATAGACGATAGTCGCGCCTGCGATGATGATGCCGCCGCGCCCATCGCCCGTCACGTCGAGCGGATCAGCGTGGAGCGGCGCGGAGTCCGGCAGCCAGAAGCCGCTGAGTGTGCCATCGTTTTCCACGGTGGAGAGATAGCCGGCCAGCGACTGATCGAGCAGCGACGCAAGCCGCTCGACGAGCAGCGGTCGCCCATCGGCATCGAGCAGCACAAAGGGCGGCGCCGTCGCATTGAAGTTGAGCGGAATCGGATCATCCGCGCCGAGGATATTGAGCGCGTAATTGATGTTGTCTTTGTAGCGGTCAATCGCGTAGACCGTACCGTCCGGGGCCACAGCCACGCCAAGCGGCGCATTGCCCGCATACGCGCCAACGGGGTCAAGCCACGCGCCGCCCTGCAACCGCAGCACGCAGCGGCAGACAATATCGGCGACATAGACCGTGCCGCTCGCATCGGCGGTGATATCTGTGGGCTGTGTCGGGTTCATAAACGGGTACGCGCCGATGACCGCGCCATCCGCCGCACTGATGGCGAGGACACCCGGCTCATCGCCGCCATAGAGCGCGTAGACCACGCCGTTCGCGCTGTAGGTCACCTGCGTCAGCGCGTGGTCAGTGTGCGTCCACACGGCCTGAAACGCGGGCAAAATCGGCTGCGTGAGCGATAACCCCGCGAACACCTGATCGAGCGGCAGAGTCTCCCCCGTCCAGCGCGCGACGGCCACAATGAGGCGGTCATCGGGCAGGTAGCCCACGCGCCCTTCCCCGAAATACGCCCGGTTCGCCGTGACCGCTTCCGCGCGCCAAGCCGAGCGTCCGTACAACGTCATCGCTTCGAAGCCGAAGTGGACGAGATCGAGCGCGGGTAGGTCGGCTGTGAGCGCCTCGGCGGGATCGCCGCTTTCCAGCACGCGCAGTTGAATCGTCAGATTCACGTTATCGGTGATGTTTAGGGTCGGTGTATCCCCCGTGACCGGACTCGCCGTCCAGGCGCGCGGCAGCGTGAGCGTTATTCCCGCGGCCTCCCACGCGAACACCATCCATTCCTCAGCCCAGAGCGGAGTGGCAGCGAGGAGGAGCACAGCGAAGGCGGCAGCGAGAGCGGGGCGCATCAGGTCACCTTTTGGGAATTGAACCGACGACTTTGAAACCGAGGCGCTCGACCTCATCCCGGCGGCGCAGAATCGGATCAAAGGCATACGCGAGCACCGCGAGGCCGAGGCCGACGATCACGCCGATGCCGATGCGCAGCAGCGCGCCAAAGCGATCAGTGAGCGGCGGCGGCGCGGCGGTGACCGGGGCGCGATGCAGAATCGTCACCGCAGCGGGTGCGCCACCCAACTGCCCGAAATACGCCTGACTGCGCGTTTCCAGTACGGTGATCACAGCGTCGGTGATGAGCGTGAGCTGATCCGCGTTCGGCCAGCTGAGATACAGGCGTCCGACCACGCCTTCGTTATCAGCGGAAACAGCCAATGCCGCCGCATCGAACGCAAAGCCGTTCTGCGCGGCGACCGCCGCGACTTCGGCAGCAAACGCATTGCCGCGCACCCAATCGGTGAAGGCATCAACGGTCAGTTCGGAAGCGCGCCAGATATCCTGATAGTCGCCATCCGTCCGCGGGATCGCCTCCATCGACTGCGCCGCCGTATAGCTCAGCGTCGTGCTGAAGCCGCCTGCTTCCCCGCGCCGCAGCAAATCTGGCAGCGCCAAAGCCGCTGTGATCACGATGGGGATGAGGATCAGCCACCACCAGCGGCGAACGATTGCCCAAACAATTGCGAGTTCCAACGCTTGCTCTCCCAACACGCATCAGCGCGTGCGCTTAATCTGATGAACCGACGCCCCGTTGAGCGTCTCTAGGCGCGCTGTTGAGTCTGCACGGCCTGCTCAATGTACGCCAGCAGTTCCCGCTTGAACACCGCGGTGTCAAACTGTTCGGCATGCCGACGAATCACCTCAGTATCATACCGCGAAGCGTCGAAATCGCGCAGCACGTGGACGAGGCTTTCCACCGTGAGCTCGGCGAACAGTTCCCCGGTGCGCCCCGGAATGACCGTATCGAGCGCGCCGCCGCCGCCATACGCGATCACCGGGCGCCCCGCCGCTTGCGCTTGCACGGGCGTGATGCCGAAATCTTCCAATCCGGGGAAGAGGAACGCTTTGCAGCGCGCCATCAGCCCCGGCAGCTGCTCATCCGACACATAGCCGAGGAATTCGACAGTTGGCCCCGCCAGCGCCTTGAGCTTATCCAGATCGCGCCCGCGACCTGCGACCTTGAGCGGCAGCCCGAGCTGCGTCGCCGCCTGCACTGCCAAGTCGATGCGCTTGTACGGGATGAGGCGCGACACCACGAGGTAGTAATCTTCGACCTGTTCTGGCGGGACGGGCTGAAAGCGGGTTGTGTCGACGGGCGGGAAGATGATGACCGAGTCGCGCCCGTAATACGTTTTAATGCGCGCCTGAATTTCCGTCGAGATGGCGATGAAATGCGTGACACGCCGCGCTGCATCGAGATCCCATTTACGCAGGGCAGCCATGAGCGGGCGCAGCCCCGCCTGCGTCAGCTTGCCAAAGCCTTCACGCTGAATATAGGCGTCGAGCTGCCACACATAGCGGGTCGGCGCGAGGCAGTAGCAGATGTGAATCGTGCGTCCGCTCCACCGCAGGCCATGACAAAAGCCGCTCTTATTGGTGAGGATGACATCATAGGCGGAGAGATCGAGCCCACCCCACGCCAGCGGATACATGGGCAAATAGGGCTGATGATGCGTGTGGATACCCGGCAGTTTGTCGATCCACAGCGGGCGGATATCCCATTGGCGATAAGCAGCGGGCATCAAATCGGGGGCGTAAATGCTGGTATAGACGGGGCTGTCGGGGAACATGTCGACGAGCGTTTCGAGGACATCTTCCGCGCCGCCGCGCTGATTCAGCCAATCATGGACGAGGGCAAGTTTCACGGGCAGACCGCCCGGCTGATGAGCATAGCGTTTCCTTCCGCGCGGCAGACCAGTGAGCGCCGCCGCGATCGGACGCTATTCTAGCACGGAAGGCGCGTTGAGAAACGCTTGCAGTTCCGCGACGACCTGCGCGAGTTCACTGTGCTCACCGGCAGCGATCAGGCGATCGACCTCGGCGGGCGCGAGCTGCAGCTCCATGCGCTGCCGCAGCGCCGCCTCTTCCCCGGGGTCGCGATGCAGCGGTTTCGCGTAGCGCCGAATGGCGCCGTACCAGCGCGCCGCCGCTTCCGGCGGTCCGTAATGCAGCGCAAGATCCGCCGCGGCGTACAAGCCATGCAGCACGCCGATCAGGTTGTCGACTTCCAACGCCAGGTGCAGCCAGTCGCGGGTACTGGCGCGGGCTGCGTCCCATTTGCCGAGCAAAATTTGCACCTGCGCCACCGCACCCAGTTGATTCGCCGCGCTCAACAGGCGGCTGATGCGCTTGGACAGTTCAATCCCGCGCAGAAAATAATGCTCAGACGCGACGAGATCGCCGAGCTGGGCGGTCAGGAAGCCCCAATTACCGAGATTAGCCGCCAGAACATGATGCGCGCCCAGGGTTTCGCCTAATTGGATGCACGCTTCGCCCCAGCGCCGGGATTCGGCATAGTCGCCCTGATTAGCGTAAATCGCCGTCAGAATATTCATCGTATGGATCTGCGCCAGTTGATCGCTGTGCTTTTCATTCAATTCCAGCGCGCGCTGCGAATAAATCAGCGCTTGTTCAAAGTCGCGACTGAGATAGTAGGCCGAGGCAAATACGTTGTAGCAGCGCCCAACCCAGTACTCAAGACCGAGCGCGGTCGCGATC
The DNA here is from genome assembly GCA_041916315.1 of Anaerolineae bacterium. GTDB lineage: Bacteria > Chloroflexota > Anaerolineae > Aggregatilineales > Phototrophicaceae > Flexifilum. The sequence continues at coordinate 27,409 of JAYRZU010000062.1, forward strand.
TGGAGAGCTTGCGTGCCCAACTCCACCATCTGAGCGCTATCGTACAGATCGTAGAAGAGCGCGGCATAGGCGTTGAGGGTTTCCACGACCGTCGCATTCTGGCTGTCACCATACAGGCGCAGCGCTTCATCGAACTGCGCGCGCGCCGCTGTGAAATCACCGCGACGGCGGCTCAACAGCGCCAACAAAGCCAGCGCCCCAGCCCGCGACACGGCATCGTCAACCTGCTCGGTCAACGTGAGGATTTCGTGCGCGACTTCGCTAACCTTCTCGGATTCACCAGTTTGTTCGAGCGTTTTTCCGTAAATGAGCAGCAGCGGCACCCGCTCTGCCACAAATTCATTGTCTGCCAGTGTGAGCAGCACTTGCTCCAGCAGCGTGCGCGCCCACTTGTATTCCCCGCGCCGGTAGAGGTTTTCACACTCGCGCAGGGCATAGCGCAGCGCCGTCGCTACTTCCCCGGCCGCCCGCCACCAGATATATAGGCGCCCAAAGTAGTTCGGGTCATCGGGGTAAATGGCCTCGACGGCCAGCGCCGC
>JAYRZU010000063.1:0-32986 GCA_041916315.1 Anaerolineae bacterium
CGCCCGAAGGCGTGAAAACGAGCGCCGCCGCACCTACCAGCGGTTTGGTAATGGTCAGCGCGCCCGATGGGGTGAGAGCCAGTGCTGCCGCGCCGATCAGCGGCTTGACGACGGTCAGCGCGCCGGAGGGCGTGATCGCCAGTGCAGTCGTGCCTGCCAGCGGCTTACCAACGCTCAGCGCGCTGGAGGGCGTGAAAACGAGCGCCGCTGTACCTTCGAGTTCCGCGCTTCCCTGCACCGTCAATGTGCCGGTAGCAGTGAGGACTAGTGCTTCTGCACCTGCCAGCGACTTGACGACGGCCAGCGCGCCGGAAGGCGTGAAAACGAGTGTCGCCGTGCCTGCCAACGGCTTGGAAATGGCCAGCTCGCCGGAGGGCGTGAGCGCCAGCGCTGCCGCGCCTGCCAGTGGCTTGGCGATGGTCAGCGCGCCCGCTTGGGTGAGCGTAAGCGTCGCCGCACCTTCCAGAGCGACCGCTGCCCCATTAGACACGGTCAGATCGGCGCTGGCAGTAAAGGCGATGGTGGTTTCGCCGTTGACCGGATGGTTGTAGGTCGTGCCGAACGAGATGAAGCCGACGAACGACTGAGCGGGGTCGGCGTCATCCATGATGAGCGTAAAGCCGTCCGTGTCGATGCTGACGACATCCATCGCGCCATCAATCGAGGCGGGATTGCTGGAGTCACCCGTGCGAACGTTCGCATTCTGCTTGACGTAGGCATAGGCCGTACTCATGGCAACGCCTGCCACTGCGTCCGCCGCATTGTCATTGTCGCGGGCGCTGGTAGCGAGGCGACTGGTCGGGCTGGTAAACATCCCGACGGTCAGCTCATGGTGATCCTGTACCGTGTCGGCTGTGGATTTTGGTTTCGCGTGTGATGCAAGCAGGGTACTGATGGGCGACCAGCCGAGCGACTTTGTGATCGGCGTGGTCGTATTTGTCTGCGTAAGCAGGTTATCGACACGCACCCGCGCGGTCTTGATTGCTACAAAGAAGACGATTCGATTGCTAAGCGACTGCTCAACGCGGTTGACTCGAAAGCCGTTGCTGAGGAACTGGACAAATGAGCTGCGGATCGGGGTATCTGTCACCGCGGCGCTAGGAAAGGCTATACACTCGCTGTCCGAGCCGTAGCTAACAGTTTGTGATGTGGCGGCGGCGTCGTTGCTGCCCCCCGTAAACACCCACTGGCGGGCGGCATCGGCTGCGCCGATGGTCAATCCGCTGTCCGGGGTAAGGCTGCTGTTTGTGGTTGTCTGCCCCGTGCCGACGAACAGCACCGCGTCAGGCTGAAAGGCGAGACTCGTTAAGTCGAGATTACCTGTAGTCGCGCCGAGGTTAAGCGTGCCGATAGCGACATTTTCAACCCCATCGCCGCCAAGCGCGATGTAGTTGACTCGCTGCGCTACGGAAAACACGGCGTCAATGATGAGCTGGAAGCCTGTCGCGGTGATTGCGTTGATGTCCGCTTTCCCCGCCACCGCGTCTGAGCTGTTTGTGACGATGATGCAGCAGTCATTGCCCTGCACTCGGTTATTGATCATGGTCGCGGCGGCATTGGACTCGAAGGCCTGCGCAGCAAACCGCGAGGTCGGAGACACAAACGCGCCGATCCCGGCGACCAGATTCAAAGCGATAGCCGGGTTTGGCTCTGCGGTTGCCGTCGCCGGGTTCCAGTTGAAGATGACGACCTTGGGCTGAAAACCGACGTCTACATCGAACGTCGTGCCGACCACCCCAGTTGTGATCGTGAGCTGCCCGATGCTGCTCATTGTTCGAGCTGAGCTGACGCCGAGGACCGTGAGCGTGCCGGTCGCGGTCAGGGTGAGGCTGGCCGAGCCGGAGAGCGCGGTGCTAAGGGCGGGCGGCGCGACTTCAACGGGCGCCCCGATTTCTATCAGATGACGCCCGTTGCCGGAAATGTCTTGATCGCGGACGCCAGTGCCGCCTGCCAGCGGGTAATCTCCATACAGGTTCGAGCTGCGCACGGCGGCGGTCGCGTTCATCTCCGCTTGAATTTCGGCCTGACTGAGCGCCGCCGTCCACTCGCGGAAATAGGCAATGCTGCCGTGCATGGAGCTGTAATTGAACGAGCCGAATCCTGCCAGATCGAGCCGGACAGGTGACTCGCGCCCGGTCGCGTCGGCGTCGGTCATTGTGCCGACGAGTTCGCCGTCGAAATAGATGAGCAGGTTGCCTGTGATGGACTGCCGCACAACGGCGTAGTGATGCCACTCATTGAGCGGAATATCCGCGCCTGTCCAACTGCCCATTGCCGGATGAGCATCAACCGTGAGGCTCGTGCCGTCACCTGCTAACCCGGCATATTCATAGCTGGCGGTATTGTCGCCGCCACTGCCGGAGAATGCCCAAACGACGCCGAACTCGTTCCGGTCAACCTCGTTGCGAAACCACGCCATCGCTGTATAGGCGGCGTTCCAGTTGAGGAGATGGGTAGGGGTATACAGGCGGTCACCGGATGAATCGTTATTCCCCCGGAACTGCGTCGCCATGAGGCTTAGTCAGCAGTGACGGTCAGCGCGCCCGCCGCAAAGGAAACCGTGTCGCCAGCGTTGATCGTCTTCGAGGTGGTCAGCGCGCCGGAAAACAGGATGTTGCCAGCGCCGCTCGCGGCGTCGCCGATGCTCCAATGTGTCACCGTGCCCCACCCACCTGCTCCCGGTGTCGGGAAGTTGATCGCCGTGCCGTTGGATTTGCTGCCTCCGGAGGCCGCCGGGAAGTTGGTGGCGTTGTTCGTGACGGCGACGCGGGCATAGCTGGTGCCGGTCGTTTCGTTGGTGTTTTGCGCGCCGGCCTCGCCGGGGTCGGCGGTGTGCAGCGCGACGTAGAGGGTGGCGGGAGCCGCGTACGCGGCAGCGCCGAGAACGTGGTCGAGCAGTTCGAGCTCAAGGAAGTTGGAAGCACTCATCTTCACACCTATTTCTGAAATGGTCGGTTATTGGTCTGGGTCTTCCCCGGTGAGGCCGAGCGCGGCAGCACAAAGAAAGGCGAGGCGGAGCACCTTGACGAGGATGACCTTCAACGCGGCGATGGTGCTCGCGGCGATGATTTCCTGTTTCAAGGTGGCGAGTGTTTCGGTGGCGAGCGCCGTCTGCGCCCGCTTCATCAGGCGCTGCCGCCGGGTGTATTCACTTTCGGCTTTGGTGGGATGGGCAAGAATGGCGGCCTGCGCCGCGGCGATCTGCTCGGACGTTGCGTCGTCCTTGAGGTAGACCGTCACCGTGTCCGGCAGCACACTCATTCCCCACCCCTCCACATTGACCGCGGCGAGCGCGGCGGCGAGCTCTTCCGCGAGGAGCTGCGTGTCCGCGTTGGCCTTCAGCTCCGTTATGGCGATCATATTTCCACCGCCCAGAAGCGCAGCGGCATAACGCCGGCTTTGTTGAAATTCAGCGCGACGGACGTGGTACAACGCCACTGCAGGGCGATGGAGTGCGCCCCCGCTGCTGGTGTGAGCATGACAAGGCCGTGCATGTAGGCGCGGGCGTCGTTAACGCCGTTCGTAGCGGTCGCGAGCACTGTCTGCACCCCGTCGAGTGCGACGGCGATGATGACCTCGGCGGTGGTCGTGGCATAGACAAGGCCGCTGAAGCCGACGAGGAGCGGACCGCCGTTCGTGGTGATGCTGGTGACGAGGCTCGGATCGATGTTGACGAGGGTGGTCGAGGTAGCCGTATAGGTGCCGGTGTTCTGAACGATGTCGACTTTATTCGGGTTGAGCAGATAGTCGAGGTTGTCGTTGAGGTAGCTGTTGAAGTCGGCGGCGGTCGGTATTTCCCCCGGCGACCATGTGTGTAGGCCTCTCCATGTGGGCATAGGTGATCCTTAGAGAGCTAATACTGACGAGTTGAGCGCGCTGAGGGGGTCATTGAGAATAAACCAGTTTGCCCGCGCGACCGGTTGCAGGTAGAGGGTGCAGTTGTGCCGGTTCCCTCCGAGGTCGAAGTCGTGTTGTCGCCCGACGACAACGTAATGCACCTGTGCGTTGGCGAGATAGACGTCACTGATGGAGATGTAATCCCCGAACCCGAGCGCGAGGGCGGTCGCCATGAGTGCATCGGACTTATGCGCCGCAAGGGTGATGCTGGCGAAGCGTCCGATTGCCTGCTTGTAGCGCTTGACGAGGTAGTCGGCATAGGCTTGCGCTTCATCGCCATTACTCAGGGCGTTAAGTTCGACCCCGAGTCGGTGCAGACCGTAGTCGCCGATGCTGGTCGCGTCGCGCGCCTGCACCTGCTGCCGCTGGTCGGCGATGAGCGGCGTGCCGCGGAACTTAAAGAGCGTGAGATAGATCGGCGCGCTGCCATTGTTGACGAGTGTTACCTGTGCGGACTGCGCCCCAAACTGTACCCCCATGCTGAGATCGGCGGTGCGGTCGGTCGTTCCCAGTCGTGCGCCGCTGCTGGTCGGGGTCGCGTTTCCATCCTCATTGAACGCCGTGTAGTCCGTTCCAGCCACTGGCTGGATCATGTCGATGCCACCGACTGAGTTGCCATTCTCAGCGTTGGTGTAATTCGCGGTGATGGTGCGGCGCTGCCCCGGCGTGAGTCGGATCGGCAGGTTGGGCATGGTATAGAGCGCGGCGCCTGCGCTGCCGACGTGCCGCGGCGTGTATCCGACCGTGAACTCGTTAACAATGTCATCCCCCCAGACGTAATCAGCGGCGGCGAGATCCGTGCGCTGGATGGTGGTCGAGGTGGGTGTGTTGGTCGCGTCGTGGTGGCGGTCATGGTAGGCGAACACGCCGCGCCGAGCATCGAAGGCGAAGCGCCCCCCGAGTTCGGCGGCCACGAGATCGGCGATATACGCCTGCGCCCCCACGCCGCCGCTGACGCTGTTGGTGTTGTCCCCCACATAGGGGAGGGTTGTTTGCCCGGTATCGAAGTCGGTGATCCAGTTGGCAAAGAATCGGAAGCGCGTGTCGAGCTCGCTGTAGCCGGTCGCGTCGAGCAGGGCGAACGCGCCGGGGTAGGGATAGGCGATGACCCCTGAGTCAAAGAGCACTTGTAGTGCCGCACCCGTCGTGATGTTTTGCAGCAGCGGCGGTGTGTACGTTGTATCGAGCAGCAGCAGCAGCGGGTCTTCGGCGGTCAGATTGGCGATCGGATCAGCATCATCCGCGGAGATACTTACCGCGGTAACCGTTCCCTGCCAGAGCGGGTGTACCGTGCTGCCGAGCTCGGCCTCCACGGTCACGAGCATTCCATTTTTGAGGGTGCCATAGAACGGTGAAGCGGAGTTTTCCGGCAGCCACTCGCCGCCGCTGTTGTTCAGTTGGAGCGAGAGCCGTGCGGGTTGCGCGATGCCTTCATAAGCGGCGCGCATTCCGTCGCCGAAGCTGAGCGCGCGGATATAACTGGCTATGTTGTCGCGCCAGTGCAGGGGCGATCCGGAGTTGAAGGCGGCGGGCGCGCTGCTCCCAGCCACGAGCATCCAGCCCGCCGTGTAGAGGTCGAGCTCGGCGACGGTCGTCACTTTCATGACCGACAGTCGGACGTGTGTCGCGCCGACAGGTGCTACAAAGACGCTGGATAGGCGTGTCCATGTGCCGTTGGCGCTCAGCGTCGCACTGATTCCCACCAAGACACCGGCCTGCGTGTGGACGTACAAAGCGCATTGCGTGTTGGTGAGGGTCTGCGTTTTGACCCAGACCGCCGCCGTGTAGGTTTGGCTGGCAGTGACGGGGATGGTGTCGATCGCGCTGGTGTCCTTGTGCTGGCCGAGGTACACGCCGCAACCAGCGGCGGCGGCCATCGTCGCCCGGAGGACGAAGAGGCCGTAGTCGGTCGGCTCGCGTTCAAGCGCGACCACCGTCGACGTGTTAGCGCGAGCGTAGGGGAGGCCTTTATAGAGCACGGGCGACGGCAGCAGGTTGAGCGGGTCGCTTGGCGAGGTTGCTCGATGGGCAAAACCATCCCTATCATGATCCATCAACACCCTGTAAACAACCAAAGATTCTCCTCCTTTCTCTGGAATCAAAAGCCCCGCTGATAACGGGGCTTCTGCTTGCGCGTTGCTACGCTTAATCCAAGAGATCGCCTAGCCGAATGTCGAATACTTGTAATCCATCACTCGCCTCCCTAAGGTACTCTTGCGCTGTGTCAAAAGAGGACTGTGCGTCACGGTCTTGCACGAACTCTTTGAAGCCTGCAATGTAATTATCCATGCTGCGCATCAAGTCCGAGCGCACCTCGCTTAGGCACTCTGGATATTCCGCCCGCTGGAATGCTCGATACTCGCGCCGCATCTCCAGAATAATCGGCGCGAGTGCGATCTTTGATGTGACATTGGCCACTTCAAGAACATCCATGAAATCTATGAACTCATTTGCAGCCCCCTGCATCCAAGCTGCCGTGTCACACTCCTCTTGCAGCGGCACGTTTATATTGCCCAAGGTGCTCAGCGCGATAACGAGTAGCAATAGGGCGCGTTTGAACATAGCAACCTCCTAAGTTGGTTCATTCACCCCATTGTAGGAGGAAATGCAGGCTGTCGCTCGTAATTTTCTGGCGCGCGATGCGCGTTATGTCAGCGCCCCGGGGGTAACTGACTTGCGTTCATCCATGAAGCGTTTGAGCCGAAACGTCGCGCTTATTGGTGCAAAGTGCAGCTTGCCCTCGGCATCCAGCCGCTTCATCTCCTCAAGCGATACCTTCCATCCGTTCGCCGGAGGCTTGACCTCTTTGTAATCGTAGACCCCTTCCGGATTTGGTTTGGGCGCGTTGAGGTTGTCGAGCATGTAGCGCCGACCATCAGTATCGACATGCTTGTAGATGTACTCCAAAAACTCTTGGCTCTCGGGTTGCATAGTAATGCCCTTTGGATTAGTTGTTGATCGAAACGAGAATCAAAAACGCGCTCGTATTGGCGCGTTTTGCGGAATTGAATCTTTCTGCCTGTCAACTTACAGTATTACAGCACTTAGTGTCAAGTACCTTACGCCACGCTATTCAACCGCTTGTTTGAGCTTATATCGGTGTATTACGGTATCACAAAAACACTGTGATGAAACAGAAATAGCGCGCCTGTAGCTCGCTTTCCTCAACAGAAGCCCCACAAACTGCGGGGCTTCTGTTGAGCGATATTCCGCATCGTGCGGAATATCAGCTTTAGTCGTCGATAATTACTCAACTACCTCGACCAGATCGGCAAGAGCAATTAAGGAGTGCGCGGCGTCGATGTCGGCAGATTAATGTGCGGTGTCGGTATGGCCTTCCCTAATTGACTAAACCCAATCAGAATACTTTCCACCGTTACATCATAGCTGCCGTCCAGCCCATCGGCGAAGTGGACAGCGAGCACTACCAGCACAAGAACCACGATCACGCCGCACCCACGTAACAGCTTAGCCCCCTCTGACATCTAGTTCTCCGGTGCAGGGTCAGGAATTAGCGAAACGACGTTTTTGAGCGGATCGCTGTACCGCTCAGTGCCCCCGGTCGAAATATGCACAGCAAGAGGATGCTCAGATCGGCAGAGCTTCTTTACAAGCTCCATAGCCTCGGCCCTCGTCTCAAAGTGGCCTTGTGGCGTCTCGCCAAGTTTTACCGTGTATCCCATCGTTTGCCTCCTCATTGCTTATTCGATGCTGGTGCTATTCGATATATCTTCGGGTTGCTCATCTCGGCGGTGTTGGACTTGACCGGGCGCGGTCAAATTCCGCACCGTGCGGAATTTGGGGACTACCCTACAGTGCCGCCAAAAACTCACCCACAGTGAGTCCGGCCTGGTTGATGATGCTGCGCAGCGTGCCTACCTTAATCGGGTTGTGGTTCGGCACGGTCACGCGCTTGTCGTCTTTCGCCATGATGATGTGACTGCCGCTCTGTCGCTTCACCACAAAGCCGAGCCGTTGCAGCGCGTTCACGCACTCGCGTGCTGAGACGTTGGCGAGTTTCCCCATGCGCTAGACCAGCGCCACTTGAATCAGCGCGGCGTCCTCTGGTACGGCTTCACCATCGGCGATCAGGTCTTCGATGTACAACGTGATCGCGTCGCGAATGTTGGTCACGGCCTCGTCAATCGTATCGCCTTCGGAAATACAGCCAGGCAAACTAGGGACGGTCACCGTGTAACCGCCGCCGTCTTCGTCGCTGAGGGGGATCAGGATAACCTGCCGCATGCTGGACTCCTTTCCTTAGTCGTTGGCAGGATCTAGGCGCTCTCGGTAGCCGCCACGATTTACGTCAAACTTAAAGTCAATACCCTGTGCCGCAGCGTCTGCTTCAATCAGCGACCGAAGGTAGTCACTTGTAATTTCATACCCACGTGATCGCCCTAAAGCCTTCACTTGCTCTCGTTCGGCCTCAGTAACGTTTATCAGGATAACTGTGCTTTTCTTCGCCATAGTCATCTCCATATTGACAGTTACTAGCACTTGACATATAATAGCAAGTGTCAGTTGTTATAAGGAGATTGTATCATGAAATCAGCTCAAAGTAACACCCCATTGACCAATTACTCGTTCCCCGTTGCTCTTGCCGACACGTTTCCGCTCGAACTCACGGAGGCGTTGCCGCTGCTCGATGTGTCGTACATCGGCATCGGCGAGCGCGTCATCTATGAGCGGCGCAACGACCTCGGCGCGGTCGTCATGTCCACCCCGGCGACCGTCATCAACGTCAATTACCCCACGCAGCAGGTGCAGTTGTTCGTCAGTTCGTGCTTGCGGTTTTGGGTAAATGTGGAAGCCATCAGCGTGGGCAATGGGGTGGCGAACCAAGCCGCCATCGCCGCTTAATTCGCCACTGTTATCAAAGGGGCGCGGCTCGTCGCCAAACTACCCGCGCCCCACAAGGAGAATCATACCATGTCCGTAAATATTCCGCCGATCAATGCTCAACCCGATCCAAATGCGCCTGACCTTGAGTCCTTCAATGAGCGCCCTGCCGAGTCGCTGCATCGCGGTGACTACCTTGCCCTACATGGGGTGCGCTACCGTATCGAAGGCCGCCAGCGCTACCAGAGCAATCGCGCTCTACATCACTTCACCCTGTACCCCGTAGCGGGTGGGCGCATCATCTCCTGCGACTTCTACGCCCGCGAATGGCTGCCGAGCTTCTGTCAGGAGCGTTCCTAATGCCCATCCTTGACGAGTCGCCCGTGCCCGATCGCAGCCTTTTCACCCCGCGCCCAGCCGCCGCGCTCCGCGCTGGTGACTACCTGATCTACAACGAGCAGATGTGCTACGTCCTGTCTGCTTGGAAACATGTCCTGCCGCTCTTTGTCGAGTTTGACCTTTTTCTCATGGGTGACAGCCGGTCACTGGTTGCCGTTCACCTGCCCGCGCTCGAACCCGTCAGCAGTTATCAACCGGAGAGTATGTCGTGACGCCTGATTTCAATTTTCGCCCTGACCGCTTCGAGCGCCTGACTCCTGACCAGCAGCGCCTGATCGCGCAGTTCGTCTCCTATACCGAGCAGGAATTGGCGAAGAATACCGATCCCAATGTGACGATGACCAAGTTCTTTATGGGGTTCCGCGCTCAATTGTCCCAATACGAGGCGCAGGAATTCGACAAGGCCATGATGACCTTGATTTTTGGCATCTAAGCGACCACCTACCAACCGCTAGTATCAACCGGAGACTTACGAATGTCCGCTCAATCCCTAATCGACCTGACCCATGACGAGCAGTCCTTGATCGCCGCTTTGCGCAGCGGCGCGACCGACGCTATCGCCGCCGCCTTCGCCCGTGCTTATGCCGCTGTCGAAGCCAGCAGCGAACCACCTGCGCCGTCCGCGCCTGTCCACGAACTGCCGCCGTTCTCGCGCGCTCGTGCCTCGGTGCTCATGCCACTTGAGCCGAAAGTTGTACTCGAATATGCGCCGATCACGGGCTTGCCGCCCGTCGTGAAGTCGCTGCAAGTTCGTCTGTTTGGGCGCTGGTTCTTTGAATTCTGTGTGTTCTCCGTGTTCTGGAACGGGCGCTACGAGCCGAATTAGTTCACTTGGCGGGGCGGCGCATGTGCCGCCCCCAATAAAGAACTTCAGATGAGCGACACTGACACCAAACGATGTTCAAAATGCGGGCGACGACTCCCTGCTACGACTGGCTACTTTTTTAGCCATCGTGGCGGCTTACGCCCATCATGCAAGGAATGTTGCGGGTATCTATTTACACCCGATCTCATTGCAAGGCATCGCCGTGGCAATCTTAAGCGCTGCTCACGAGGTGAGCAGTGCGTTCACCCAATGGGGTGTTGGCAACCCGCTACTAAAGAGCATTTCCACGCAAGCAGGCGAGAAAAAGATAGCCTTCATTATGTGTGCAAGGCTTGTATTAAAGCACGTGGAACAGCATATCGTAGCGAGAATTCAAGCTTAATCAAGGAGCGAAAGCGTGTTGCTGCTCAACGCCCCGAATCCCGCGAGCGCAGCCGTGAGCGTAACCGCAAGTATCGGCAAGTAAATGCTGCGCGACTACGCAAATCGGAGCGCCAAAGACGAATAGCTCACCCCGAAAGAGTACGCGAGAAGAATCAGAGATACTGCAATACTCACCAAGAAAGAACTAGGAGTTGGGTACTGCGCCGCCGCGCGCGTAGGCGCGGCCTTCCTGACGCCTTCACGGCTACCGACTGGCAGCGCGCCCTCGGCTACTTCAACGGTTGCTGTGCCGTCTGCGGTCGCCCGCTGCGTGATTTGCTCGGCACGCACACCGCTGCCGCCGATCACTGGATACCGCTGTCTGATCCGCGCTCCGACAACCCGGGTACAGTTCCGACGAATATTGTTCCTCTGTGTCACGGGGTCGGCGGCTGCAACAATCGCAAGTCCAACCGTGACCCTGTTGAGTTCCTCGAAACCGAGTTCGGCAAACGCCGCGCCAAACAGATCCTCGCTCGTATCAACGCCTATTTCGAGTGGGTCAAACAGGGCGGCGCATAGCCGCCCTACCTTGCATCGGCTCGCGTACTAGCCCTTGATGTTGCGCCGGGTACGGATCCGCCATTATCCCGTGTCGTTTGCTCTAGCATGTCCCTGAACCACTTCGGCATATTCCCGGTGTCGAGGTTGAACTTCATCGTTATTTCTTTGCCATTGAGCTGTTCAAGGGTGCTGGTGATGTCATCCAGTTCGGTCGAAACCTTGCCGACGCTGGTCTCGATCTCTTGGAACGGCGAAACGGCCTGCTCGGCTGCATTCGGCAAATCCTCCCAGACCGTCGCACTGGCATACGGCGAACTGAAATAACCGCTGGTGTTGATCGCCGCGACGCTTCCGCCGCCTCCTGCGCCATATGTGCCGGGGAGCAGCGCATAGGGGTTCGTGATGCCTGCGCCCGCCATCACTTGATCGACTGTGAGCCCATAGCGGGCGGCGACGATTGTCGGGTTATCGCCGGGGTTGACGGTGAATTCAGTCCCGCCGCTCATGCCCGTGAAGCCGTAGCCGCTCGAACGCGACATCCCCGCGGCGATCTGCTCAGGGGTTCGTCCCTGTATCGCCGAGTCGCGCAGAAACGCCTCGACATTCGCCAGTGCTGTTGCGGCGGCATCTGCACCAAACCGCTCATAGACTGCGAGGAGCAAGGGTACTACCTGATCGCGGTACGTAATCGAGGCATCGGTGATTTCACCAGTGGAGAGCTGAATAACATCGGCGAGTCGTTGGTATTCTTCGCCGCCGAGATCCAGACTCTGCGCCGCGTCAAGGAATGACGAAGAGAGATCGCCTGCGAGCTGCGACTGACCGCCTTCGCCGAAGATTTGACTCAGGCTGAGATCGCGCAGCGCCGCGGCGCCATCGCGTGCAGCGTCGCGCATTCGTTCCATTTCATCCGCGCCGCTCTCGATATAGGCGAGCTGTTCATCGCTGATGAGGTCTTGGTCATGCAGCTCTTGCGCGGCGTCGAGCGCCTGCTCATACTGCCGCCCTAACTGCTCAATCTGCGCCAGCTCGTCAGCGGTGATGAGCGTCACCCCATTCACGGAGCCGCGCCCTATCGGGTTGGCCACGCCTGCCATAAGTTGAGCGGCCATGTCGGCCTGATCCATGACCGCGGCGATTTGCATATCGAGAGCATTCTGCCGCGCCGCGTCGGTGATAAATGCTGTCACCTGCCGCAGCACTTCGCGCCCGCGCTCGTTGACACGGACCCGCATTTCTTCAAGGCGCAGGTTCTGCTCATTCAGTTCGGCGGCGTGGTCAAGTTCGGCGTTCTGATCTTGGATGAAGCGGAGCAGAAAATCGGCTTGCTGCCATTGCTCATCCGTCATCATCATGGCGTTGGGAACGAGCTGCGGGATCGCCTCGGGTGATGCGAGGTCAAAGCCCGGGTCGTTGCGCAGGGCTTGGAACGCGGCGGCAGTGATGTCGCGCACGTTCTGATCGGTCAGTGCCGTCTGATACCCTTCGAGGAACCGCTCCGCGACAACCACGCCGCGCGCAAAAGCTTCTTGATCAGCGGCTTGCACTTCTGGGCTGCTGCGGTTCGCTGCACTCACCACACCTTCAATCAGGCCAATGGTCGCATTTACCCCCGTTGCAAAGTTCGAGCTGGCCACGGCGGCGATGTTTTCCAGCGACGTTTGAAAGCGTGCGAGCGGCGTCACGGCTGCATCAGCCGACTCGCCGAGGCGGTCGAGAGCTGCTGACCCTTGTTCCAGTACGGCCATACGGAACGCATCTTCGCGGCTCAGGCCGTCTATGGCTTCTTGCAGCTCCTCAATGCGTTCGCGCACCTTGCCGGATGAAATGCCGAACTGGTCGAGACGCAGGAGCGACTGATTCGCCAGAAGCATCGCGAAGTCTTCAACCGAGCTGGCAGCATCGTTACCCATTGCGCCGCCGAGTTTGGTCGCCATTTCGATCAACCGGCTCACTTCTTCGGAGGTTTGACCCAGCCCCATCGAGAGGTATTTACTCGCGCCCTGCATGAGTTCGAGGTTGCTGATGATCCCGCCGGTGCGCTCCTGGAGCTGCGCAAGCAAGTCGTTCGCTTCTGCTGTGCCGCCGCTCAAGCTCGTGAAAGTGCTGGTTGCGATCCGGGTCGCCTCGCCGAGTTCGTACATCTGCGAGGCGATGTCGCCGACCTTGTTCAACATAGCGCCAGCGATCCCCAGCTCCATCGCCTGTTGCAGTCGTTTGAAAGAGTTTTCAAGCGTGCCTGCGCCGTTCGCCGCTTTCTTCATCCCGTCATCCATGTCGTCAACGCTGCGTTTGACGCCGCGAACGGTGATACTGAGACGATCATCGGCGGTCAGCACAAGCTGCACGTTGTAGCTGTCATCCGCCATGTTCTAAGACCTTTCTATCAGTAGCAGGGCGGCAACTTCCGGGGTATAGCCTTTTTTCTCGGCGAGCTTTTTGCGTCCGCGTTCGAGCTGGCGCTCGCGCCAGTCCAGATAGGCAAACCACTCGTCTTTTTCGTTGTCTGAAAGGGCGCGCCACTGCTCGCGGGTAATGCCAAGCCGCCAACAAATCCGCATCACCCGGAGGCGATAGGGGTCAGCGTCGAAAGATGTCGGCTCGCGCTTGTGCGCTCACCCCTGACGCCTGCACATTCAGGAAGCGGCCCAGCGCGTTGATCAAACCGGACTCCGGTTCGGAGTTGTAGAATGCCCGAACCTGCTCCTCGAAGGTGCTGCCGGGGATAGTCATGCCGCCGCCGATCAGCGCCCACACAATGACCCGATAGGTGCGTTCGACATCTGCCGCGCGCTTGGCGTCAATGTAGTCCGGGTCATGCGGGTTCGGAATTTTCTTTTTGCCGTCGTAACCTGTTTCCGGTACTTCCGGATCGGGTACGCTGTCCAGCAGCTCGCGGTACTTGTGGAACGACGGGATTTTCAAGGTGAACTTGCGCACCTCACCATCCGCGAGAGTCAAGTCAACGTTCGCGGTCTTGATCGCGAAATCGGTCAAGGTTGCCGCCTGCACTGCAGGCGGCGTTTTCGTCTGGTCGGTCATAAAGCTAGGCGATCACCGAAGGGGTGAGCGTACCCGATCCCATCAGGTTGGCGGTGAACGTCTGCGGTTCGGTGCTGCTCGCATCCAGTTCGGCAAGCGGATCCATGTTCCCGATGACCGTCTCGCCCGTGAAGCGGCGCGACCCGGTGTTGCTGTTCGGTGTGTCGAGCGTAATCGTGCGCTCAGTCGGGGACAATGCCGTGACCCACGTCGAGAACAGTCCCCATGCCTCGGTTTCACCCGTGCCGTCCGTCATGTACCCGGTCACATCAAGTTTCCAAGTCGCCTTGCCATGCACGGCGAACTCGAAATTATTGCCCAGCACCGGGAAGTTGCCGGACTTGCGGGTCAGACCGAGGCGCGCGGAACGGATTTGGGCGCTGATGTCTACAGGAGAACCGGCGGCATTATCCACCTTGACGACCCCCTGTGATTTGGTGATGAAAGCCATTTAGGACCTCCGACTATTCGGGCAGCGGATCGTTGTCGACCACTGCCTCGGACGACGCGAAAATTTCCTCATAGGCGACGCCCATCGCCTGAGCCTGTCCCGGCTCGTCAAGGGCATCCCATTCCGTCTTCGGCATCATCGCCTTCATCTTGACGAGCAGACCGATTTTCCCTCGCGTCAGGTGATCCGTTTTGACTGCTGCGCCCGGCAGCGCGTTCAATCTGCCGTCCGGGTATTCCAGTCGCACCAAGGCGACGTACTGCTGCGCTTCTGCGCTCATAAGCTCCTCTTTGACCATTTGTGGACGATGGCGCGGCGCATTGCAGCGCGCACCCGTCCAGCATTCTGCTTGTACACTTCGCCGACTTTCCGCCAACCGAGCAGGCGCATATAGCGGCTTTGCCGTCCACCTTGAACGTAGACGGAATAGCTTGCCAGATTGCGCACATGCCAGCGGTTAAGGGCTTCGGCAGCTACATCCCACCCGCGCCCGAGCTTCCCGGTGCGCTCATAGGGGATCGTGATTTCGCCGCGTCGGATCATCGCCATGACCGCGCGCCGCTGTTTATTCGAGACGAATTCCTGTCGCGGACGAGGGAACTGCACCGGGGGATAGCTTTCCTCAAGGATGCGCTCAAATTCGCGCGCCCCAACTTCCAACACGTCATGCGGCGGCTCACCCATGCGACCGAGCGCCGCCATGAGCTCCGGCAGTTCGTCGCGTCCGCGCTGGATGTGCCAGTTAAGGGCTGGCACGCTGCCCCCCGACGACGAGGAGATACGATACAGACGGCACTGCCGCCGCGCTGCCGTCTGTGAAGTTGATGATGACCTGCCGCCGCAGCATGTCGTGCTGCATATTCCGCACCGTGCGGATTATGGTGCCGTCTGCCAGTTGCAGCGGCGTGTCTGTGGCTTCAGGGTCGAACTGCCGTGCGACCTCATAAGCCTCCATGATTGCAAATTGCGCCATGCCGCACCTCAGAGGTAGGTGATGACCGGAAGCTTGTACGAGATTGAGGCGTACCACACGCCGCCGTAGGCGATCATCTTGGCGCCATCCTCGGTCATTTCGCCGATCTGAAAAACGCTGCCGCCGTCGTCGTCAATGTCGAGCTGTGGGTGCAGTGAAAAATAGTTCGGCAGCTCGTCAACGACCGCTTCGGCTTCTTCGAGGGCTTCCATTTCCTGTCGCTGCGTCGGCTTTTCAGATAGGCGCAGCACATGCCGTATCACGTCATAGACACGGGTGACGCGCTTGCCACCGCCGCCGAGCGTCAGCGTTTGCTTGGCGCGCTGCGTTGTCCCGGTGTAATAGGTTGTGACTGCGCTCAGCTCATCCGGGGTGAAGGGCTTGAATTTGCCGTCAGTCGTGTATTGATGACCGACGGTCACAATGCCGGCACACCCCTCGGCGACGCGCAGGATTTTCGCTTTGGCGACTGCAATGTCTGCGTTCTGCGCCATCGCTATTCAGCTTGCGCCTGCTGCGCCTTGCGGATATTGCGCACCGCCGCAGGACCCAGCCCCTTGATATCGCGCAGTTCGTCATCCGTCGCCGCGGCCAGCTTTTCGGCACTGTCGAACCCGGCATCCAGCAGCGCCTGCTGCTGCACATCGGTCAGCGTGCCGACCAAGCGTATCCACAGAAGATCGCCCCGCAGTTCGGCATTCTCGTCAATAACGGTCGGCGGTTCGGTTGAGCCGACTTCGCGCGTCTCAACGATCCGCCAGCCTTTACCTTCTAGAACCTCGCGGGTTGCCGTGTCGGCTTCGTCAACCCACGTTGACCGCAGAGGCCGACCTGCCGCTTTGCGCGGGCTTTGGTAAACAAATTGCTTCATCAGTCCTCACTTTCGGGGAGGTTGAAGACCCATGTATCGCCGCGCCGATTTGGTGATGGCGAGGCGATCAGGGTGACAGGGGTTGCAGCGCGGCGTGAACGCCAGTACCGGGCTTGCTTCATGTACTGGCCGTGTTTCGTCTGCTCGTACACCTTTCCTTCGTGCGGCATCGGCACGTCATCGGCTTCCGCTGATGCCTTTTCCTCCCACACATCGGCAGCCGCCGCTGCGAGATCGTAGGTCGGATACCAACCCACCGTTGCAACTTGCGTCGGCGGGTCGGTTGAGGTGTCGAGGTAGTACGGGTTCACGCCGCGCTGATCGACCAGCGGATACCGCTCGATATACGAGCTGAGTGTTGCGTCGCTGTACGTCAGGTTATTCGGCTCAGCGACCATGCGGCGCAGGCGTTCAATCAGCGCAGCGGAGGCGGTCATTTAGTCAGCGATCACGTAATCGATAATCGCCTCGCCGACCATGCCCGCGAGCGTGGCGCTGGCGGTGATGGTGAGGAACTGCGACGCGCCCCATTTCTGGCGGCTCTTGCCGTTCGTCCCGACATCGGCGATGTTGTCGAGAACCTTCGCGGCGGTCGCGACGCTTGCACCATCGATCAGATTGTCGGCGCTGGTTGTGCCGTTCGCCGCGATCCCGGCGTCAATCGTCGCCGCGCCCGTGCTCGGCGTGGTGATGTCGAGGATCAGGCGGGTGATGATGATGTCCACGCCTTCCGGGTTGGCGAGGCTGAGAACCGCGCCGCCTGTCGTCCCCGTCGCGGCGGTCAGCGTCGCGCGGTGCGCGCCCTTGTCAAACTCACTGCTGCTCATGTGGTTGCCCTTTTATCTCGGTAGATGAATGTGAGGGGGTGGCGGCGGATTACGCGAACGTAATCGCGCCAGAGACGATCTGCCGGCCGTTCGGCAGCACGACGACGAGATACCACGTCTTTGCGCCCGTTTCGGTGATCACCAAGTCGATCACGCCGGCGGCGCTCGATTGCAGCCACCAAGCGAGCTTGGTCGTCTGTTCCTTGACGATCTTGCCGTTCGTGCCTGCGGCGACGCTGGTCGCGGGAGCCGTCGCGGAAATGGCGATCCCGGTCGCGGCATCGCTGAGGAAGGCGTCGACGTGCCCGATCTCCTCCAAGTTCGCGCCGCCGTTGTCCTTCAACTGGATCGAGGCGGTGATCGCGTTCGTCGCTTCCGCCGAAACCGTGATTGCGGCGTCTTGCGCGACGCCCTGCGGATACCAAGCCATAACAAGCCTTTCGCTTAGAGTCAGCCAACAAAAGGGGCGAGCGCGCTGCTCACCCCTGCATATCCCGGCTCAGCTTAGGCAGCGGGCAGCAGCACGCCGAACGGGTAGCGGCTCGCTTCCACCTGCTGGACGCGATTGATCGGGTTCGGAACCTGCCAGCCGAGGCGCATGATGACGCGCATTGCGCTCATGTTCTGCTGGAACAGGTTGTACAGCGTGCTGCCGGCGGCATCCTGAATGATGCCTTCGGTCGCCATCGCGTAGGTGATGTCCTGACGCATGGCGTAGACCAGCTTGCGCCAGTTACCGCTGAACATCTGCGCCTGCGTCCCCGTGAACGCCTCGTTTTCCGGGAACGCAATCGGCGCGCCGTCCAGCTCATACGGCGTCGCCTGCTGCATGGTGCGCGTGAAGATCGGCACGCCCTGAGCGTCGCGCACCGCGCGGAGCTTCGACTTCATGCCCAGCTTGGCGATGTGCCCCGTGACGTTGTAACCGTCAGTCTCGATCTTGGAGAGCAAGCCGTTCTCGCTCATCAGGTCGTCGTAGAGGTCGGCATTCGTGCCGATGGTGACGGTGTTGCCTGCCGCCGTCGCCGCCGTCTTGATGTCGTCGGGGTAGTTGGGCGGCGCATTCGTGCCGACCAGCACCGCCGCGTCGAACGCGACCGCGAGCGCTTCCTCGATATTCGGGCGAATCTGCCCCCAAATGTCGTAAGCCGAGTCCGCAAGGAGCGTGTTGGGGATCGGCACGATCACCGCCAATTCTTCGGCGTAGACGAACTTGTCGCCCCATTCGAGCTTGCTCGTCTGGATCAAGCCCGTGTCGCCGTTCACAAAGTACGCGCTCGGCAGGCTGGACAGCACCGGCAGGCGCACTTCTTTCGCCGACATGTTGGGCAGGCGGGTCGCCATCGGCAGGATGGTCGAGCGCGTCGGCACGTTCTGGATGATCTCCCGGCTCGCCTGCTCGGGGATGAGCGCTTCAGCGCCCGAACGATCAATGATGGAATTGAAAGGCATGGTTTACCTCGTAGGTACTCAATGGATGAAAGGTGCAGCTTGGTTAGCGCCGCGCCTGACTGCGAATCCAGTCGTTCATGTTGCCTTGCGCGGGCGGCGGCTCGGTCGTGCCGCTGCCTGCGTTCCCCTTCGGCGGGGGTGCAGCTTTGAACAGGATCGGATGCGCCTCGCGCAGCACTTTGAAGTCGATTGCGCCGTCCGACTTGATGAACTTCGCGGCATTGGCATTGACGATCAGCCAAGCCGCCTCAATGTCGGCGACCCCGTTTTCGGCTTTCGCCGCAGCGGTCACGAAGTCAGCGCGGCGGTTGGCGGCGTCGAGAAGGGCGACCGTCTCGGTCAGCTTCTTTTCGACGTCCGAGTCTTTTTCCGCCTTGCCTTGCAGCTCGCGGATCGTCGCCTCAAACTGCTTGCGCTGCCGCCGCTCCTCATTGAGCGCATTTTGCAGCGGTGCAGTGTGCGTATCGAGCAACCGCGTGATGATCGGGCGCTCAGCTTCCGGGCGCGCGGCGAGCCATGCATCCCACGTTTCCGGCGGCGTCTCACCGCCCGGAGGGGTTTGCGTGCCGCCTGCGTCACCGGGCGGCGTGGCGTCGCCCGACCCCTGATCGTCAAACCAGCGGCGGCGCTGCCGCAGGTTGATCGCTGCCTCAGCGCCAAAGCGCCGGGTCATCTTGACCGTGTGTTGCATGTATCCCTTGCCTCTCGCTTGGTGGGGCGTCTCACCCCGATATACATATGACAAGCGGGCATCACGCCCGCAGAATCACCAAAAGAAAACCCGCTCTGCGGCGGGTGTAGTTAGCCGAGCCACAGCTCGGCGCAATTCGCTTTTTGCGGCTGCACCTGCTGCCATTCGTGCGGGCAGCCGATATGCACCGGGGCGGGGTTTCGGTCGACCGTGGCCTGATCGACAAAGCCGAGCGTATACAGCCGCGCGCACACCTTGCACACGGGTGCGGGACCGATGAACCGCCAGCGACCGCCGCGGAGGGGGTTCAAGCGATAGAACCGCTCACGGGCGTAACTCCGGGTCGTGACCTCGGTCTGCAAGGCGATCTGGTCGAGCTTCCAACTATTTCGCTGCTCAACCCATCGTTCGAGGTTTTTGAAGTAGTAATTGCGATTGCCGCGCCGGTTCGCGTCAAAGAGCTGATCGATCTTCGCGCTCACTTCCCGGTTGTATGTCCGGGCGATGTTGGCCGCGTCTTCACGGCACATGCGCCGCAGCTCCTTCAGGTCTTGCAGGCGCGGCGCATTCGGCGTGCGATTGCAGCCGTGTTCACGGGCGACATCGGTCAGCGCGTTCGCCCAGGCGCGTTTACGCGCTTCGAGGAGCTGATCGGCGAGCTGCCGAATGTCAGCATCCTCCATCTGATACAGGAGTGCGATGGTTTGAGTCAGCCGCGTCTCTGGCATAGGTCACCTTTGACGGAAGAAGACAGCGAGGTTGGCGATGTAGCGCCACACGCGCAGCGTTACGGAGAGGCAGCGGTCTCCCGGTCTCCACCCGTTATGATAGGCGGCGAGTGGCGGCAGGCCGTGCACATCGATGTAGGGTGCATAGTCGAAGTTGAACACGGCGCGCTCGCCGAGGAGCCAGTATTCACGGTGCATTGGCGTTTGCCTCGTTGACCAGTGCCGTCCATTCCTCGTCGGAGAGCTGCATCAGCCGAGCGCCGCCGCGCCGTCCAACAGTGCTGAGGGTTGTGCCAATCGCGGCGCTGGTCTGCTGGATATCCGTGCGCCGATTTTCCGGCAGCGTGCTGATGATGACAGCAGGCGTCTCGGAGTCGCCGTTCGCCGCAGCGCTGAACATCTGCTTGATGAGCGCCCGGCCTTCCGGCGACAAATTCGCTTGGTCGAGCCGCGCAAAGAACGCTTCTAGCTCCAGCGGCGTGAGTTTCGGGATGTGCTCAGGATCAAAGCGTGCCATTGTCCACCCCATTCCCGCCGCCCGTGTTTATGGCGGCATTGAGCGCCGCCTCCACCGCGCCGCGGGCCTCGGCGCGCCCCTGCTGCTCGGCTTCAAGCTGCTTGGCCGCGTAGATTCCATCAACGCGCTTTTCGTCCCAGCCGAAGGCCGGAGCGATCACCTCAACAAACGTCTTGCGGTCAATGTAGGCCGCGATCTTGATCGCCAGATCAACGACCGTCGCCCGATCGGGCGGTTCGGCGTACATAGCTTCAATCTCGGCATCCGTCCACCCTTCGCGCCGCAGTGTCGTGCGGAGCGGCATACCTGCACGGGTGTTGATCTCGCGGATTTCTGCGAGTGTCCGGGGCTGCACCGTTTCGGGGCGTTCAAACAGTGGCTCAATCGAGGAAGTCGGGACATCCATGCCGTCGAGTTTGAGCATGAAAGCCACCGCTTCCGTCCAAGTCGGCTTGAACCGGGAGATGCCTTTGGTCGCCTTCTTGTTCAAAGGCGCTTCCATTGCGCTCAGCGCCTCGCCGGAGGGGTCGCCGCCCTGCTGCATCAGGTAGTGCTTCGGCGTTCGAGTGATGATCGCGATGTAACCGGCGAGCTTATCCATCGCGTTGAGATAGTTCATCAGGTCGGTCGGGTCAAACTCGCCGACCTGCGTGCCTTCGCCGACCCCATCACCAGCCGGGATCACAATGTGTTGGTTCGGCGCGCTGAGGATAGCCGCCATGTCGGCGTTGGTCACAAACCAGCGCTGTTTGGCTGCGCCGAACTCGGCGCTGACCATCAGATCAGAAAACAGCTTGTTGATCGCATCCTGCGGTTCAACGACATTTTTCAAGCGGCTGATCGTGGCGCGGCGTTCCGGGCGCAGGTGGAACAACGGGATTTCGCCGAACGGGTTCGGTGCTTCCGGCACAGGGGCAGGCTTGAGCGCCGCCGCGTCCGTGACCTCGCCCGCTTCCGTGTCCGACACGAAATAGAGGATCGTATCGGAGTAGTACAGGTTCATGTGGAGCTTGCCCGAACTGGCGACCCACCATTTAGCGGCGAATGACTTCTTTCGCGGGTTCTCCTCATCATAGAAGATGTGGCAGAGCCGCGAGTCATTGAAATAGGCTTCGGTCTCGCCGTCCTCATCCTTCCAGATGAACAGGTACGCCTCACCCGTGACCAGTGCATTTTTGTGCGCGTCATCGGCGTCGAGGTCGAGCTGAGTCAGGCGCAGCAGCTCATTGGCGCGTTTCTGTGCCGTCTCGTTGTCGGCGATATTGACCTGCTTCAACTGCACGCGCTCGTGTTCGGCATCGATCACAACTGCCGCCCAATTAAGGGTAAACCGAGCATCCAAGTCTTTGAAGACCTCGCGCAGTCGCTCGCTCACATAGCGGATCGGCGCTTCGCCGTCGTAGTAGCGCCAGAAGATGCCATGCAGCAGCGACTTGGCTTTCAGCGTTTCATACGCCCGTTTGAGATCGCCGGGATCGGGCATGATCAACCTCTCTTTGCGACCTGTGCCGCCTTGCGCGGTTGGTCGAGATACATTGCAGCGTAGCGAGCTGCGTCGAGTCCGTGATTGTCAATGTCAAGCGGATATTCCTTGATCGGCTTGCCGTCGGGCGACTTTGCCCAGACGTAGCCGGGAAACTCTGAGGCCGTCGAAACGGGCTTTTTCTGCTGCATCAGCTCGTCGTCGGCTTCGAGCAGCGCGTCGCGGAAGATGAACAGACGCGGCTCGCCATCGCCCGCCGGACGTAGGCGGGCGGCGATCACCTCGATCCCCGGCTTGATGTCTTTGCGCGCCGGGATCGTCAAAATGCCGTGCCGGTGCAGCGTCGCCCGATCCTCAGCGTCATGGTCGGCGACCGTTACCTCGCAGCGTTCGCCTGCGCTCCATGCCTTGATCTTGGCGGCGTGGTCTTGGACGATGACCTGCGACTTGTAGATTTCCCGGTAGAGGTACATACGCCCGTCATGGTCAATTGCCCACCATTGGCAGACAAAGGGGTTGGTAAACCCGAAGTCAATCGCCCGGATGCGTCGCCAGCTTGCCGGGATCGGGAATGAGTCGATCACATGGATAGCTTCGTTGTAGTCGTCATAGACCGCACCTTCGGCCTGTACCCATTTCCCTTCAAAGTAGCGTGAACGCCGAACCCCTGTAAGACGTGACAGTTTGCCGAGCACGTAGTCGCGTCCGCGGGCTGTCCAATCAGTGCCGTCCCAATAGGCCGGATTATCTTGGTGGAAGGTATTGAGCAGCTTGACGAGGCCGATGTCGGCGCGTTTTTTCAGCCAGTGGTCGGGGCGATCCGGGTTCGTGTCGGCGATCACCTGCCGGAACGGCAGCACGACCGAGCGGTTACGCATGACGAGCGTTTCCCAATCATCCTCGGTGAGCTGGGTTGCTTCCGGCACATAGATCAGGTCATATTCTGCCGACAGCACCTTGCCGGGGCGGTCGATGCCGCTCACCACAATGGTGCTGCCATTCGGGTAGCGATACACCTGTCGGCTCTGGCGCGTGACGCCTGCGCAGATGGGGTTGTCAACGCCGAGCACGTCGCGCTCGTAGGTGACCAGCACCGACTCGGCGAGGTCGGCGCGCACCTTGCGGATGATGAGCACGCGCGCGCCGGGATACTCACGGCACAACCGGTCAATCTTGATGAGGATCGCCAGCGTCTTGCCCGTCCCAGCTGCGCCGACGAGTAGTATTTCATCATCGACCATCGTCTGGACGGCGAGGTTATTGCCGCGCAGCTCCCATGTGCGACTTTCATCGCCTGAGACCGGGGGGTTGAGAGAATAATCGATTAGGTCATCAACCCGATCCTTTTTCCGTTTCGCCATTGGTGACCTTATCGAGCATTCGTCTCAACACCTCTACCGGCTCCAGCCCTCTTTGTTTGAGCGCCTTGACCAGATCGTTGACCAGTTCGGCGGTCACACCGCCCTCCAACTTGATGATGCTGCGCCGGGCGAAGTTTTCCGGGTCAGTGCGTTCAAGGAGCCACGCCGCCGCCTGCCATTCCTCAGTGGCGGCGAGGTTGATCACAGCGAGCGCACTAATTCGAGCAGTGACCTGCGCCTTTTTCATACGCTCGAAAAAATCGACGTACTTTTTGCGAGCCGCCTCATCCTTCGGCGCTTTTTTGTGACTGCGCCCATCGGCGAGCGCGCCACCAATCGCCATCCACAGAAAATAGGTGCTGTCGTCGATGCCTGCGTAGGTGCAGGCATCCCTGATCGGCGCGCCCGTTTGGAGTGCGCCTTCCAGTTCCTTGAGCGCGGCCTCCGTCATTTTGGACTCGCGCCCTGACTTGCCTTCCGTCACTTCACTGCCACCCATGCCGCGAAATTCATCCAGCGCCAGAAGCAGTCCACTTCACCGAAGCCTGCTCCCCGGAGCAAGTCCTCGTTCCATTTCGCGGTCACCGGGACGAGGACGCCCTCAAGGCTAAGGCGCTTGCGTTCGATTTGTTCCGCGCTGTACCCGTGTGCGCCTTTCAGGTCGTAATACCGACCCACCATGAGTGAGTCGAGATCCGCCGTCGCGCCGAGCGCTTTCTCAACGAGAATGAGCGCGCCGCCGGGCCGCGTGTGTTCATACACCGTGCGCAAAATGCGCTGGCGATATTCAATCGGCGTGAACTGCACGGTCAGGACGGCAAGGGTGACGCTGGCGCTGATGGCTTCCGGATACGCGCGCCGCAAATCCAGATCGAGCACATTGACATAGGGATGTGCGGCGAAGCGCGACCGCAGCACCGACAGCATCGGCGGGCTGACCTCGACGCAGGTGTAGCGGCACGCTGCCCCTAATTGGTCAACGAGCGGCGCGATTGCTTCGCCGCGGCTGGCTCCCAGATCGACAATATCCGTTCCTGATCGCGCGAAGCTCAACGCGACATCGGTGACGCCGCGCCGCATGACCTCATACTGTGGGATCGACCGGGCGAGCATGTCGTCAAATACGGTCGTCACTTCCTCGTCAAAGCGCCATGCACCATCCGCCTGGATGGTGTCCCTGTTACTCATGGCCTTTTGCCTTTCACTATGCTACATGGTATAATTCAAACAAGTAATTGAAGGGGAAAACTGATGTCGCAGCAAACCACGTTCTTCGATCAGCAGCCCGTCGCGACCGCTCAGCCGGTGGAACCGACTGTGGTCGTGACGCTGCCCAAGCAGCCGATCATCCTGTTAGATTTGAACTTCACGCTGGTCGCCAACTCGCATCTCAAGCAGCGCCAGCCCGGATTGACATACGTGCAGAAGATCGCCTATGAGACGTATCGGCAGTGGCTGGTCGATCTCATCCGCGACCATCGGGTGCTGCTCTGCACCGTGCGCTATCAGCAGTACCAGCAGGTCACGCTCGACCATATTCGCAGCCTGACGGGGTGGCTGCCGGAAGCAGCGTTCTTCAATCCGACCACCGACTATCGTGGCTACATCGTCAAGGATGCTTATCTGCGCGAGCACATCTTCCAGCAGTACGGCTCGACAGACGAGCAAGCGTATTTCGCCATTGAGTCGGCGACCCAAACGCGCGCCATGTATAAACGCCATGGGATCGCGGCGGCCCCCGTTGGCAATGCCATCTGGTCATCATTGCCATACCGCCTACAGGGCAACCCCTAGCCGCTCGCTGAAGGCGTCGACGGCTTCCTTGACCAACCCCATGCGCCCACCTTCCGGATACGGCAGATCAAACTCGAATTCCAGTGCGCGGCGCAGCCTTTGACGGTTGAGGCCGCGCGGCTTTTTGCACAGTGCGTTGACTGTGCCGACATGGCGACGGTTATCCGCCGTCACCTGCTCGAAGAACTCTAAGAGCAGCTCCCGGAATTCCTGCACGGCGAAGAACTTTTGCATCTTCGGCTTGCTTTCCAGTCCGCCGAGCGTCACCCCCGGCTCATACCCCAGAAGAAACACCGCGCCGCCATTGTTGCGCGCCGTCTGGACGCTCGCCGTCGAGCGGTGCCTGAAGTTGGAGCGCTCAATGGCGGACGTAAGCAAAAACACCTCCGTTGCCGGCGTGCACAGCGCGGCGACAATCGCCAGAATGTGCCGCCGGTCCGCATCGAAAGGGACGCTGTTGAGGACGGCGGATAGGAAGATGCTGCTCCAGCGCTTGCCCGACGCGACGATCTCAAGAAACTGGCGGGTGAGCAGCCGGGACGCTTCAAGGTCGATGTCATTGCTGTTCGGCGCGAGACAGTACGGCTCGAATGGGGTCGCATCAACACCCATCCGGCGCAGCACTGCGACATCAAACAGACGACCCGCCCCAAAGTCGAGCACACTCGTTCCAAATCGGCGTTTCCAAGCGGCTTGGTTTTCCGGGTTGGACATTTCCAGATCCACCGACTCGATCTTTTGCTTGCTCAACGGCCAGATGAAGCCTTGCGCGAGCGTCAAGCTGGCTCCGCGATTCTGTGCAGCATGGCGAAACGCTTCAGTCGAAGCCCGCCGGAACGAGTTGTAGCGCAGCACATCGGCATAACGTGTGTGAATGTCGAAGTCCATGCTCAGGTAATTCAGCATGGTTTCGGCGAAGGCGGCTTCGTCATCGGTCACAAAGACGACGGGCGCGGTCGCGCTGCGCATCTCCGACAGGAAGGCGAGACGGCCAATGCCGTTGATCACCGTGCCATCGCGTCGGGCGACAATCGGCATCGACACCCCATAGCGGCGCGTAAGCACGCGCGACACGTTGCGGGCGTAATCGACCCACCGACCAGCATTCACGCCGATCAGCTCCTTGATCGGCAGATCCACCGCACCGAGGCAGGGATAACGCTTCTCGCCGATCTTATCCGGCAGCGCGTTCGCCATTCGCTCAACCTCGCGCCCTAACAGCTCGCGCGTCATATCGGCAGGCGTCGTGTTCTGGCGCAGGTCATTGGTCGCGCGGTTGAAGAGGATATTGAGCGCCCGGCGGCGTTCGAGCAGCAGCGGCTTGACCCGATCCAGCGGAACCGCTTCCCAACCCAAGCGCCCGGCGACCAGATGCCGCTGATGCCCGCTCAGAATCTCACCGTCGGAAGTGGCGTACATCGGCAGCAGAAAGCCAAGTTTCCGCAGCGACAGCCCGACGAGTGCCAACCGCTGCTCATCAGCCTGACGCGGGTTGTACGTGCTGGGCGCAACGGCGTCAATCGATACTAATTCCGTCAAGACCGAGCCTCCGATAGATTTCCGCGCAAATGTCTTTAGGTGAGAACCCGACCGTCTGATACATGAGTTCGCGCCAGTCGTTGTACTCGTCCACGGTCAGGAAGAACGAGACGCCGTCGCCGAGCTGACAGAACACGGATTGCTGACTCTCGAACGGCTTGTTTTCACCGGACGCTGCGGCGCTCTCCGCCTGCCCGAAGATGAGCGTGCGCAGTTCACCACGCACGTCGCCGAGAGTTTTGACGAGGGCTTGATAGGCTTCTGAGTCTTGGATCGACTGCACGCCGAGCGGATCAAGCGTCGCGAGCGCGAGCTGCTCCTCCTCCTCGGTCAGTTCAACGATGACCGCCGGGATCATCGTTTCCCCGGCGCGTTTCGCTTCCAGCAGGCGCAGATGGCCGTCGATCAGCCGCCCGGTCGTCTGGTTGAGAATGACCCCATCGACCCAGCCGACCTCATCGAGCAGTTCGCGCAGAATGCGCTGCTGCAAGGCCGGATGAACGCGCCAGTTCAATGGGTTCTCGATAATGGGTTCAATCGGCACGTCGCGCCGATCCACAATCCGATTACGCCACTTCATTGAGCATTCCTAACCGCGCCTTGACGACCGCCGCGACACCGCCCGGATGCGCTGCGGCATCGGCTTGCAGTGCCTGGAGCCAACGGGCGTACTGTGAACGCGGCACTTTGAGGATGAACGCGCCGATCCGCAGTCGAACCTCATGCGCTGATTTCGAGCGCTTGCTCTTCTTGATCGAGGACGGCGTCAGTCCGGCCTCGGCTCGTTCTGCCAACCCGGCGAGCAGATCGCCGAGCAAGTCGCTGCGTTCCTGCAATTTACCGAGCAGCTGCTCAAGGCGCGCCGCGCTGGTTTCTGCCATTCCTGCAATCGG
Source organism: Anaerolineae bacterium (assembly GCA_041916315.1). Taxonomy (GTDB): domain Bacteria; phylum Chloroflexota; class Anaerolineae; order Aggregatilineales; family Phototrophicaceae; genus Flexifilum. The sequence goes on from JAYRZU010000063.1 coordinate 27,514, forward strand.
GTCGATGGTCGCGAGGATACGCTTTTCCTCCGCCTCCGTCAGTTCGACATAGGTCACCGGCACGCTGGTATGACCGTGTTTGAGCGCCAGCATGACGCGTAGATGACCGTCGAGGAGATTGCCTGTCACCCGATTGACGATCACCGGGCGCAGCCAACCGATCTCGCCGAGCGCGTCTGTCAATGCCTCCTGCTGGTAGCGTGGGTGAATCTTCCAGTTTGCTGGATTTGCCAGCAGTTGATCGGCAGCTTCTTCGCCGTAGCCAACAATGCGATTTTTCAAAATCTCCCCTCAAATGCGAACAAATGTCCTTGACAAAACAACCAATATTCACTATACTATATAGTATAGTGTTGAAGCGACATAGACGCCCAAAGGAGCGCACAAATGACCAATTTCGCGAGTTTCCAAGAAGCCCAAGCCCTGAACACCCTCGGCAGTGCCCTTGCAATCTGCCGCGACGGCATCGGCTGGTCGACGTTCTGCAATGAGTTCGTTCCGCTCAAGAAGCAGATCGACATGCTGAAGACCAACGCCGCCGCCATGGGGTTGGAGCTGGACATCATCGTCGCCAAGGAGCACGGGCAGCTCAACGGCAAGCCGGAAGTCGGCTTCATGCTGATCCACACGCGCCGCGCCGAACAACGCGCTGAGAAGCGCGCCCAGCGTCAGGGTGTGACGCTCAAGCTGAACGTCACCCGCGTGCAGGGTGAACGCTTCGTCATCTGCAACCCGGTCAACCTTGACTTTCAACCGAAGCCGAAGCGCATCGAGCACCTGCGCCAGTTCATGCAGGCGTGGGATCAGCGCAGCGAGTTCATCGGCATGCAGCCGGGAATGGAAAAAGCGTTTGTGGATCGCTTGTTTGAAGAAGGGATGCTCCAGCGGAGCCCGCAGGACGCCAACCTGTTCAAGCCGACGACCGGGGGGCGCGTGTGGTTTGAACGCGCGACCGCGGAATAACAAGGTCGCCGCCTCTGATGTTACGAGCATCAGGGGCGGCTCATGCGAACTCGATTACCCGAACCTTATTCGCACTTGGAGTATATCATGACCCGTCTTACCAGCATCAAAACCCGTATCTCGAAGCCTGCGCTCGCCGCGTTTCCCGAACCTGTGCGCGACGCGATCCGCGCGTATGCCGACCGGTTCGCCATAAAGTCCCTGACGTTCGTCACCGTTGACCCCAAACATACTTGGTGGGCTGGCGAGGGCGAGCACTACACCCTGATCTACGGCGCGGCGTCTCAGTCTGTTGAAATCGCCGCCGAGCACAATGTCGGCGCGCGCTACGTCCTCTATGAAGCCATCGGCACGACGTTCAGCGCCCCGGTGGGCGCGTGGGTTGTAGAGGTCTACTACTACGGCAAGTTCTTCATGACTGTCTTCAATGTCCAGTCTGATCGCCTGACCGCTGAGGTGTCTTCATGACTCTCCATACGAGCGACCTCTGCCATGTCCCCGCCGCGCTCGTCGTGGCGGGGGACAACGACCGCCTCGAATTCGAGCAAGACAAGCTCGAATTGCTGGCGCAGGCGATTGCCGCCGGAAAGTCTGTTCCTCCGCCGCTGTACCGCCCGCTGCCGGACGGCCGCTTTCAGATCGTCGCTGGCGAACGTCGGACCCGCGCGATGCGGGACATCCTCAAATGGGAGCTGATCCCGGCAATTGTCCGCGACATGTCGGATGAAGAAGCGAGCGAAATCATGCTCGCTGAAAACACGAACCGCGTTGACCTCAACCCCATTGAGGAGGCGAAAGCTTATCAGAAGCGGATTGACCGCTTCGGCTGGTCAATCGCGCAGGTTGCAGCGAAGGCCGGAAAGTCTGAGTCAAGGGTTCGCGAACTGCTGCCCGTGCTCAAACTGACCGACGACCTGCAGCAGCTCATCGCTAAAGGACAGTTCCCGATTCCGTTCGCGCGCTTGCTGGCGCTGGAGGATCTTGACGTTAACCGGCAGCGAATCGCCCTGCGCGTTTTCAACGGCGCGAAGACGATGAGTCTCTACCGCTGGCGCGAAGTCGTGCAGCAGCTCGTCGCCGAACAGTCGGCGGATCAACAGCTCGATTTCCTCGCCCTATTTGAGCAGTTGAGCGCGATCGCGCAGACGACCTCGCCGACCAAAGGCCGCAAGGCGCGCACGGGCGTTAGCGCCGCGCGAACCTTGCCACCGATCCGGCGGGCCAAAGACGACACCATGTCGCCGATCTTCGCCCGGTACATCGCCGACTTGCAGACCAGCGGACACCTCGACGCGGCGGGCGCGGTCGGCAACCTGTACAACACCTTCGTCGCGCTCGGCTGGATTACCGTCAATGAGCGCGATCTCAGCACCTCCGGCGCTGCCGGTCTCGTAGAAGAAGAGTTACATGAGGAGCCCCTCCCATGACAATCCAGCGCGGATTATTCGGCGAAAACAAGCAGGTGGGCGGGCGCAAGCAAGCGCCTGCCGCGCAGCAGCTCGATCTGTTCAGCTTGGCGGCATCAGAGGATTGGGGTTCTAAGCATGTCGCGGAGATGGAGAACAGCATCCCGTTGAACCTCTCAATTCAAGATCCGCGCACTGCCGAGGAACGCGAAGCCGACACGCAGCGCGCGGCTCAGGCGGCGACGCCACAGCTTACCCCGCCAGTGACTGCCATTGTTCCGGTCGGCGCGTGCTGTACCCTCAAGGAAGCGACGTTCCAAGCCCTGATCAATGAGGCGATGCGCGACGAAATCGCCCGGCTGCGGACAAACTGTGCCGAGCATGGTCATCGCCTGCTGCGTCTTGTGCAGGCGCACGATTGGATACGCCGGGGCAAGCGGCTCGGCGTGTATATCGCAATCCACTTCAACAGCCCGCACGGCAACCCGCGTTGGTTCAAGCTCCAGCGCAGCGGGTACGTCACCACAGGTCACCGACGTGACAGCTATGAGCTGCGCGACGATGTGACCATTGCGGATCTGGCGACCACGGCGATTGTGCCCGTTGGCGAACGCCGCACCGTCCGCGAATGGACGGGACGCAGCTCGACGCGTCCTGACCTTTACCCCGACCCGGTTATGCCGGAAGGGACGGCCTGTGAACTCTGCACCCAACCCGCCGACCTGATGTGGAATGATCACCCTATCTGCGATAGCTGCAATGCACAGATCGTCGCCTTCAGCGACAAGCGGGAGCGGCGGGTCGAACGCCTACGGGCTGCATCAGAGCGCGCCTACAGCGAGAGCCAGTCGACTATCGCGCACGCCGAGCGCATGGCCGACGCGATCCCGTTTGGTCAGCCGATCCTCGTCGGGCATCACTCTGAGAAGTGGGATCGACGTTACCGTGAGCGCATCTGGAACACGTTCGGGAAGGGCTATCAGCGGTGGGGTGAGGCGCGCGAGCTCGCTGATCGAGCCGCCGCAGCGGAGAAGAACCGCGCCATTTCCTCCGATGATCCGGCTGCTGTGATCAAGCTGCAAGAGAAGATCGAGGCCGCCGAACGCGAACAGGCGCAGATGAAGCAGGTCAACGCCAAAGTGCGGGCCGCCCTCAAGCAGCCCGAAAGCGACCGGGTCGCATGGCTGGCGCGGGAGACCGGCCTCAAGGACAGCACGGCTGCCAGGCTGCTCGAACCGGATTTCGCGGGCCGCGTCGGCTATCCTGACTATCTGCTGACCAACAACAACGCGAATATTCGCCGCATGAAGCAGCGCCTTGAAGACTTGAAACGACAGGCGAAGCAGCGCGCGCAGGCCACAGATCCAGCGCCAGCGGTCGAGCCGATCCCCGGTATCCGGGTCGTGCGCAACCTTGAGGAGAACCGCATCCAAATCCTGTTTCCGGGCAAACCGGACAACGCGACGCGCGCCCTGCTGAAAAGCCGCGGCTTCAAATGGGCACCGTCTCAAGGAGCGTGGCAGCGACAGCTCAATGGCGCGGGCGAATATGCCGCCGAGTGCGTGATCGCGGAGCTTAAGAAACGTGGCGATTAACTGTCCCATGTGGTATAGTAGACCTGTACACACACAGGGAGCTGCGCCCATGGACGAGGAGCTGTATAGCACGAAACAGGCGGCTGAATATCTGGGGGTCAAACCGGAGACGATCAAGTATCACGTCTACACGAGCGGCTACTTGAAGCCGATCAAGCTGGGGCCACGAACGCTCGTCTTCACCAAAGCCATGCTGGACGAGTTCAAACGAACCGTCCCCGATCCGGGCAAACCGAAGAAACCCGCCGAATAAACAGAAAACCCCGACTGAAAAGCCGGGGTTTCTTTTTGCCCGCCTGACGGGACGGGCAGCCGGATAGTTTGCGCGCGTTGCCCTCGTGTCGCTTTACGACGCGCTGAGAAAGCCATTGGCCTAAGCCACTATCAACTCCAACGGGCATGACCACCCCGGCAGCCCTGCCACTGCCGCCGCGCTCGCTAGCAAAGCGCGTGCCTCCGACCTCTGGTGGTTTCGGCAGCCCTATGTCTGCCCGGCTCAATTTAAAGTTGAGAGAGCGATGTGCCGGGATCGAACCGACAGTCACTGCTGTATGAGGCAGGAGACGGACGTCGCATCGCACAAATAAAACGGCCCTCCCCGCCAGCACAAGCGGAAGAGAGCCAACCCTTTTGAGAACAGACGCCCGTAGCAAGGCCGTCTGTGTCTGTGCCTTCAGTATAAATCTGATTGGTGCGAAATCAAGCACACGTGTTCTGTTTGCTCAAATTCCGCACAGTGCGGAAAACGAAAACCCCGGAGGTTACAACGCCGCCGGGGTTTCGCATTCTGCCGTTACACAAGTCACACAAGGAGGTTCGCACATCTGCCAGCATACGGCAGAGAGGTTTTAGGTGTCAAGCAACCTACACCACGCTATTTAAACACTCGTTCATCGATTGCACAGCATCATGACTGTATATCAGCGCAGTGCAAACGTCGCACCAGATGACCTTAGTAAATCGTAAATTCTCGTATATTTGACGTTGAATTGCTTGCAGATAGTTGGGATTTTGAGCTTGTTGGGGTCATATGTCTCGTGAGTAATAACTGTATAGCCGTAAGCTATTCCTCCCGCGATCAGAAACGGATCTGCTTTGTTCAAGAAATGATGCTTAGTATGGCGATCAAACTTGGTCTTGGTCTCTACCCAGTCTGCAATTTGCTGTACCCCTGTGATAACTGAGCTATCCGTCGAAAGAAAAAAGGAGGCTTGGTTTGCACGCGCCCACGTAGCTAACCGATCTTTCCCATCCGTAAGCTCATCACGGCACTGCTCAATGCTGAAGACCAAGCCTTCTTGGTTCTTTTGTTCTAGCCAATCCCAAAAACCGGGACATATATCAAAAGCATAGTAGAAATTCTTGCAATCTGCTCAGTTGCAAAGATGAAGTAAGAACAGGCAGCACTAACGGTGCAGGTTATAGACCAGCGCTTTAAGCATGGGTTCACGCCGCTGAAGTCGCCATGAACGAGAGCGGATCACATCACCAAATAAGCGTTTCATCACC
>JAYRZU010000064.1:0-15841 GCA_041916315.1 Anaerolineae bacterium
AACTGGCGCGGGCGGGGCTGCGTTCGGTGTGCCTTGCGCCCGGTTCCCGGTCGACGCCCCTGACGATGGCGTTTGCCGAACACGACGGCATCCGCATCTACCCGCATCTGGACGAACGCAGCGCAGCCTTCTTTGCGCTCGGCTTGGCGCTGGCCACCGAAGAACCGGTCGCGCTCGTGTGCACGTCGGGCAGCGCGACCGCCAACTTCTTCCCGGCGATCATCGAAGCCCACGAGTCGCGTGTGCCGCTGCTCGTGCTGACCACGGATCGCCCGCCGGAACTGCGCTACAGCGGCGCGAACCAGACGATTGATCAGGTTAAGATGTACGGCGATTACGCCCTGTGGTCGGTCGATGCGCCGCTGCCCGAGAGCCAACCCGCCGCGCAAACCATCCGCGCGCTGCGGACGCTGGCGGCACGCGCCTACGCGACGGCGGACGGGATTGGCGGCGGGCGCAAAGGTGTCGTGCACGTCAACCTGCCGTTCCGTAAGCCGCTTGAACCGATTTTCGTGGAGACCGATCACAGCGATGCGCTGGAGGACGCCGGGTTTGATTACGCGGGCGCATTCACGGTGATGACAGGCGGCGCGACGATTCCTACCGTCCAGCAGATGCAAACGCTGCTCGCGCTGCTCGAACGGCACGAACGCGGAATTATCGTGTGCGGGCCGAAGTCGCTCGGCGAGAATTTTGTGTCGGCGGTCGCGCAGTTGTCGCAGCGCACCGGCTACCCGATCTTCGCCGATCCCACGTCTGATGTGCGCTTCGGTGGGCACGTGCAAGAGACCGCTGTGATCGGCGCATATGACACGTTCCTGACCGTGCCGCCAACATGGGAAGACCCCGAGGTCGTGATTCGGTTTGGGGGTGTGCCCACGTCAAATGTACTCAACGCGTATCTCGACCGGATTGACGCCAAACACCGGATACAGGTCAGCGCGGATGGCGTGTGGGCGGATGACTCGTTCCGCACGCATCTGTTCATCCACGCCGACCCGACGCTGCTGTGCCTCTCGCTGAGCGGACGCCTGCAAGCGCGACCTGAGTCGCAGTGGGCACAGCGCATCCGCATGGTGGAAGCTGTCACATGGCTGAACCTCGGTCAGCGGCTCGGCGATGAATTCTTCGACGGGCAGGTAGTCGCCGATCTACTGGAACGTCTGCCAGATGGCGCGAACCTGTTCGCGGGCAACAGCCTCCCCGTGCGCCATGTCGAGCAGTTCGCGCGGCCGTCGACCAAACATGTGCACGTGTTCGCCAATCGCGGCGCGAGCGGCATCGACGGCAATGTCTCGACGGCACTAGGGATCGCGGCGGCGACGGGCAAGCCCACTGTGCTGCTCATCGGCGATATCACGTTGTATCACGACATGAACGGCCTCTTGGCGATCCGCAACTGCGGCGTCGACAACCTGACGATTGTGCTGCTCAACAACGACGGTGGCGGCATTTTCCACCGTCTGCCTGTGGCGAAGTTCGATCCGCCCTTCACGGACATGTTCGTCATGCCGCACGGTTTGCAGTTCGAACACACCGCCCGGTTGTATGGGCTGGATTTCGTCAGCGTGACCGACCGCGAAGCCTTCCGCCACGCCGTCGATGTGACGGTTGGCACGCGGGTTCCGCGGATCATTGAAGTTCGCACGAACGCCGCGCACGATGATGCACGGCGCAAACAGATTCAACAGATGGTAACGACGGTATTGCAGAGGTAATGACACATGGTGAATTGGATAGAAGCGAAACAGTACGAAGATATCACCTATCACAAGGCCGATGGCATGGCGCGCATCGCCTTCAACCGCCCGGAAGTGCGCAACGCCTTCCGCCCGAAGACGATCGACGAGATGATTGACGCCTTCCGCGATGCGTGGCGCGATCAGTCCGTCGGCGTGATTCTGCTCACCGGCAACGGCCCGGCAGCGGATGGCAAGTATGCGTTCTGCTCCGGTGGCGACCAGAAGGTGCGTGGTCATGCGGGCTATGTCGGCGATGATGGCGTCGCGCGGCTGAACGTGCTGGAACTCCAGCGCATCATCCGCACCATGCCGAAGCCGGTGATCGCGCTGGTGGCGGGCTACTCCATCGGCGGCGGGCACGTCCTCTCGGTGATCTGCGACCTGACAATTGCGGCGGACAATGCCGTGTTCGGTCAAACCGGACCTAAGGTCGGCAGCTTCGATGGCGGGTTCGGTGCGAGCTACCTCGCCAGCATCATCGGGCAGAAGAAGGCGCGCGAGATCTGGTATCTGTGCCGCCAGTACAACGCCCAGCAGGCGCTGGAGATGGGCTTGATCAACACGGTCGTTCCGGTGGAGCAGCTCGAAGCCGAAGGCGTCAAGTGGGCGCAGGAAATCCTCGACAAGAGCCCGATCGCGATTCGCTTCCTCAAGGCGGGCTTCAACGCCGCGCTTGACGGTCAGGCGGGTTTGCAGGTGCTGGCAGGGGACGCAACCATGCTGTTCTACATGACCGAAGAGGGCAGCGAAGGCCGCGACGCGTTCGTCAACAAACGCGCGCCGAACTATCGCAAGTACCCGTGGCGTCCTTGATCCGTGCAGGTTGTAGTTGACGGCCTCGCCGCGACGGCTTTGTATACGTCGCGGCGAATATCCGGTAAACTCTAAACCATGAACTGATTTCTTCGAGGCCGTTATGAGAGACTGGTTGGCTGCGCAGCGGATTGCCCGTCCCGAGGGGATCGCCTTGATCTGTGGGGAAGATGAACTGACCTACAGCGAACTGGATCGCTTCGTCGGTGTGCTGTGTGGGCGGATTGCGGGCCTAGGCGTGCTGCCAAATATGGTGGTCGGCGTGCTGATGCCGAACCAGACGGACTATGTGGTGCTCATTCATGCGTTGGCGCGGATGGGGGCGGTGCTGCTGCCCCTCAACACGCGGCTGACCGCGGAAGAGATCGAATATCAGCTCAAAGCGACTCAATGTGGGCTCGTCATCTGCGCGGCGGAAACGGAAGCAACCGCGGCGCAGCTCAGCACCGATCTGCGCCGCGTGGTGTCTGTCGATCAAACCACCAGTCCCCTCGTGCAGTCATGGTGGGATATTACCCTGACCGACTCGTGGCGTCCGCTCGACTTCAACCCGAACGCGGTCCAAGCGATCATGTTCACCTCCGGCACAACCGGCAGGCCAAAGGGTGTGCAGCTCACGTTTGCCAATCACTTTTACAGCGCGGCGGGGTCCGCCTATCGTATCGGCGTACAGCCCAACGACCGCTGGTTGTGCACGCTGCCGCTGTACCATGTTGGCGGGTTGGCGATCATTTTGCGGGCGGCGCTCTATGGGATTACGGTCGTGCTCCAGCAGGGCTTCGACCTCGACGCTGTCAATCGCGCGCTCGACACGCAGCAGATCACGCTGATGTCGCTCGTGCCGACGATGCTCTATCGCTTGCTCAATACGCGCGCGGCATTCCCCGCGTCGCTGCGTATGGTGCTGCTGGGCGGGGCGGCGGCGACCGCCGATCTGGTCGGGCGTGCGCTGGATCGCGGCGTGCCGCTGGCCACGACCTACGGTATGACCGAAGCCGCCTCCCAAGTGGCGACGATGCTCCCGGCGGAAGTGCTCAAGAAACCGGGGAGCGTGGGCAAACCGCTCATGTTCACGGCGGTGCGGGTGGTTGATGAGACGGGCAAGGCGCTCAAGGCCGGGGAGATCGGCGAGATCATCGTGACCAGCCCAGTCGTCATGCAGGGTTATCTCGGGCATGCGCCCGCGAACGGCGAACTGCACACGGGCGATGTCGGCTATCTCGACAAAGACGGCGACCTGTGGCTCGTGGATCGCCGCAGCGACCTGATCGTCTCGGGCGGCGAAAATGTGTATCCGTCGGAAGTCGAAAATACGCTGCGTCAGCATCCCGCTGTGTTGGAAGTGTGCGTGGTCGGCTTGCCCGACGCCGAATGGGGGCAGCGTGTCGCGGCGATGGTTGTGATTCGGCAGAATATGCAGCTTACGATTCCTGAGCTGATTATGTTCAGCCGTCAGCATCTCGCGGGTTACAAGCAGCCACGCACCGTTGTGTTTGTCGATCAGCTTCCGCAAACCTCGAATGGCAAGATTCACCGTGCCGCTGTCAAGGAGCAGCTTCTCTCCAACATATGAACATCAATGGTGTTGAGTATCAGGTGCGGGTGACGGGGGAGGGCGCGCCCGTCATCGCCTTGCATGGCTTTACGGGCAGCGGCGCGAACTGGTCAGCGGACTTGTTCCCGCCGAATACCCAGTTGATCGCGCCCGATCTGCTCGGGCATGGGGCGACCGAGTCGCCGGACAACTACCGCCGCTATGGTATCAGCACGGCAGCGCGCGATCTCGTCGACCTCATTGTGCGCACAACGACCCCGCCCGTGACGCTGCTCGGCTATTCGATGGGTGGGCGCCTGGCGCTCGATTTTGCGCTGCACCACACCGAATACCTCGCGAAGCTCGTACTGGAAAGCGCATCACCGGGCATAGATGATGAGTTCGAACGCATGGCGCGGCGCGGCAATGATTACACGCTGGCGGAGCGTATCGAGCGGGATGGCGTTGAGGCGTTTATGGCGAAGTGGGAGCAGAACCCGCTGTTCGCTACGCAGTCGCCGGAGGTGCGGGAGCGCCTGCGCGCGGTGCGTCTGGCTCAGAACCCGGTCGGGTTGGCGAACAGCCTGCGCGGGATGGGGACGGGCGCGCAGCCCAGCTACTGGAATCGCCTCGGCGAACTGCATTTGCCTGTGCTGTTGATCGCCGGGGAACTCGATACCAAATTCACAGCGATTGCGCGGCGCATGAGTGAACGTCTGACCAACTGCACGCTGGCGATGATCCCCGGCGCCGGGCATACCGTCCATCTGGAACAGCCGACGCTCTACGCGGAGACAGTGCAGCGCTTCCTCGCGTCTTAAAACGGACGCTTGTCGTTCTTAACAATTCTAGGTTATAGTCTTTGCGCCTAACCGCAATCTTCTAGGAGATGCTCAAAATGCGTAAAGTGCTGTTTCTAGTCGCCTTGTTTGTCCTGCTCACCAGCGCAGGCGTCATGGCTCAAGATGGAATTACCATCGAATTTTACTTCCCGACCGCCGTTGATGCCCCGATCAACGAGATCATTCAGGGGTATGCGGATCAATTCCACGAACTGCACCCTGACATCACCGTCGTTCCCACCTACACCGGATCGTATACGCAGACGCGTGATACCATTCGTACGGAACTCAACGGCGGCGGCGCTGGCCCGGATGTTGCTGTTATGCTGACGACCGACCTGTACAGCTTCATCGACGAAGGCACGATTGTGCCGGTGCAGGACTACATCGATACACTGGAAGACCCCGAAGCCTTCGTGAGCGACATCTTCCCGGCGTTCCTCGCCAACAGCATGGACGAAGAAGGCACGATCTGGTCGCTGCCGTTCCAGCGCAGCACCGTGATCCTGTACTACAATGCCGATCTGTTGAGCGAAGCGGGGATCGAAAACCCACCGACGAATCGCGATGAACTGCTCGCCGACGCGCAGGCGCTCACGCTGCCCAACGGCGAACGCTGGGGTCTCCTCGTGCCGTTCGCGGGTGGCTTCCCGATTTGGGTCTTCCAGCCGTTTGCCATCGGCAATGGTCGTAACATCACGGGTGAAGTCCCGACGACCGTCTACATGAACGATCCGCAGGTGATCGACGCGCTCGACTTTGCGACCAAGCTCGGCACGGAATATGCAGTTGGTCCGGCGGGTGGCAGCGTGTGGGGCGATACCCCGACCGCGTTCCTTAATGGGCAGGCGGCGATGATCATCCATACCACCGGCACGATGACCAACCTGCTCAATAACGCGACGTTCAATGTCGGCGCGGCGTTCGTCCCCATGGGCCTGCCCAATGACGAAGGCGTGGGTTATGGCACGGTGACCGGCGGCGGCAACACCTACATCTTCAACCCGCCCGGCGCGGAACGCAGCCCGGAAGAACTGGAAGCGGCGTGGATGTGGTCGGAATTCCTGGCTTCGCCTGAAATCCAGTCGGACTGGGGCGCGGCAACCGGGTATATCGCGGCGCGTGCGAGCGCGTGGGAACTCGACCCGCTGGCCGCCCGGGCCGCGGAACATCCGCAGTATCTCGTGGCGCGTGACCAGCTCGCCTACGCGGCAGCGGAATTCACCTCGTACCGCGCGATTGACACGCAGAACATCATCAACGCCACGTTGAGCAGCGTGATCAGCGGTGCGGAAACGGATGCGGCGGCGGCAATGGCCTCGGCGCAGGAACAGATCGACGCGCTGCTGGAAGAATACCGCTAGACCGGATCGATCCTCCTGATCAATGTTTTGGTAGGGGCGCACAACCGTGCGCCCCTACGCCTTAATGAGCAGATACCGCCCCGACAAATTGGTCTGCCCCCCATAAAGGATGTTTATGGCTGGAACCGTGTCAGTGAGCCCTCGCAAGTCGCTCTTCGCGCGACTGCTGCCGTACCTGTTGATCGCGCCGACCCTGATACTGGTATTCATTTTCACGGTTTATCCGGCGATCAATTCGGTGGTCGACAGCCTGTATAAGCCCGCGCGTAACGCCCGTGACCCATCGGAGTACGTCGGGCTGGAGAACTACGTCGACCTGTTCAACCCGGATCACTACATCGGGTCAGCCTTCGTGCAGATCATCGGCCAAACCCTGACCTTTTCGATAGTGACGGTGCTGGTTAGTGTGCCGCTCGCGCTGCTGTTCGCGCTGCTGCTCAACCGCAAAATGCCGCTGCAAGGCGTGTGGCGCTTCAGCCTGTTCTACCCGTCGCTGCTGCCGCTGATCGGCGCGGCGAGCATCTGGGCATTTCTGTTCTCGGACACGGTCGGTTTGATCAATACGGTTGTGCGGTCGTTTGGTGGGCGCGGGGCCAATTGGATTGGCGACCCGAATATCTCTTTGTGGGCGGTGATTGTCGTCAACATCTGGAAGCAAGCCGGCTACTACATGATTTTCTATCTGGCGGGCTTGCAGGGCATTTCCCGCGACTTCTACGAAGCCGCTGAACTCGACGGTGCGAATGGCTGGCAGCAGTTCTATTACCTGACGCTGCCGCTGCTCCGCCGCACGACGCTGTTCATTCTGGTTGTGGCCTTTACGTTCGCCTTCCAAACTGTTGAACAGTTACAGGTGCTCGGCATGGGCGGCCCCGGTAACAGCAGCAACCTCTTGCTGTTTTACATCTTCCAGACGATTCCCGAGCGGCGGAACTGGGGGTATGTCAACGCCATGTCGGTCGTGCTCGTGTTGATTTTGCTGGTGTTCACGGTGAGCAATTTTGCCTTGTTCGAGCGAGGGCGCGAAGATGACTGAGAAAAAGGCCGGACTCGGCCCGACGATCCTCACCGCCTTGGTCTCGATCATCTGGCTGCTGCCGCTGATCTTCGCTGTGTTGGTGAGTTTTCGCCCGCAGGCCGATGGCGTGGGCAGCGGGAACATCTTCTTTGGTAGCCGCATCACGCTGGATAACTACAACGCCGCGCTGAGCGTCGCGCCGTGGGCGTGGCATGCCGTCACCAGCGTAATATTCGTCGTTGGGACGCTGCTCGTCCAGTTGGTCACGGTAACGATGGCGGGTTATGCCTTTGCGCGTATGAAGTTCTTCGGGCGCGGGGTGCTGCTGTTCATTCTGCTCCTGCAAATCATGATTCCGACGGCGGTGCTGCTCGTTCAGAACTACGCCACGATCCGCGAGATGGGGTTGTTCGACACGCGCTGGGCACTCATGCTGCCATACTGGGGATCGGCGTTTGGCGTGCTGCTGCTGCGCCAGACGTTCCGCGAAGTGCCGCGCGAACTTGAAGAAGCTGCCCGCATTGATGGGGCGAATCTGCTGCAAATTCTGTTCAACGTCTACATTCCGCTGAGTATTCCTGCGTACGTCGCATTCGCGCTGGTGTCGATCAGTTCGCACTGGAACGAGTTTCTGTGGCCGTTCATCGTGACACGCACCGAAGAAGTGCGCCCGCTTACGGTGGGGTTGAATAAACTGTATTCGACAACGGAAGTCGGAGCGCTGTACGGTCAACTGCTGGCGGGGACGGTGATCGTGATCGCGCCGCTGGTGATCCTGTTTATGCTGTTCCAGCGCCGCTTCATCCAGAGCTTCGCTTCCAGCGGTATTAAGTGAAGCAGGGCGAGCAAAGCACGAAAAGAAAGTAATAAACGCAAAGACGCAAAGACGCCAAGCGTATGATCAAACAATGACGATGCCAATCACCGTAACGAGTCGCACGATGGCGTCGGCAGGGTGAAACAAAAAGGACGAGGTATACCTCGTCCCTACATCTGTACTTAGCGCCTTTGCGTTGAGGCTTGGCTTTCTTTTACTCGACTTCGGCGAGGACTTGATCGCGGGTGACGGTTTGCGCCGCGCCCACATGGATCGCCTTGACCTTGCCCGTGAACGGCGCGCGGATCTCGTTCTGCATCTTCATCGCTTCCAGATACAGCAGTGGTTGACCTGCCTCGACCGCTTCACCGGGCGCGACCAGCACGGTCGTGATCAAACCGGGGATAGGCGCTTTGATGCGGCCGTCGCCGCTGCGCGGACGCGCCACGACCGCTTCGCAATCCACGATTTCCAGCGGTTCGATGTCGCCTTTGGAGCGAATCCAGTGCAAGTCGCGGTCAAACTCGATCTCCAACGGTCGCCCATCGATGATCATCCAACTGCAGGCTTCAAAGGGTTGATTTGCGTCAGGACGCACGACCTGAATCGTCTCACCGTTCACCTTCACAGCCAGTTCTGAGGCGCTTTCGGTGAGCGTGAACTCCACATCAAAGCTTTGCCCGCCAATCGTCACCGTGAGCTTGCTCATGATCCCTCCAAGTTGCGGCGATGCCAGCCGCTTTGCAGACGTTCCGGCACAACCGGCTTGAACGACAGGTTGCGGCGCGCGTACAGAATCGCCGCGGCGACCGCGAGATCGCGCAGATTGTCTGACGGAATGCGCTCCTGCGCTTCAACTTCGTAGTCGGCGGTATAGCACCCATCAATGAACACCGGGTCGTTGACAATGCGCTTGATCAGCGACAGGTTGGTCGTGAGCCCGCTCAGGCGGAACTCGTCAAGCGTTCGTGACAGGCGCGCGACACAGGCTTCGCGGGTTTCGCCCCACACCGTCACTTTGGCGACCAGCGGATCGTATTCGGCGGGGACGGGGCAGCCATCGTAGACATATGTATCCACGCGGACGCGGAAGCCGCCGGGCAGGCGCACATGGCGCACGACGCCGGGGTTGGGCATGAAGTTCCGCAGTGGATCCTGCGCAGTGATGCGGCAGGCGATGGCGCAGCCGCTGATCTTGATGTCCTCCTGCGTGTAAGCAAGCGCCTCGCCCGCCGCAATGCGAATCTGCTCGCGGATGAGGTCGATGCCGGTCATGGTCTCAGCAATCGGGTGATCAGTTTGGATGCGACCCTTGAACACGGTGAAGAAGAACGTGCCTTCCTCGTTCATGCCGAATTCCACACTGCCCACGCCGACAAAGTTATACAAGCGCGCCATTTCGATGGCCGCCTGCCACAGTCCCTGGCGCTGCTGGTGACTCAGGCAGCAGGGCGCGGGCGATTCTTCGATGACACGCATGCCGCCAAACCGCAGCGACCCTTCGCGTTCGCCGAGGTGCACGACGTTGCCGTGCTGATCCGCGAGAATCTGTACGAACACGCGGTGCAGCGGTTTGACGGGCGTATCCGTCACAGTTTGCTCGCCGCGTTCCTGAATATGCGCCAGCACGTTGGCGGGTGGGGCAATCGGCGTGATGCCGGCCTCTTCACACGCGCGGATGAAGTCGGGCTCTTCCGATAGGAAGCCGTAGCCGGGATGCAGGCTGTCCGCACCGACCTGCTGCGCGATAGCGATCAGCGCCGCGCCGTCGTTGAAGTCCGAGTCGAGCTGCACAGCTTGGTCCGCGAGGCGGACGTGCAGCGAGCCGCGGTCGGACGGTTGGTAGAGCGCGACCGTCTCGATCCCCATTTCCTGACAGGTGCGGATGATTCGCACCGCGATTTCGCCACGATTGGCGATGAGCATCTTCTTGAACATGTGCGCCTCCCTAGGCGGGCGAAATCCCGTGCTTGCGGCTGACGTGACGTTCGCGCTTGGAAAGCGTGAGTTCCAACCCCTGAATGAGCGCGCGGCGCGTGTCGCGGGGCTGAATCACATCGTCGATCAGACCGCGCGCGGCGGCGACATACGGGTTGTTGAACTTCTTCTGGTAATCTTCGACCAGTTCCTTGCGCTTGGCCGTTGGATCTTCTGCGGCCTTGAGTTCGCCCCGGAACAGGATGTTGACCGCGCCTTCCGCGCCCATCACTGCGATTTCCGCGTTCGGGTAAGCGTAGAGCAGATCGCCGCGCAGACCCTTGCTGCTCATCACGCAGTACGCGCCGCCGTAGCTTTTGCGCAGGATGACCATGAGTTTCGGCACGGTCGCTTCGCTGTAGGCGTAGATCATGCGCGCGCCGTTGCGGATGATGCCGCCGTATTCCTGATCTTTGCCGGGCAGGAAGCCGGGGACATCCTGCAGGGTGATGATCGGCACGTTGTAGGCATCGCAGATGCGGATGAAGTGCGCGGCCTTGACCGACGCCTTGATGTCGATGCAGCCAGCCAGGAACATGGGCTGATTCGCGACGATCCCGACCACGTAGCCGTTGAGCCGCGCGAAGCCGACGACCATATTTTCCGCCCACAGTTGATGGACTTCGAAGAAGCGGCCATCGTCAACGATGCTGGCGACTACCTGCCGCACGTCGTAGGGCTTGTAGGGGTCAACTGGAACGATCTGTTCAAGCTCAGTGGTGAGCCGCGCCGCATCGTCAACCGGGGGAATGTACGGCGGGTCTTCCTGATTGTTCGAGGGCAGGTAGCTGAGCAGCGTGCGCACCTTATTGATGCAGTCGTGATCATCGCCCGTGAGGAAGTGGCACACGCCGCTTTCCTGCGCGTGCATCTGCCCGCCGCCCAGTTCTTCGAGGCTAAGGTTTTCCTGCATGACCGATTTGACGACTTCCGGCCCGGTGATGAACATGTAGCTGGACTGGGTCATGAACACGAAATCGGTCAGCGCCGGGCTGTAGACTGCGCCGCCCGCGCATGGCCCCATGATCACGCTGAGCTGCGGGATAACGCCGGAAGCTTCACAGTTGGCGTCGAAGATGCGGGCGTACCCGCCGAGGCTGTCTACGCCTTCCTGAATGCGCGCGCCGCCCGAGTCGTTGAGTGCGATGAACGGGCAGCCATATTCCAACGCCATGCGCATGACCTTGACGATTTTGTTCGCGTGCATTTCGCCGAGCGAACCGCCCATCACCGAGGCATCTTGCGCTGCTGCGCCTGCATAGCGACCGTTGATGAGGCCGAAGCCCGTCACCACACCGTCGCCAAAGCGCGACTCTTTGCCGCCGAGGTAGGTTTCGAAGCGCGGCATGACCAGCGAGTCGATTTCCATGAACGTGCCGGGATCAAACAGCATTTCGATACGTTCGCGCGCCGTCAACCGGCCTTTGCTGTGCTGCGCGTCGGCTTCCTTCTGCGTGCCCTGCGAAATCGCCTTGCGGCGTTCAAGTTCTGCGATGTAGAACGCCATGTCTTTTGCCAGTGTTTCAATCATTGTGCAGTCTCCGTTTGCAGGGCGATCAACGTCAGCATGTATTCGCCCTCTTGCCGCCACCACCCGCTCGCCTGACCGCGCGACGTTTTCGGGACGCCGTCATACCAGTTGGTCGTGAGCGAATCGGGTTGAGCGTAGGATACGGTTAAGGGATTCCAGTCTTCGGCGGCCTCCGTGCCCAGTGAACAGTTGATCGCCCGAACGTCAATGTTCAGCCCAATGTGCAGGGCTTTGAGGGCCGCTTCTTTCGCGCTCCAGAGGAGGGTGATCAGCCGATCTTTGTCCTCGCACTGGTGAATGCTCGCTTGTTCTTCAGGGGTGAAGTAGTCTTCGACAAAAGCGTCGATGCGGGGTTCGATGTGTTCAAGATCGACGCCGACTTGCAGCCCCTCGCCTTCGATCACCGCACACACGGCGTGGTCGCCAGAATGGCTGATCGACAGACTGTACTGCGGGAAATCCGGGCAGTAGGGTGCGCCGTTGGCATGGTTGAAGATGCGAATGGCGCTGTGGGGCGCATTGGTGAGTTGATGCAGGAGCTGCTTGGCCGTCCAGCGACCCATGAGCCAGTCGTGGGCGCGTTTTTCGGTCTTGAGCTGAGTGAAGATTCCCCATTCTTGGTCGCTCAGCAAACCTTCGGGTGGGGTGGCGTGCTTCAGCGCCGGGTGGTCGTCGATGGTTTGAATGAGCCAGTGGATCATCATGATGCGTGTGTCCTTGTTGAAGCCTCACCCCCAACCCCCTCTCCCATGGGAGAGGGAGTGTCGCGGGTTTTGCGACGGGGGTGAGGCGAGAACTTACTCGAATTTCACTGTGCCGGGGAGCGCTACCGTGCGGTAACCCTTGAGCGACACGTAGACCGCACCGCTTTCCCCGACGACCAGTCCGTTGAACTTGCCGTCCGCCGCTTCGATTAGCCCGTACAGACGTTCGCTGCCATCCGGCACGCGGTGCGCCGAGACCGACTCAACCGCCATGGGGAGCGCCATTTCGCCTTTGGTGCTGATCTGCCACACGCCCGCCGTCTGGAACAGTAGTTCGATCAGGCGGGGCTGCATGATCGCAGCGGTGTGCGCCGGAACGCTGTTCGGTGGCAGGTTGGCGCGCAGCAGCGTGATCGCCGTTTCGTTCTGCACGCCCGCCGCTTCAATCACCTGATAGGCGTCGCCGTGGAAGTAGATCTGGTAGACCTGCTGCGCCGTGATGGGCAGCGCGGTTGGCGGCGTGAACTCAATTGTCGGCTGATCGAGCGGTTGTTTGTTCAGGCGCACCTGCGCGGTGAAGTGCGTCTTTTCCTGCACGCCCGCTTTGCTCTGCCGGATTGAGCGGAGCTGCGTATAGGCGAGCAGGCCGCCCGCGGCGTCCGGCGTGATGCGCGCGTTGAGGATCAGCGTGGCGGGCTCCAAGCGGTAGAACTTGAACGGCGCTTCAAAGCTCACGTTGCTGACTTCGATGACATGGTAGTCCGGCGCGATCAGGCTGGCGAGTTCGGCGAACGTTTCGGTTCCCATCACGCCGGGGAGCAGCGGTGTGCCTTCCAGCGCGTGATCGTACAGGAAGGGCTGGACGTTCGGGTCGAGCGTCGTTTCGACTTCGATGCCGCCGTAAATCTTCGCTGCTTTGACCTCGCCAATCATGAGCAGATTCTTCTCACGAGCGAGCGCAGTCAATTTGGCGGCGTCGAGACCGCCGTCGGCGTCCCATTCGTCGACGAGCACGCCGAGCTTGCCGCCGACCACGATTTCGCCCTTGAAGCCACCGGCCACGAGTTCGCGGCGCACGGTCGGGATGCCGCTTTCCGGCGGCAGCATTTCGATGCCTGCCATTTCCATAATCTTCGGGATCGAGCCGCGGGTCGCCATGCCGATGCCGCCCCACGCCGTCCAGTCGATGGCGATGCCGCGCGTATTCGGACGCCAGTTGCGGAAGCTGCTGCTGATTTTGCACAGCAGGTCATTCGCCGCGCTGTAGTCGGTTTGGCCGTTGTTGCCGAAGCGCCCGGCGACTGAGCTAAACGCGATGGTCGCGCCGATGGGCAGGTCTTTCGCCGCGTTGAGGAGGCTGAAGAAACCATCCGCCTTGACGTCGAAGACGAGGTCGAACTGGGCGGCGTCTTTGTCGCTGAGCGCGCGGCTGATTTCCAGCCCACCCGCGTGGACGAGTGCGTCGATGCGCCCGTATTGCTGGCGGATTTCGTCGACGACCGCTGTCACCGCCGCGCCGTCGAGCAGGTTAACGCTGCGATAGATGGCCGTGCCGCCCGCGTTTTCGACCGCTTCGATGGCGCGGAGCGCCGCTTCGTCGCGTTCAATGCTCATAACGCGCTTGTCGATCATGACCGGGGTGGGCTTCTCGCCCGCCGCTTTCGCTTCTTCGATCAGCGCGGCCTTGAGCGCATCGCGCCCCTGCCGGAACAGGCGAATGTGCGGGTCGCTTGCACTGGGCGTCTTGACGAGGTCAAGCAGGTAGAACACGCCACCGCTGGCCGTCGCCAGGTCTTCGACAATTGCGCTGGTGATGCCGCCCGCCGCGCCCGTGACTACGAACACGGTGTTCTGGTCGAAGGTCAGGCCGGGCAGACCGTCCTGCGCGGGCTGTTCGATGAGCGTTACGGTGTAGCGCATTTCGTCGGCGTAGCCGATTTCGACCACGCCGGGATCAACCAGCGTTTCGGCGATCAGCGTATCGGCGAGGCCTGCCGTCTTGCGGCTGATTTCGAAGTCGACGGCCTTGACGAGCGCGTTCGGACGTTCACGCTTGTAGGCTTTGGTGAAGCCCACCACGCCGCCGCCGAGCGGAGCGGTCGCGCCCTCCGGCGCATAACCGTGCTTGCCGCCCAAACGGGTCGCGCTGACGAGGAATGTCCCCGCTTCGCTGATCGCGTTGTAGAGCGCGCGCATGGTGATCGACAGGTTCTTGACGCGCTGGCGGTTGAGTTCGCGCCACAGCGGCAGATCCATATCGTTGAGGTTCGGCTCGACGTCGAGCGCGGGGAGCCAGTACACACCCGTAATCGCGCCTTGCGCCAGCCACTCATTGACCTGCGCGAGCAGCGCGTCGCTCGGCGGCGCGTCTTCAATCGTGAGGACGGTCACACCGCGCTTTTCGAGGCGGCTGACCAGCGCCTTGCCGACGCCACCCTGATCCAGCACGACGAGCACGCGGCTGGTCGCATCCAACTGCACGCTGGTTGGCTTGCAGAATTCGAGGGCCGGGCGCAGGGAAGCGGTGGGGACGCGGCGCGGCATTTTGTCCGCGTCCTCCACGCTGTACTTAAGCGTCACCATGCGCGGCGCGACAGGTTTGTCAGCGCTGTCCGCCGCCAACTTAGGGTTTACAGAGGTTGCCTCCACGAGATCGGGACGGTTGGTCCTGACGAAGCCGATCACCTTGGCCAGCGTGTTGTAATCGCGCAGCTTGATGTTGTCCTGCCGCGGGATTTCAAACGCCGTGCGGATGGCGGCGAAGGTCTCCGCCTGCTTGACGGTGTCGATGCCGAGGTCGGCTTCGAGGTCGAGGTCAAGGTCGAGCATGTCGGTCGGGTAGCCGGTCTGGTTGCCGACGATGGTCAACACTTGTGCCGTGATCGCGTCCGTGCCGCTGCTTGCTTCAGACTGCGGCGGGGTGGTCGGCGGTTCCGGCGTGGGTTCCGGCGGTTCAGGTTCGGTGTCCACGACCAGATCGGGACGGTTGGTCTTGACGAAACCGATGACTTTCGCCAGCGTGTTGTAGTCGCGCAGCTTGATGTTGTCCTGCCGCGGGATGGCGAAGGCGGTGCGGATGGCGGCGAAGGTTTCGGCCTGCTTGACGGTGTCGATGCCGAGGTCGGCTTCGAGGTCGAGGTCAAGGTCGAGCATGTCGGTCGGATAACCCGTCTGGTTCGCGACGATCTCCAGCACCTGCGCGGCGATGGTATCGACTGCCGGGGCGCTCACCGGAGCGGGCGCTGCCTGCACGGGGGCGACGTAGGCCACGGGCGCGGCGACCGGAGCCGGAGCGGCGACCACGAGATCGGGACGGTTGGTCTTGACGAAGGCAATGACCTTAGCCAGCGTGTTGTATTCACGCAGTTTGATGTTGTCCTGCCGCGGGATGTCAAAGGTGGTGCGAATGGCGGCAAAGGTTTCAGCCTGCTTGACGGTGTCGATGCCGAGGTCGGCTTCGAGGTCGAGGTCAAGGTCGAGCATGTCGGTCGGGTAGCCG
>JAYRZU010000065.1:0-56112 GCA_041916315.1 Anaerolineae bacterium
AAGATGCTTAAAATCCCATTCTGAGGTCTAGTGGTTACCAAGCGGACGCGATAAATCGCGTCCCTACGAAAACCATCTCGGCTTGGCGAGCACGGTTAGCTCCCCTCTCCGAATTCGGGGAGGGGCCGGGGGTGGGGTCGGAATATGACCTTTTTCAACACCCTCATGCCTCGTCCTTTGACGCTCTTCACTCCACCGTGATTTCCATCAACTCGTAGACATCTCCACCGCCACTGATGCTCAGGCGCACCCCGGTCTGATAATCGTACAGGCCGATCCGCACGCGGTAACGCCCAGCGGGCAGGTCGGCGGGCAGGGTGAGCAACAGTGGCGTGCCGATCAGCGTTTCGCTCGGCTCGTTCCATGTGTAGGTGGGGCGTGTCGACGATGCGGGCGCGCCATCGACCTGCGCCAGCGGTTGGTCAGCATCCAGCGGCGCGAAGTGGATGAACAGCGAGTAGTCACTGGCGGGGGGGCTGTCTGCTTGCCAGTAGAACCGGAACGGAAGCACTGCACCCGCTGCTGCGGTTGGGGCGGGTAAGTCCGCGCCGACCAGCCGAATCGCGTCGCCGAACTGCACGTCGAGCGCGTTTTGCATGCGCCACAACTGCACGACGACATATTCCGGTGAGCGCGTCGGTGCGTCGAACGTACGGAGGGGCAGGGCATTGTCGAGCCACGCGCCGCCCGGTTGCGCTTCCCACGCGCCGCGCTCAATCACGGCGTAGCTGATACCATGCTGCTCACGCCATTCATCCGGGGTTGAGGCCGCCCAATCGTCTGTCAGCCACCAGTCGAACCACTGCCGCCCGACGATGCCACCCCAGAACGGGTTAAACGTCTTGTGATTGTCTTCCCCTACGAGCACTGTGCCCGGTTCGAGATTATCATCTGCCCACAGGCGCAGCGCGACCCGCGCGTCCGGCAGCAGGCGATTTTGCAGGATGAGTGTGCTGGCGCTGATCTGCGGGATGAACACGCCCACAGCGAGTGCCACAGGCACGATCAGCACCACGGGGCGCGCCCGCTTCGGGTTGAGTTCCGCCAGCGTGGACATGATCTGCGCGGCGGCTACGCCGAACAACACACACGCGGCGGCCGTCGCGGGGAGCACATCTTTCATGCGTTCGCGCACGTTGACCTCGCTGAAGCTGGCCGCCAACCACGGGATTGTAATAATGAGTACCGCCGTCACCGCGATGGGCAGCAGTTTGGTGCGCGTTTTGCCTATGGACCACGCGACCGCGCCCAAACCGATCACCAGCGCGAATATGGCAATATTCAGCGGTACAAGCGCGTGATAAACATTGTTCACTACCCGCTCGATATTCAGGATATTGGCGAATCCACCTTCGCGGGCCGTTGCCCCCTCGCGCGGCACGACCAGAATCCCGGCCACGGCGACGGCGACCACGAGCGCCAATATGGCGGTGCTGAAGATCGCCAAACGTGTACCGCGCCGCCGATCCCACCGCCAGATGTGCGCTACGGCCACCAAACCGGGCAGCACGGCGGTCAGGGTGAAATACTTGTCGAGAATGGCGAGTCCGCCGACAACGACACTCCAGACCGCGAGTCGGGGATGTGTTAACCCCTGGATGCCCAAATACAGCGCCGCGCTCACCAGCACATAGAGCAGGGGATCGGGCGTCGCGTAAATCGCATTTTCGACCACCAGCGGCGCGACCGCCCACGCGCTCCCGGCAATCCAGCCCGCCGCATCGCCAGCCACCGATCCGCGTGGAAACAGCGAGCGAGCGGTCAGTGCGCCTAGGATCAGCGTTAGCAGGCTGAACCCAGCGCTGATCAGCCGCAGTACGGCGACCGCCGGCGCCATGGTGGTGATGCCGAGTGTTTCCATGACGACTTGCACGCCGATGATCAGCCAGATGTAGAGCGGGGGATACCCGGTCAGGTACGCCTGATTGTCAAACAGACCGCGCCATTCGAGGGCGGTCAGGTAGAAGACGGGTTCGTCGGGGTGATCGACATACGGTAAGCTGAAGTTGTAGCCGACCACGCGGAAGATCGCGGCGACCGCCACGATCACCAGCAGTCCGATCCACCACCGCCGCGCTGCAAAACTTGGATTGTGCTCGTTGTTCGTCATCGGATTATTGCGCTGCTGTCCGTGAGAAAGTTAGTATTCTACCAGATGCCCCGATGCGAGGATGTACCGCCTATGTCTGATCGAACGCAGCTCTACGCCTTGCTTGGCGACCTGCCGCCGCGCGCTTACCCGATTTCCGTCCAAGTCGTCGACCACGCGGAGCGTGACGGTTATCTGCTGGAAACGCTTGTCCTAGACTTGAATGGTATCGAGACGATTCCCGCCTATTTCGTCAAACCCGTGGATGCCACTGGACCTTTGCCGTGCATCCTCTATTCGCATGCGCACGGCGCTGATTACGAGTTAGGCAAACGCGAACTGCTCAGCGGACGCAAGGCGCTCGTTTCGCCCTATGCTGCCGCATTGACTCAGCGAGGCTATGCCGCACTTTGCATCGACCACTGGTGTTTTGGCGAACGCCGCGGGCGCCCGGAGACTGCGGTCTTCAAGGAAATGTTGTGGCGTGGGCAGGTGCTGTGGGGCATGATGGTCTACGACTCACTGCGCGCAGTGGACTACTTGGTCTCACGCGCGGATATTGATCCACAGCGCCTAGGTGCGCTAGGCTTATCCATGGGCAGTACGATGTCTTGGTGGATAGCCGCGCTTGATCCCCGCATTCGCGTATGCGTTGATATTTGCTGCCTGACCGATTTTGACGCCCTCATCGAGAGCGCAAACCTCGATGGGCACAGCGTTTATTACTACGTACCGTCACTACTCAAACACTTTACGACCGCGCAAATCAATGCCTTGATTGCGCCGCGTCCGCATTTGAGCCTCGCCGGGCTATACGATCCGCTGACTCCGGTCACCGGGTTGGATCGCATTGACCGCGAACTGCAAGCGGTCTATGCCGCTCATCCGGAACGCTGGCAGCTCAAGCGGTATGCGTGCGGTCACCTTGAGACAGCGGCGATGCGTTGGGAAATTATGAGGTTTCTGGAAACATGGCTGTAACTCCACACGATCCGTATGCCGCACTGCGGTTTCGCGACTTCCGGTTATTGTTCAGCGGTCGCTTCGTCGCGCAGGTCGGCGAGATGATGGTCAGCGTCGCCGTGGGTTGGGAACTTTACGACCGTACGGGCGATGCCTTCGCGCTCGGTCTGGTCGGGTTGGTGCAGGTCATCCCCGTGATTCTGCTCTCACTGCCCGCGGGCTACATCGTCGACCGCTATGACCGCAAGCAGATCACGCTCTGGTCGCAGGTCGTGCTGATCATTTGCTCGCTCGCGCTGGCAGGGCTGTCCCTGACACGAGGGCCGCTTCCGCTGCTGTATGTCGTTCTCGCGGTGATCGGTGCGGCGCGGGCCTTCAACAACCCGGCGGAAGGCGCGCTCACGCCGCAGACCGTCCCGCCCGAACACTACTTCAATGCGACGACGTGGAGCTCGATGATCTGGCAGACTTCTGCGATCACTGGCCCGGCCATCGGCGGTTTCATCATCGGCCTCGCCGGGAATGCGGCGGCGGTCTACATCGCCAACGCCGTGGCCGGGGGTGTTTTGGTGATCGTGCTGCTCATGCTGCGCCTCAAGCCGCAGACCTACACGCCAACCGACGAGCCGCCGCTCAAAGCGCTGCGGGCAGGGTGGCATTTTGTCCGCAATACACAGGTGATTCTCGGCTCGATTTCGCTCGACATGTTCGCGGTGCTGTTCGGCGGCGCGACCTTTTTACTCCCGATTTACGCCAAAGATATTCTGCATGTCGATGCGACCGGGTTAGGCTTCCTCCGCGCCGCGCCCTCGATTGGCGCGCTCATGATGGCGACTTTCCTTTCGCGGCGTCCGCCGTTTCAGCGCGCCGGGCGTACCCTCTTATGGGCGGTTGCGGGCTTCGGCGTGGCGACTATCGCTTTTGGTCTCTCGACCTCGTTCTGGTTGTCTCTGCTCATGCTGGCGCTGACTGGCGCGCTCGATAACATCAGCGTCGTGGTACGCCACACGCTGGTGCTCACGCACACGCCCGACGATATGCGCGGACGCGTCAATTCGGTCAATAACACCTTCATCGGCGCGTCGAACGAATTAGGGGGGTTCGAATCGGGGTTGGCGGCGGCTTTGCTGGGTCCAGTGGGGGCGGTGGTCTTTGGTGGTTTTGGGACGCTGGCGGTCGTCGGCGCAGTCGCGTGGCTGTCGCCGGAACTACGTCGGATGGGAGCACTGCACAAGCCCCATGAGCCTGAACCTGAAGCGACCGCGGCGGCAGCCGCTGAACAGAGCGTTTCGACGTAAAACAAAACGGACGGGTTCTCCCGTCCGTTTTTATGTGCGTTTGGCTACTGCTGGCTGGGTTTGATCCGCCGGATCGTCTTCCGCTGGCGGCGCAGCGCCGTGCGCAGACCCATGCGGAGCGGTGTCATATCCGGGCGGTTGGCTTTGGTCAGCGGCTCGGGTTTCATGTCGCTGACGGCCTTCATCTGCTGCGTCTCACTCGGACGCTGCACGCCGAAGATCTCCCAGATGCTGATGTTCGCCGTATCCTGCGAGGTCGGCTGCGCCATCGTCGCATTCGGCGAGATGGTCGGCTCTTCCCAAGGTCTGCTGGTCGGCCCTTCGTTCAGCTTCGTCACCTCGACGGATTCGGGCGCGGGCGGTGGTTCGACTGCCACAGGCGCTTCAACGGCCGCGGGCGGCGCCACGACGGGGTCTTCGACCAAAGGCGCGACCGGCTCGTCCACCACCGGGGCGGGGACTTCAAGCTCCGGCTCGGGCGCCAGGATCTTGGTCGGCTCAGGTTCAGGCTGCGGCGGCAGCGCCGTCTTTGGGCGCTCAACCGGGGTGTCCAGCTTGACCACGATGGGTTCGGGCGCGTGTTCTTCCGTCGGCTCATTGACCGCGGCGGCGGGCGGCGCGTCGTCGATCACGGGCGCGGCTTCGGCTTCGGGTGGTGCGACCGGATGTGATAGCGTTGGTTCGGCATAGGGCGCGCTGACTGGCGGCGCCTCGTCGACTGGTTTGCGCGGCTGCGTATCGTACAGCGGGTCGGGTTCCGGCTCGGCGATCACGACCGGAGCGGAACTCGTCACCGGCGGCACATAGGCGGGCGGCGGCGCGCTCTCCATCTCGAAACTGAAGTCGAAATCGGGCTCGCTGTGCGGGGGAATCGATTCGACCTCGGCAGTGCTCAGCTTGTCGCTGATCGGTGGCTCAATTTCAGGCACAACCGGCAGCGGCGTGGTGACTGTCGGCTCCGAGCTCGGCTTGATGACTGGATTCGGGCGCGTGTCATCGACGGCGGGCGGCGGCTCATCGATCATCGGGGCTGGCGGAGCAGGCTGCAAGTCGCGCTCGCTGATCGGCGTGAACGGCTTGAGCGACTGCGCGTCGTCATCGGAGAGCGGCGGCTCGTCAATGATCGGTAAGCCCGGCGTGCGCACGATGACGGGTTCGGCAGGCTTTTCACCCTCTTTAGGCAGGCTGGGATGCCGCGGTTGGTACTGCGCGCGCTCTTCGGCGTTCGGCGCATCCCGCATCAACGATTTGGGTTCCAGCGGCGACGTGGCGCCGTGCGCTTTGATCTGCAGGTAGAGCTTACGCAGGCTGTCCGCAATCGATTTGTCGATCTGGCGGCGGGTGCTCAGTGAGTCGCGCATGCCGCCGAATAAGCCCGGCAAGCTGTACGTGAACGTCCACTGTACGATCGTCCCTTCAGGGATTTCCTGCAAGCGGATGCGCCCGATGTTCTCCTCATAACCGGGGCCGTCGACAAACACGTACTCGTAGCCAAGTCCGTTATACCACGCGGTGACTTCCAGTACGTACTCGCGTCCGCTTTCGCTCGTCTGACGCCAACGTGTACCGGGGCCTTCATGCTTGCCGGTGAGGAAGGTCACGTTCTTGCAATCGACCTGCCACTTGGAGTTCCGTGACAGATTGCTGATATAGTCCCAAACCACGGGCGGGTTTGCGGCGATTAAGATTCTATGGTCAATCGTAGTCATAACAGGTTGATTATAAACGCTTTGCGTCTGTGTTCAAATTCTCGCTTTTGCGCTACAATAACAAACGATCTTTCTATGAAGGAGTACCGCGCTTGCCAACGCCGACGCTCGTCTTTGCTGCCATCCTCGCCACACTCCTTGGCGCTGCGTTTCATTTTATCATGGGTGGCACTTTACGCCGACTCCTCCTCTACATCTGGGCAAGTTGGGTCGGCTTCGGGCTCGGTCATTTCATCGGCGTTTTCTTTGGAATCAACGCACTGAACGTCGGCACGCTGCGCTTATTTTCGGCTGCGCTGGGTGCAATCGCGGCGCTGGTCGCCGTTTGGCTCTTGGCTCGTGCACGCACGAGCGCAAAGTAAAGGATTGGCATGACGGACAAACCTCAGACGGAACAAGGACAGGGTTTCGACATCCGACGGATTGTTTTGATCGCGTCTGGCGTGATCATCGGCTTGATCGTGCTGCTGTTTCTCATCGCCTTGCTGATTTCGACGGGCGGCGAATCGGTGGGCAGCGTTGTGCGCACCATTCGCGATCTGGTCATCATCTTCCTCGCCCTCGAAGGCGTGTTGATCATTCTCGGTTTGGCCGTGCTCACGCTGCAGGTGGCGCGCCTCGTCAACCTGCTGCAAACGGAAGTCAAGCCGATTCTCGAGAACACACAGGAGACGGTCAAAACGGCGCAGGGCACGGTCGAATTTGTGGGCAGCAATATCGCCGAACCGATGATCGCCGCTAGCGGCTTTATGGCGGGCATGTCCGTGCTGGTCGGCAACATCTTCGGCATTCGCCGCGCATTGAAGCGCATCCAAGAGGAGACTGAGTAATGCGGCGTGATGCGAATTCTGGACTCGACGGCGGTCTGCTGGTCATGGGGATGCTGCTCGGTATGGTGACCGGAGCGCTCGTCGCGCTGTTTGCCGCGCCGAAGAGCGGGCGCGAGTTCCGTGATCAGGTCTCCGAAACGGTGACGGAAACTGGCCAACAGATCAAAGCGACGGTCACACCGGCGGATCCCGTTGCTGAAAGTCTCGCCGACGGCAAAGCTGCCGCACGTCGCCGCCGGGCGGAATTGGGTCTGGAATAGCCTGGTCATTTTCGTAGGGACGCGCAGGTTGTAGCGCATCCCTACCGGTTGCCTAACGAGTTATGAGCTTATTTCGGAATCGGTAAGCTGCACATGTAACCCCACCCCCGACCCCTCCCCGAATTCAGGGAGGGGAGACGGATTCCCCCCTCGCCCCGCTTGCGTGGGAGAGGGGACTAGGGGTGAGCGGAAGTGATTAGGTATTTTCACCAATTGTGAAATAGACTCATCCCTCCAACGCCAGCCATGCTGCGTTGATCATGTCGAGCACGTCGCTCGCCATGACGCCGCGCGGGTACACGTTGCCGATCATTTCGCCCGCGAGACCATGCACATACCCCGCGCACAGCGCCGCGTCGAACGGCTTGAGGCCTTGCGCTAGCAAACCGACGATGAGCCCGGCGAGGATGTCGCCTGTTCCCGCCGTGGCCAGTGCTGACGTTTTGAACGGCAGCACGGCGACGCGCCCATCCGGATGCGCGATGATCGTATGCGCGCCCTTCAGCACGAGGATCACATTCCACTCCGCTGCTTTCTCCGCCGTGATCTTCCAGCGGTCGGCCTGAATTTCGCTTGTAGCTAGCCCGCTCAAGCGGCTCATCTCGCCGGGATGGGGCGTGAGGATAGTTTCGGCGGGCAGGCGTTCCCACCAGCGCTCAATCTCCGCCAGCAGATTCAACCCGTCGGCGTCGATGACCAGCGGCGGCAGCGGCTTGTCTTCCGCGGCGGCGACCAGCGGCGGTGCGCTCGTGAAGCCCATCTGGCCGCGTTGGCGCGCCGTCTCCGCTTTGTTCAGCAGTTTTTCGAGTGCTAATCGGGTGCCTTTGTCGCGACCCCAGCCGCAGCCGAGCAGCAGTGCGCTGTATTCTGCCGCTTCCTCACGAATGATTGGTGCTGCGCCCTCCGCGAGCGCGCCCATATCGTGCGGCAGCAGCAGCCATGTCGCTTCCAGCAGGCTCGCCGCCAGCGCATTGATCGTCGACGCCGGTGCGCCCACGGTCACCAGACCTGCGCCTGCGCGATAGGCAGCGCGCGCGGCTAGACCCGGCGCGCCCGTGTAATTCACTGACCCGGCGATGATCAGCGCTTTGCCAAACGTGCCTTTGTGCGCGTCGAGCGGACGATCCGGTAGACGATCCCGTACCGTGACCGCGTCGGCGATCACGCGTTTCTCCGACTTCAGGCCCTCGAGCGCATCCGGCAGACCGAGCGTCGCTACGGTGAGTTGACCGATGCTGGCCGCGCCGGGGAAGGCGAATAAGCCCGGCTTCGCGGCGATGAAGGTGATGGTTTCGTCGGCGGGCAGCGCCGTTTTGTCGATGTCGCCCGTGTCACAGTCGAGCCCGCTCGGGCAGTCTACGGCGATCACGTAGGCGTGGGGGAGGCGGGCAGGGATTTCGGTCGGGCGCACGATGATTTCACCTTCGGCGCTCTCATCCTCGGCTTTGAGTGCTGCCTTCGCCGCCCGCAGGAACTTCGCCGCATCGTCGCGTAGGGGCAGCGCCACGCCGATGCCGAACACCGCATCAATGACCAGCGCCGCGCTGGCGATCATGTTCGTCAGCACGCGGTTCCGCTGATCATCCTCGGCGTGTGCGATGAACAGACCCTTGCTCTCCACCGCCTTGAACAGGTCGTCATCGCGTCGCTTGAGCAGATACAGGCGCACCAGCGCAGGCGACTCTTCGGCGAGCAGCCGCGCCGCGACCAACCCGTCGCCGCCGTTGTTGCCGGGGCCGATCAATACCGTGATCCGCGCCTCTTCCGGCTTGGGCAGTGTCGCCAGAAATGCCAGCGCCCGATCCGCGACCGCGCGCCCGGCGAGTTCCATCATGTCGGCGTAGGTGATGCCAGCTGCGTCCGCTGCCGCTTCAATTTCTCGTGTTTTTGCTACCGAAACAACTTTAATCATCGCGAAACACCATTTCTTTGGTTTCAGTCTCCGTATGAGTGTAGCGTTGGTGTGGGGGAAGAATCAAAAAGGGCGCACCGTGGCGCGCCCTTTGGGTCTTTCAGTCGGGGTTGTTTAGAACGAGCGGTCGACGATCATATGGGCGAGGTTGGTGAGCTCGTCCTTGGCTGCCGACGGCGGCAGAATTTCCAATTCGTTGATCGCCTGCTGCACGAGCATGTGGGCCTGCGTGCGCGCCTGATTCAGCGCGTCGCCTTCCATTGCCTTGCGCTTGATCGCATTGACCTTATCGTCCAGCGACGGTTCTGCGCCTTCCTGCGCGTAAGCAGTCGCGAAACCACGACCCTGTTCGAGGTCGAGACCGGCTGTCTTGCCGAGCTGTTCTTCATCGCCGATCAGGTCGAGGATGTCGTCCACAATCTGGAAGGCGAGTCCGATGTTGAAACCAAAGTTTGCCAGCGCGTCGATTTGCTTGGTGGTGCCGCCCGCCAGCTTGGCGCCCATCGCGCCCGCCGACTTGAAGAGCGCTGCCGTCTTGAGCGCGATCACGCGGTAGTAGACTTCGCGGGTGAAGTTGCCTTCTTTGACCGCGGCAGCTTGCAGAGTCTCGCCTTCGACCAGTGCGCTCGTGCCTTCGGCCAGCAGAATATTGAGGTCGCCGTACGGCGCCATTAGTTCGTAGACTTTGGTGAACAGATAATCGCCCGTTAGCAGGGCGAAGGTGCGACCATACAGCGCATTCACCGAAGGGCGACCACGCCGCACTACGCCGTGATCGTTGATGTCGTCGTGGACAACGCTCGCGGTATGCACGAGTTCTACGGCGGCGGCCACCGGGACGGCGTGGTGGGGATCTTCTCCGCCGACCGCAGCGTAGGCCAGCAGCGTCAGCCGCGGACGAAAGCGCTTACCACCTGCCGCGATAATGTGGCGGCTGGCGTCACGGAGGACGGCGACTTCGCTGTCCACGGCGTCAACCAAGAGGGTTTCAACTGCTTGAAACGCCGCATGCAGCGTCTCAGTAAGTTCTGTCCGGGGCTGTACGGCGGCGACCGACGTGTGTTGCATGGTCATTGGGAAATCCCTATGCTTATATTTCGATTGTTCCGTTTAGAACTATCTAAATTTATTGAATTGATTCTACCTAAATCTCTACCCAGAGTCAACGAAAGATGGCTGAGCGATCGGTTAATTATTACGAAACTTGGCTTTTCAGCTCGGCCACGCGCAGCGCAAAGGTAAACGTGCTGCCTTTGCCGACCTCGCTTTTGACCTGAATTTCGGACTGATGCCGTTCGAGGATCGTGCGGACAATCGCCAGACCGACGCCCGTCCCGCCGAAACGCCGCGTCGAAGAATTGTCGACTTGATAGAAGGGGTCAAAGATTTTGTCCAGCTTATCGGGGGCGATGCCAATGCCCGAGTCCCGCACCGTGAAGATCACCCAGCGGGCTTTACGTCGGACGGTGAGGCGCACTGGTTTCTGACTAAACTTGAGTGCGTTGTCGAGCAGGAGCTGCAGCGTCACCCCCAAACCCTGCTTATCCGCGAGGACGAGCGGCAAATTGTCGCCTAACTCGACTTTGATGCGCTCGGTTTGGCCTTTGAACTCCCAACTGCGGCG
Organism: Anaerolineae bacterium; assembly: GCA_041916315.1. Taxonomy (GTDB): domain Bacteria; phylum Chloroflexota; class Anaerolineae; order Aggregatilineales; family Phototrophicaceae; genus Flexifilum. The sequence goes on from JAYRZU010000065.1 coordinate 10,686, forward strand.
GAGATTACGCAGTGCCTGATCGATAGCATCCATGATCGGCATGGGTTCGGGCTGAATATCCAGCGTATCGGCCAACTGCGTGATGTTTCTGACCACTGCTTCGAGCCGCACGGTGGCTTCCATTGCGTAATCGGCTAACTTACTTTCGCCACGCTGTTCTTCGGCGAGCAGGGCTACCGCCGATTTGATCTGTAACAGGGGGGTTTTCAACTCATGCGAAACATTGCGCACGATGGCATTACGCAGCACATCGACTTCATCGGTCATGCGCCTCTGCTCGTCGAGTTGAGCGCGCAGCGCAGCGTTCTCGGCGGCTAACTGAGCGAGCGCGAACAAAGCCCACTGATCTTCAACGCTGCTAACATGCTGGGTCTCAGTCACACGCCGTCGCCTTACTCCGGTTTTGCTGGGTCGTTGTCACCCTGTTCCAGCGCCTGAATAAATGCATCCAGACCGGGACGTTCCGCATTGCATTGGGGGCACCCGACGTACGGGTCGGCCACCGGGATGCGATGCTTCACGCAGCTCGCCTCAAGGTGCAGTTTGCGCCCGAGGCCGAGCAGTCGTGGACGGATGCTGAGCTGGAGTTCAAGGTTCGGGCTGGAATTCGCGTAGAGGATATCCGGAACCGGGCAGGCGGTGCACGTACTCGGCTGCCACGGCAGCGAGTCCGGGTTCGCTTTTATCAGGCGGCACTCCTGAAGGTTGCGCCCGCGATTGAAATCAGCGTAATAGAATTTGCATTCTTTTCCGGCTGGCGTCCGCATAGATCTTGGTTCCCGACTTCTCTTACGTGACTAGCATAGCATGAAATTGATCGGTGTCGATTTGAGTTTTGTATGACGCGCACATTACTTTCGTTTGAATCCTGCGCGGCGAATTCTCTCTCTCCAGGCGGAGGCCCAAGCGATGCCACCTGCATACAGAATCATGTCGGGGCGAGGTAAGCCTCGTCCCGACATGGTTCGGCCTGGTCACGTAATATCATCCCGACAACCACGCGGAAAGGGGTAGGGGACTGAATTAGCTAACTCCGCAACCAATCGACCGCCGCGGTCGGTAGGTTGCTCAGCGCGCCCTTCATGGTTGTGCAGTCGGGGAGCGACTCGATGAACGCCCGCCCGTAATTCTTCGTGATCACCCGCGCATCCAGCACCACGACGACGCCGCGATCTGTCCGCGTGCGAATCAGCCGCCCGAAGCCCTGTCGGAAGCGCAGAATCGCGTCGGGCAGAGTGTAATCGTTGAATGCGTCCGAATAGGTGTCGGCGCGGCTGGCGAACACGGGATCGGTCGGCACGGAGAAGGGCAGGCGGGTAATCACCACCGCACGCAGCAAATCACCGGGCAGGTCGACGCCTTCCCAGAAGCTGCGCGTGCCGAGCAAAATGCCCTTGGGCGACGCCTTGAAGCCATCGAGCAGCGCCTGCCGGCTTGACCCATCGCTCTGGTCGTACACAGCGATGTTGCCGAGCGCCAACCGCGGTGTGATCGCCTGTGCCGTTGTCCGCAGATGGGTATAGCTCGTGAAGAGTGCCAGAACGCGCCCATCCAGCGCGGTCGTCAACTCGATCAGCGCTCGTTCGACGCCCTGCTGATACTTACTCTTCTCGTTGGGGTCGGGCATATCGTTCGGCACGTAGATTAGCGTCGACTCGCGGTAGTTGAACGGAGACCCGACTTCCAGCGTCTTGACGGTTTGTGCGCTCAGGCGGTCGCGCAGATAGTCGAAGTTGCCGCGCGTTTCCAACGTGGCGCTTGTCAGCACCACCGATTTCTTGCTATCCCACAGCTTTTCGGTCACCAGCTTGCCGATGTGCAGCGGCGCGGAATGCAGCGAGAGCGCGTCATCCTGACTCAGATTGATCCAGTAGATCGTATTGTCATCGGGCTCTGCGATGAACCCGTTCAGTTGTGCGCGCACTTCGTCGAGGTAGCGCGCCGCCGTCTCCGTGCTGTTGAGCAGTTCCGCGTGCTGGTCGATATCCTCGAAGCGCCGCACCGCCGCGGCGACCGTGCCCATCGCCTCGCTGACTGCGTCAAAGTATTCGCGCAGGACCTTCCACGTGGACTCAAGCTGCCCGAACCCGGACTTCTTGCGCACGGATTCCAGCACGCGCACCTGCATCGCAAAATCGGAGCGGGTGATGTTCATTTCGGCGAGCAGCGCGCGGAAAGCCGCGAACAGCTTGTCGATTTGCGCCTGCATATCGGTCGCTGCTTCTTCGATGATGCTGATGTACTTGTTAAGCCGTTTTGTGTCTTTTTCGGTGATGGTTGGGCTGGCGCTCAGACTCGTCAGCAGGTTGCCGAGCAGCCCGCGCCGCACTCCGCCGAGGTCGATCAGGCGGCGGAAGAGCGTTGCCGCATCCAAGCGCCAGCTCAAGCTGCTGGTCGTCGCTTCTTCAAGGTTGTGCGCCTCGTCGATCACAACGTAATCATAGGGCGGCAGCACGGTGTTCGCCGATGCGGCATCCGAGAGCAGCAGCGCATGGTTGACGATCAACACGTGCGCCGCGTCCGCCGCTTTGCGCGCCTTGTAGAAGGGGCACGCGCCCGCCATTTCGACGAGGCAGCGATGCGTGGTGCAGCCTTCATCTTCCGCGCTCAAGCGCGACCATGTCACATAGTCTTCTGACCCGCGCAAGCTGATCTCGCCGCGGTCGCCGCTCGGGCTCTCCAGCAGCCACACGAGGATCTTGGCCAGCACGCGCAGTTCGTCCACGCTGGACGGGCGGCGCCGGCGCACGGTGAGCAAACGCCGTGGGCACAGATAATTGCCGCGCCCCTTCATCACCGCCGCGTTGAATTCGACGCCGAGCGCGTCCCGTACCGCGGGGATGTCTTTTTCGAGCAGTTGATCCTGCAGGTTGATCGTATTGGTCGAGATGACCACGCGTTCGTTGTTGCGCAGCGCCCACTGCACCGCCGGGATCAGGTATGCCAGTGATTTACCCGTGCCCGTACCCGCCTCAACGATCAGGTGATCCGACTGGTTGAACGCCTTCGCGACCGCTTGCGCCATGCTCACCTGCTGCGGACGGTGTTCGTATCCGGGGAAGGCCGCCGCCAGCGATCCGCCGTCATCCAGCGTCGCCGCGATCTCTTCCGGCTTAATCTTGGTCTGGGTTTCGTTCGGACGCAGCGGTTTGCGCTCCGTCATATCCGGCGTGAATAGGGTGTAGACCGCGTCGGTCTCATCAGGGACGCGCTCGCGCAGGGCCGCCTCGAACATGGGGCGGCCATCCCAAGTCAAATCGCCCGTGAGATTCAGAATTTCGCGCAGCGTGCCGTAGGGCAGGGTGAGCGCTTTTTCCCACAGCTTCCAGTACAGGAACGCCGTCGCCTTCGCGTCGTACAGCGCGCGGTGCGCGGACTCGATGTCGAAGCTGAGCATTTGCGTCAGGCTGGTCAGATTGTAGCGCGGGGCAGTCGGCAGCAGCACTGAGGCGAGTTCATAGGTGTCGATGCGGAGGTTGTCCTGCAGCGCACCCTGTTTGTACAGAAAACTCGCATCAAAACCAATGTTGTGCCCGACAAACGGGCTGTCGCCGACAAAAGCTTTCAGCTTGGGCAGTACCGTCGCCAGCCGTGGTTTGCCGACGAGATCGTCGTTCTGAATGCCGGTGAGCGTGGAGACGATTGGGGGAATCGGGCGACCGGGGTCGACCAGCTCATTGAACTGGTCAATCACTTCGCCGTTGCGGAAGCGGACCGCGCCGATTTCGATGATTTGGTCTTGCGTGGGGTCGAGTCCGGTGGTCTCAAGATCAAGGGCGACGAGTTCGCCGCGCATAGCAGTCCTTTTCCTGCCGGACGACCCGGCGTACACCTGCGGTTATGACAGGGGCGCAGCATGCTGCGCCCCTGCTGGTCTATTTGGTTTGGGTAGGGGCGCACGGCCGTGCGCCCCTACGTAACCTTGTGGTCTGGTTTAGCTTGCCGGAGTAGCTTCCGGCGTAGCCTCGGCGGTTGCTTCGGCGGAGGGTTCAGCCGTGGCTTCCGGCGTCGGGTTCGCCACGGCGAATTCCGCCGCGGTGAACGCTTCCTGCAGCGACTGGCGCAGGCTGGCGAGCTGGTCGAAGCCCAAGCCGACGAGACCCTGCGCGGTGATCAGCCCATACTGCGCATCGCTTGCGGCGTAATACAGCACCGCTTGCACTTCCCGACGCGCCAGTGCCGTGTTGTTCACTAGCAGGCGCAGCGGTTGGCTGATCGGGTAGCTGCCATCGGCAATGGTCGCTTCGCTCGGTTGGACGCAATCTTCGCCGACGCCCACCAGTTGAATGTTCGCCTGATTGTTGGCCAGCACCGTCTGGTACTCGGCCCAATCCATGAACGTCAGCGCGCCTTCGACATTGGCCGTGGCCGCCGCGCGATACAACGGATCATCGTTCAACTGAATGTCGATGCGGTTGATCGTGCCCACACCCGCTGTCTTATTCAGCAGCAGGTCGGTCAGCGCGGTCACACTTTCCGGGGAGAACAGCGTCATCGACGTAGCGGGGAAGTCCGCACGCACCTGATCCCATGTGAGGATTGAACCGGCGCTCGTCGCGTTCCACACTGTGCCGAGTTCGGCGGTGGTCAGGCATTGCAGATACGAGCTGCCGCCGTTGGCGACCAGCACCACTGCCTGCTGACCGAGGTCGACTGGGGTCACGCTGATATTGTTCGCGGCGCAGTTATCGGCCTGCTCCTGCGTGAGTTCGCCCGTCGCGGCGATCAGATCCAATTCGCCGTTGCACAGGCGGCGAATGCCCGCTTGTTCGCCTTCGATCGTGGTGGTTGCGGTCACGCCGGGGTACTCGGTCGCGAAGGCGCTCGTCACCGAGGTGAGGTAGCTCGCGCCCGCCGCCGCGCCGCCAATCGTGACTGTCCCGCTCACATCCACGGGGATGGTATAGGCGCTCACATCTTCGCTGAACGTGCGGCCCGCACGGCCTTCCGCGATGATGGTGCGATCATTCTCGTACGCTTCCGCGCTGGCGGCGGTGAAACCCGCGGCTTCCGCGTTCGCGCCCGCATTCTCACCTACCAGCGTGTTGAGCAGGTCGGTCAGGCCGGCATTGCTCAGGCTCGCCACGTTCGCATATACGAACAGACGCTGTGCCGCGGTGTAAGTGCGGCCTTCGACGGTCTCCGCTGATGGCGCGGCACAACCCGCGTCGCCTGCGTTTAGTTCAATAATCTTGACGCCGCCCGCCAGCGCTGCCGGGAGCGGAACCACGCCGACCGCGCCGGGATTAGCGCTGACCGCGGCGAGAATCTCGTCGGTGGAAAGGGCGGTGGCATCGCTGCGCACGCCTTCGCCTTCAACCAGCGCGTCGAGCAGCGCGAAGGTCGCGGTGTTGAACTCCGGGACGCTAAGGCTTAAAGCTGTATCCGGAAAACTGGCGTTAATCTGGTTCCAATTGGTATTTTGGCTGGATGGAGCAAACAGCGCGCCGAGTTCGTCGATAGTCAGGCACTGCGCGAACGTGTTTTCGCTGCCGGTGACGACGGCGGCGACGTTGTGGGCTACCACGAGTTCCAGGTACGTGACGCCATTGGCCACACAGTTCGCCTCTTCTTGGGCGGAAATCGGACGGGTCGTCGCTGCGATATCAGCTGCGCCCTGGCAGAAGCGCGCAAAACCGTCGTTCGTGCCTGTCACGGTCACGTCGAGAGTCGCCCCGGCTTGTTCAAGGAGCGGGGTGACAACCCCGGATCCCACAACTCTGATAGTCACGTCCTCTTGAGCTAAGAGGAGTACAGGGGCGATCAGCAGCGCAAGTAGGGCGAGCATCCCACCTCCAACACGGCGCGGGAGAAAACTCATAAGTGGTTGCTCCTTGTGGATAGCGTATAATGGTCTAAATCAAACCCTACCCATTGTATCGTGACGTGGGGCTTTTTCCAGACGTAGTTTGTTTCAAGTCCGCTGACAACTTGGCGGCAGACCGTTGCATTCATCTGGACTGTGTGAGGCTCATGACCATCTTCGAAATGGTCGGCGGTGAACCGACCTTCAAACGCCTAGTCGACATCTTCTACGCGCGGGTCGAAGCTGACCCGGTGCTGCGCCCGCTCTTTCCCGAAGATCTCGCCGAAGGGAAGCGCTGGCAGTATCTGTTTCTCATACAGTTGTTCGGCGGTGACACCACCTATTCCGAACTGCGCGGGCATCCCAAGCTGCGCTGGCGGCATATGCCTTTCAAAATCGACCAGCAAGCGCGTGATCATTGGCTGGAGCACATGCTCGCCGCCGTGGACGAAGTTGGTATTACCGACCCGGCGCGCGCCGAGATGCACAAGTACTTCGAAAACGCCGCGACGCACATGATCAACGTGGAGCAGTTGTAATGGGGTGGGTGGTCGAACTGCCGCGTATTGCGCGCATCGTCATCTGCGCACTGTTCGGTCTGATGCTGACCGCGCTCATTTCTCCGGTGGTTGATAACATCTACCTGAACAACTTCTACAGTCCGGAGACGGCCATGCTGCCCGCGCTGCTTTCGAGCGCCGGGGGGGTGGTTGTTTACGTGATTGGCTGGCGGGTCTTCGTTGGGTTCGCCGGAGAGCGTCCGCGCTTCACCCGCGCGCTGTTCATCTATTTGGCGGTCGGTGTGTTCATCACCGTGTTTGCGCTGACTCTCTTTATCTTCGGATTAACACGTCGTTGAGGAAAAACTATGCTGCGCCGGTTCGCTAGTCTGCTCCTACTGATTGCCCTTGCGGCGTGTACGGCCGCGCCGACGCCCACGCCGACTATCGAGGTGACGGCCGCGCCGCCGACCCAGACGTTCACGCCGCGTCCGACGAATACGCCGCTGCCGACTTCGACGGACATCCCCACGCTGCCGCCGACCTGGACGCCCGCCATCACGGCGACGAGCGTCCGCGCGACTGACGCGCCGACCGCGACCTTTACGCCCACCGTCGATCCCAATCCGACGCTCCTCGCGCAGCCTACCCGCACCGAGTGTACGAACTTCGGCGTCGATTTCGGGCGCACACCCTCCACCTTCACCGTCGGCACTGATCCAACCGTCGTGTGGCGCGCTGTATCCGGCGCGTTGACCTACCGCGTCATTCTGCGCGATGATCAAGCGAATGTGCTGTTGGTGACGACCAGCGGTGGCACCAGCTTTACATTTGATGGGGAACTGTTTGCCGAGGGGCGCAATTACGCATGGGAAGTGCGTCCGCTCGATGTCAGCGGGAACCAGCTCTGTGTTTCCCGCGGCGCGCCGCTCACCCCCGTCATCGGCTAACTGGAGTTGGGAAGCTGTCCGGGATGCACTTTGCTGCTTCCCGTAAACAAAATGAGACGCCAAGCTGGCGTCTCTTTGACTTCAAGTAAACTTTCTGTCTCTCCGGTAGACGACTGACTGGACGCTGCTCAATCCGATGTCGGATCGCTTGCTTCACCAATCCCGAGCACAAACTGATCGAAGGCTTGCGCCGTCCACGGGAGCGCGGGCTTGAAGAACTTCTCGTAAATCGTCTCCGCATAGACACGGATTTCATACTGTGCGTCCGGGGCCATGCGCAGGCGTAGGAAATTCATCAGGTTGAGCGCGTCAACGGACATCACCCATGTGTAATACACGCTGAACCCCGGGAGGAACAGCCGCGCCATTTCCTTCGACACGCCCGCTTCCAGCGCCTCGCTGTACAGCTTGTAGCCTTGATCATAGTGTGCCAGTAGCTTCTGCATCAGCTCGGCGGACTTCTCTGGCGCGATTTCGCCTTCGCTCGCCTGCTTGTTGCTCTTCGACTGCTGTCGCCACACGCTCGGTACATAGAAGTCATTCTCGTCGAATGGGGTGTAACGCCCCGATTGCGAGTTCACGCTCTGATAGTGGAACGTGCGATGCCGAATCCACTGCCAGTAGGTGAGCAGCGGCGCATTGACGCGAAACTTGAACTGCACCTGTTCGAATGGGCTGGTGTGCTGATGCCGCAGTAGATAGAACAGCAGCTTACGGTCGGCGTCTTCGCCTTTACTTTCGCCCATAAAGCTGACGCGGGCCGCATTGACAATCGCCAGATCGCCGGAGACATTCGTCGCCGGGTGCGGCATGTAGTCGAGGAGCTCGACGAAGCCCTTATCCAATACATCAGCGCGCACGCCCAGATTTACAATTGGTATCACCATACTTCATTCCTGCTTTTCTCCCCTCGCCTTCTGGAGAGGGGCAGGGGGTGAGGTTGCTAGCTAAATGAAATACTGCAACGCTCGTCGCATCCGCTCGTCGAAGTCCTTCGGCGTTTCCGGCGGAATCGACTGGAGGGCGGCCTGCGCTTCTGCGATGCTGTAGCCGAACGCGATCAGCGCATCCATCACATCCTTGTCGACGTTGCCCGCCGAACTTGCCGCGATGATGCCGTCTGCGCCTTTGAGCTTATCCTTGAGTTCGAACACGATTTTCTCGGCGGTCTTCTTGCCCACGCCGGGGATGCGCCCGAGCAAATCCGGCTGCCCGGTCGCGACCGCATTGCGCAGCGTGTCGATGCTCACACTGCCGAGCACCGAGAGCGCAACTTTTGGCCCAACACCACTGACCATAATCAGCTTGTTGAATACGTCGCGTTCCGCGACCGAGCCAAAGCCGTACAGCGTGATCGCGTCTTCGCGCACAATCATCTCCGTGTGCAAGTAGACCGACTCACCTTCCAGCGCCGTGAACGTGCCGCGCGGCGTGAAGACCTTGAAACCGACGCCGTTCACGACCACGACCAGATGATCGAAGGCGGAGACGGCCACTTTCCCTTCCAGACTGGCGATCATAGCGACCTCTGGGCGAGACGTGCCTCACCCCTACCGAGACGCGCGTTGACTCAGCGCGTCTCGCTGCGATCCATGCTGCATTTAGTATGAACTATATCGAGCTGTGTGCAAATCGGTGATGGCGATGCCGAGCGCGTCGGCGGCGTCGTCGGGGCGGGGGATGGACTCCAGTGACAACAGCATGCGGATCATCTCCTGCATTTGCGGTTTCTTCGCGCCACCATACCCGGAAATCGACTGTTTGACGAACGTCGGCTTGAATTCCTGCGTCGGCACTTTCGCGTTGACCAGCGCCAGCAGAATCACGCCGCGCCCCTGCGCCACGGTGATCGCCGTCGTCACGTTTTTGCCGAAGAGCAAATCTTCGACCGCCGCCCGATCCGGCTGATGCCGTTCGACCAGAGCTGTGACGCCGTCGTAGATCAGTTTGAGGCGTTCGGGCATGGGCATTGACGGCGGCGTGGTGATCACGCCGTAATCGACGGCTTGGAGAGAACCGTCATTCAGTTCTCTGACCAAGCCATACCCGACCGTAGCTGTTCCCGGATCGATCCCTAATGACAGCATCGCTTAGGCGGTCTCGAAGGCCTCAAGCGCCGCATCAGTGATCATGAGGTTGCTGGCGACCGCCTGCACATCATCCAGTTCTTCGAGGTTGGACATAATGCGCATGTTCGCCGCCGCTTTATCCGGGCTGACTTCCGTTTCATTCTTGGCGATCCACTTGAGCTCGCTGTTTTCCACGACATAGCCCGCCGCGGTCAGCGCTTCTTCGACCAGCGCGAGGGCTTCGCGCGGGGTGACCACCGTGATCGCGCCTTCGTCGTCGACCACGTCTTCCGCGCCCGCCTCAGCAGCCGTCATGAACACGGTGTCAAAGTCGAGGTTGTCGCCCGCCAGTTCAATCGAGCCTTTCTGCTCGAACTGCCATGCCACTGACCCCGCCGACGCCAACGCGCCGCCCGCCTTATTGAACACGCGCTTGATTTCCGCCAGTGTGCGGTTCTTGTTATCCGACAGCGTATCGATCAGGAAGGCGACGCCTTCGACGCCGTAGCCTTCATACGTCACTTCTTCCATGTCCGCGCCGTCGAGCTTGCCCGTGCCGCGCAGGACCGCGCGTTCGATGTTTTCCTTGGGCATATTGCTGGCTTTCGCTTTCTGGATAGCCAGCTTCAACTTCGCATTCGAGTTTTCGTCACCGCCGCCTTCACGCGCCGCCTGTGCAATATCGCGCGCGATGCGCGTAAAAATCTTGCCGCGCTGCGCATCTGCCACGCCCTTCTTGCGCTTGATCGTTGACCACTTGCTATGACCCGACATGACCGCTTTTTCTCCACGTACCACAACTGTTTCAATCTATTATACCTGACCGTTATCCTCTCTAGGTAGAGGGATCCTGTCATTGATGTATCCGCGCCGCTGCTGGGTGCGCCCATTGAAACTAAGGTGAGGGCTGGCCACCGATCACTCGACGCTGTTGGTTCGTCACCGCCATGTACGCGGACGGTGTGTTATAATGCCCGCGCAAGGAACGGGGGTAGGGTAGTGGCCGAGTCGATCATTCCAGCAGCATCGCTTGATCGCACGCAGCGGGTGGCGTGGGGTGTGCTGCTCATTTCATTCGCGATCTTTTGTATGCTCTGTGTTGCGTCGGTAATTGGCGCGTACCTCTTTCTGTTCGAATCGACGATGCCCATGGAGTCCGAACTGCGCGTCAGCCGCGGTACGGCGGTCGTGGTCGGCTCCGATATGCTGGAGCAGGGCGTGCGCACAGGCGTCGAGTTGTTCAACAGCGCACTCATCAGCACCGATGCCATTTCGCAAGCGGCGCTCACTGTGTTCGACCGAAATCACGATAATCTGGCTGTAGCCACTGTCACCCTCAAGAGTGGTTCGGCGGTCGATATGAAAAATGTTTCTCGTCCGCGCTTTGACTGGGGCACGCAAGCCTACTGGATGGACTTTGCCTCGGTGTATGGCGATATTGACGTATACATTCCCCAAAACCTGGGGCGTGATATCCTGATCACCTTGCGCACGACGCAGGGGACTGCGGTGTGGCTGACCGCGCCCGGGCAGTACTCGATTGTCGCGGTGGGGACGCAGGTGGCGGTGACCAACAACGGCGGTGAGGCGGTACTCATTCGACCGGGACAGCAGGGCAGTGATCGCATTCCCGCGGGCGAAACAATCATTTATCAGGTTGACACCGACACGCTGGACACATCGCTCGCGCTCACCAGCCTGATTGGCTCGCGCACTTTCACACCCGAGAACGTCGCCGATTACAACGATCCAAATTCGCGCTCAGCCTATACCTGGCGCTGTAACAGCGTCGAAAACGATGCGCCGGACGGTCTCTATCGCTTGCTGACTGAAGATAGCCGCCCAACCATGAACTTCTACCGTGACGATGGCGCGCTATCACATGCCGAAACCTCGTGCTCGCTGTCGTTCGGCACGCAGGGTTTTGATGTGTCCAGCCTCACTTATCTGGCGGTTCGCGCGAGCTTCAAGATTGCTGGTCATTCGTTGAGCACGTGCGGCTCGCAGGGCAGCGAATGCCCGCTCATGCTGCGCATGGACTACTATCCCGTCGATTCGGTCACCAATGAGCGCGGTGGTGAGCTCGTGAGCTGGATTCACGGCTTTTTCTCGACCTTCAGGCCGGAACTGAACTATCCGCTCAACTGTGACAGTGCGGGCTGCACCCAGCACGAAATTGTGAATCAGGATACATGGTATATCTATGAGAGCGGCAATCTGCTCACGCAGCCACTGCTGCCTCGCCCGGATGCGATCACCGTTTTTCGCTTCTACGCTTCCGGTCACGAATATGACGTGTACGTGAGCGAGATCTCGCTGCTCGCCGACGGCCACGAGATACCCCTCGGCTAGACATTCGCCGCATACCCCTCTCCTCTAGGAGAGGGGCTAGGGGTGAGGTTTGTTTTGGAGAACGGGCAAGATGTGGCCTAGAAACTAAACCCCATTTCCCGCAGCGATACCCATTTCCCCCGCCCAATAATCAGATGATCAACCAATGCGATATCCAGCAGCCGACCTGCCGCCGCCAATGACCGGGTCATCTCGACGTCTTCGGGCGAGGGCGTTGGGTCGCCGGAGGGGTGATTGTGCGCGAGGATCAGCATGGCGCTCCCGCGGACAATAGCTTCTCGATAAATCTCTGAAGTGCGCAGAACCGACGTTGTCAGCGTGCCGATATACACCGTCGGCGCGGCGATCACCCGTCGGTTAATGTCCAGCAGCAGTACGCGCACATTTTCCTGCGCCAGATAGGCCATATCTGCCAGTAGGGTGGCCGCATCGGCGGCGCTGGCGATCACCGGGCGCTCCTGTGTCTGTTCCCGCGCCAGACGTTTGCAGAGTTCGAAGGTGGCCAGGATGCGACCGGCGGTGGACGCTGGCGTCAGCCGCTGCAGATCGATCGGGGTCGCTTGGGCTAGATTGTGTAAATCCGTGTAGCTGGACAAAAGCTGCTGTGCGAATGTGAGCGTGATCTCTGATTCACCGTCGAAGAAGGTTGCGATGAGTTCTGCGTTGGTCAGGCCGCTTGCACCATCTGCGAGTAAGCGGGTCAAAGGTGTCACCGATGAATGTTCCTTAGTAAGTCGGCGAAAATATGCTTGTCATTCTACTATGAAATGATTCTTTGTGAAGGTGAGGGCAATTGCGCCACTAGAGTGCCGCTGTTATACTGAATTTGTACGCTTGAGGTGCATGGATGATCAACGACGGAATTTTAACAGGCATTGTCGTCTACGGCGGCATGGTTTTAGCGGCGGCGTGGCTGGCGATGATCATTTGGACGTATCGTGATATGCGCGCCCGCTCTCGTGACGCGTTGGCGCACATTCTGGTGGCGCTCATGGTGGCGCTGCTTACGTTTCCCGGTTTGCTGATCTATCTGTTCCTCCGTCCGCGTGAAACGCTGTCGGAGGCTTACGAACGCTCGCTCGAAGAAGAAGCGCTCCTGCAGGAGATCGAGGAAAAGCCGATTTGCCCCGGCTGCAAACAGCGCGTCCGTGATGATTGGCAGGCGTGCCCGAACTGCCACACGCGCTTGAAGAAGCCATGCCCGCGCTGCGGTCGCATGCTCGAACTCTCGTGGGATCTCTGCCCGCACTGCGCGGCAGCACTCCCGAACTACGGCGGTGAACGCACCGCGCCGACCAGCGCTGCTTCGAGCCATGTGCGCCCACGCGCCTCGCTCGAATTCGTCGAGAGTGACGACGCCTAGACTCGGCTGTGTCCATTTGAACTAGACTGGGACGAGGTGCACCTCGTCCTTTTTCATTCCCGCAAAAACAAACGGACGCGTCTTGGCGCGTCCGTCTTTGTTCAGCGTTTCCCCTCTACCGTGGAAGAGGGAGAGGGGCGGCGGCTCTACCGCAGTTCTAGCTCGCCCGCTTCGCCGATGGTGTGAATCTTCAGGAAATTCGTCTGCCCTCCGATGCCGAACGGCACGCCCGCGATGATCACCAGCAGGTCGCCGAGCTGCACCAGCCGCGCATTGACGGCGGCGCGCACCACGATCCCGATCATCTCGTCGATGGTGTTGAATTCTGGCACAAGCAGCGGGAAAACGCCCCATACCAGCGCCATGCGGCGGTAGGTGATTTCATTCGGCGTCACGCACAGAATCGGCGTGCGCGGGCGTTCTTTCGCCACACGCCGTGAGGTGTAACCTGTCAGCGTTGACGTGACAATCGCCTTGCAGTTGAGCGTCTCCGCGATCTGACAGGTGGCTTGGCTGATCCCGTCCGAAATCGCCTCGCGGCCTTCTAGTTCGGTCTTCACAATCGACCGATCCTGTGCCACGCCGCGAATGATGTGCTGTTCGGCAATCGCCGCGATGTTGACCATCGTTTCGACCGCGCGGATCGGGTACATGCCGCTCGCCGTTTCATTGCTCAACATCACGGCGTCTGTGCCGTCGAGGATGGCGTTATACACGTCGCTCGCTTCGGCGCGCGTTGGGCGGGGGTTATCCACCATCGAGTTGAGCATCTGCGTTGCAGTGATGACCGGTTTACCGGTCGCGTTGCACAGGCGGATGATGCGCTTCTGGTGGAAAGGAACTTCCTCGGCAGGAGTTTCCACGCCGAGGTCGCCGCGCGCCACCATGATGCCGTCACTGGAGCCCACGATCGATTCAATGTTCTCCAGCGCTTCGTGCTTTTCGATTTTGGCGATGATCGCCGCGTTGCCACCCAAGTGCCGGATCAGCCACCGCATTTCGCGGATGTCGTCTTCCGAGCGGACGAAAGACATGGCGATGTATTCCGTGTTCTTGGAGATGGCGAATTCCACATCGCGGCGATCTTTTTCCGTGATGGCCGAGAGCGTCAGTTTCGCGTTCGGCGCGGTGACGCCTTTGCGCGACGTGAGGTTGCCGGGGACAACCACTTCGCACATGAGTGAACGACCCGTCGTGGCGCGGACGACGAATTCCATTTTGCCGTCGTCGAGCAGCAAGGGCATTCCGGCTTTGATGTCGCGCACGAATTCAGGGTGGGGCAGGCTGACGACATTGTTCGTGCCGTCGGCTTCGTCCAGCGTCAAGGTGATCTTGTCCCCGGTCTGCAGCACGATCGGTTCGTTCGCGATCTTGCCGATCCGGATTTTCGGGCCCTGAATGTCGCACAGGATTGCGACGACCGCCCCTTCCTCATACGCGATGCGGCGCACATCGTCAATTGCTTTGCTGTGCGTCTCGTGATCGCCGTGCGAGAAGTTGATTCGGGCGACGTCCAGACCCGTCCGAATCATCTGGCGGATAGTTTCTTCATCGCGTGAAGTCGGTCCAATCGTGGCGACGACCTTTGTGCGCTTACCGTTGATGCGATTGCTGATCAATTCCACGCCTCTCTTCTACGGGCTAGATGTCTAGTTTTAGGTTGCTGAACGCAGCTAGTCCCGCATATTTTGCCGCACTTCCTAGCTCTTCTTCAATACGCAGCAGTTGATTGAATTTGGCAATGCGGTCTGTACGGGAAGGCGCGCCCGTTTTGATCTGTCCGGCGTTCATGGCAACCGCGAGATCGGCGATGGTCGTGTCTTCCGATTCACCGCTGCGGTGGCTGCTGACGACGGTCATGTTGTGGCGCTGGCTGAGCTGCGCGGCGGCGAGCGCTTCGGTCAGCGAACCGATCTGGTTCAGCTTGAACAGCAGCGCGTTGGCCGACTTTTCCTTGATCGCGCGCTTGACCTTTTCGACGTTGGTCACGAGCAGGTCATCGCCGACGATCTGCACGCGGTCGCCAATGGTGGCCACCAGCTTCGACCAGTTCGCCCAATCGTTTTCCGCGAGACCGTCTTCCAGCGAAATGATCGGGTAACGATTCGCCCAATCCGCCCAGAATTCCACCATCTCTTCACCGGAGAGCACGCGGCCTTCGATGTCGAGGTGATACTTGCCGTCTTCCTTGCTGTACAGTTCCGAGGTCGCCGGGTCGAGCGCGATGCGGATCTGTTCGCCGGGGACATAGCCCGCCTTGACGATGGCTTCCATGATGACGTCGAGCGCCGCCTGATTCGAACCAAGCGAGGGAGCGAAACCGCCTTCGTCGCCGACCGTCGTCAGGAAACCCTTCTTGTGCAGGATGCCCTTGAGGGCCTGATAAATTTCCGCGCCCCAGCGCAGCGCTTCGCGGAAAGTCGGCGCACCCACAGGCATGACCATGAATTCCTGGAAGTCCGTCGCGCCGATGGCGTGCTTGCCGCCGTTCATGATGTTCATCATGGGGACAGGCAGGGTGTGCGCGTGCACGCCGCCGAGGTACGAGTACAGGGGCAGGCCAACCGATTCTGCCGCGGCCTTCGCCACCGCCAGCGACACGCCGAGGATGGCGTTCGCGCCGAGGTTGCTCTTGTTCGGCGTACCGTCCAAGTCCAGCATGATCTGATCGACGCTGACCTGATTCAGCGCATATTCGCCCGTCAGGGCTTCGGCAATCGCGCCGTTGACTGCGCCGACCGCCTTCAACACGCCTTTGCCACCGTAACGGCTTTTATCGCCGTCGCGCAGTTCGAGCGCTTCGTATTCGCCCGTCGAGGCGCCGCTCGGCACAATCGCGCTGCCAAATGCGCCGTCTGCCAGGGTAACTTCGACTTCAACCGTAGGATTGCCACGCGAGTCCAAGACTTCGCGCCCGTGAATTCGTTCGATGATCGACATGATTGATCTCCTATGGGATCGTTTTCAGAACAAAACGTATCTATGATACCGCGACTTTCGATTTACGCATGTCGAAAGCGCCCGAATGACCGATCCTGACACAGGGAATATTCTCAGGTAAAATAGACGAAATTCTCTAGGGGAAAGAATCACACGGTGTCACGTTCAGTTTATCTGGATCATTCGGCGTCCACGCCGACCGATCCGCGCGTGCTCGAGGCGATGCTACCGTACTTCACGCAGGACTTCGGCAACGGCTCGTCCGCGCATCGCTTTGGGCGGGCGGCGGAGCGCGCGATTGAAGATGCACGCGAAAGTATGGCGCGGATTCTGGGTGTGGAACCGGAGAACATCATTTTCACCAGCGGCGGCACGGAGAGCGATAACTTGGCTGTGCGCGGCGCGGCTTGGAGTCGGGTCGGGCAGGGGCGACATCTCATCACCACGCCTATCGAACATCCCGCTGTGGTCAACACCGTCAACCAACTCGCTGATCTCATGGGCTTCGAGCGCACGCTGCTGCCCGTCGACGCGCATGGGCTAATCGATCCCGAAGATGTGGCCGCGGCGCTGCGCCCGGATACGACACTCGTCAGTGTGGTTCATGCCAACAACGAGATCGGCACGATCCAGCCGATTCAGCAACTCGGCGCATTGGCGCGCGAACGCGGCGTGTTGCTGCACACCGACGCGGTGCAGGCGGGGGGGCAGCTTCCACTCGACCTGAACGCGCTCGGCGTGGATATGCTCAGCTTGTCCGCGCACAAATTCTACGGGCCGAAGGGCGTGGGCGCGCTAATCTTGCGTGACGGGGTGGAACTCACCACAGTTCAAACTGGCGGCGCGCACGAGAACAACCGCCGCGCGGGCACGTCGAATACGCCCGGGATCGTGGGCATGGCAAAAGCACTGGAACTCGCCTACGCCGAATTTGACTATCGCACTGCTCATCTGCAGGCCATGCGGGATCTGCTCATCGATGGTGTACTCTTGACCATTCCCTGCGCCCATTTGACCGGGCACCCAACGCAGCGTTTACCTTCACATGCCAGCTTCGTCCTCGATGGCGTCGATGGTAACACGCTGGTGATGCACATGGATGTGCGCAGCGTCGCCGTCAGCAGCGGATCAGCCTGCAAGACGGGCAATCCCGAACCGTCGAGCGTATTGCTCGCGCTCGGCTATCCGCCGGAAGCCGCGCTGGGCAGTCTGCGTATGACCGTGGGTAAGGATACGACCGCCGAAGACATCGAATACGGAGTGGACACCCTCGCCGCCGTCGTCGCCAAACTGCACACTCTGAAAGTGTAGGACTGAGTCAGTCAGGGACCGCGGACTGAGTAGATCTGTTGCTTTGACCGATGAGATGAACTTAAGCTTCTCTGGTCTGTCTGGGCATAACCGAACTTGACTTAGTCCTTGACCCACAGTCCTGAGTTGAGGTTTTACTGTGACTGAACAAAAGCGTGTCGTCGTCGCCATGAGCGGCGGCGTAGATTCATCTGTCGCGGCGGCACTGCTGGTCGAGCGCGGCTATGACGTAATTGGCATGATGATGAAACTGTGGTCGGAAGAGACGATCACGGCGCACAACCGCTGCTGCACGCCTGATCAGATGCACGATGCGCGGCGCATCGCCGACAAACTGAAGATCCCGTTCTACGTGCTGGACACGAAAGAAGTCTTTCGCAACATCATCGTAAACTTCTTCATTGACGGTCACCGCGACGGCGTGACGCCGAATCCGTGCATGGAATGCAACCGCCACATTCGCTTCGACTTCCTGCTCAAGAATGCGCTGGCGCTCGATGCCGACTACCTCGCGACCGGGCATTATGCGCGCATCGCGCAGGGCGATGACGGCAAGTTCCAGTTGCGCAAGGGGTTGGACGACGCCAAAGACCAGAGCTACGTGCTCAGCGTGATGGGGCAAGCGCAGTTGAGCCACACGCTGTTCCCGGTGGGTGAGTTCGCCAAGCCCGTGGTGCGCGAAATTGCCGCGCGCTTCGGCTTGCCGACCGCCAGCAAGAAGGACAGTCAGGATTTGTGCTTTTTGGGGGATGGTGACTACCGCCGCTTCTTGCGCGAGTATGCGCCGGAGATGATGACGCCCGGCGTCATCGCCCGCCGCGATGGATCGGTGCTCGGTGAGCACAGCGGCCTCTCGAACTACACGATTGGCCAGCGCAAAGGCCTCGGTGTGACCAGCCCAGAACCGCTGTACGTCATCGACATTCAGCCAACCGCTAACATGCTGGTTGTCGGCACGGCGGATGAACTCGGTTCCCACGAATTGATCGCTCAGCGCGTCAACTGGGTGAGCGGTGAACCGCCGACGGAACCTTTCCGCGCGGAGGTGAAAATTCGTTACAAGGCCAAGCCCGCTCCCGCGCTCGTCGAACCGCTGCCAGACGCACGGATGCGGGTCACGTTTGACGAACCGCTGCGCGACATCACGCCGGGGCAGGGCGCGGTCGTCTACCACGGCGATCTGTGCCTCGGTGGGGGCGTCATCGCCCGCTCCGCAGCCAATTGACGCGAATGAGTGCTTTTCCCCCTCTCTTTTCGGAGAGGGGGGGGTGAGGTTTACACGCCCGGGCGGAACAGAATCGCCGTGACTTCGGTGCTGAACAACAGCATGAGCACCGTCGCGATCACGATGTACTGCCCATACGGCAGCGGTGTGAACAGCGAATAGTGGCGCCCCGCCAGCCGCCGCACGATCAGATACAAAATCGCTCCGAATGCGCCAAGAAACACGGTGATGAACATCGTCGCGATCAGCGGCTGCCAGCCGAGCACCAGCCCCGACAGCGTGATCAGCATCACATCCCCGTAGCCGAATGCTACTTCGGTGATCTGGCGACCGTTCAGCTTGCCGAGGATGTATGTGAACAGGAATCCGCCCATATATAGCAGGAAAAATACGCCGAACCCGACCAACGCGCCGAGAATCGCCTCACCGAGATCCGCGCCGTAGCCTGTCGTCGCCGCGTCAATCAACGCGACCACATAGGATGGGATGACGACGACGAACAGAATCAGGCGATGTTCCAGGTCAATCACCGTGATGAGCGTGAAAATCGCCATGTAGATCAGCCAGAATGCGAACTGCAACCCCGTCATTTTGGGGTCGTTTTCCGTGCTGAACAGCGCCAGCAGCATCAACCCGGCGGTGAGCAGTTCAGTTGCGGGGTAGCGCCAGTTGAGTTTCGCGCCGCTCGGTGCCATGCGCTTATTGAATAGGTAGGCCGTCAGCCCAAGCCAGGCACTTGGTGGACGGGGACTGAGATCGGGATAGCGCGGGGGAAACTGGACGCGGCGGCGATGCGGCAAATCATCGGCGAGCATATTGATCACGCCGCCCACGACAATGCCGAGCAGCGCGATGAGAACATAAGCCATAAGGTCAACTCCGGTGAACTGCCAGCGCTGGACGGCCTATTTCGGAATAGGCGGCGCGGGCGGCAGCAAGGCAAGAGACAGTATGATCATGAGGATGAAGGCGATCAGCGCGCTTGTCAATATGGCGAATCTTGTCGTCCCGTTAAGGGGTGGCTTGGTCTCCCAGTCGGGTGCCGAGTCGCTCAGATGCAGCTCGACGCGACTGACTTGCGTGTAGTCAATAAGCCAGGCTGCAAATTGGGGATGACTACGATTTTTCAGCCCCACAATCAGGAATGGGGTCGTCGGGTACGCCGCCTGTGCCACATCGACGGGTGAGGGAATTGGGTCGCCGTTGGGGTGAGTGTGATAAAAACCGACCAACACAAGCCCATCCGCACCGTCGATTACCTGCGCGAGTTCGCGGTCATCCAGCCGATACTGATGCAGAGGATTATCGGCCACATTGCGGATTGGCACGACGCGCCGCACTTCGTCGCCAATCCCGAGCAGCACGCCGCACGCTTCGCGCGGATGCTCTGCCTGCCCGTGCTCGACGATTTCCCGCGCCAGTGCATCTTTCAACCACAACCGCACAATCGATCTCCAGCTCTTCTCTGCCCCTTAGGAGAGGGGGAGAGGTTACTCTTCCTCGACCTCAGACTCGCTTGGCACGCCAAACGTTTGCTCCACACGATGCAGCGGCGGGTTGCGCGTCTCGTAGAACAAATCGGCGGTGAGCGTGTAGGTGCCCGCGGGGTCTTGCAGACCGCGCAGATGCATCGTGAATTCCATGTCGTGATGCATCGTTTCGATGATGCTCAACTCGCTCACGATCTTGCCCGCTTCCGACCGCGCCGCCAGCAGCAGATTCGGACGCTCCAGAAACGGTGTGACCTGAATGTGAATATAGACGCGGAAGCGATCGGGGTATACCACCACTTCCAACTGCTCGATTTTCACGTTTTCGCGTGGCTGGGGCGCGTGATCTTCGTCAAAAAACTGCATGTTCATCGGGATTATCCTGTTATCGCTTGAAGGGCTGCCCACGCCGTCTCGAATTGATCGGTCGGCACAAGCAGATGATCACGGCTGTAGGCGGCGAATGGCAGAATCGTCACACCCGCCTGCGCCAGCGCCGCCGCGACGCGCGCCATGAATCCGGTCAGCGTTGGTTCAAGCTCCACGTCAAAGGTGATGAGGCGGTAAGTGGCAGCGCTGGCGGTGTGACCGTACAGCCGCCGCGAAAAATCGGCGAGGGCTTCGTCCGGCAGCACCAGCGTGACCTCATCCTTGTCGAGGATCACGGCGCCGAACGGCTCATTGATTTCCGATAGTACGCCCGCCGCCGCGACTACCCCGCGAGCGGGCAGCTTGATCATGCGGTAAATCTGGTTATCGGTATACAGCTTTGCTGCTTTGAGCGCATCCTCGACGGTCTGGCTCATGGTTGTCCTTCAATCATTCGTCGAACTGGTAAGTGCCTTCAGCATAGAATCTTACCTGACGATTTGCCAGCTTTTGCTGCATCCACTGGCGCAGAATCATGTTTTTCTCATCCAGATCTTTGCTGTCGTCGCGCAGATTGTCCAGCGGGTAGTTGACGCGAATTGCGCGACCGTTCACAATATGGCGGCTGATTCCCGGGGGCAGATACGCGTATTCCCGGGCGGCGGCAATAATGTCGCGCGGGGTGTAGCGCGCGAAGATCACCAGCGCGATGGCATCGGGGTAGAGCGACCATACCTCATCCGTATCAACGAGCGTGGTGCGGTGGAGGGCGGCGTTTTTCTGATAAACGGCGACGACCTTGCGCAGGGCGGCGTTCCGTTCGTGCAATGAGCTGTTCGGCGCATAGATCGACACGACGCGGCCATCCTGAAGGTACATCTGGGCCAGCGCTTCTTCGCGGTCGTCATCGCCGGGATGATACTCATGGAGGGTGAGCGCAAGGTCAGCATCGCCTTCGCTGATATCGTCGACGACATCGGTCGCGTCGCCTTCCGCGAGGCGGATTTCCGGCATCGCGCGGAGCTGCTGCAAGAAGGCGTCGATGTTCCACCCGGCGACGACGTGCTGCCAGTTATCCAAATCGACGAGGCCGCTCTCGTAGCTGGCGACCTGCACCAGAATATGCGGGTAGTCGAGGGCGGAGAAGCAGTAGGCGCGGTTGGCGCCGTCCAGAATGACGTAATCGCCGTTGCCCATCGGGGCGACGAGCGGCGGATTAATCATATAGCGCGCAGTCTTGAGGCTCTCGATCAATGGCAGCGACCGCTGTGAATCATGTTCTTCGTGCGGCTTGAGACTGGCAGTCGGCACGATTCGCAGATCAGGCGTAGGCACATCTTTATTCGTCATGGTTCTTTAGCCTAACAGGTTAAGACAGCGCTCATCGCTAAGGTTATCATGCCCGCTCACGGGCGGCAATTCAGATTAGCTAGATTGTACAGCATGAAGGATGTCTGTGATGGGAGCAAACGAGCAGGGGGCGAACGCGACCGCTGGTCGCTGGTTGACCATTCCGCGTACGCTGTGTTTTGTCCTCAACGGTGACGACATATTGCTCATGAAGCGCGCCCCACATAAACGCGTTTTTCCGAATCGCTACAATGGGGTGGGGGGGCACATCGAGCGCGATGAAGACCCGCTGACCTCCGCTCGCCGCGAAATTCTCGAAGAGACGGGCTTATCGGTTCGTGATGTTCGCCTGCATATCGTCTACAACATTGACGCGGGCGAGGCGACCGGGATTCTGCTGTTCGTCTTCACTGCTTACGCCGATCAGCGCGCGGTCGTGGCCAACAGCGAAGGTACTCTCCATTGGATACCGCGCTCGGAGGTCTACGCGCTTGATCTTGTCGAAGACCTGCCGCTGATCCTCCCGCGTATTCTCGAGAATCCACCTGCTGCGCCGCTGTTCGCCCATCTGAGCTATGACGAGCATGATGTGATTCAACTGCGTTTTGCCGAGGTGACTGAATGACCGAATCCTTGAATGCGCCGACGGCACGCCGTCGCAGCCCGCTTCGGCGGGTGGGCTGTACCATTGCTTTGATCATCTGGTTTACGCTGCTGCTCGCACCCTGTTTCCTGATCGTCATGGCGACACAGGGCGAACTCACGATTTCGCAGGGCAGCCTGCCGGGTCAGCAGATTCGGGTGTGGCTGATCATGGAGGCGGACGAACGTGGTCTCGGCGTCTCCAGCACCTCGACGCAGTCGCTGGACGCGAACACCATCGGTTTGCAGACCAATATCAACTTTTTACTCTGGTCGGGGCAGGCCGATCCGCTGGTTTACTGCGAGACCTTCACCCGTGTCAGCGAGTCCGATCCGTGGACGCCCACCACCACCGAAACCGCCGCCTGTCACACACCCTGACGCATCGAGGCTATTTCCCCTCTCCTTTAGGAGGGGGTAGGGGTCAGGCCAAACCTCAATACCGCATCAACTCCGGCAGTTCCTGCGGATTATCGGTCATGCGCACGCCTGCCGCGCGCAGCGCCGCGATCTTGGATCGTGCGGTCGACTTCTCGTCGACAATGATTGCACCCGCATGCCCCATCAGCACGCCGGGTGGCGCGGTCTGTCCGGCAATATAGCCAAACACAGGCTTCGTCATGCGTGCTTTGATGAACTCGGCTGCTTCGGCTTCACCGCGCCCGCCAATCTCGCCGATCAGCACGACTTTCTCGGTCTCTGGGTCATCTTCCAGCAGCATCAACACATCGACAAACGACGTGCCGAGGAGCGGATCGCCGCCGATGCCGACAATCGTTGATTGCCCCATGTTGGCATTCGTCAGCGCGTGGACGGCCTCATACATCAGTGTGCCGCTGCGCGAGACCACGCCGACACTGCCCGCTTTGCTGATATAACCGGGAATGATGCCGATACTCGCGTCGCCGGGAGTGAGGACGCCGGGACAGTTCGGGCCGATCAGCCGCGTCGATGTCTGCTTGAGATATTCGCGGATGCGCATCATCTCCATAATCGGAATGCCCTCGGTCACGCAGATGATCAGGCCAATGCCTGCGTCAATTGCCTCGTAGATTGCGTCCGGCGCGGTCGGCGCGGAGACGAAGATCACGCTCGTATTCGCGCCCGTCGCGTCAACCGCGGCGATCACGCTGTCGAACACGGGTTTCCCGTGAATCCAGTCGCCACCTTTGCCGGGCGTCACGCCCGCGACGATGTTCGTGCCATACTGCATCATCTCCAGCGTGTAGTGACTGCCTTCACGCCCGGTGATCCCCTGCACGATCACGAAGTTCTCGCGGTTCACGAGGATCGACATGTCACGCTCCCTCGGCTTGCGCGCCGCTGACCAGATGAATCGCCCGCCGCACCGCTTCGCGCAGTGTACCTGCTGTCAGCAGAACCGAGCTGTTCGTCCGCTCGATGATCGCCCGCGCGGCCTCCATGTCGCTGCCGCTCAGATATACGATCGTCGGCACCACATGATCCAGTGCCGTGAGGGTGTGCGCTGCTGTCACGCATTGGGACGCACCGAACAATGTGATGAGCAGCGCGCGGATCTGCGTTTCTTCGCGCAGGAGTTCCAGCGCCGTCGCCAGCTTGTCGATGCGCAGATCGTTGCCGATGTCCATAAAATTCGCCGCGCGGACGCTGTCCCCGCTGTAGTGCGCGATCATATCTATCGCCGCCATCGCCAACCCTGCGCCGTTCGCCAACACGCCGATCTGCCCCTTGAGGGGTAGGAACGCGATCCCGGTTTCGCGCGTCACCGCGCGGATATTGGGGGCGTCAGCGGATTCCACGTCGACGAGTTCAGGCGCCTGACCGACTTCTGCGGCCTGATCGAGATGCAGCGTACAGTGGGTCGCCGTGATGTGACCTTCACTGATATGCAGCGCTTCGAGCTGAATGAGCAGCGCGTTGGCCGCCAGATAGCAGCGGTACAGGTCCGCCGCCAACTGCATGAATTCGTCCCAGTGTTCGCGGGCGAGGTTGGCCGTATTGCCGAGATTGCGTGCTTGGTAGGCGCGCAGTCCGAGCAGGGGGCTGATCACTTCCCGCGCGATTTCATGTTGACCTTGGAAGACGGCGATCACGGGCGCGCCAATGATCACATCAGCGGCGATCCGCAAGCCGAAATGCAGCGATACCGACTGCGGGGTAGGGGCGGCGATGGCAATATCGAAGCTGGCTAGGTAAGCTTGCAGCGCATTCACATTCATGCGTCAGACAATTTCGATCTCCTGATTCACGATTTGTGCATCCGGGTAGTGCTGTTCGATCCATTTGACAATCTCGGTGATGGATCGATCAATGTGCTGGTTCGAGGTGGAGACAGTCACAATCGCAATCACGGACGACTCCCACACGTCGTGGTAATCCACTTCGGAGGTGGCGACGTTGAAGGTGTTATGCAGACGCTTGAGCAGGGATTTGAGAATACTGCGCTTTTCTTTGAGTGACTCGACTCCCGGTAGGTGGAGCTCCAACGTACACAAGCCAATGGCAATCCGAGGCATAGGGTTTATGGATAGGATAACCGAATCAGTAACATTTAGTATACGGGCTGGCGGGATAAATTGCGATACTGGCAATCTGCGCTATTTTATCTTGAAATTAAGGCGCAATTGGCAATACTTGAAGCATAATAATGCAATGCCGTTTCAGATTTGTGGCCCTCGGAAAGGATGAGCATGGCCTATCGCGTGGTCTGTATTGAAGATGACGCTGAAATGATCGACCTGCTCCGTTTGCTTATGGTTCGTGAGGGCTATGACTATATCGGGGCGCGCGGCGGCGTCCGCGGCCTCAAAGCAGTGTTTGATTCAAAACCGGATATTGTGCTTCTCGACCTCATGATGTCTGACATGGATGGTTGGAACGTCTACGAGACGCTCAAGCATGACCCGGAGACCAGCCACATTCCCATCATCATCGTAACCGCCACCGCCCAGAGCGACGAGAAACTGATCGAAATGCGGGTGTCGCGCGACGATCAATTCATTTTCAAACCTTTCACGGCGAGCGTGTTACTCAGTACCATTCGCCGAACACTGTCGCAAGCGTAAAACCCAAAAACAGTGTAAACTTTTTTCAAACCGAAACGACCTTGCTTCGAGGGGAAGTCTATCAGATGAAAAACACGTATCGTCTAGTCGTTCTATGTATGCTGTTGCTCTTGTCTGCTGGCGTGCTGTCCGCCCAGTCGGGTGATCTGCTGACGAATGGTGGGTTTGAAGCGCCGTTTCTTCCACTGAGCGGCGACATTCCCAGCAACGTCGCTGCCGGATGGTCACCGTGGTATGTCCCCGCGGCGGAAGGCCAGAGCGCTTCGGACAACGTGATGCCGGAGTTTTTCGCTGCGTCTGATACGGTCAACGGTTTGAGCCTCACCACGCGCATTCATGGCGGGGCGGATGCTCAGCAGTATTTCTCCTACTACTCCACGCACACGGGCGGTCTCTACCAGCAGGTGAGCGGCATCGCTCCCGGTTCTGAGCTGACCTTCAGTGTGTTCGTCTACCTGTGGGCGTCTGATGCCAGTGAAACCAGCGACGGTTCGGGCGAAATCGCCTTCAGCGTCGGCATTGACCCGACCGGAGGCACAGACGGCCAGAGCGCTAGCATCGTCTGGTCAGAACCCGCGTCGGTCTATGACGACTGGAGCCAGTCCAGCGTGACCGCGACCGCGGCTGGCGAGCAGGTGACCGTGTTCATTCGCTCCACGGCGACTGCCAAGATCGCTAACAACGTTATTTACGTGGACGATGCCAGCTTGACGAGCGCGGGTGGTGCAGTGGTGACCGAAGCCGCTCCGGAAGCGACCGATGCCGCGACCGCCGAAGCGCCGGTCGCCGTTGAGCCGACCACCGAAGTTTCGCCCACCGTCGAAGTGAGGGAAGGCGAGCCGGTTGTGACCGAGGCGCCTGTCGAAGTTACCGAAGCGGTGCCGACTGAAGTGGTACCGACTGAAGCGGTGACCGTCGAAGCCACGACCGAGGCTGCGCCTGCCGCGACTGAAGCCGTGCCCACGACCGAACCGACTGTTGAAGTGCCGACCGAAGTGGGGGTGGAAGCCACGGCTGAACCGACGACCGTTTCGTCGCCTGTGCCGTCGCCGACACTGGATACTACGGCCTTCCCGCAGTCCTTCACCTACACCGTTCAGACCGGTGATACGGTGAATGATTTGGCGCTGCGCTATGGCAGCACGATTGACGCCATTATCACCGCCAACGGGCTGAATCAGTTTGGTTTCATTCAGGTGGGGCAGACGCTGATCATTCCGGTCTCGAAGCTGCCAGTGGCTGAAACGGCCACGGTCGAAGCGCCGACTGTTGCTGCGCCCGCAGAGACGACAGTTCCGCCGACCGCAACAGTGATCGTGCCGACCCCGTCGCCAGTTCCGCCGACCAGTGCTGCTGCTGTCAACCCGGCGGCCGTTTCACAGCCCGTCACCTACGTGATCCAGTTTGGGGATACGCTCTCGTCCATCGCCTTCCGCTTTGGCACGACCGTGCGTGAACTGTCGCAGCTCAACGGCATCACCAATCCCAACCTGATTTACTACGGTCAACTGCTCGTGATCTCGCTTGGTTCGCCCTCACCGGCGACCAGTGCCCCGGCGACTGTTGTTGCGCCGACAGCCGTTCCGACGACCGTCAGCGGCCAGACCTACCGCGTGCTGCTTGGCGATAACCTGTACACGATTTCTCTGCGCTTCGGCGTCCCGGTGTCCCGCCTGATCGAGGCGAATAACCTGTCGAACCCGAATCGCATTTATGTCGGGCAAGTCCTGGTCATTCCAGCGCCATGAGCCGTTACCGCGTCCTCCGGAATGCGGATACAGGCGCGGTGGTCTTGGGGCGGACGCGGTGGTGTGCGAGCTTTTGGTGTCATTTCAAAGGCTTGATGCTCACCCCGCGTTTGCCCGCGGATGCGGGGTTGCTGTTCGTTACCCGCAGCGAAGGCCGGTCGCACACGGCGATCCACATGTTCTTCATGCTCTTCACCATTGCCGTCGTGTGGTTGGATGCATCGGGCAAAGTGGTGGATAAAGCGCTGGCGAAACCGTGGCGACCGATGTACGCGCCGCGCTCGCCAGCTATGTACTATGTCGAGGCGAACCCTGACCTGCTCGACCGGGTCGAAATTGGAGATCGCTTGCGGTTTGATGAGGTTGTATGACGCGTCGCTTGCTCTGTGCTGCCCTTCTCTTGGCTCTGTTGGTCACGGTCACCAGCCTGACCGCGCAAGAGACGCCGCAAACCACCAATGTCACCATCCACGTTGTGCAGCGCGGCGAAAACCTGTTTCGCATCGCGCTTGAATACGGCACGACCGTCGAGGTACTGACCCAACTCAATGGCATCACGCTGGCCGATAGCATCGCTGTCGGTCAGCGTTTGCTGGTGCCCACGGCGACGACAGGCACCGCACAAGCGCACGTGGTGCAACCGGGTGAAACGCTGGCCAGCATCGCCGCGCTCTACGGCATCACTCCTGAGGCGCTCGCCGCCGAAAACAGCATCACCGATCAGACGGGGTTCTACGTTGGCCTCGGCCTCATCATCGCCGCCGCGGAACCACCCGTGGAGTCGGCGCCCGCAGTTGCGTCCACGCCGCTGATTCACACCGTTCTATCTGGCGAAACCTTATTTCGCATTGCGACGCAGTACGGCACGACTGTCAATGAGCTGGCGACCGCCAACGGCATCGCCGATCCTGAGACGATCTACGCCGGTCAGCAGCTCATCATCCCTGGGTTTGAATCGCCTGAACTAGCGCTCGATTTGCCCGCGCCGCTGACCAGCTTTGATGTGTTTCCGCTCGTTTTGACCGAAGGCCAGACCGGGCGCATTCGCTTGACGACCAGCAGCGGGGTGATGGTGAGCGGTACGCTCCTCGACCGGGCGCTCCGGGATGGGGTGGAGCAGGACAACACCCGGCACACGATCTTGGTTGGCGTTCCGGTTGGCACGGCGCCGGGCATTTACCCACTCTCTCTCACCTTGACGGACAGCGCGGGTGTGCAGACAGCCTTCAGCACCAATGTGCAGGTGATCGGCGGCGGCTACTGGCAAGAATACATCACTGTGCTGGCAGATCGCCTCGATCTGCTCGATCCGGCGGTCAATGATGCCGAGATTCAACTCCTCACCAACGCCATGAGCGGTTTTACGCCCACGCGCTACTTCGATGCGCCGATGGGTTTGCCTGCCGCGGCGCCACTCTCGTCACACTTCGGCAATCTACGCTCGTATAACGGCGGCATCTTTCAGACCACGCATATTGGCACGGACTTTTCGGCGGCGCCTGGTGCGCCGATCCTGGCGACTGCGCCCGGAACGGTCGTGCTCGCCGATGTGCTCAATGTGCGCGGCATGACCACCATCATCGATCACGGGTGGGGCGTATATACGGTTTACTGTCATCAGTCAGATCGCTATGTCGGCTTGGGTGATACCGTCGCCGCCGGGCAGGTGATCGGCGCGGTGGGCAGCACCGGACGCGTCTCCGGCGCACATCTCCATTGGGAGGTGTGGGTGAATGGCGTCCCGGTCGATGCGATGCAGTGGGTTCAGCAGTCCTTTTCATGATGAAACGTCTCGGTTTTCGCGCGCGGTCTAATCCTGTCTGGTATCAACCCGGGCACGTCCGCCAGATCTACCGACACGAACGCGGAGTGCTCTTGCAGTGTGAAAACGGTTGGGTCGACCTTACGCTGCTCGCGCCCGACGCTGTGCGGGTGTGGTGGCGGCTCAGCGACGACCATGCGCCGCCTCGCTTTACCACGTTTCAGCCCGAACAGTGGCTGGCAGTCGAAAATGAGTTTGCCGATAGTGAGGACAGCATCGAACTCACGACGCGTTCGATGATCTGCCGGATTGCGCGCAAACCGTATCGCTTGCGCATAGAACTACTGCCAGAACAGCACACGGTGTGTCAGGATGCGAGTGGTATTGGCTGGCGCGAATCCGGCGAGATTGCTCTCAGTCTGAGCTTACATGCCGACGAACAGTGTTTTGGTCTCGGGGCGCGGGCGGCGCGCTTGAATCTGCGTGGGAGACGCTACAAGCTGTGGAATACCGATCCCGGCCTGCTGAAACGCGATGTCGACCCAGTGCCATTTTCGCTCCCGTTCTATCTGGGCGTACACGCGCACGGTGCCTATGGCATTCTCTGGGATAATCCGCATCGCGGCCAGGTCGATTTGACGGGCAGCGAACTCATGTTTGAGGCGGACGGCGGTGATCTGCATTACACCCTGATGGTGGGTGCGGATGCCACGGTTGTCGAACGGCGCTACAACGAACTGCTCGGGCGCTTCGATCAGCCGCCGCTGTGGGCGCTCGGCTACGGCCATCTCGTCACGGCGGAAACCCTCCCGCAGCTGCTCGCCCCTAATCAGCGCGTGCCGACCAATGTCGTGTATCTGACCGGGGATGTGCAGCAGCAGACGATTCAGCAGTTTCATCGCAGCGGGGTCAAAGTGATCGCTTCGCTCTCGCCCGCGATTCCACTCAATGATGGTCTACCGGCACTGCGGATGGCTGATGAACGCCTATTCTCGCCGAATGGGGTGACGGTCATCCCGGACTTCACTGATCCCGTGGCCCAGTTAGGCTGGAGCAATCGCCTCGCGACGCTCATCCGCGTGGGCATTGACGGGTTTGCGCTCGAAGGCGCTGAGCCGACGATCGTGAATGCGTCGGGTAAGCCCATCCCATTACCGGATGACTTGCTGCACGCGAACGGTCAGCCGCACGCTGACCAGCATAATCTGTTCAGCGGCTTGATGGCGCAGGCTTCGGTCGCCTCGTTTGGTGCGGAGCACCGCCCGCTGATCACGACGCGTTCCGGCGGTCTCAATACTCCGCGGTCCGTCTTCGTGCGCGTCGGCGGCGGCCTGCCTACGTGGGACAACCTGAAGATGTCCATCGGCCAGATCATCAACCTCAGTTTGTCCGGTGTGATGCTCACAGGCGTGGAAGTGGGCGGTGATCCGGAACTCTATACCCGCTCGCTACAAGCCATGCTGCTCGTGCCGCAGGTGTGCGGCAGCGGGTCGCCGTGGACGTTCGGTCAGCCCTATGAGCTGATCAATCGCCTCACGCTCGAACTGCGCGCGCGGCTGCTGCCGTACCTCTATTCGGTGATTGCTTACAGCCGCCAGTATTCGACGCCCGTCATCCGCCCGCTGTTTATGTGCGATCCGAGCGTGCGCAATGTCGATGACTGTTATCTCGTCGGCGACATTCTCGTCGCCCCGGTAGTCGAAAAGGGCGCGGTGACCCGCGCGGTAACCCTGCCGAAGGGGCTGTGGTATGACTTCTGGTCGAATGAACCCGTGCGCGGCGGCTCGACATTTGAAGTCACAGCGCCGTTGGAACGTCTACCACTCTTCATTCGCGGGGGCACGATTTTGCCCATGATCTCGCCTGAGCCGGACACGCTGCACCTGCATGTGTTCCCCGGAAACGGCGAAAACGTCCATTACGAAGATGCAGGCGACGGGCGTGACTTTGAACTGGGCAACTACCGCTGGATCTACATGTCTTGCCTGTGGGAAGGCGGCGACGCCCGCTTTGTGATCACCCGGCGCAGTGCCGGGCGCTTTGAACCACCCTATAAACGCATTCGTGTAGAAGTCGCGGGCATGCAAAGCGAACCATCCGAGGTCAAGCTGGATCGCCAGCGCGCGCCTGTCTGGTACTACGACGGCGGTGTCCTCGAAGTCAACGCCGAAGAAACAGTCAATCGCATCGAAATCACGCGCACACTGCTTCCCAACGAACCGACGCTCCAACGTCGCCCCCGCTGATAGTCTGCGAAGCAACCTGCTTTCCCTGCACGAAGCGTCTCAGTTCGTAGGGACGCAATATATTGCGTCCGCTGCTTTAGTGCTGGATCCGGTAAGTGTCAGCGGTTGTTTCTGTAGGGGCAAGGCGCGCCTTGCCCCTACAACCCAAACTTACAGGATTTACCGGATCGAGCATTTAGTCCCTGCTGCAAAACAAAAAGGACGCACCGCAGCGCGTCCCTTCTCCGAGTTGATTGGCTGATGAGCGTTAGGTGTACGCTTTGTCGAGCGCCTCAAAGTTGGTGAACAGGAAATGATCATGGTAGTAGTGGATCCACAGGAACGAAAGGATCCCTGTGTAATACGCTGTGTCGAAGTGCAGGTTCGTATCGACTCCGGGCCGCAGCACGCTTGACAGGGCGAACACGATGAAGAACACCACCAGCGACCCGACCAGCATGATCGTGCTGAGCAGGAACAAGCCCTTCGAGTCTTTCGTCCGCTTGGCGAAGCGCGCGACAATCGGCGCGTCCTTCTCCAGCTCACCCGACTGCTGCTTGAGCTTGACGATGTAGAACGTCAGCGCGAGGTATTGGAACGAGTGCCACGTGTTGAGACCCTGAAACGCCGTGTCGAGATTCGGCAGCGATGGGATGATGAACGCCACGGTGACGGTCAGCAGCAGGAAGATGGTCTTCGGCCAGTTGAGGCGGTTCGTGCGGAATTCCCAAACGGTCTTGCCGAGAAACAGCACCAGCGCGAGCAGGAAAATGCCTGTCATCAGGACGAAGAACCACTGCGCTTGGAACAGCTTCGGAATTACGCTCGTCAGGTCGTTCACGCCGACCATGAAACCGCGTTCGCCCTGGCTGATCTTGTAGGCCGCCCACGGGAACAGGCAGGTCATGATCACGCCGTAATCGATCATCCGCGACCAGAACTGAATCTTGGTATGGCGGACGAACTTCGACTCTTTGTGCGCGTAGAGTTCGACCACATAAATGATCTGATGCAGTACGTGCGTCGCCGCCCAGAAGAAGAAGACGGTCAATAACAGTTCAATACTCAAAAAGGCCAGCGAAACGACGACGATGGGAATGATGATGGACGAGCGAATGAGCATTGGGTAACGGCGGTTAAAATCCTTGTCGAGCCCCGTGCGCAGGAAGGTCGACATCATGTGCGGTCCACCAACCGCAATCGCCACAAACGCGTTCACCGCATTGCGGCTGACGTCGTCCTGCACGCCGAACACGTCCTTCATCAGCAAATACACCAGATAGGGCAGGGGGACAAAGATTACGCTGAAGGTGATGAACGCCAGATCCCAGTTGCGGCTGCGCAGCCACAAGCCTGACTGTTGGACGGTCTGAGACGGCGTTGTCGAAAAGCTTGCACTTGCAACGCTCATAGGTATCCTCCTAATTACTTAGCGTACCTAAAGAATTCTAGCAAGCTTTTTAGGTTCTGTCACCTATTTCCTCGCGAATCACCACATGATGTTCACGGCAGCGCGCCTCGTAGACTTCTTGCGCGCCGACGAGGATGATGGGGTCGTCGTAGCGCGCGGGGCGTCCGTTGACGAGCCGCTGCGTCCGCGCTGCCGAGTCGCCGCACACCACGCAGATCGCATGCAGTTTCGTGACTTCTTCGGCGCGGCACAGCAGCTCGGGCATCGACCCGAAACATTCACCGCGAAAATCCATGTCCAGTCCCGCGCAGATCACCCGCAAACCCCGATCGGCCAGTTCATCCACCATCGCGACAATCGACGGATCGAAGAACTGCACTTCGTCGATGGCGATGACGGTCGTGTCATGGTGGAGCAGTGGGATGATTTCGGCGGACGTGCTAATGGGTTGAGCTTCGAGGTTCTGTCCACTGTGACTGGTGACTTTTTCGACGGCGAAGCGGTTATCGATCAGCGGCTTAAACACTTGCACTTTTTGTTTGGCAATCACGGCGCGGCGCACGCGGCGGATCAATTCCTCAGTTTTGCCGCAAAACATGCTCCCGCAGATCACCTCAATGCGTCCGGATTTGTGAATCATCAATCAACCTCACGGAGTCTATACAAAAAGAAAGGCAGGCGCATCGTCAAATGCGGCCTGCCTTCAGGTTTCACTTTGCGGAGCTTATTCCGCTGCGGTTTCCGACTTCGGAACGTCGAAGCCACGCGCACGCAGCGCCCGCTTCAGGTCCGACAGAACCTTGCGGCCCACGCCGGGGATGCTCAGGAGGGCGTCATCGCCGCCTTCCAGCTTGGCCAGCGCGTCGCCCGCGGTCGCCACGCCGTTTTCGTTCAGCAGGTTGACCGTGCGCTTATCGAGACCGATTTCCGACAGGTTGAGCGTCAGCGGGGTCTTGGCAGCGGCGCGATCTTCCACTTCCTGACGGCGCGCATCACGCACCTGCAAACGCTTCATGAAGCGGTCAACCTGACCTTCGGTGTCGACGATACGCTGTTCGCCGGTGTAGAAGGGGTGGCACGCCGAGCAAATGTCCGTGCGGATTTCCGCCTGGCTGGCACCGGTGACCCAGGTGTTACCACACGCGCAGGTCACGCGGGCTTCCGGGAACCATGCCGGATGAAGTTTTTCTTTCATCAGAGGGTGTCCTTAGGGTTAACGCGCACGGTCTGTCCGTACGCTCTATGAAATCTAGATCGCCCCAGTGGGGCGATCCTTACGTGCTGAGTTTTACTGAACGACCGCTTCCGTCTTGGGCGGATTCGGGTTCACGGTGTAGATGCTGATCTTCTTGCGGCCCGTTTTACCGGGGATCGGTTCGAAGTACACAAAGCCTTCGATCTTGGCGTGGATCGTGTGATCCTTGCCCATGAAGACATTTTCGCCGAGGTGGAACTGCGTCCCGCGCTGGCGCACGATGATCGTGCCGGGCTGAACGAGCTGACCGCCGAAACGCTTCACGCCGAGGCGCTGCGAATTACTGTCACGACCGTTGCGGCTGCTGCCGCCACCTTTTTTATGTGCCATTTTTAGTTAACCTCGACCTAAACCGTAATCTCATCAATGCGGAGACGGGTATAGTACTGGCGATGACCGCGCTTCCGGCGGTACTTGGTGCGGTGACGATACTTGAAGACGATGATCTTCGCCGCGCGATACTGCGCAACCACGGTGGCCGTGACGCTGGCACCCGCCACCGTCGGCATCCCGACCTGCGTGTTGTCGCCGTCGCCGATCAACAGGACTTCGTTCAGGACGATCTTCTCGTCGACGTTATTCGGCAGGCGTTCAACATCAATGACCGTGCCGGGTTCTGCGCGGTATTGTTTACCGCCAGAGGTACGAACAATTGCATACATGCGCGAGACTCCAATTTCGCTTACCGCCGCATCCGCCACCGGGTAGCGCAACACGGGGAAAATTGGCTAACAGAACGCGTATTGTATCGGTGCACGCGGCGAACGTCAATCCTGAGGTGAGCGCATACCCGGACGCCGTAGGTTCGCAGGGACGCGCTTTACCGCGCACGCCTTTTTCAACCCGCTCATCAATGGCTACTCAATGAACATTGCGTCCCCGAACGAGAAAAAGCGGTAGCCCTCGCGCTTGGCGGTTTCATAGGCGTTCATCACGTGCTCGCGCCCGGCAAACGAGCTGATCATCATCAACAGGCTCGACTTCGGCAGGTGAAAGTTCGTGATCATCGCGTCGACCACCCGCCAGCGGTAGCCGGGGTAGATGAACAGATTCGTATCCTGCTTGAACGCCGTCACCGGACGCCACGGGCACGCGTTCGGCGTGATCTCGGGATGCGCAGGGTCGCCGCCCTCGCTCAGAATGCCCGCCGTTTCCAGCGCGCGCACCGCTGTCGTGCCCACGGCGATGATGCGCCCCCCTGCCAGCTTCGCCTCGTTGATGACACGCGCTTCGTCCGCCGTGAGGATCGCCAATTCGCTGTGGATCTGATGATCGCGGATATCCGCCGCTTTCACGGGTTGAAACGTCCCTAAGCCGATATGCAGGGTTACATGCGCGAAGATTACGCCTTTCTCGCGCAGTTGCAGCAGCAGATCCGGCGTGAAGTGCAGCCCGGCGGTCGGCGCAGCGGCGGAGCCCTCCTGTCGGCTGTACACTGTCTGATAGCGTTCCGGATCGATCAGCGGCGCGTGGATGTACGGCGGCAGCGGCATCTCGCCCAGGTTGTCGAGGCGGTTGTTGATCGGCTCGTTGAACTCGATGATCCGCTCGGCTTCGTCCAGCATCTCGACCGCGGTTGCCGTTAAGCCCGTGTCGCCGAACACCAGTTTGGTGCCGGGGAGAATCCGCCGCCCGCCGACCAGCACATGCCAGCGCACGTCGGTCATTTGCCGCAGCAGCAGCACTTCGACCGCGCCGCCCGTATCAGCTTTGGTGGCATGCAGGCGCGCAGGAATCACACGCGTTGTGTTGAGCACCAGCACATCGCCCGGGTTGATGTAATTCACGACATCCCGAAAGATGTGATGTTCCAGCGCGCCTGTTTGCCGATTGAGCCGCATCAGGCGCGATGAATCGCGCGGTTCGGCGGGCGTCTGCGCGATGAACGACTCCGGCAGTTCATAATCAAAATCAGCTAGCTTCATGGACTACTCGTGTTCTGTTGAAATGTATCTGTTGTGGGCTTCGTACCCCTCTCAGATTGGAGAGGGGGAGGGGAATGGTTCTTACCTAGAACAACGGCTTTTGGTCGTCATCATCATCTCGATTGAAGGGGATCCCCATATGCTCGTAGGCGCGGAACGTCGCCATACGTCCGCTTTTCGTCCGCTTGAGGAAGCCGAGCTGCATCAGATACGGCTCGTACACATCTTCAATCGTCGACGCATCTTCGCCAATCGACGCGGCAATCGTCTGTAGACCAACGGGGCCACCCTCGTAATGCAAAATGATCGCATTCAGAATGCGGCGGTCGATATCGTCCAAGCCGAGGTAGTCGATGCCCATCAATTCGAGCGTATCGCCCGCCACTTTGCCATTGATGATGCCGTCCGCCCGGGTTTGCGCGTAATCGCGGCAGCGCCGCAGCAGACGCAGCGCCACGCGCGGTGTTCCACGGGCGCGGCGGGCGATCTCCGCTTTGCCTTCCGGCGTGATTTCGATTTGCAGCATGCCCGCGGCGCGTTCGATGATGAACTCCATCGACTTCTGATCGTAGAAGTCGAGGCGGAAGCGCGCGCCAAAGCGGTCGCGCAGTGGCCCCGCGAGCAGCGCCAACTGCGTCGTCGCGCCGATCACGGTGAAGCGCGGCAGATTGAGGCGCACATTCTTCGCCGCTGGTCCCTTGCCGATCACAATGTCGAGCGCGAAATCCTCCATTGCCGGGTAGAGAATTTCTTCGACGGCCCGCCCCAGGCGGTGAATTTCGTCGATGAATAGAATGTCGTTCTGCTTCATGTGCGTGAGAATCGCCGCGAGGTCGCCCGCTCGTTCAATCGATGGTCCAGCCGTGATACGGATGTTGCTGTTCATCTCGTTGGCGATCACGTGCGCCAGTGACGTTTTTCCCAAGCCGGGCGGCCCGTAAAACAGCACGTGATCAATTGGTTCGCTCCGGCCCTTCGCCGCGTCGATGATGATCTTGAGGTTTTCGCGCACACGTTCTTGCCCGACGATATCGCGGAGCAGCTTGGGGCGCAAAGCGATATTTTCGCGGTCATCGCGTTGGGCTTTGCCGCTCACTAAGCGGTCGTCATCGGACATGGAATTCTCCGCTGGTTCTGCATAAATGTTCTATTGTAGTATAGCCGAAGCTTTGACACGGCGGTAGTGGAGACGTAAAATCGGGGCGTTTGCGCGCTTGCCTTCCCCACACGGGAAGGGCCCAAAATGATTTTTCGCGATACTCACGCCAGAACTTAAGGATTTCACCCCATGAGCCAGGTCTTCGTTTCCAAACATCCCCTCGTGCAGCACAAGCTGACCCTGCTGCGCGATGTCCAGACCGATCACCGGTCGTTCCGCGAACTCACGCGCGAGTTGTGCCTGCTGCTGATGTACGAAGCCACGCACGATCTCAAACTGTCGCCCAAGCAGGTGACGACGCCGATGGCCACCACCACAGGCAGCAAAGCCGAAGAAACCATCGGCCTCGTGCCGATTTTGCGCGCGGGCCTGGGCATGGTCGAAGGCGCGCTCGCGCTGCTGCCCAATGTGCAGGTCTGGCATTTGGGATTTTACCGTGACGAGAAGTCGCTCCGCCCGGTCGCCTACTACAACCGCCTGCCGGATGCGCCGACCGTCCAGCTCTGCCTCGTGCTCGATCCGATGCTCGCCACAGGCGGTTCGGCGGTGGCCGCGGTCGACGTGCTCAAGAAATGGGGTGCGCCGCGCATCAAGTACATTGGCCTGATCGCCGCTCCCGAAGGCGTCGAACGCCTCTCCACCGCGCATCCCGACGTGCCGATCCATGTTGCCACGATTGACGAAAAGTTGAACGAAATCGGCTACATCGTGCCGGGTCTGGGCGATGCCGGAGATCGCCAGTTTGGGACGTAGCCGCCTGTGTCGGAAGGCTACGCGTATCTTCTGGTTTTCGGCCTCGCATTGAGCGTCTCGCTGGCGCTCATCCCGTTGGCCGACTGGCTCGGCAAGCGGATCGGGGCAGTCGCGAAAGCGGGCGGTCGGCGGAGCAGTGAAGCCGACCATAAGCGCCTCTCGCGTCTCGGCGGGATCGCGCTGTTTGGCGGCTTCATCAGTGCGGTGCTCGCGGCGCAGCTCTTGCCTGTGCCGCGCTTGGATTCCTATGAAGTCATCCGCCTGACCGGGCTGATCTTCGGTTCGGTGATTATCTTCGTCGGCGGTCTGCTCGACGACCTCATCGAGCTCAAAGCGCTGCCGCAGTTCCTCTTTCAGTTCGCGGCGGCGGCGATTGCGATCCTGTTTCAGATCTTTATCCAGTACTTCAACAACCCATTTACCGGGGCGCAGACCGATCCCTTTCCG
Organism: Anaerolineae bacterium; assembly: GCA_041916315.1. Lineage (GTDB taxonomy): Bacteria > Chloroflexota > Anaerolineae > Aggregatilineales > Phototrophicaceae > Flexifilum. Next base: position 48,785 of record JAYRZU010000065.1, read on the forward strand.
TACATCGTGACTGTTGTGCTCAGCCTGTTCTGGCTCGTCGGCATGATGAACACGATGAACTGGCTCGACGGCATGGACGGCCTCGCCGCGGGCGTGACCTTCATCGCCGGGACCATGCTTTTTGTCAACAGCGCCTTTCGCGTCGAACCGGCGCAGACCAGTGTCAGTTTGCTGCATCTCGCCTTGATGGGCGCGTCGCTCGGCTTTTTGCTGTTCAACTTTCATCCCGCGCGGATCATCATGGGGGGCGGTGCGCCGTTTCTCGGTTACGCGCTCGGCACGCTGAGTATCATCGGCGGCGCGAAGATGGCGACCATTCTGCTCGTCGTTGGCCTCCCGCTCGTCGATGCGGTGTGGCAGGTCGTCAGCCGCATCCGCGAAGGCCGCAGCCCGTTCTCTGGCGACCGGGGCCACCTGCATTTCCGCCTCTTGGATATCGGCTTCACGCAGCGCCAGATCGTCGTCGCCTACTACCTCTTTTGTGCGTTCTTTGGGGTGCTTACGCTGGTGACGGCCAGCCAGTTGTTCAAGTTTATCGCGCTCGCGGTGATGTTCCTGCTCGTCGCGCTCGGCTTCGTCATCCTCACGCGCCTTAACCGCACTCATCCTACATCCGAGCGTTAGTCACTTCCCCTCTCCTCTAAGAGAGGGGCAAGCGGTGAGGTTTCTCCCTATTCCTCTGCGCTTTCCTCTGCGGGCGGCTTTGGTGTCGCCGTCCCGGTGATCATCACCGGACCCGCGCGATCATCAGCCGGCGCCGGCTGAGGTGTGGTTATCACAGGGCGGGGTAGGGCTTCGGCTTCTTTGCCCGGCGCGCCGGGAATCGGCAGCGGCAGCTTGTAGATCGACGGCGGTCCGCCCGTCGTCTTCGGCGCGTTCTTCGCCGCTTCCAACTGCTTCTGCTGTTTCTGACGCGCCTGTTCCTTCATCTTGAGGATTTCTTCGCGGCGCATGGCGACCAGTTTGCCGTTCTGGAAGGTCGCGCTGTCCCCGGTGACGCGCTCGATCAGTGACTCGATCCCACCGAGCACGCCCGTCATCACCAGATTGATGGCAATGACGCCGATCAGCGATCCGGCCAGCAGCGACAGCAGCGTTGCCAGCGGCCCAGTGAACGCCTCCACGAACAGTTCATCGCCCACGCCGAGCAGGAACAGCAGCACAATGCCCACTCCAAGTACGATCAGCACCGGACGCCAGCCTTTCAGCTTGTCCCATTCCGGCATCATCGTGTTGGCGACGGCGAAAATCAGGTAGAACCACAGCCAGAAATCCGGTGTGGCGGTGAGGCGCGACACTGCTATGTTCACATCGTCCAGCGACCCGGAGGCGATCAAAATGCGGATTCCGCTGATGTCGATCACATTAGTCAGCACGAACGCGATCAATGCGATGCCCGCCAGCAGCGGCGCAAGGCTAATCACCGCGATTTTGAACGCCGAGGTGTTCTTCGACAGGCGGATGAAATTCAGCTTGAGTTCGGCGATGGCTTGCGCTTCCGGCCAAGCAATTGCCCGCTCAGCGCGCACATTGAACACACCGGCGACCAGCCACAATACGAACTCATGAAAGACGACGCCGGGGAGGAAAAACGTGTAGTACAGAATCGTGGTGGTGTGCAGATTCTTGGTGATCAGCCACCCGACCTTAAAGATATGCTGGTGCAGCCATCCCTCTAGCCGTCGCATGGCAACCAACAGCCCGATTACGAGCAGCCACGGGAAGACGAGTTCCAGAATACCCAGAGCCGCTTACCTTTCTCAACTTCCGGATCAGATCCGCATTGCATAAGGACGCGCTTCCTCGCGTCCGCCGTCTAGCTTCATGACCTTGACATCACCACGACTTTGTCCCAATGCCAGCAATGTTGGCTTCCCTCCCTGAATTCGGAGAGTGGGTAGGGTCGTTTCCCCTCTCCTTTAGGAGAGGGGGAGGGGTGAGGTTTGCTTTCCCCTCTCCCTTGGGAGAGGGGGAGGGGTGAGGCTTTACTTCACCTGCGCCGCTGCTTCGACCAACTTGGTGAAATCGTCCAGTTTGAGCGATGCGCCGCCGACCAGTGCCCCGTCGATATCGGGTTGGCTCATGTAGTCGGCCATGTTGTCCGGCTTGACGCTGCCGCCGTACTGAATGCGCAGCGCGCCCGCCACGACATCACCGTACAGGTCGCGCACCGTGCCGCGCACTGCGCCGCTGATGATCTGGTTGGCGAGGTCGGCGCTGGCGTTCTTGCCCGTGCCAATCGCCCAGATCGGCTCGTAGGCGATCACGATGTTCGCCATCTGCTCCGCGCTGATGCCGCTTAACGCCGCCCGCACCTGCCCGCCGACGAAGGCCGCCGTCTGCCCCGCTTCATAGGTTTCGAGACTTTCGCCGACCGCGATGATCGGCTTGAGGCCGTATTCCAGCGCGATTTTCGCCTTCTTGTTGATGTCCTCGTCGGTTTCACCCAGGTACTTGCGTGCTTCGCTGTGCCCGATGATCACATAGTCGACCAGCCCTTGCAGCATGCCGGGGGCGATCTGTGAGGTGTACGCGCCTTCTTTGTTGAACGCCACGTTCTGCGCGCCGACCTTGAGCGCAGACCCACGCAGCACATCGGCGACTGGGGCGAGTGCGACGAACGTCGGGCACACGACGCGTTCGACATTGCTGAACGGTTCGAGACGGGGGAGAAGCTGGCGCACGAAATCAACCGATTCCGCGACGGTCTTGAACATTTTCCAGTTGCCAGCGATGATAGTTTGACGCATTGTGTGATAGCTCCTTATGGTATTCCAGAGCGCCTAGCTCTGGATTGGCTCTTGATTTATTAGGTCCAGCGCGCGTTCCGTGATCCACGCCGGAATGTTGGGTATGGCGCTCACGTTTTCCCATTCGGCACGCGCTTCATCGAGTCTATCTTGTTTCGCGTAAAATTCACCTAGTACAAGGTGGAGTTCTGGTAAATCCGGCGCGGTTTCTGCGGCTCGATCCAGCAGCGTTTGCGCCGTATCCAGCTCGCCTGCCTCGATCAGCAGGCGGGCGAACATCGCCTGTCCGATTGGCGACAGTTCGCGTCGCTCCAGTTCTGTGATTTGGCGCCGATAAAAACCGGGATTCAGCACCGGTTCGGTTACCGCGATGTCGTAGAACGCACTGCCGAGCGCTTCGCGCAGATGCCCGGCGTCTTGCCCGAGGAAGAACGCATCTCCGTAGATCACGTAGCCGAGTTCGAAGCGGCGGGTGGTCTCGGTGATCGCGACTGCGCGTGCCACGTAATCGACTTGCTGGTCTGTAGCTGGCCAGTGGTCGAGAAAGGTGCTGACCGCGTTGGGTATATTCCCGGCTGTGACTTGCTGCTCAAACAGTGTTAGCACGTCGGCGTCCGCCGTGGTGTTCGGTGCGGCAGCGATCGCTTCGGTAGCGGTTGGGCTCGCATTCACTTGCGTGATCCGCTGCAAACCGAACCACAGCACAGGTACGAGGACAGCGACTGCCAGCGCTCCGGCGATCAAGCCGCGGCGGTTCCGTGCTGCCGTCTGCGGTGAGGCGACTGTTGAAGCTTTGGCCCGCTTGATCGATGCCGATTGTAGTTCGGGCCGCGCTTTGGCCAGCGAGTCTGCCGCCGTATGCAGCGCCTGCACATTCACCGCGACATTTTCGACTCCCTTGAGCGCGTCTGCTAATTCCTCGACCATCTGGGTCGCGTTCGGATAGCGATCATCCGGATCTTTCGCCAGCGCGCGCAGCAGCACCATTTCCGCCAACGGCGAAATGTTCGGGTTGATGCTGCTCGGCGCGGGCAGTTCCTTGCTGATATGGGCGTGCACAATGAAGAGCGGCGTACCTTCGTTGTACGGCACGCGCCCGACCAGCAGTTCGTAGAGCACCACGCCGAACGAGTAGATATCGGTGGCCGGAGTCAGTTCGGTCACACCGCGTCCTTGTTCCGGCGACATATAATACGGCGTCCCGATCATCATGTCGACACTCATGGTCGTCGCGCCGTGTTCCATCAGCCGTGCAAGTCCAAAATCCGAGAGATACACGGTACCGCTCTTATCGAGCAGGACATTCGCGGGTTTGATGTCACGGTGGAGCACACCTTGGCTGTGCGCGTAATCAATCGCGCTGGCAAGCGGCTTGATGATGTCTAGAACATCTCTGAGTTCGATTGGACCATCTGCCAGCACCGTTTTGAGCGTGCACCCATCGATGAACTTCATCACAAGATACGGATCACGCTCGGACTCCGCATAATCGTAGATCGGTACGATGTGTGGGTGGTGCATCCCGGCGACGATTTGCGCTTCCCGGGCGAACCGGGCGCGCGAAACATCGTCGGCGGCTTGCGCTTGGTGAATCATTTTGATGGCCACATAGCGGTTGAGCGCGCGGTGATAGCCTTTGTACACCGTCGCCATACCACCATGGCCGAGTTCACCCACGATCTCATAAGCCCCAAGCTTATCCATGAGCGTACCTCTAAGCTGATTTCGTGCCGTCGTGTAGCTCGATTTTATGGTATTCCCTGTGCTTCGATCAATGCAGATGCGCGCTGGCGTGCCCAACCCGGCGCGTCTGGGCTGGCGAGCACTGCTTCCCACTCGGCGCGAGCGTCCGCGGCCTGTCCCTGCTGCGCGCGCAGTTCTCCAAGTACCAGATGGGCCTCGGCGAGCGTGCTGTTCTGCGTGAGCGCCCGTCCGAGCGCGGCATTCGCCAGTTCGGTGTTCCCGCTTTCGATGAGCACCCGCGCCAGTAAGCTTAAGGCCAGCGCCGAATCCTCCGCTTCAACTGCCCGCGTGACTTCCGCCAGCACCACTAAACGGGAAAAGTTTGCATCGCTGGCAATGCGATAGGCCGGTGCGCCCGCTTGCTCGCGGATCGCTGGATACAGATCCGTACCTTCTGACCGGCGAATCGCTTCCAGATAGATTTCGAACGCGACTTCCAACCGTTCCGCATCCTGCGCTAATTGCCCCGCGGTGAGCGCGTAGCGCACGGGATCATCAGTGTGCTCGAGCCCAGCAACGATGGTCTGCAGCGCTTCCGTCTGGCTGGTGAGCCGCCGCTGTTCCATCAGGGCGCGCGCCAGCGCGAGGTAGGCCAGCGGATCGGTCGGGTTGCTGGCGAGGTTTGTTCGCGCTTCCTGCAGCCGCAAAGTAGGGACGTTGTAAGGCGTGATCAGGCGCGGATTCGGCGGGCGGGTCGCGACCGGGGCGCTGGAGCTTGCTGGGCTAAGCGTGTTCGTAATCACGATCTGTGCCGTGTTCGTCGCAGCGGCGTTCCGCGCGTTCAACCGCCCGCGGATGAGCAGCAGAGCGATGATCAGCACGAATAGGCCGATTACGATGATCGCCGCGATTAGCCCCCGCGCTCGCCGCTTGGGCGGGCGCGCGGCTTTCTCGATGGTGGTCGCGACATTCGCTTCGACGGCCAGCAGCGGACGCGGCTTGGCCAGCGTTTCGTTTGCGCCGTGTCGCGCTTCCTGCCGCAGCGCCTGGCTGTTGTCGCCCGCCAGCGCCGTTTCCAATTCGACAACCAGAACCGCCGCCGTTGGGTACCGATCCGTCGGGTCCTTCGCCAGTGCGCGCAGCAGCACGGCTTCCGCCGCTTTCGGTACATTCGGGTTGATCGCGCTGGGCAGCGGCAGTTCGCGGTAAATATGATCGTGAATGATCGAGTAGGGCGTGCCGTCGCTGTAAGGCACTTTCCCGGTGATCAGTTCGTACAGCACCACGCCGAACGAATAGAGATCCGCGCGCGCTGTTACTTCGCCCTTGCCGAGCGCTTGCTCCGGCGAGATGTAAAACGGCGTGCCGATCACCATATCGGCGCTCAATGTGCTCTCATTCGCCTGCGCCAGTCGTGCCAGTCCGAAATCGGAGAGGTACGGGATACCTGTTTTGTCGAGCAGAATATTCGACGGCTTGATGTCGCGGTGCAGCACGCCTTGACTGTGAGCGTAATCGATGGCGGCGGCAATCGGCTTGATGATCTTGAACATGTCGCCGATGGCCAGCGGCCCTGCGCTCAGGATGTCCTTCAGTGACCGACCCTCGATGTATTTCATGACGAGGTACGGGTTGCCTTCATGTTCGGAGAAGTCGTACACGGGGACGATATGCGGATGTTCCAACTGGGCGACGATCTGCGCTTCGCGCTCAAAGCGTCCGCGAAAGGCCGGATCAGTGTGCATGCCCTGATGAATCATCTTGATCGCAACGTAGCGGTTGAGGCGGCGGTGATACGCTTTGTAGACGGTCGCCATGCCGCCCCGTCCCACGACCGCATTGATCTCGTAAGCCCCGACTTGTTCCATGCGCGCTCCATCGGTCTGCTTGAATGCACTTCTATTGTAGCGAATGTTTCCCACCGCAAACTAAAACCCCTCTCACTTGGGAGAGGGGTAGGGGTGAGGCTAAATTCCCTCTCCTCTAGGAGAAGGGCTAGGGTGAGGTTTACTTATCCTTCAGCGCCGCAACGCCGGGCAGAACCTTGCCTTCGAGCATTTCGAGGCTGGCGCCGCCGCCCGTCGAGATGTGCGTGATCTGGTCAGCGAGTCCGGCATCTTCAATCGCCGCGACCGAGTCGCCGCCGCCGATGATCGACACTGCGCCCTGCTTGGTGCGGTCGGCAACCAACTGCGCCACGGCCTTCGTGCCCGCTGCGAACGGCTTCTTTTCAAACACGCCCATCGGGCCGTTCCACACAATCGTCTGCGCCGAGCCGATCACCTTGGCGAACAGTTCGACGGTCTTCGGACCCGCATCGTACATCGACCAGCCCGCCGGGATCGGTGTGCCCACATCGACCGTCTGTACCTGCGAATCGTCCGCGAATTTGTCGCCGAGCACGCCGTCGACCGGGAGCACCAGCTTGTCGCCGCCCTTGGCCAGCAGCGCCTTCGCCGTCTCAATCGCGTCCGCTTCGACGAGCGAATTGCCCATCTCGTAGCCCTGCGCCTTAAAGAACGTGTTCGCCATGCCGCCGCCGATCAGCACCTTGTCGGCCTTGGTGAGCAGCGACTCAATGACCGCGATCTTGTCCGACACTTTCGCGCCGCCGAGGATCGCCACGAACGGACGCTTCGGGCTTTCGACCGCGTTCGCCAGATAGTCGATTTCCTTTTCCATCAGGAAGCCCGCGACCGACGGCAGGAACTGCGTCACGCCGACCGTCGAGGAGTGCGCGCGGTGCGCCGAGCCGAACGCGTCCATCACGAACACGTCGCCGAGCGCCGCCATCTGCTTCGCCAGGTCGAGGTCATTCTTCTCCTCAACCGGGTAGAAGCGCGTGTTTTCCAGCAGAATCACGCCGCCTTCGGCGACCAGTGCTTCCGCTTCCGG
>JAYRZU010000066.1:0-3929 GCA_041916315.1 Anaerolineae bacterium
ATAATGCGTCCTACCATCACAGCAAGACGGTTCGAGCGGCGCTGAGCCTCTATGAAGACCGTCTGCTGGTCATCTGGTTACCCAAATACAGCCCGTTTCTCAATCCCATCGAGCGTTTCTGGTTGCACTTCAAGCAATTGGTCGTCGCGAACCGTTTGCATCGGTCGCTCAAGGAACTCCAGCATTCAGTCGATGATGTCCTGCACCAGCAGAACACGCTCCACCACCCCAACCGCCTACTTTTGTTAGATAAATTTCGGTTAGTGGCTTAGGCCAAAACATTAGGGAAAGCGTAAGTTATTGCACCTCGCCCCAAGCCGAGGTGCAGTTGAGCGGCAGCGACACGGGCGAGATAGGCGTTACGGCTGGCGATCCCACAGCGGGACGCGGCATTCACCCGCGCTGATCAGGCAGGTTTGCAGCACAATATTGTTGCGGCGGACTTCAAAGGTCGCGTCGGGGAGGGTGCTGACCCAGAACTGCCGGGAAATGCCGATTGCGCGGAAACCCTGCCGGGCGCGGCAGGCGTCCGGCTTGAGCAGATCACCCAGTTCCAACCGCCACAAATGCAGGCAGTCCTCTTCTTGCACCAGACGAATCCGGTCGAGATCATCAGTCATGTTATCGGAATTCGCCGAACGCGTCTGCCCGTTAGGAAGCGTCTGCACGAAGACCAGACCGCGCAGGTCGACGGGGATCGACTGCTGGTTGATGATCAGAATTTCGTCGCCGTCATAGATCAGGTTGACCCACGCGGCCTCCGGCGTCGCGGCGTCCCCGGTGAGTATGGCAGTGACTTCAGCCGTGAGTTCTGCGGTGGCTTCGGCGGTCGCTGCCTCGGTGGGTACGACCGTCGGCGCGACCGTGGCGCGGCGCGTAGGCGATGGCTCTTCGGTTGCGGCGACGCTGGGCTCGGTTGCGGTCGGACGGGAAGTGGGCGTGGACGTTGCGGTAGCCTCTTCGGTTACGGCGAGCACGACTTGGGCGGTGGGCGTCGCCGTGACCGTACCCGGCTGGCTCAACGCGAAGATCGCGACGACGACGGCGAACACAACGACCAGCACACCAAAGCCGATCAGCACGGGCGACAGACGGCGCTTGGGCGCGGCGACCGGGGCTTTCGCCAGTGAAAGCGGGCGGCTCGCTGTGTTGGACGGGTTCGCAAAACGGCGATATTCGCCGCTCGCCAGCCGGGCTTTCGAGGGATGCGATGGATCGGGCACGCTGCCCAGCAGCGCCTCTTCGAGCGCGTCGGCCAGCGCTTCGCCCGTGCGATAGCGCTTGCTCGGCTCTTTTTCGAGCGCCTTGAGGACGACTTTTTCAACTGTTGCCGAAATGTGCGTGTTGAACTGGCGCGGGGCGGGCGGCGGATCGCTGAGGTGCATGAGCGCAACGCTCATCGCCGAGGGATCATCAAAGGGGACGCGCCCGGTCAGCATCTGAAACAACACCACGCCGAGCGAATACAGGTCGCTTTGCGGCACGGCCTTCGCCGACGAAATCGCCTGCTCCGGCGCGATATAGTGCGCGCTGCCAAAGGTATTGCCCATCGAGCCTTCGGGGACGCTTAAGGCGAGGCCGAAATCGGTGAGCACGGCGCGCCCATCGCTGGTGACCATAATGTTCGACGGCTTGATGTCGCGGTGAATGACGCCGAGCTTGTGCGCGTGATCCAGTGCCGCGGAAATGTCGCGGATGATCTGGATCACCTGCTGGTGTGGCATGGCCGTACCCGCTTCGGCGTGATCTTTGAGGATGTGGCCGAGGTCACGCCCTTCGATGAAGGCCATCGCCATGTAGTAGAGCGGTCCAACCTCGCCAAACTGGTACACGCCGACGATGTTCGGGTGATTCAAATGGGCAATCGCGCGGGCTTCCCGTTGAAACCGCGCGCGATATTCTTCTTCGCTTTCGTTGCTGGCGAGCAGGTTGGCATCGATAACTTTGACCGCCGCATAGCGCTGGAGTTTCTTGTCGAAGCCCCAGTAGACATGCGCCATCCCCCCCCGCCCCAGAATATCTACGACGCGGTAGTCACCAAGCTGTTTTCCGATTAGGGGATCACTCGTCATGTCGATTGCGACTTTCCAATGCCAGCACGCCATCATTATAACGCGCACTATTCGCATTAGTCACAAAAGATCACGCGAACATTCCCCTAAAAAACGCTGATCAATGTCCGGTTTTCCGCACCTCAGCTCCCGGCGATCTCCTGCCGCGCAGCAACCAGCATCGCTTCGAGACTGCGCTCGATGTCGTCGCCCGTCGTCGCCCAGCTCGACACACTGATGCGCATGGCGGTGCGTCCCTGCCACACCGTTCCGCCGCACCACGCCGTGCCGTCCTCCTGAATCCGCTTGATGACGCGCTGCGTCACCTCCGGCGTCCCGAACGACACCAGCACCTGATTCAGCACCACATCGTTGAGGATTTCGTAGCCCGCCGCGCGCAGCCCATCGGCAAAGACGGTCGCATACTGACAACAGCGTTCGACCAGATCAGTCACGCCCGTCCGTCCCAGATGCCGCAGCGCCGCCCACACCTCGACGCCGCGCGCCCGCCGTGACAGTTCCGGTGTATAGTGCGACGGTTCGCGGGCGATCTGGGCGGGCAGGTAGGCCGCAGGCGCTGACATGGCTGCGCGCAGGGCGTCGGCGTCGCGGCAGAACAGCAGACCGCTGTCATAGGGCACGTTGAGCCACTTGTGTGCGTCCGTCGACCATGAATCGGCCTTCTCCGCGCCCTTGACCAGATGCGCCAGCTCCGGCACAACCGCCGCCCATAAGCCGAACGCGCCGTCGACGTGTGCCCACGCGCCCGCCTCACGAGCGCGGTCGCACAACTCGTCGATCGGATCGAATGCGCCGGAATTGACATTGCCCGCCTGAATGCACAGCAGCGTCGAGCTGTCGAGCGCCGGCAGGTCTTCGATGCGCAGCCGCCCCTGATTATCCACCGGGACGCGGATCAGGTTGTTACGCCCAAAGCCGACAATCGCCAGCGCCTTGATCAGCGTGGTGTGCGCTTCGGCACTCAGCACCACTTTGATCGGCGGGGCGCCGAACAAGCCGTCATTTTCGGCGTCCCAGCCCTGCCGACGCAGCAGCGCATGGCGCGCCGCCGCGAGGCCGGTCACATGTGCCATCGAGGTACCGGTGACGAACGCGCCCGCCGCTTCCGCCGGGAGATGCAGCAGATCGAGCAGCCAACGCAGCGCATATTCTTCCAACCGCGCGGCGGTCGGTGAGGCGACGAACAGCCCCGCATTCTGATCCCACGCGGTCGTCAGCCAGTTGGCCGCCACGGTGACGGGCAGGCTGCCACCGATCACAAAGCCGAAGAAACGCCGCCCCGCCGAGGCGACGGTCGCGGGTGAACCAATCTCATCGAGCAGGCGTAAGACCGTGAAGGGATCAGTTGTTTCCGTGGGAAGATCACCGCCGAGTTCGCTCAAGCGATCAATCGCCGCGCGGGTCGGCTGCACCGGGCGGTCGTCGAGGGTGGCGAGGTAGTGCGCGGCGCGTGCGCCTGCTTCGGTCAATAACTGCGTGACTGCACTTTGGTTGGTCAAAATAACGCTCCTTAACTTATGCATTTGCCAATAGAGACGCGCCGCAGCCCATCCCGCACGGTGAGTATCTCTACAATCATTCGGAAATTCGGGCCCGCGGGTAGTACCACGGATAGACAGGTTCGGTTGGCCTCTCCCGAACTTGGTCGCGCCCCAGACACATTTGCGAGGGAGTTGTAGGGACAAGGCATGAAGTCATTTCAGAATCGGTATTTTATCTAACCTCACCCCTAAATAGGGTTGTCCGGTAGTGAAGAAGGTATCCAACCAGTACACTTTTTGTCGCCAAACAAGGAGTGGAACATGGACTTGGATACCTTCTTCACTACATTGTATGTCGTTGTGGACGACTGGTACA
>JAYRZU010000067.1:0-126606 GCA_041916315.1 Anaerolineae bacterium
CGCTTCGGCGTTATCAATCGCAATTGGTTCGCCCGAGAGGTTGCCGGAAGTCATCACCAGCGGACCGGGCAGGGCGTCCAGCAGCAGGTAGTGCAGCGGTGTGTAGGGCAGCAGCAGGCCAACGTACGGATTCCCCGGCGCCACAGCACTCAACGGGCTGTCGCTGCGCTGCTTGACCAGCACAATGGGGCGCTGGCGGCTGGTGAGCAGCGCGGCTTCCTCGTCGCTGATATGGGCGATGTGGCGTGCTATTTCCAGATCGCGTACCATCACGGCGAACGGTTTGTCGACGCGGCCTTTGCGCTCACGGAGCAGCGCCAGCGCTGCGTCGTTGGTCGCGTCACAGGCGAGGTGAAAGCCACCCAATCCCTTGATAGCGGCGATTTGCCCGGCGCGTAGTAGGTCGCTGACGGCGATCAACGCGGCGTCAGTACCATGAACATGGTCGTGGTTTTTCGACTGCAACCAGATCTGTGGGCCGCACACGGGGCAGGCGATGGGCTGCGCGTGAAAACGGCGGCTCAACGGGTCGTGGTACTCGGCGGCACAGTCGGGGCACATCGGGAAGGCGGACATGGTTGTGCTGGCGCGGTCGTAGGGGATGGCTTGAATGATGGTGAAGCGCGGCCCGCAGTGCGTGCAGTTGATGAACGGGTAGCGGTAGCGTCGATCCGCCGGGTCGTAGAGTTCGCGCAAACACGCGTCGCACACGCCGACATCGGCGGGGATGTGCGCGCTCACGTGATCACCGCTCTCGCTGGCACGGATGCTGAACTCGGTTTCGTGGAGCAAGGGCAGAGCGGTCACGGTGAGTGCATCGATGTGCGCCAGCGGGGGGAGTTCGGCGGTCAACGCCGCCTGAAACTGCTGGAGCGCCACCGCTGCGCCTTCAATTTCGATGAACACGCCATCGCTGTTGTTGCCGACATGTCCGCCGAGAGCATAGCGAAGCGCCAGCCCATAGACAAACGGACGAAAACCGACGCCTTGTACAACCCCCTGTACATGCAGACGCCAGCGTTCACTCATGCCATCCATACCCGTACTTGTATTCATACGCGGGTGAGTATAACGTATCCTGAACGCCCGTTGACACATCTCCTGACATCTCGTAGACTTAGAGCCGTTGTGACCCATTCTAGACTCGGAGTGAACTATGAGCGATATTGTCACACTGGCCGATGGCTCGATCGCCCGCGCGGCGCGACTCGACGATGCGCCGGCCATGCTGGCCATCTACCACGCCGTTTCCCAAAAGCTGATTGGCGAGCCGGAAGAGACGCTCGAGGAAATTGTCGATACCATGCAGGAACCGTTCGTCGACCTCGACCGCGATGTGCGGGTGGTGCACACCCCGCAGGGTGAGCTGGTCGGATTTGGGTGGGTTTATCTGCGTTTGCTCCGGGATGTGGAGATCGACTTGTACGTGCATCCCGACTACTGGGCGACCGATACCGTCGTCATGCCGTACCTGACGGCGTGGGCGGAAACCCGCGCCCGGGATGCGCTGGCGCTCGTCCCCGAAGAGGAGCGGGTGACCGTCACCGCGTGGTGCTATCACAACGACGATTGGTATCAGGCGCACTTGCGGCAGCTTGGACTAGAAGTGGTGCGCTCCTCCTACCTGATGTGGATCGACTTCAACGAGCCGCTGCCCGCGCCGGTGCTCCCCGACGGCCTCACGATCCGCGAGTTTCGCCGCGATGAGGATTGGCACACTGTCTTCGACGTGCGGCGCGAAGCGTGGCTCGACATGTGGGGTTTTGTCCCGCGCACCTATGTCGAAGACTACGCCGATTGGCGCCATTATTGGGAGAAGAATTTCCACGAGGGCTACTGGTTCGTCGCGGAGAAAGACGGCGCAGCGGTCGGCGTGTGTTTGGGCGAACCGACCTACAACGGCGCAGACGATGTCGCCTATATCGCGAGCGTGGGGGTGCGCCGCGCGAATCGCCGGCAGGGGATTGCGTACAACCTGTTAACCACGGCGCTCGCCCAGTTTCAGGCGCGCGGCAAACGGGCGGCCTCGCTCTACGTCGATGCATCCAGCCTGACCGGGGCGGTTGCTCTCTACGAGCGCGCCGGGATGCACGTCAAGCGCCGCTTTGACCGTATGCAGAAGGAACTGCGCGCAGGCGTTGATCAGCGCGTGCAGGTGGCCGGGGCAATCGAGTAAGTCGGGGCGCCGCCCATGCGCCCCGGAAGCCGTTCAATGGGTTAGGAGCGTCCGCCGTAGTTCTCGCTGATGCTCTTGAGGTGATGCTGCTCGTGTCCGGCGATGATGTACAACGCCGCGCGCACGCTGAGCGGGTTCTTATTCGCCGCGCCGACACGCACGTAGGCCGCATCGTCGAACGAGTTGAACAGCGACAGCGTCGCCGCGCGGATGCTGGTATATTCCGCCCAGATCGATGCCAGTGAGCGCTGGTTCGCGCCGGACGAGGCCACAAACGTATCCTGATCAAACCCGGCGAGTTCGGTGAGGTCGGCGCGCGCGATGCGCAAAGCGCGGTAGCCGAAGATGCGCTCAGTATCCATGATGTGCACGAGAATTTCCTGCACCGTCCATTCATTTTCGGCGCACGGCTTGGTCAGCCAAGCTGCCGGAATCCCGTTGATCACGGTTTCGACTGCCGACAAACTGGTTTCCAAATGCTGCAAGACGAGGCCGTCATCCGCGACGAGCTTCATGTAGTCGAGCGTGTACGGCGCGTATTCACCCGGTTGGGGTTTCGCAATGGTTCGCATGGTTTTCTCTCTCGGAGAGCATAAGTCGACGGAGTTAGCATAACATAGCCGCGCCCGACTCAACTAGCTCCAACCACGTTTTGACAGAACTCACGTTAAAATAGAGTTACTTCACCTAGTTGGGGCGCCGCTCATGAAATACGTTTTACGCTTGTTTCGAATTATCCTCATCACGCTGATCGCTTTTTTGCTCGGCGTGTGGTCGGTGCTTGCGCTGCAAGGCTCAAATCCACCGCCGCCCACCTATAACCTCGTCTTTGAGCATCAGCCCGGTCCGGACGTGCCGACACTGCAAGTGCTGGCGGCTGAGGCGGGCGCGGTCACCGACGAAGAGATCCTCGCCGCGGTCGCCGCCTACTATGACGAGAACGCGGAACGGCTGGCGCTGCTGTGGCGCGAAGACAACCCTACGCGGCTCGCCGGAATTTTCGCCATGTATATCAGTCACATCAGCCTGCCGTACGGCGTGACCACCTTTCCGGCTTCGGTAGCCGAGTTTCTCACGCAGGAACGCGCGCACTGTGGGACGTATCTAGTTCCGCAAAGCCATATCGCGCTGGCGCTCGGCCTGACCATTCGCACGGTCGAGTTTGTTGGTGAACATGCGTGGGAAGAAGTGTGGGTCGACGATCACTGGGAACTGTTTGATGCGACGACCAACACGTGGATGAGCCGCACCAGTCTGGAACTGCTGCAGGGTATGGAACGCGAATATCGCTACTTCTACACGCCGATGCTCGACATCAATCACCCGGAGGCCCGTCTGCATCTCGCCGAAGGTTACGACATGCCGCGCTTAAGGTCGCGTATGCCGTTGATGGGCATCGTGTATTTCCCGCCTGGCGAACGCCGTGTCTCCGATCCATTGGGGCCGCTCGCCGAGCAGATCATGGCCGCCACCGTGGCAGCGGAGAGCCTCTCTTCCTGAGCGGCAAACGAGTTGTAAAGCAGGGGCGGGATTGAGAGAGGTCCTAATAAGCCCTTCACCCACGCAAGCGGGCAGAGGGAAGGCACGGCGCGTCTGCTGTCTCCCCTCCCTGAATTCGGGGAGGGGCCGGGGGTGGGGTCAAAATCTGACCTTTTCAACACGCTCATGCTTCGTCTCTACAGATAACACACTTGTTGGACACCCTCTTGATCCCGCCCGTTTCGGTTCAGGCTAACGGTTGATCGGTTTCTAGAGTCTGTTTGTGCTGTACATAGACGGCTGCGCCCAAGCCGACCAGCCACCAGAACGCCCAAATCCAGCGATCTGCCAGCGTGACCGCATCCGCCAGCCCGAAGATCGCGTGGGCGAGGAGGCCGCCCGCCACAGCGACCGCTGCCCCGCGCAGGGGCGCATCCCCGCCGCGCCATACCTGCCATAAACACCACCCAAGCGCCACATGCAGCCCCACATAGGCGAGCAGCCCCGGCACGCCCATGTCGAGCGTGACGTGCAGCAGTTCATTGTGCGCGTGCGGCGGATTACGTTCCGGATAGCTGGGGACAGCATAGCCCGCGTCGCGGAAATCAGCCGCGCGAAATTTATTGATACCGATGCCCGTGATCGGGTAGTTCGTCACGGCGCGCAGACCCGTGCTCCAAATATCGAGGCGCATCGACGCGCTTTGCTCGTCGCGTTCATTCAGCGCGATGCCAGCAGCGTCATTGGTCGCAGTATCAAAGATGCCCGCCACGAGGCCGATCTCCAGCAGCATTAGCCCGACAATTCCCGCGCAGACGGTAACTTTCCAGCGGCGGCGCGGGATGAGCAGCGCGGCCTGTGCGAACAGCACCACGAGCACGCCCACAATCGCCATGCGGCTTTGTCCGAGCGCAATCGCCAGCGCGACGGCCGCAAAGCCGACGCCGTACAACCCGTCGCGTAGGCGCTTCGACCAAGCGCTGATGAGCAACGCGAAGGCGAAGGGCACGAACCACGCCAGTGCCCCGCCGATCTCGTTGACATTGAAGCCGCCTTCCGCGCCGGGAAACTGTTTCCACACGGGCAGGGCTTGCGCAATGGTTAGCAGCGCCGACGATTTGCCGATCCACTGCGAGCTGACCAGCGCCAGCAGCCCCACGCCGAGCGTGAGCGCGCCTGTCGCCAGCAGCAGGATGGAGAACGCCCGCCGCCCACGGCCAATATCGGCCAGGAGCTGCACGATGACAATGCCGAAGGTGATGCGCCCGCTCATCTCCCAGCCCCATGTAAATGGCGCGATCAGATGGTTGATATTCGCGAGGAGCAGGAGGGCGAGCAGCGGAATATCAAGTGGGGTAGGCACCCACAAGCGCCGCTGATCGATGAGGCGGGCGATGAGCACGGGCACGTAGAGCAGCAGCCACGGCATGCGGGCTTGATACGACAGCAGCCATGTAGCCGCAATCAACACGACCAGAACTACAGGCTGAAGAGCCAAAATCACACGGGCAAGTTGACGCAAAATGCACCTGTTACTGTGTCCATCCGAGTATCACATCCCCGCCGCCAATCGGCGCGGGGCAGGGGTGACGTTCTCACCGCAGCACGATCTCGCGGCCTTCCGCGGCGGATTGATAGATCGCCGTGACGACTTCCAGCGAGCGCCGGGCTTCGCGACCATGCGTGGCGGGCAGGCGATTTTGGCGGATGGCGTCGATCATCTCGATGTATTGTTCGCGGTGGCTGTAGCCGTAGACGGATGGCGGGTCGACCGCTTCGCGCATGAGCAGTTCGCGCTCATGTTCAAGGCTCCCCTGCACTTTCCAGAAGACCTTGCGATTGAGCGCCGTCCCGCCCACTTTGACCGACCCGTGCTGCCCAAACAGCGCGACCGAGCCTTCGAGGTTTTCGGGGTAGGTGATGGTCGAGCCTTCGATGGTGGCCAGCGCGCCGCTCACAAACTGCAAGACGGCGACGCCCACATCTTCGGCTTCCATGCGATGTGCCAGCGTCCCAGTGTAGGCCGTGACCTTCTTGACTTCGCCCATCAACCAGACGAGCGCGTCAATGTGGTGAATCGACTGGTTCATGAGCGCGCCGCCGTCCATTGACCAGGTGCCGTGCCAGCCGTCCTCGTAGTATTCCTGCGGGCGATACCAGCGCACGGTCGCGTTGCCGAGGTGCAACTGGCCGAGCTGACCCGAGTCGACCAGCGCGCGCAGTTCGCGCATCGGCGGGTTGAAGCGGTTTTGCAGCACCACGCCGAGCGTCACGCCTTCCCGCTCGCACGTTTCGATCAGCGCGTCGGCATCCGCCAGCGAGAGCGAGATCGGCTTTTCCATGAGCACATGCTTGCCCGCGCGCGCCGCCGCTTGTCCCATCGGCGAATGCAGCCCGGAGGGTACACACACGGATACGACGTCGATGTCGGGATCATCCAGCACCTGCTGAAAGTCGGTGTAGGCCTTGACGCCGTACTTCGCGGCGGTGTTTTTGGCGCGGGATTCGATGATGTCGCACACGGCTGTCAGTTTGACGTTGTGCGACGGCGCCAGATCGGCGAGCGCCTGCGTATGGCGGCTGGAGATGCGGCCGCAGCCGACGACGGCGAACGTGAGCGGTTGTTGGGTGGTGGTCATAGCGTTTCCTGTCGAGCGATGAGCTGCAAGAGCGAGAGATAGCCGTTTTTGACGCGTTCAGGCGCGAGGTGTTGTTCAGCGTAGCGGCGTCCGGCCTGCGCCAGTTGATCGCGCCGTTCGGGATCGGCGGCGAGCGCGCGGATGGCCTCTACCATCGCGGTGACATCGCCAATGGGGACGACGACGCCCGCTTCGGCGGCCTGCAGCAGGGCCGCGCCTTCGCCGCGAATGGCCGCGATAATTGGTGTGCCAGTTGCTAAGCCTTCGTACATTTTCGCGGGTAGTGTGCCGCCCGCCACCGAGTGATCAGCCAGTGCGACGAGCGTAGCATCCGCGCTCGCCCACGCGCTCGGCATATCGGTGTGCGGCAGCGTCCCCGCGAGGATCACATTGCTGAGCTGACGGGCTTCGACTTGCTGGCGCACACGCTCAAACTGGCTGCCGCCGCCCACAAAGTGAAAGCTTACCTCGGGGAGCTGCGCCGCCGCATTCAGAATCAGGTCGAAGTCGTAGGTCAGGCTCATGTTGCCGACATGGACCAGCGTGAATCGGTCCGGATCGAGGCCGAACTTCGCCCGTGCCGCCAGGCGTTCATCCTCGGTCGGCGGGCAGAACTTGCGCAGATCGACCGCATTCTGAATCAGCGTGACATGGTCGGGTTTGCCATCGACGGCGATGATCCCGTCGACGACGCCGCTCGTCAAGCCGACGATGTGCGTCGCGTCGCGGTACGCCCATTTTTCAACCGGGCGCGCCAGTTTGACCAGCAGACTATCCTCTTTGAGTACGCCCGTCGCCACGGCTGATTCTGGCCAGAGATCCGACACATTCAGCAGAATCGGGGCGCGTTTCACCAGTTTCAGCCAGCCACCCGCCAGACACACGAACAGCGGGTGGGACTCGACGAGAATGACATCCGGACGCGGCAAAAATGTCCCGCGCAGCGCCGCCAGCCCCATAAAACTGATCTGGTTGGCGAGCCGCTGCCGCGCGCGTTTCTTAGGCGAGGCGTACACCCGCACCCGTTCCACGGTCACGCGTTCCAGTCGGTCGCGGTAGAAGAGACGCGACCGATACTGCGGCGGAATGATGCCTTCCGGGTAATTGGGCACGCTGGTGATCACCGTCACCTCATGCCCTTCGTCGGCCACATCCCGCGCCAAACGACTGAGCCGCACGGCCGCCGCGCCCATTTCTGGCGGGTAGAATTGAGTCAGAATCCAGAGTCGCACACGCACTCACCAGCGTTTAAGATCAAACCTTGTCCACAGTACCACGAATTCGCGGACTGGTCACATTCTACTCGAAATCGAACATAAGCCTAATCTTCTGATGAGGTTTATGGAATGATATGGTCAGCATGCAGCGTCTAACACCTTGACGAGCCTTATTGTTTTCCATTGGGAGCTAGTTGTTTATGTCGGCACCGATTCGCCGTGTCTCGATGATCTCGTTTCATACCTGTCCACTGGCACAGCAGGAGGGCAAAGAAACGGGCGGGATGAACGTCTATGTCTATGAGCTTTCGCGCCAACTTTCGCGGCAGGGCATCGCCGTCGACGTGTTCACGCGCAGTCAGGACTCGCATCAGCCGCACGTCGTGCAGGTTGATCCGCTGTTCCGTGTGATTCACGTGCCCGCTGGCCCGGAAAGCCCCGTCCCCAAGAAGCAGCTCATGCAGTATCTGCCCGAATTCGTAGCCAATTATCACAAATTCGTCGCGGAGCAGGGCGTGCAGTACGACGTCATGCACTGTCACTACTACCTCTCCGGCTTGATCGGCATCGAGATTCAGAAGACGACGCCGCTCCCCTTGATCATGACCTTCCACACGCTGGCGCTGATGAAAAACCTCGTCGCGCGCGACGAACTGGAACTGGAAGAACGACCGCGCATTGATGCCGAATTCGAGCTGGTGCGTGTCGCGGACGCGATCATTGCGCCGAGCGAAAGCGATCAGCGTTACCTGCAATATCTGCTGGAAGCCGACCTTGACCGCGTGGTCGTCATCCCGCCGGGCGTTGATCTGGAGAACTTCAAGCCCATTGATCAGCGGGAAGCGCGCGCGCATCTCGGCATGGACCCCGACGAACTGTTGATTCTGTTTTGTGGGCGCATCGAGCCGCTTAAGGGCATTGACATGCTGCTCTACGCCACCAAAATCATGATTGAGCAGAACCCGGACATGCGCGTTGGCCTGACAATCATCGGTGGGAACGTGTCGCAACCGCCGTCGCAGTGGTCTAAGGAGCTGCAAAAGCTGGAAGAACTGCGCCATTTACTCCGCTTGGCGCCGCTGGTACGATTTGCCGGGCAGCAGCCGCAGGAGGTTCTACCGTACTACTATAACGCCGCCGATGTCGCCGTCATGCCGTCGCATTACGAGTCGTTTGGCATGGCCGCCGCCGAAGCGATGGCGTGCGGCACGCCGATCATCACGACGAACGCGACGGGCATTTCCACGCTGATCGATGGGCGGCATGACCTGCTGATCACCTCGGTGAACAACCCGCTCCTGCTGGCATCGCAGATGGGCCGTCTGCTCATGGATCGCGCGCAGCACGACCAGATCAGCCAGCAGATGCTCAACACCGTGCAAGACCTGAACTGGACGACGGTCGCCGAGCGCGTGGTCGATGTGTACGCGGCGACTTTGCAGCATGTGTAGCACGAGCCTGTGATCAAATTTCTGAATGCATTCTTGATGAGGCGACACGACAACATGAACGTCACCAAACACTGGTACATCTTCCGGCATGGACTCGCCACGCACAGCAAGACTGGCTATGGCGCGCAGATTCGCACCGCCCAGGTGCTGCCGGAAGGCATTCCCCCCGTGCAGCGCTTGGCGCGTTTTCTCGACACCTGTCCGTATGACTGGGGGGCGCGCTCAGAATTCCTGCGCTGCCAGCAGACTGCGCAGATCGTCACCGACATCACTGGACGGACGTTCCTCGCCGACCCGCGCCTGAATGAGCGCGTCGACGAGCCGTTCAACGAGATTGTCGACCGCGTCAAAGCGTTTATTGATGATGTGAACGTGGCTGAGCATCAGCATGTGTGGGTGTGCACGCACGGCATTGTCATCGCCGCGCTCAAGAGTTGGCTCACCCGTGGGGAGTTCAGCCGCCAGTACGAGAACGACTACATTCAGCCGGGAGAACTGCTCAAGATCACGCCCGAAGGCGTCGACGTGGTCAAGTTTGGGGTGCTGGTGTAGCCGTCGGGGAGTCGGAGGGGCGCAACCGACGCGCCCTCACGAATCCCCCTGTAAGCGATTACGCCGTTCGCGCTGGGATGCAGATGCGGAAGATCGTCCGTTCGCCGGGATGACTCTCGACTTCGAGGTGCCCATCATGCGCTTCAACGGCGCGCTTGGCGACCACCAAGCCTAACCCCGTTCCCGCAATTCCCCCGACATTCGACGCCCGGTAGAACGTGTCGAAGAGATGCGGCAGTTCCTCCTCGGGGATGCCGATGCCGGAGTCACATACGGCGATGCACAGTTCTTTTTCATCCAATGTGATCGTGATATCCACGTGATCCCGCCCAGGCGAATACTTGACCGCGTTCGAAATCAGGTTGCTGATGGCTTGCTGGCACAGTTTGACATCCAGCAGCACGGGACGTGTTATGCCGTTCAATGTCAGGTTGAGGCGGTGATCGGGCGTGATTGGCTGCATCTCATTGATGATGATCTGGCACAGCATGAACGGGTCGATGGTTTCGAGCCGGAGCTGTACCGCCACCGTATCTGATCGACTGATGAACAACACTTCTTCGGTCATATCTTTGAGACGATCCACCTGCGCCTGAATCTGCTGATAGCGCTCTTTCTGCTGTTCGGGCGTCATGCGATGGCCGTAGAGATTGATGAGATCGAGCGCGCTTTGAATGCCCGCCAACGGATTACGGAATTCGTGCGAGAGCATGGAGGTGAAACGCGCCTTCATCTCGGTGAGCTGCTTTTCGTTGACGAGCGCTTGCTCCAGCGCTTGGGTCCGCTGGGCGACGCGGTCTTCGAGTTCGGCGGCGTAACGCTGGAGCTTGTGATGCAGCGCGGCGTTTTGCAGCACGATCGCGATCTGTGGGGCGAGCGCTTCGAGAAAGCGGAGGTCATCCTCAGTGTAGGCATTCAGCTTGTAGCTCTGCACCTGAATTACGCCGACGACGTGATTGTCGAGCCGCATCGGCACGATCAGGGCGGATCGGGTGTAGTCTTCTTCGTCGTCTGTCCCGTCGTAGACCTGGCTGTTCTGGTCAACGTACACGGTCGGCGTTTTACCGCTGGTGTGCGCGACAAAGTCGTTAATCAGCAGCGATTTGCCCGTGTCGATGGCGAGACTCTGCGTCGCATGCGGGTTGTCACGCTGGAGCGGGATGGCCGGAAACACGGACAAGTCGAGCAGTTCGCCCTCATGCCGGGCGTGCAGACAGCGGATGAGTTGGTCGTCGGCGCTGTAGCTGGAAAGCACAAAGGTTGTGCAGTCCATCGACCCAGACAGGATAGTATACAGCCGCTCAAAGATGAGGTCGGGGTCAAAGGTGCTGCTCAATTCCTGACCGGACTGCACCACCAGATTGAACTTCTGGATGATCTTGTCGCGAACGGTTTCGCTTTGGAGCGGGGTCGTGTGCAGCGCCATGAGCGAACAGTCGGTGTCGGCGATGGGGCGCAGGCTGAACACGCGGACGGAATGACCGAGCAGCGTGAGATCGACGTTATAGACGGTATCCGCGCTCGGCACCAGGGGAATGGCGTGGGCCTCGGGTATCAAACTGGACAACGGACAGTCGATAAGATCTATCAACGATCTGTTCAGCCACGTGAGCAGAGCGCTGTTCGCCGCGCAGACCTTCAAGTGACTGTCAAACACGAGAATGGGCTGTGGGATTGCGTCAATAGTGGTCTGGATCTGTTCAGACCGGGTTTGCACGCACATCTCCAAACTCTTTCTACCTTTGGTACAGCATAGAATTGAGATGACATTAAGAATACTGAATAATGCGTAATGCTCGCGTAAACGTTTCGTAAAATTCGCACATTTAGGGAAGAATTTGGTAAATCCGCCTAGCAAGACCAGAGGCGAAATGGGGCACTATGGTGTACGCTGAGAATTCACCAGTCAGTGTGTATGCTGTGCCCGTTTGACCGCCGCCAACTGCGTTCACGAGTCGCTTGGTTTTGCGGTGTACACCAGCACGTAGAGGAAAGGGAGCTTGTGCAGCTTTCGTTGCCGGAGCTGACGCTCATCATCGTCCTGTTCGCGACTGTAGCACTGATCGTTTCGGGGCGGGTTCGACCGGATCTCGTCGGCCTGATGCTCATCGTCGGGCTGCCGCTCACCGGGATTATCTCCCCCGAAGAGGCGCTGTCCGGGTTCAGCCGGTCGGCGGTTATCACCATCATCGGCCTGTTTATCATCTCGCAGGCGCTGGAAGACACGGGCATCATTCAATGGATTGCCGCGCGCATGAAAGCGATGGGCGCGGGTTCTGAGTTGCGCTTGGTCGCGCTGTTCATGCTGGCCGGGGCGGCACTCTCGCTCGTGATGAACAACATCGCCGCGGGGGCGGTGCTGCTGCCCGCGGCGGCGCAAGTGGCGCGCGAATCGAATGTGGCGCCGTCGAAGATACTGATCCCGCTCTCCTTTGGGACGCTGCTTGGCGGCATGGCGACCTACTTTACCACGGCGAACATCATCATGAGCGGCATCCTGCGCGAACGCGGCCTCGAGGCGCTCGGCATGGCCGATTTTGCGCTGGTGGGCGGGCTGATTTTGCTGGTCGGCAGCGCCTATATGCTCTTGGTCGGGCGGCGTCTGCTGCCCTCCAACGCCTCATCCGCGCAGACTGCCAGCGCGTACCTCCTCTCGCAGTCGCTTTCCAGAACTTATCATCTGGACGAACGTTTGTGGGAACTGCGCGTGCTGCCGGGGTCAAGGCTTGCCCATGTGACGCTGGAACAGAGCCGCATCGGGGAAGCGCTTGGCTTGACGGTGCTGGCGATCTGGCGGGGGCACCGCGCGATTCTGAACCCGCTGCCCGTCGAGATGATCCAACCGCAGGACTATCTCGTGATTCTGGGGCGCGAGGATCGCGTTTCGGTGATGCATGATTGGGGCGTCGAGATCGGTCGTCCCGATGCCAAGTCGAATGGCAAGCGCGACTACACCGTGGATCTGACCGAAGTGGTCATCCCGCCGCGCTCCGGCATCATTGGCTCCACGCTCACCGATACGCGTTTTCGCAGTAAACATCAACTGACGGCGGTCGCGCTGTGGCGGGAGGGGCGCAGTTACCGCACGGATGTCGGCAAACTGCCGCTGCAGGTCGGCGACGCGATACTCATGGTCGGCGCGCCCACGAAAATCCGCTCACTAGCGGAGGAGCGCGACTTCATGGTGCTGCAAAGCGGTCACCGTTACCGGCCACCGCTCCCGCACAAAGCGCCTATCGCGCTGGCGATCACTATTGTCGTGCTGCTGGTCGCGATCTTCGAGTTGATGCCCACCAGCGAAGCCATGCTCTTTGGTGTGGCCGCCCTGGCGCTGACGCGCTGCATCAGCCTCGACGAAGCCTACCGCGCGATTGAGTGGCGCGTCATCTTCCTGATTGCGGGCATGCTGCCGATCAGTATTGCGCTCGTCAACACCGGGTTGGGAGCGCGCATCGGGGAACTGCTGGTTGGCGTGGTCGCGCCGTATGGCGGTATGACGCTGATCGCGGCGTTGTTCCTCCTGACGATGCTGCTCACGCAGGTGATCGGCGGGCAGGTCGTCGCGCTGATCATCGGCTCAATTGCCATCACTGCGGCGGAGCAAATGGGCGTGAGCCCCCAAGCCATGGGCGTAGCCGTGGCGGTCGCGTGTTCGACGGCCTTCCTCACGCCGATCGCGCATCCAGTCAACGTGCTGATGATGGGACCGGGCGGCTACAAACCCGCCGACTTCGTGCGCGTCGGCCTGCCGCTGACCGTACTCGTGCTCATCACGCTGCTGATCGGGATGCGCTTGTTCTGGGGTGTATAATGGTCGACCTGCCCACCAGTAGGGCAGGTTCGGCTTCGCATAGGCAGGAATTACGCAATGGATTGTCGGGTAGGGTGTGGCGCGTGCTGTATCGCGCTGTCAATTTCATCGCCGATACCGGGGATGCCGGACGGCAAACCGGCGGGAGTGCGCTGCGTACAGCTCAGCGAGGATAACCGCTGCCTGATCTTCGGGACGCCTGACCGCCCGGAGGTGTGTAACCGCCTGCGCCCCAACGAAGAGATGTGTGGCCGGAGTTTTGCCGAAGCGTATACCTACTTGATCACCCTCGAACAGATCACCAGTCCGATCTAAATCTCAGGCAAATGCCGCGCCCACATCTCCGTCCATTGGCGGATGAGCATATAAGTGATCACTCGTATGATGAGCCCGTATTTGTGAAATCAGACACAGGTAGGGGGACTACCATGACGCAATTCATGGGCGAATTGACACTGTATCGACCGGGCACAACGGGTTACGAGGCAGCGCGGAAGGCGTGGAATCTCGCTGTTGATCACCGTCCGGCGTGGATTGTGGTCGCGCAGACCACACGCGATGTTGTGGAAGCGGTGCGCGCGGCGGCCGCGGAAGGTATAGGCGTGGCGGTACAATCGACCGGGCACGGCACGATCCGTCCGGCGGACGCAGGCGCGGCGTTGATCATCACTTCGGCGCTGAAGGACATCACCGTAGATCCGGAACTCCAACGCGCGTGGGTTGGCGCGGGTCTCAAGTGGGGTGAAGTCGTCGCCCACACGCAGACCTACGGCCTGACGCCGCTGTTCGGCTCCTCGCCGACCGTCGGCGTCGTCGGCTATACGCTGGGCGGCGGCATGGGTTGGTTCGGGCGCAAGTACGGCTTGGCGACGGACAGCGTCATCCGCCTGGAAGTTGTGGACGCGAACGGCGAGATCCTCACCGTCAGCGCGCACGAACATGCGGATCTGTTCTGGGCGCTGCGCGGCGGTGGCGGCGCGTTCGGTGTAGTCACGGGCATGGAGATTCAGCTCTACCCGGTGCAGACTGTGTACGGCGGCAACCTGCTGTACCCGATTGAGATGGCGGCGGATGTCTACCGCTTCTATCGTGAGTGGATCAAGACGCTGCCCGACGAATTCACCAGCTCGATTGTGCTGATGAACTTCCCGCCGCTGCCGCAGGTGCCGGAATTCCTGCGCGGTAAATCGGCGATGATGGTGCGCGGCGCGTATGTCGGCGCTGAGGAACAGGGCGCGGCGTACATTCAGCCGTGGTTGGAGTGGCGCGCGCCGTTGGCGAACATGTTTGGGACGCTCCCCGTCAGCGAAATGCGCGCAATCAGCAATGACCCGGTTGACCCGATGCCGAGCGCGACCAACGGCACGTACCTGCGCGAGCTCAGTGATGACGCGATTGACACGATCATCCGTTACGGGCTGGGGCAGGGCGGGCAACCGCCGCTGGTGTTTGCCGAGGTTCGGCATATGGGTGGCGCGATCCGCCGCGTGAGCGCGGACGCCAACGCTTACAGCCATCGCGATGAAACGCTCAATCTGGTGATGATCGGCGTCGCGCCGACGCCGGAAGCGGGGCAGTTCTTCCAGCAGTACACAGCACAGTTCATACAGGAACTCGGCGCGGCGCGCTCGGGCGCAGTGTACGCAAACTTCCTCGACGGCGCGGAAGCGCAGCGGCGCATCCGCGAGGCGTACACGACAGCCAAGTTTGAACGGCTGACCGCAATCAAGGCGCAGTACGACCCGCAGAATCGCTTCGGCTATGCCTTCCAGATCCCGGTGAAATAACCTCACCCCCGTTTCGCTGCGCTCAACCGCCCCTCTCCATCGGGAGAGGGGCAAACAACCCTGCGATGTTGGGACGTGGCTAGATCTTGACAGGTTCCCCCGTTTTGGCGGACTGATACGCCGCGGCGACGATTTCCGTCGCGCGCAGGCCGTCAATCCCGGTGACCGCCGGGGCGCGTTTGTCCCGCACCGCATCGAGGAAATCACGGATCATCCCGGCATTTGCATCTGATCCCCAGAACGCCCAGCGCGGCTTGTGCGCATAGACGGCGATCCGCTGCTTGAACGCGTCGGCGGTCGCCACGCCGTTCGTGCCGATGATGTCGAGCGCCAGGCCGCCCCATGTCGGGTAGGCGGCGGGCTTGCTCCAACTGCAATCAATCGACGCGAACATGCCGTTCTGGAAAGTCAGCATGACTAACCCACCCGTATCGACGCTGGTTTTGTCGCGCCCGATGATGGTGTTCGTCTGCGCGTAGACCTCGGCGACTTCCGCGTCAAACAGCCAGCGGAACAGGTCGGCGAGATGCACGGTGTGGTCGATCAGCGCGCCACCGCCCGCCAGTTGCGGATCGGCGAACCAGTTACGTCCCAGAAACGCCAGATTTTCCGCCTGATGGAACTCTGGCAGCGAGCCCTGATTGGTGCTGTTGATGCCGTAGATCGCACCGAGCGACGGGATCAGCTTTTTGATTTCCATCACGGGTGGGCTAAAGCGCATGGGGAAGGCGGTCATCAACGGAACGTTGGCCTGCGCGCACACGTTGACCATGCGCTGCGCATCGGCGACGGTCGTCGCCAGCGGTTTCTCGCACAGCACGGCGACCCCCTGCGCTGCCGCCAGTTCGACCAGTTCGCGGTGGCGGCTGTTCTCCGAACACACGACTACGCCGTCGACGCCCACACCGAGCAGGGCAGCATAGGAGTCAAACAAGCGCAGGCCGAATTGCTCGGCGAAGTGCTGACCGCGCGCCATATTGTCGTCCGCCGCGCCGACGAGTTCGACTTCCGGCATGGCTTGTAACGCGCGGACATACCCTTCAGCATGGACATGGGCAAAGCTCAGTAAACCGAGGCGCATCATGAACCACTCTCCAGCTTGACGGGACGCCCGGTCTTGGCCGATTCCACTGCCGCCAGCGCGATTTCCAGCGCGCGCAAGCCGTCTTTAGCCGTGACGCGTGGTGTCGCGCCGTTGACGATCACGTCGTAGAAGTGCTTGATCTCGGTGACATATGGGCTTTCGGCGAGCGGACTGCGCGGCACGGGTACGGATGCTGTGTCATCCGTCTGATGGAGGTAGAGGTTGACGGCGGTCGAACTGCCGACCGGATGCTCAATCACCCCGTCACTCCCGGCGATTTCCATCGCCGTGCGGAACATCCCCTGCGGGTAGCACCA
Source organism: Anaerolineae bacterium (assembly GCA_041916315.1). GTDB lineage: Bacteria > Chloroflexota > Anaerolineae > Aggregatilineales > Phototrophicaceae > Flexifilum. The sequence goes on from JAYRZU010000067.1 coordinate 16,514, forward strand.
GCCGCCTTCGACGTTGGAGATCGCGCCGCTCTGATGCGTCAGAATGGCGATGCCGTAGTCGCCTGCCGCATCCGGATTCTGACCGCGGGCGCTGCGCGCGTACACGCTGACCACATCTCCGGCGACCCACCGGGCATAGTCGAAGTCGTGGATCATCAGGTCGACCATCATGCCGCCCGACTTGGCCGGGTCGAGAAACCAGTTGCTCGCACCTTCGACGGTCGTCCACTTGGGAACGGCGCTGCAGCGCGTCAGCCGCACGACCGCTGGGTCGCCGATGTCACCGCGCGCGACCGTCGATTTCGCGAGTTCATATTCGGGGAAGAAGCGTACCACATGCGCGATCAGGAAATGTGTGCCGCGTGCTTTGCAGGCCGCGACCATCTCCCGCGCGTGGGCATTTGTCAGTGCGATCGGTTTTTCGCAGATGATGTGCTTGCCCGCGTTGGCGGCCGCCATAACGTGCTCATAGTGGTAGTCCGTGGGCGAACACACGTCGACGATGTCCACGTCCGCGAGCAGCGCGTCCAGGCTGTCATAGACCTGACAGCCGTAGAGCGCGGCTTGCGCTTCGGCCTGCGCCCGGTTGAGCGCGTAGATGCCTGCCAGCGTCGCCGGAGTTTGCGCCCATCCAACCGCGTGCGTCGAGCCCATCAAACCCGCGCCAACTAAACCTACTTTGACCATGTAATAAGTCTCCTTTTTGTCACTCGCCTCCAGGAGTTTAGCGGAAGTGCCCTGGAGACGAAGTTGTAGGGACGCGTTTCTGCGCGTCCGTCACAGCGGACAGCCAGAAGGCTGTCCCTACAGATGCTTGATTGTTAGTTGCGCTCCCCTCTCCTCTAGGAGAGGGGTTGGGGGTGAGGCTAATAAACCGCGGACGCAATTCATTGCGCCCCTACTTCACCGCCCCGGCTGTCAGCCCGCGAATCAATTGGCGCGAGAAGATGAAATACAGCACGATCACCGGCAGCATGGACAGCGTGAGCGACGACAAGACCGCGTTCCAGTCGCTGACGAATTGGCCGAGGAAGATCTGTGCGCCGAGGATCACTGTGCGCGACTCCGGCGCGGAGGCGAGCAGCAGCGGGAACCACAGATCGTTCCAGATTGGAATCATGTTGATGACCATCACCGTGCCGATGGCCGGACGCACGAGCGGCAGCGTCATCCAGTAGATGCGGTACTCGCTCGCACCGTCGACGCGCGCGGCGTCTTTGAGCTCCTTTGGCACCTGCCGCATGAACTGCGACAGCACGAACACCGCCAATGGCAAGCCCGACGCCGTATAGATCAGCACCAGACTGATGAGCGGCGAGGGCGGGCTGAGCGCCACTAGCATCTTGAGCAGTACGACCGTCCCCAACCGAATGGGGATCATGATGCCGACGGCCATATACAGCCCGAGGAAGGTGTTGCCCTTGAAGCGATACTCCGCGAGCGCATACGCCGCCATCGACCCGGCCAGCAGAATCAGCAGCAGAGAGACGACCGTCACGATCAGGCTGTTGCCGAAGTACAGGTGAAAAGTTGCGCGGTCGAACACGGTCTCGTAGCCGACCAGATCGAATGTTTCCTGCGTCGGGAGGCTGAGCGGACTCTGGAAGATCGCCCGGCGGTTCTTGAACGAGTTCATGACGATCAACAGGACCGGGGAGATGGCGACCAGCGTGTACAGGATGAGCGCCGCGTGGACGCCTAACTTTTGCAGCCATCTCATGATTGTTTGCCCGTCATAGCTGAATGTCCATTTTGAGGATGCGGCGCTGCCAGCCAAATAGATAGAACAACACGCCCGTCGCGATGATCACGAACATAATGCCCGCGACCGCCGCGCCCATATAGTCGTTGCCAAGCTGAAGCTGGAAGCCGAAGAAGGTGCGGTAGAACAGCGTGCCGAGGATGTCCGTCGAGAAATTCGGCCCGGCCAGCGCGGTCTGCGTGGTGTAGATCAGGTCAAAGGCGTTGAAGTTGCCGACAAACGTCAGCACGCCGACGATGCCCACGGTTGGCAGAATCAGCGGGAATTTGATGCGCCAGAAGACACTCCATGCGGTCGCCCCATCGACGCGTGCGGCTTCGACGATCTCGTCGGGGATGCCCATGAGCGCGGCGAGAAACAGCATCATCGGAATGCCGACCCACTGCCACACTGAAATGAGCGAGAGCACGGGCAGCGCCGTCGTTTCGAGCCCGAGCCACGGCTGGCTCTGGATGCCCAACGCGGCGAGAAAATCATCGGCGACCCCCCACACCGGGCTGAGGATCAAGCGCCAGATGAAGCCGACCAGCACCACGGAGAGCACCGTCGGCGTGAAGATCAGCGAGCGGTAGATGGTCGCGGCGCGGCTGCCGATCAACTGCGAGCTGATCAGCGCGGCGAGGAACAGACCGATCGGGTTTTGCACAAACATGTGAACGATGAAGAAAATAACATTATTGCGCAGCGCGCCCCACAGCCGCGGCGACCACAGCGGATCGGTCAGCAGGCGGATGTAGTTGTCTAGCCCGGCAAATACGACTGTGCCGCTCTCGTTCTGCGTGAAGAAGCCGAGACCGAGCGAACCGAGCAGGGGAATGATCATGAACGCCGTGTAGATGATCACCGCCGGGGCGAGAAACACCAGAATATGAACCGGAAAAGGTTTTTTGCTTTTCTGGGGCGTTGTGCTTTGGGAGAGGGAGCGTGTTTTTTCACGTACCATACTGCACACCGATTCCTTTACGCCAGAACAGTGGCTCTATGGGTCGGGGCGCAGCATGCTGCGCCCCGACCGTGTAACTCAGATGATGGTTGCTGACCGTGCCGGGAGACTTACGACCCCTGCTGCGGCGCGTACCACTGTTCGAGACCCGACTGCACCGTGTCGGCGGCTTCCTGCGCGGTGACGGCACCGTTCAGAAGCTGAGCGCTCTGCGTCCACAGGTCGGTTTCGTTGTTCGGTTCACCACGTGACAGAATCTGGTAGGACGAGCGGATCGTCGTCTGGCACTGACCGCGCCAGCTCAGGAATTCCGCCGCGACCGGATCGTTGACCGTGATTTCGTGGTTCGACAGCGTGAAGAAGCCGGGGAGCTGGTTGGTGTACAGTTCCGCGAATTCCTGCGAGGTCATCCATTCGAGGAAGGTCTGCGCCGCTTCGGCGTTCGGGCTGGCGGTGTTCATGCCCATCGCGATATCGGTGTGATCGCTGATGTAGCAGGTGTCTGAGCCAGCGGGCGGCGGCGGCGGGAAGGCGCCGAGTTCAAAGTCGATGCCCGAATTTTCGAAGTAGCCGATGTCCCACGAGCCAGCCGGGTAGACCGCGGCCTGACCGAACGCGAACAGGTTCTGCGCGTCGGCGTAGGTCAGCGCCTGATAGCCGTCGGCCATGAAGGGCGTCCAGCGCGACAGGGCTTCAAACGCGGCGAGGAAGCCACCTTCGTTGTACTTCGCCGTGCCGTCGATCAAGCCGAGACGACCCGTTTCGCCGCCCCAGTAGTTCGGGCCAATATTCTGGAAGCCCATCGTGGCGCTTTCCCACTGGTCGGCGGTGCCCATCGCCAGCGGCGCATAGCTGCCGTTGTCCTTGACGGTCTGGAGCAGGGCGAGGAATTCTTCTTCGGTCGCCGGTTCGCTCAGGCCGAGTTCTTCGAAGATGCTGCTGTTGTACAGGAAGCCGTGAATGACCGAGGCCATCGGCACGCAGAAGACGTCCGAGCCATCATCGGTGATCCACGCGCTCTTGGCGACATCGCTGAAGTTTTCCATGCCGGGCAGGTCGTTCAGCGACGCCAGATGCCCGTCAGTGAACAGTTGGAGCGACGCGTCAAACGGACGGCAAGTGATCAGGTCACCTGCGGTGCCGGCTTCCAGCTTGGTGTTGAGCGCGGCGTTGTATTCGGTCGGCGCGGTGGGCGAGAAGACAACATTGATCTCCGGGTGCTGTGCTTCAAACGCGGGGATAATGACATCTTCCCAGATTGCCAGATCGTCGTTGCGCCAGCTTTCAATAGTGAGGGTGACGGCGTCCTGCGCGGCGACGGAGAAGGCTCCGACCAGCACGAGCAGCAAGAGTGAGAGCATAGCCAATTTCTTCATCAGGATCGTGTCCCTTCGCTTGTAGTAATAGGTAATTTGAAACACAAACACTCAGACTGACCTTCATCAGTTGCTTTCGCTTCACCTCCATTCGCTTTCAATCGGTACTTCGCGAGATTGTAACAACAATCAAGGCCAGTGTCGAACCAATTTTAGCCCAGCCGTCCCTTATCGAAATATTCATGTTTCACTCAGCGAGAGCTTCACTTTTGTCGATTTAATGTGAAAAGTAAGGTATGAGTGCGAAAACTGTCGCAAGGGTGGGGTTGACCCTGTAGACGAAAGTCAAATTCGATGATGCGGCGACTGGATCAGCCGGAACTCCTCGACCTGGGCGCGGGTACGTTGGCGGAAGCGCACGCTTCCCTGCGCGATCTGGAGCGGATTAATCGCTACCTCGGCGGTGTGGGCGCGCTCACCGCTCATCTCTATCCGCGGCTACGGCGTTTGCAGACCACCCAAACGCCCATTCGGCTGGTTGATCTGGGCACGGGTTCCGCCGCGCTGCCCCGCTTGATCTGCGCCCGAGGCGGCTGCGAATGCTACGCCGTCGACTTCTCGACACGTAACCTCGACTTCGCTCGCGCGCAGCCCGCTGATGGCGTGCATCTCGTGCAAGCCGATGCGCTGCATCTGCCGTTTGCGCCGGGTCACGTCGATTACTACCTCTCGTCGCTGTTTCTCCACCACTTCACTCCCGAACAAGTCATCACGCTGCTGCGCGAGTGTTACGCTCGCGCTCGGCACGGCCTGATTATGACCGATCTGGTGCGTGGCGTGCTGCCGCTCATCGGCTTCAAGTTGGTGCAGCCGATCTTCGCCCGCAGCGCAATCACGCGTTACGACGCCGATGTCTCCGTGCGCCGTGGCTACACGCCCGCGGAACTGCGCGATCTCGCGCGGCAAGCCGGGCTGCTCCACGCCCGCGTCCATCTGCATCCGTTGTTCCGGATGACGTTGGTCGTCGACAAAGACAGGAGGGTATGATGCTGATTGTGATTGGGGGTGGTATCGCTGGGACGAGCGCCGCGATTCGCGCCGCGCACGCCGACCTGCCCGTTATGCTGATCGAAGCGGGCACGTATCCCCGGCATAAAGTCTGCGGCGAATTTCTGTCGCCGGAAGCCGTCAATTACTTCTCCACGCTCGGCATGCTCCCCGCGATTGAGGCCCAGCAGCCCGCGCGGCTCACCCGCGTGCGCGTCACTTCGGCGGCGGGCGGCGAGTGGACAGGGGCTTTGACGCAGACGGGCGCGGGACTCGGCCTCAGCCGCCATACGCTCGACCAACTGCTCATCGATCAGGCGCGCGCGGTGGGCGTGCATGTCGTCACCGGGGAGAAAGTCACGGGCGTGTTGGGAAATCTGAGCGAGGGTTTCACCGTCACCCTGCGGGGCGACTCGATCCGCGCCCGCGCGGTCATCGCCGCGCATGGCAAGCGCACCGCGTTGGATCGCGTGCTCAACCGACGGTTTATGACTCAGCCGCAGCCCTATGTCGGCCTCAAAGCCCATTTTCGCGGCGCGATGCGCGCCGATACCGTCGACTTGCACGCTTTTCCCGGCGGCTACTGCGGCCTTTCCCGCATTGAAGGCGGATTGGTCAATGTGTGCCTGCTGGTGCGTCTGGAGACTTTCAAGCGCGGCGACTCGATCCCCGCGTTTGTGCAGTGGATGCAGCGCCAGAATCGCCATCTGGGACGCTTTTTCGCCACTGCCGAACAGATCACCGGGTGGTTGAGCATCAGTCAGGTGCCGTTCAACGACCATGATAAGCAGCCCGTCGAACAGGACATCCTCATGGTGGGCGACGCGGCCGGGATGATCGCGCCGCTGGCCGGCGATGGCATGTCGATGGCGCTGCACAGCGGTCTGCTGGCCGCCGACCACATCACCCGGTTTATGTTTGGGGAGAGCGATGCGGCGACGCTTAAACGCCTCTACAGCACGGCATGGCGTGAGCACTTCGCGGCGCGCATCCGTCTGGGGCGCTGGCTGCAGGCATCACTGTTCCGACCTGCGCTGCTGTCTGCCGGGCTGACCTTGATCAATGCTGCCCCCGCTTTGGGGCAGTATTTCGTCCGGCAAACGCGTGCTCAGGCTCACCCCTGACCGTCCCGATCATCTGATAAGGAGATCTGTCTATGACCGTTCCGGCCATTCAAGCGCTCGCCATTGGCGTGCCCGACGCGCGTTACACCCAGGCTGAAATCGCCGAGTACTTCATCAACATTGCGTCCCAGCGGCAGGCGACGCGCCGGGCGCGCGCCATGCGTACGATCTTCGAACGCGCGGGCGTCAGTTGGCGGCATTTCGTCACAGGGGATCAGTTTTTTCTCGAAGAACGCAGCACGGCGGCGCGGAACGAGTTGTATATGCGGGAAGCGGTGCCGCTCGGCGAAGCGACAATTCGCCGTGGGCTGGAGTCCGCCGGGTTAGCGCCCACAGACATCGACGATCTGATCATCGTCTCGTGTACAGGGTTCTCGACGCCGGGGCTCGACTTACAGTTGGCGGCGCGCCTCGGCATGCGCCCGGATCTGCGCCGCTCGTGCATTCTGAGCATGGGCTGCTATGGCGCGTTCCCCGGTCTGCTGCGGGCTCAGCAGTCGGTGTCGAGCGCACCAGATCGGGAACGCCGGGCGCTCGTCCTCGCGCTGGAATTATGTTCCGTGCACATGCAGTTTGACGATTCGACCGAGAACGTCGTCACATCGGCACTGTTCGGCGACGGCGCCGCCATGGCGGTGATCGGATCGCAGCCGGGGTCGCTCAACTACCCGCGTCTCGTCCGCAGTGCGACGCGCTGCGATTACACGACCTTCGAGCATATGACGTTTACCATCTCAGACACGGGCTTTCGCATGTATCTCTCCAGCTACGTGCCCGAGCTCCTCGGCGCGCAGATTGGTCCGTTCGTCGATGATCTGCTGGCGGGCGCTGGTCTCACCCGTGGCGATATCACCCATTGGGGCATTCACCCGGGCGGTGTGCCCATCATCGACCATGTGCAGCGGAGTCTTGACCTGACTGACGCGCAGGTGGCCGTCTCCCATCATATCCTCAACGAATTCGGAAATATGTCCTCCGCAACCATATTATTCGTGTTAGACTACATCCAACGTTGCAACAAACCACAACCCCATGACTACGGCGTGCTTATGGCGTTCGGCCCCGGCTTGACGATGGAAGGCCTGCTCGTGCAGTGGTGACAGGTTCACTCCGCGGTCACCCGCTGTGACAGGTCGCTCACTTCTGCCTATGTGAAGAATCACACCTGATTCCTGATATTCACAATCCACCCGAACGCATCTTCACGCTAAAATAGGCAGAGACACACACCTCGATCAAGGTGCGGAGGATTTATGCAGACGAAGTCGGAGCGATTTGGCCAGCGCGATTGGGCGCTTTATGCTGCCCGTTGGCTGATCATCCTATTGATTGCTGTGGCGATCATCGTGCTCAACGACCCTAACGCAGCGATCAGCGCGTATGTGACTCCCATCGTCGAAGCGGTGCTGGTGAATGTCATTCTGCTGCTCGTTTTGCAGGGACGCGGCGTAGGTTCGTTGCTCTCCCCGGCGTTTGCGGTCGCGGATGCGCTCACACTGGCGGCCTTTGCCTTCAATCAGGTATCGGATGAACGCGTGACCTTCACCACGGCCTCACTGCTGCTGGTATCAGCACTGGTGCGCCCGGACGTGCAGTGGAATGCGCTGCAAGCGCTCGCGTTGGTGATCATTTCGGCGCTGTCGGTCCTGCGGACACACGGGTCAATCACGGACCATACCGGCGATTTGCTCAATCTGGCGCTGCTGGCCGCCGCCATGGTGCTCACGAGTTATGCGCTGGATCGCTGGTACGGCACGCTGCGCCGCCGCATCAATGCCTTGCGCATCGCCGAAGAGGAACACAATCAGGATCGACAGGAATACACCCGCGCGATCTCCGAACTGACCTACACGCTCGGCGCGAACCTCAACTATCGCAAGGTGCTGGATGCGGCGCTCGGCGCGGGGCGGCTCGGGCTGGCGCTGCCGGAACGCGAGGGCAGCGGGTTGATCTCCGCCGTGTTCCTGTTTCATTCGCTCGACAACAAGCTGCATATCGCCTCGTGCCGCCGCTTTCCCCGCGCCGATGAAGACAAAACGCTGGCGGGCAAGGAAGGGATTGTCGCGCAGGCGCTGATCGAAGCGATTCCGATCTTCGGGTCGGATGTGCGCAAAGATCCGGAACTCGGCTTCTTCATCGGCTTGCAGTATGCCAAGTCGCTGCTGTGCATTCCCCTGCGCGCCGGCTATGACAACTTCGGCGTGCTGATCTACGCCAGTGAGCGCCCTAATGCTTTCACGCAGGATCACATCGAAGTGCTGACGATGATTGGCATTCAGACGACGCTGGCGCTGCAAAACTCGCTGCTCTATCACAACCTGCTGACTGAAAAAGAGCGCATCATCGACGCGGAGGAAGAAGCCCGCAAGAAGCTGGCGCGCGACCTGCATGACGGCCCGATTCAAGGCGTGGCGGCGATCGCCATGCGTGCCGGATACATCACCAAACTGGTGACCAAGCAGCCCGCGCAGGTGCCGGACGAACTAAAGAAGCTGGAAGACCTCGCGCGGCAGACCACGAAGGACATGCGCCATATGCTGTTCGTGCTGCGCCCGCTGGTGCTGGAAACGCAGGGGCTGCGCGCCGCGTTGAATCAACTCGCCGACAAGATGATGGAGATGCACAAGCAGGCCGTCTCGGTGCGCGTCGACCCGCAGATCGAATCCGTGCTGGATCGCCAACAGCAGGACGTGATCTTCTACATTTCGGAAGAAGCGGTCAACAACGCGCGTAAGCATGCCGAAGCCTCTGTGATCAGTGTGAGCGTCGCCGGGGAGAGCGGGATGGCGGTGCTGGAAGTCGCGGACAATGGCAAAGGCTTCAATGTCGACGCCGTCAGCGGGAACTACGAAACTCGCGGCAGTTTAGGTATGATCAATATGCGGGAACGCGCCGAAATGCTCGACGGGACGCTGAGCATCAGCAGCGCGCCGGGCAAAGGGACGAAGATCACGATCATCTTCCCGGTCTATATGCACGACACGGCGCGCCTGCTCAAGCAAAACATGACGACCAAACTCGCGATTGCCGCCGCGCAGCGCAGCAACAACGGCGAAGAAGCGTAAGCGCTGATCTTCCGCCGATTATGCTCCGGCGCAGTGAGCCCTGCGGTCGTCCGCACACAAGGGAGTCCATTCCATGCCGTCTGATTTGGCCGCGCTGCGCGGTGAACCGAGTTATGTGTGGCGCGCGGGCCAGGAACGCCGCTTGCAGATGATCGCTCAATGGGGCGAACTGGCGGCGAAAGGTGAGCAGGCGCGCGTGCTGATCGATGGCTGCGGCGTTGGCATGTACGCCTCGCAGATCGGTCGGCGCTACACCCCGCATGTCGAAGCGTTTGACATCGAATACGACCGCGTCGTCGATACCCGCGCCGATACGCCGACCGCGGTGGTCGCCGTCGCCGAAGCCGTGCCGTACCCCAACGACACGTTTGACCTGATCCTCTCGCATGAAGTGCTGGAACATGTCAACGATGACCGCGTCGCCGCGCTGGAGATGGTGCGCGTGCTGCGTCCCGGCGGGCGGATCGTGATTTTCGCGCCCAATCGCTGGTATCCGTTCGAGACGCACGGTCATTACTGGCAGGGCGAGTATCACTTCGGCAATACGCCGCTCATCAACTACCTGCCGGATGCGCTGCGTAATCGCCTTGCGCCCCATGTCCGCGCCTACACGGGGCGCGGTATCCTGCGCCTGTTCGCGGGCACGCCGACCCGCGTGGTGACGCATCAACGCATCTACGGCGGCTATGACAATATCATTGCGCGGTTGGGCGGGGCAGGCAAAGTGCTGCGCGCCGTGCTGCAAAACATCGAAGGCACGCCGCTCGATACCTTTGGGTTATCGCATCTGCTGGTGATCGAAAAAGTGCGCTAGGGATTGGCGGATGGGTAGCGGGCAAAGCCGCGCCACGGCAGGCCGATGTAGCTTTCGTTGCCGCACTGATAGCGCGCATTGTCGTACACCGACAGGATGCGCGTCGTCGGACGCACCCGCACGAAGCCATGCCCGCCATCCGAGCTGGTGAGCGCATTCAACCCCGCAAAGTCGAGGACAAACGGTGCTCCCGCGAACATTTCGCAGGGTTTGCCAAAGGTCTGCATCATCTGCGCGATGTTCGGCGCCGCTCGCGCCACGAACTGCACCATAATCGACTGGATCGTGCTGGTGCCGTTGAAGGTCAGAAAGACGCGCGTTTCCCGGTCAGCGGAATAGAAGACCCGTTCATTCGCATTGAACTGAAAGCCGGCGGATCCTAAAATCACCGACGCCGTGTCGATGCGCGTTTCCCCCGGTATGATCCCTAAGAAGCAGGGCGCGTCGGCGCAGGCGCGAAACTGCCCCAGTACGGCGGGTGGCGGCTGACCGTGTCCCAGCGGAGCCGCGGCGAAACTCAACCCGATGCACAGCAACGTGATAACCGTGGTGAGGCGCAGCAAGGCGGCGATGAGGCATCTCCACTTACACATGGCCAAGGAGAGACGCTGCGTCTCTCCTCAGCTCGGCGTGAACTGCTACTGGCTGTGAGCGTTACTTCTCGTCAAAGAAGACGGGTAGGTGACCGAGCGCGACAATGTTCGACCATTTGGCGCGGTCGCCTTCGGTGAAAATGGCCGCTTCGACCGTCACCTTTGCGCCCGCATGATCCATGATCAGGCGCATGCCTTGCAGCGTGCTGCCCGTCGAAATCACGTCATCAACCAAGGCGACGTTCTTGCCTCGAATCAGATCGCGGTCTTTCTCGTCCAGGAACAGCGTCTGCGGCTCGCCCGTCGTGATGCTGAGCGTCTCCGAACGCAGCGCATCGCCCATGTACGGCTTGAACGACTTACGCAGCACCACATACGGCAGCTTCATTGCGACGGCGACGGCATGGGCCAGCGGGATGCTCTTGGCTTCGGCGGTGACGATCACATCGATAGGCTGGCCGGCCAGCTTGTCGGCCAGTGCCTGACTCACGGCTTGCACAAACTCCGTGTCGCCGAGGATGTTCAGGATGGCGATGCGGATGCCGGGCTTGATAGTGAACAGGCGGAGATCGCGTTTGACGCCCGCGACTTCAACGGGATAGGTTTCGTAGGTCGAACTCATCGGAAAGACTCCATAAAGGCAATTTGCGAACCCATTTTAACACTGCGTTAGTCAAAATGCCGTATGGATTGACGCATCGTCACTCCTGGTTTTGCGTTCTAGAGGGGTTTCCCGAACGGTATCGTGCAGGGGCGATGTGTCTGCCTGATTCGGGGCGCACCTGGGCGTGCGCCCCCAGCGTTACCGATGTTGCGTTGGGTTGTTTTCGAAAAGCCACTTCAAGCGGCCTAATGCACAATCTGCCCGTCGACCAGCGTCATGACGCGGTCGGTCTTCTCCGCGAGCGCGCGGTCATGTGTGACGATGACGACTGTCGTCCCCGCATTGGCACGAATCTCACGCAGCGCTTCCAGCACCAGCACGCCCGACTCCGAGTCGAGGTTGCCCGTCGGCTCATCGGCGAGGAGCAGGGGCGGATTGTTAGCCAGCGCCCGCGCAATCGCAACGCGCTGCTGCTGCCCGCCGGAGAGCTCAGACGGACGATGCTTCATGCGGTCTTTGAGGCCGAGCAGGTCGAGCAATTCCTTGGCGCGCTTTTCCGGGCTGAAGCGGGCTTTACGCGCAAACTGGATGGGCAGCACAACGTTTTCCAGCGCGGTCAGCGTCGGAATCAGGTTGAAAAACTGGAAGATGAAACCGATCTTCTCGTTGCGGATTTCGGTCAGTTGATCTTCGTTCATGCGGGTGATGTTGACACCGTCGATCTCAATCGTGCCGCGCGTGGGCGTATCCAGCCCGCCGATCAACCCAAGCAGCGTCGACTTGCCGCTGCCCGACGGGCCGACGATGCCCGCCATTTCCCCCGCGTAAATATCCATATCCACGCCGCGCAGCGCATGCACGACCGTTTTGCCTAGTGGAAGGTCTTTGGTGAGGTCGCGTGTGCGAATCACCGCGTGTTTGCCATTCGGAAGCGTCACAGTTGCTCCTGATAGTTGCTTCGCTGTTTGGAGATGTTACGCACCAAGCATAGCGAAAGTTGCGAGTGAGAGATAGCTGTAAACCGCGTACCAGCCCCGAAAATTAGGGGGCTATAGCTGCATCTTTCATTGTACGTTTATTCACAATACCACAAGTGGAATGAGGATTACTGGAATGACAGTCCGCAACCAGCATTTGCTTCGCGAGTTTAACCGCGCCGACGAGCGCATTACACGTTGGATGGCGCGCAGCGGGGTGACTCTGCTGCGCATCTCGATGGGGATTATCTTCGTTTGGTTTGGCGCGCTCAAGCTGATTCCCACGCTGAGCCCCGCCGAAACCCTGATCCGTGAGACGATCACGTTTGTGCCGATGGCGCTGTTTTTGCCCGTGCTGGCTATCTGGGAAATTCTGATCGGCCTGGGCTTCATCACCGGGAAGTTTATGCGCGCGGCCATTCTGCTGCTGTTCCTGCAGATGCCGGGCACACTCTCCCCGGTGCTGCTGCGGCCCGATCTCGTGTTCACGACGTTTCCGTTCGTCCTGACCATCGAAGGGCAGTACATTGTCAAAAATCTTGTCTTAATCAGCGCGGCTTTGGTGATCGGCGCGACCGTGCGGGGCGGCGGTTTGATCAGTGACCCGCTGCAGCGGCGGGGTCTCTCGGACGCAGAGCAGTAAGAATTAGGCAGCCTATTTGCCGGGCGGCATTTCGTGATAGCGGCGAACTGAACGGTACAGGTTCATAAACGCCATCATGATATCAGAGGTCGTGACGATCCCTACGAGCGATTCGCCGAGGATGACGGGCAAGCAGCTGATATGATTATCGAGCATCAGGCGCGCGGCTTCGTCGGCTTCCGCGTCCGGTTCGACGACAATCGGCGCCGGGGTCATCATGGAGCGCACGCGCAGCGAGGTCGCCAACTGCTCATCCTGCCAGCGTTCGCGCAGAATATGCGGTGAGTTGAGCGCCGTTCGCACATCGCGGTCGCTGATAATGCCCACCAGCTGGCCTTCGCCGTTCATCACCGGCAGATGACGGCAGTGGTGCTTGTCCATCAGTTCGAGCGCCTGACGCAAAGAACCGTCCTGGTGAATCGAGACAGGCTTAGCGGTCATCATGTCGGATACATTCATTGGCTTCCCTCTAGAAAATTCATGACCCCTGCCAGCACAGGGGTCATTGTTCACTGCGTGATGGTGAATGCCGGTTACGGCTTGGGTTCAATGGCTTTGGTCTTTGATTCTACCAGCATGCGGAAAATATCGCTTTCGGTGATGATGCCAATTAGCTCATCGCGCTGATTCACGACGGGCAGACCGCTCACCTTGTGTTCCAGCATAATCCGAGCGGCTTCCAGGACCAAATCAGTCGGATGCACGGTCAGGATCTTGCGCGACATCACGCGATCCACCGTCAACTGTGCCCACAAATAATTCAGTTCCCAGATGCTGAGGGTGGTCGCATCCGAAGGGCTGGCTTCACGCACATCGCCCAACGTGATGATCCCAACGAGCCGGTTATCTTCCACGACCGGTAAGCGCCGGATGCCGTAATCTTTCATCATCTGGTGCGCGTTTGCGATCGGGGTGGATGGGGTGATCGACAGCACCGGGCTCGTCATCCATTCACTGACCATAATGTTTTCTAACATGGCAATTTATCTCCCAAATCGCGGGAGGAACGGTTTAGTCTCCCGCTTTCTTACAAAATACGGGAGACTGTGTAAACGATGGTACTGTGCTTTGGGTGATGATCGTCACGCGGGACGGACGACCGGTTTTTTGGCATTCAGCGGCAGGCTAATGGTTAAACAGGTGCCTTGTCCGGGAGCAGTATCGATGTAAACATCACCGCCATGCATGCGCGCGCGGTGTTGGATATTGCGTAATCCTAAGCCGGAATGCGCCTCGACTTCGTCGGGGTCAAAGCCGACACCATCATCGGCGATTTTGAGCTGGAAGGCGCGGTCGGTCTGCGAGGCCGAAATTTTGAGATGGCTGGCGCTGGCGTGCCGAATGACGTTGCTGATGCCTTCGTTCGCCATCTGGCACATGGCCTCGTAGATCTGCGGACTGAGCGTGGCGAGGTTTTCGGTTGGCGTGTCGATTTCGATGTTGACCGTACGCGGAATATGCAGTTTACGGGTGATATCGTAAATAAACTCGCGCAAGTTCCGCCCATAGCGTTCGCGCAATTTGAGGTTCTGAATATAACTGCGAATATCTTCAATGACATCGTTCAGACTGCCGACCATGCCTTGCAGTTCCGTCGCTTCGACGGGTTTCTCCGAAAGGCGCAGCAGTTCCATGTGCATGCCAATCGCATACAGCGACTGAATCACGCCGTCGTGCAGCTCCATGCTGATGCGGTCGCGTTCTTCCAGCAGCGCGACGCGCCGCTGTTGCTCCCGCAGGTTGGCTCCGGCAATGGCCAGCGCTGCGTACCCGGCCAGCGTTTCGATCAGCCATTGATCCTGCTCGTTGAACGGCTTGCCGTCCAGTCGATCCGCGAGATATAGCTGACCGTAGAGTACGTTGCCCGCCATCACGGGGACGCCGAGAAACCGATCCATGTTGGGATGGTTGGCGGGGAAGCCGAAGGAGCGTGGATCGCTCTGCATGTGTTCGACCCGGATGGGCTGGCGTTCACGCATGACCGCACCGATCAAACCGCGGCCTAAGGGGAGATGCCCGATGATGGGGACATGTTCTCGATCCATACCACTGAATTCGAAGAACTCGAGTCCGCCTTTGCCATCCGGCACGCCCAATGCGGCATATTTCGCCCCTACCAATTCGCGGGACGCCTCGGCAATGCGCTCCAGAACTTCACCGAGCGTATCCGCTTCGGCGGCGCGCATGACCATCTCGGCAATCTCTTTTAGCCGAGGGAGTACAGATGACACGGATTTTTGAGCATATTCGTCACTAGATGTCATATGGTTACTTATGATATCCTTGCTAGTTACGAACCCTTAACGACAATTCTATCACTTAGGCGAGTTAAAGCCATGTCGAAAATCGTACGGATATTAATTGCCGACGATCATTCGGTTGTGCGTGCCGGGCTGAGAGCGCTGCTCGAACGGCAGGGACATTTCCGGGTGGTTGCGGAAGCAGGAACGGGTGAAGAGGCGGTTGCCAAAGCCCAGGAGAATCACCCAGATGTGGCGGTTCTGGACATCCGTATGCCGGGTCTATCCGGTATTGAGGCATGCCGCCGCATCGTCGAATCCGTGCCGGGTTGTCGTGTGATTATGCTCACCTCTTACGCCGAAGACGAACTCTTATTCACGGCAATTCAAGCCGGGGCATCAGGATATATTCTGAAGCGCATCGGGGATAACGAACTAGTGCAGGCCGTCGAACGCGTGAGCCGCGGCGAGGGGATGCTCGACCCCGCCATGACCTCAACGGTGTTTCAGGAAATGCGCAAAGCGAATCAGGCGCAGCAGGCCGCCGCTTTCTCCGACCTCACGCCGCAGGAATTGGCCGTGCTCGCGCTGGTCGCGGAAGGACTGACCAACCGCCAAATCGCGGTCAAGCTGTACCTGGGCGAAGGCACAGTGCGCAACTACGTCAGCAGTGTGCTCGCGAAGATCGGCGTTTCGAACCGCGCCGAAGCCGCTGCCTACGCCGTCAAGCACAACATCAACGAACTTGTCCCCCCCTCAACCAACGCCGATTCGAAGTAAAGCACGAACAAGCGCCGCGAACGCCAAAAGCGCAGAGACAGTCGACTGTCTCTGCGTTCTCTATCGTGCGATTTCAAGCGTGACTGGACGCGCCGCTGTTACTGGCCGTTGTGCTTGGCGGCCATCAGTTCGGATGTCTTCCGCTTTTCCATTTGCTGCGCGGGCACAACATACACCGGGCAGTAGCCGGTCGCCAGCACTTTCGCCGTCACACTGCCGAACAGCCAGCGTGTGAAGCCCGAACGCCCGTGCGTCGACATGCAGATCGCCTGCACATGGTGATCCTGCGCCAGCTTGACGATCACCTCAGCCGGGTCACCGATCTCCGCATAATACGAAACGAGCAGCTTCGACTTAGCCTCGATGTTCGCGGCGATGCCTGCGAGATACTCTTTGGCGCGCGGCAGCGCATCGCTGACCGTCTTGTCGTACTTTTGCGCCATCGTCGTCGTCATCGGATAGAAGTCATAAATGGGATATTCCGGCGTTTGCAGCACCGTGAGGAGAATCAGCGTACCTTCCGGCTTAACGATCTTCATCGCATGTTCTAGGGCTGATTCAGCTAAATGAGAGCCATCTAGGGGAACAAGCACGTAATCTAACATAATGATCCACTCCACTATTTTCACTCTTAGCCCTATCTTCTGCCTAGTCCGGGGTGCGGCGTAGTGTCATATATCGCTTGTGGCTTACGATGATTGACACTATTGCCACAGAGTAAAGGGGGGTAGGCTATGTTCGATTGTGAAAAAACCTACATATCGATAATCGGATCATTCGAGGCAGATGCCTATGCAGCGCAGAGTGTGCATGATCACCGCCGAAGAGGCGGCAGCGAAAGTGAAGTCGGGGCAGCGCGTGTTCGTTACGGGTAACTGCTCCACGCCCATCCCCTTCCTTCAGGCGTTGGTTGCGCGTTATGAAGAGCTTGATAATGTTGAACTCGTGCAGGTGTTGAGCATCGGCATGCGCGAATTCATCACCGAGGACATGGCGGATCACATTCGCGTCAATAACCTGTTTATCAGCGATCACATGCGGAAAGCGGTGAACGCCGGCACGTCCGATTTTACGCCGATTTTCCTCTCCGAAATCCCCTCGCTCTTCCGCGATGGTTTGCTCCCCATTGATATTGCTGTCATCCATGTCAGCCCGCCGGACGAACATGGCTACTGCTCGTATGGCGTTGAGGTCGGCGTGACCAAGAGCGCCGCCGAATCCGCTCAGATGGTGATTGCGCTGATCAACCCGCACATGCCGCGCACGCTCGGCGACAGCTTCATTCACGTGAACCAGATCGACTACTGCATCCATGTCGATTACGAACTCCCGCAGGTCAATCCGCATCCGGCCTCAGAGATTCAGGATCGCATCGCCGAGCACATCGCCGCGCTCATTCCCGACGGCGCGACCCTGCAAACCGGCATCGGCGGCATCCCGGATGCCGTGCTCAGCCGCCTGACCAATCACAAGAATCTCGGCATTCACACCGAGCTGTTCTCGGATGGCGTCATGCACATGGTGGAAGCGGGCGTGGTGACCTGCCGCGCTAAGAGCATCCACACAGGCAAGGTCGTCGCCGGGTTTGTGATCGGCACGAAGGCGCTGTTTGAATACGTCAACGACAACCCGATTATCGAACTGCACCCGACCGAATACGTCAATGACCCGTTCATCATCGCCCAGAACGACAAAATGGTCTCGATCAATTCGGCGCTCGAAGTCGATTTGACGGGGCAGGTGTGCGCCGATAGTATCGGTACGAAGTTCTATTCCGGTGTGGGCGGGCAGGTCGACTTTGTGCGTGGCGCTTGCCGCAGCAAGGGCGGCATGTCGATTATCGCGCTGCCGAGCACGGCCAAGGACGATACACTCAGCCGCATCGTGCCCATGCTCAAGCCGGGCGCGGGCGTGACTACCACGCGCAATGATGTGCGCTATGTCGCCACCGAATACGGCATCGCGACGCTGTTCGGCAAGACGATTGTGCAGCGCGTTCAGGAACTGATCAATGTGGCGCATCCCAAGTTCCGCGAAGAACTGGCCGCCGCCGCACGCGAACAGTTCGCCGTGGGGCGTGTCTACTCCCTCGCGTAGAGCTCAAGATTTAACGCAAAGACGCTAAGTCGCGAAGACGCCAAGAAAAGTAAGTGAGGACGCCCAGATGGGCGTCCTTTGTGCTTACGCTTTGCGCCTTTGTGTCCTTGCGTCTTTGCGTTGAAGCTTTCTAGCTTCTGGCTACTTTGCCGTGACGTTTTCATAGACGGGTGTGAGCCATTCGCGGTACTTGTCCACGCGCCCACGCACCACCTCGAAGAACAGATCGCGCACTTTGCGCGTGATCGGCCCCATTTGCCCTGACCCAATCGCGCGGTGTTCGACGCGCGTCACCGCGGCAACCTGTACGCCCGTGCCGCACATGATCATCTCATCGGCGATGTAGACTTCGGTGCGATCTACGTTGCGTTCGACCACTTCCAGGCCAAGGTCGTCGCGCATAAGCGTGATCAGCGAACGGCGCACGATGCCTTCCAGCACATTCGACTCGACGGGCGGGGTGTAGACCACGCCTTTGCGCACAATGAACAGGTTTGCGGCGCTGGCTTCCGCCAGATGTCCGTCTTCGTTGAGCACGAGCGCTTCGTCGTAGCCCGCCAGCACCGCATCCGACTTGATCAACGCGCTGTTGGCGTACGCTCCGGTGATTTTGCCGCGCGCGGGAATCGCGTTGTCGTCCACACGCCGCCACGACGAAAAGCCGACGTGCAGCCCTTCTTCTTTCTCCACGTAGCGCCCAAACGGCATGGCGAACATTGTGATTTCGTCATCGACGTCATGCAGGCGTACGCCGATCATCTCGGTCGATTTGTAGGCCAGCGGACGAATGTACACGTTTTCGCGGAAGCCTTCCGTGCGCAGTAGTTTATTGAGGATGCCGACCAACTGCGGCACGCTGTGCGGCACGTTGATGCGCAGCAGGCTGGCGGACTGCGTCAGCCGCTCGAAGTGGTCGTGCGGACGGAAGACGAACAACTGGTTTTCGTCGTCGTTCCAGTAGCCGCGCAGCCCTCCAAAGACGCCCGTGCCATAGTTGAAGGCGTGCGTCATCACGCTGATTTTTGCGTCTTCAATCGGGACTATTTTGCCTTCAAAGAAGGCGAACTTGGGTTTGCCCTGTTCCGCCATGTTCATTTGCTCCACTTGAGGTTGATGTGAGTTTCTTGATTATAGAAATGCTCGCCCACGGCGGATAGAACCATGTAGGGACGTGGTCGCTTATGGGCCGGTCAGGGCGAGGACGTAACCCGCGCTCAGGGCCAGCACACTGGTCAGCAGCACCAGCACGCCGACGATGCGCCCCCACTTGGTCGTGGATTTCAGCCCATCGGCGATCAACACGGTGAGCGGGAACAGGAGCAGAGCGTAGCGCGCTACGCTCTGGGAGTACATGACGACGTCCGTCCCCCAGTCATAATTGATTTTGGTGATCTGGAAGGCGAGGTTAACCACCACGTAGAAGACGAGCGCGGGGCGGCGGTGGCGCGGGCGGAATAGCATAATCACGATCAGGCCAATCGAGAGGAATAGCGCCCACATATCCGGGTGAAACAGCGCGAGGTTCAGGTTGGCGGCGATCCAGCGCAGATTGATGAGCACGGCTTCCAGCGGGTTGACGAAAAAGGCGTACGAGTAGTTCGTGTAGATGGCGTCGAGCGATGGCAGATTCAGGCTGGCGCGGTAGGCGAGGAAGATCAGCATGCCGAGCGGGATGAGCGCTAACCAGACGGCGCGCGATAGTAATTGGCGCAGGTACACGCCAAGCGTGTCACGCCGTGGCCAGCCGAAGCGCTCGATCAGCAGTAGGCCACCCACGCCGATCAGGAACACGCCCTGCGACCGCGCCAGCGTCGCGAACAAGCCCATGACGCCCGCGAGCGCCCAGCGATCGTTCAGCGCGCAGTAGACGAATGCCAGCACGAAGGCCAGGTGAATCGATTCCGACATGGGCGCGGCGAAGAAGAACGAGACGGGCATGAGCGCCAGCGCGACGACTGACCAGCGCGCCAGTCGATCATCATGGAACAGCAGCTCGACCATGCGGTAGAGCAGGGTGAGCGCTGCGCTGAAGGCGATCGTTTCCACCACTGCGGCGGCGAGGTCGATGTCGCCGGGCAGCACGGCGTCGGCGGCGCGGAAGCTGAACGGCGTGAGCAGGCTGAACACGGTCGCGCCTGCGTTGTCGAGGCGATAGCCGTTCACGGCGAGGTCGAGGTAATGCACGGCATCCCAGCGCCGCCATACTCCGAAAGCATTTTGCTCAAAGGGTGTCGACAGCGGGGGGAGCTGCGCGTTCGCCGTGTGAAAGTCGATGCGCGTACTGCCAAGATTTACCCCGACGATGCTCCACACGACCGCCATCCACACGGTGAGCAGCACGCGGTGCGCCAGCGTGATCCCAATGCCGTAGGCTAAAGCCGCGCGCCACCCTGTCAACGCTGCCGTCTGCTGCTGATTGTCCACTGCTGCGGCCATGTCGCCTCCTCAGCGTGATTATAGCCGGGGATACGGTCACAGCAGGGTAAAGAAGCGTGCGAATCAAAAAGGACGAGGCTACCTCGTCCTTAAGTTTGCTGCAAGTGATCCTTACGCGTCGGCGCGGCGCAGGGTGACCTGCCGCCCACGCATTGTGCCCGTACGCATCCGCTTGAGGACGCGCTCGACGTGCATCTCGTTGACATCGACGAACGTCTGGTTCTTCTGGATGTCAATGGCGCCGATGGCGCGACCGGGGATGCCCGCTTCGCTGGCGATCACGCCGACCACGTCGCCCGGCTGAATGCCGTGCACGCGCCCCGCGTCGATCATCAGGCGCACCATGCCGGATTCGCGTTCACCCGTGCGGCGGCGCGGACGGTCGCCCTCAAAGCTCCCGCGCTCACCACCGCGATCCTCACGACCGCCCCGTTCACCGTAGCGGCGTTCGCCGCCGAAGCGTCGATCGCCATTGCGGGCGGCCTGCCGTTCGGCGTAGGTGCGTTCGCGCGGTTCCTGAATGTCTTCAATCGGGCGCTGCGTTTCGAACGAGCGCGCTACGCGAATGGCTGCCGCGGCGATTTCCGCCTGGTCATAGCCGACCGCGATCAACCCGTTGAGGAAATTGACCTCACGCTCGAAATCTTCAGTTTCCAGCATGCCGCTCAGCTTTTCGGTGAAGCTCTGATCGCGCTTGGCGATCACTTCATCGACGGTGGGCAGCTTGCCGCGCTTGATCGGTTGGCGGGTGAACTGCTCAATCGTCTTGAGCCAGCGGCGTTCGCGCGGCGTCACCATCGTGATGGCGATGCCTTCGCGACCCGCGCGCCCCGTCCGACCGATGCGGTGCACGTAATCTTCCGCATCGTACGGCACGTCAAAGTTGACGACGTGCGACATATCCTGAATGTCGAGACCGCGCGCCGCGACATCTGTCGCCACGAGAATCGTGATCTGCCCGCGGCGGAAACGGCGCATGACCGTCTCACGCGCTTCCTGGCTGAGATCGCCGTGCAGCGCTTCGACCGGGAACTGCCGCGCCAGCAGCGTATCGGCGAGGTTCGACGCGCCGATTTTCGTGCGCGTGAAGATCAGCGCGCTCGACACATTCTCGACTTCGAGCAGCCGTGTCAGCGCCGCGACCTTCGAGTTTTCTTCCACGAGATAGTAACGCTGCTCGATCTGCGGGACGGTGAGCGTCTTCTGCTCAATCGCCACCAACTGCGGATCGCGCATATACTTGCGGGCGATCTCGCGAATCGGGTCAGAGAGCGTCGCCGAAAACAGCGCCGTTTGCCGTTCGCTCGGCGTCTGGTTCAAAATCGTCGTCACATCGTCGATGAAGCCCATTTTCAGCATTTCGTCGGCTTCGTCGAGCACCATGTAGCTCACATGATTCAGGCGCAGCGCCCGCTTTTCAATCAAATCGATCACGCGGCCGGGCGTGCCCACGACCACATGCACCCCTTCTTCCAACCGCTTCAACTGCCGCGCGTACGATGAGCCGCCGTAAATTGCGACCACGCGCGTCCCCATATGTTTGCCGTACTGATAGAGCGCTTCCGTCACTTGCAGCGCCAGCTCACGCGTCGGCGTGAGAATCAGCCCCTGCACATTGCGGGTGCTCATATCTAAGCGTTCGAGCAAAGGCAGCGCGAAGGCGGCCGTTTTGCCCGTCCCCGTCTGGGCTTGTCCAAGAACATCACGACCCTCGAGGAGCGCCGGAATGGCGCGTTCTTGAATGGGAGTCGGGTTCTCATAGCCCAGTTCCATCACGGCTTGCACGAGTTGCTGGCGCAAGCCCAGACTTTCAAACGTGAGTGTCATCCATTACCCTTGTTATGTGAAAACGCCCCGTGTAGGTTGGACAGGGCGAACATGCGTAGACTTACACTTACCTGTGTGGAAATTATAACACACAGGCTTAATTCTTCCAATGCTGATTATCTAAAACGCGGATGAGTAGTGAGTGCTGAGCCAGGGGAAAGCCTTGACTCGGCACTCACTCCTAATGTGCAGATTACGCTTCTTTTAATCCATGGCCTGCGCGGCGTAGGTCGGCTGAACCGGGCTCAGGACGTGGCGCGGTTCGCGCACCACAAACGCCACCACCGCTGCCGTGGTCAATGCGCCGACCGTCGCCAGCACAAACGTCGTCGGAATGCCCGTCGAATCCGCCAGCAGACCCGCCACAATCGGCGCAACCAGCGACATGGGCGCGACCAACGTGCTGGCTAGTCCGATGTAGTAGGGGCGTTCGCTCTCGCTGCAAAACTCGACATTCAGCGCCATCGGCGAGGTCCACAATGCGCCGTTTGCCGCGCCCATCAGCGCAAACACGAGGAAGAACCACTCGGCGGACGGTGCGACGAACGCGATGAACGCGCTGGCACCCGCCAGCAGCATGCCGACCGCGAACGCGGCGCGATGACTGTAACGGTCGCCCAGCCAGCCGAAGAACGGCGTCGCGACTGTGACCGCGAGGCTGAGCACGCCTGCCATCACGCCGACCGTACCTTCCGCCACGCCAAAGTGCCGTACCACATGAATGGTGTAGAAGGCCGCGCCGACCACGCCGACCTGTCCAATGATGCGCGCTACGATAAACCAGCGGAAATTCGCGTTCTCGCGCAGGATGGTCATCAGCTTGTGCCAGTAGGCGCCCCATGACAGCGTCATTTCTTTGGGCGGCTCAATGGCCGGTTCACGCGTCAGCGCGAGGAAGGCGAACGACAGCATCATCGCGATGCCGCAGATGATGAAGCACAACGTGAAGTCAAGCGGTGATGGGAGCGTTTGCAGAATGATGCCCGACAAAACTGCGCCGCCGATGCCGGTCAGGTTGGCTAACCCGGACTGCGTGCCGTAGAACGTGCCGCGCATGTTGTCCGGCATGATTTTTGCCACCATGCTCTGCCACGCGGTCGCCGTCAAACCGGCGCCGAACGCCTGCCACATGATGATGCCGAAGGTCAGAATCAGCGCGAGTTCGCGGTTAAGTACGCCGACCGCCAGCCACGCCACCAGCGCGAGCAGGAAGTAGGGAATGCGCTCATTGAGCGTCATTTTCAAGACCATTGGGCGGAAGCGCGGCAGTTGTGCAACCGATTTCGCGGTCAGCAATTGCGGAAAAAACCAGCCAATCGAGTGGATTGCGCCAATCATGCCGATCAGCAGGGTCGAGTCGGTTAGGGTGGAGACAAAGAGGGGTAGAATCGTGCTAAAAGAGGCAAAGCTCAAGCCGAGGCCGTAGAAGCCAGCATCGACAACATTCACAGCAAAATTATGGCGCACATGCTGGCGCAGTTCTTCGCGCAAGTTGGGTTAACTCCGAATCCTAGGAACTCGATCATTCTACCATCCGGAGTCGGTACCATTGTATAAGACCATGTGAACCAAGTGGAAAGAACAGTTTACAGTTCACAGTAATCAGTTGACAGTGAAAGTGAATAGTTTTGTAGGGGCATGGCACGCCATGCCCCTACAGGATCGCTTTCATGGCAGGACAGTTTTAACATCGGGAACCATTAGGTATTGGTTTGAGGGAAAAAAGATTTCGTAGGGACGCGCAACGGTGCGTCCGTTTTGTTTACTATCCGGGGGACGCCCCGTTGGGCGTCCCTACTAGAGCTCGATTGTTAAAAGTGTCCCGTCCTCGCAGGATCGCTTGAGAATGGTGCTACAGTGCCGACTCGTTTTCACTGTCGACGGTGAACTGAAGACTGCCGACTTCTCGTTGATGGCGGAATTGCGTTTCATATAACTGGGCGTACAACCCCGCCTGTTCGATCAGTTCGGCGTGCGTGCCATGTTCGATGATGCGCCCGCGATCCATCACCAGAATCTGATCGGCGGCCAGAATGGTGCTCAGGCGGTGCGCGATCACGATGCTGGTGCGGTTGTGCATGATCTTTTCGAGCGCTTCCTGAATCAGCGCTTCCGACTGGCTGTCGAGATGACTGGTAGCCTCGTCCAGCACCAGCACGCGCGGGTCTTTGAGGATCACGCGGGCGAGCGCCAGACGCTGCTTTTCGCCGCCGCTCAGGCGGTAGCCGCGCTCCCCGACGATCGTCAGGTAGCCATCGGGCAGCCCCATGATGAAGTCATGGATGTTTGCCGCGCGGCACGCCGCTTCGACTTCCGCCTGCGTCGCATCCATGCGCGCGTAGAGCAGGTTGGTCAGGATCGTGTCGTGGAACAGGTAGGTTTCCTGCGTCACCATGCCGACCGCATGAGTGACCGTGTCGAGTGTGAGATCCCGGAGATCGTGCCTGTCCAGCAGGATGCGTCCCTGTGACGGATCGTACAGGCGGGGAATCAGGTAGGTCATGGTCGTTTTGCCCGCGCCGCTCGGTCCGACCAGTGCGACCAACTGCCCCGGCTTAATCGTGAAGGTGATGTGTTCGAGCGCCGTTTCGCGCGCCTGTGTGACCGGGGCAGTCGGCATCTGCAGCCCGTTCGGCGGCGCTTTGCTGTCGCCGGAGAGCACGGCTTTGACATTCTCCATGCGCCCGTAACGATGCACGTCGCGCAGGCCGCCCGTGCCGGTCGGTTGATACAGGAAGGTCACATCGTCAAAGACCAACTCCCCCTGAATCTCTTTCGGCGCTTTGCTGATGGCATTCGGCTTTTCGTCGATTTCGATGGGGAGGTCGACCACTTCGAAGACGCGCTCAAAGCTGACAATCGAGGTGGAGAATTCGACCGGGACGTTGATCAGGTATTCGAGCGGGCCGTAGAGCTGGCCGAGATACGCCGCGAACGCGACAATCGTGCCGACCGTAAACACGCCGCTCAACACGAGATGCCCGCCGAGCCAGTAGACCAGCGCCGTGCCGATCACGCCGACGCCGCCCAGAATTGCCCAGAATTGACTGCCGAGCACGGCGCGGCGCACGCCGATATCGCGCACGCGGCTGGCGCGCTGGGCAAAGCGGTCGGTTTCGAGGGTGGTGCGCCCGAACAACTTGATCAACAGTGCGCCGCTGATGTTGAGGGTCTCATTCATCATGGCGTTCATCTCGGCGTTGATGTCCATCTGTTCGCGGGCGATATCGCGCAGTTTGCGCCCGATCAAGCGCGCGCCGAGGATGAACAGCGGGAAGACTGCCAGCCCGATGATCGTTAGCCGCCATTCCAGCGTGAGCATGACGGCGAGCGTGGCGATCACCGTGACGCTGTTGGTCACAATGCCGACAATCGTGTTGCTGATGGCGTTCTGCGCGTTGACGACGTCGTTGTTCAGGCGGCTCATCAATTCGCCGGATTTGGTATTGGTGAAGAAGCGCAGCGACATGCGCTGCAGATGCGCGTATAACCCCCGGCGCAGGTCGTAGATTACGCCCTCGCCGATGGTGGAGTTGAGGCGACGGTTGATGATGCCGATCACGCTGTTGAGCACCGGAATCAAAATCAGCGCCAGCGCCAGCAGGTTGAGCCGTTCGACGTTCCCCGAAGGCAGCGTGTTATCGATCAAATCGCGGAAGATCAGCGGCGTGAGCAGACCGAGACCACTGGTGAATAGTATCAGCACCAGCGTGATCGCAATCTCGCGTTTGTAGGGTGCGGCGTAGGCCAGCACGCGCTTGATCAAGCCCCACGTGATTTTACTGGGCTTCTCATCCTCAGAACCGGGAAAAGCGTAACGCCACATACCGCCACCATGTCTCATCTGGTTAAACATCCTGTCTCACTATATGCGAGAAGTGAGCTAGCGTGAACTGATCGAATGGGTAGTGGCGCGCTTGGCCTCACGGCGTCACAATTTAGCATATTCCAATGATTGACAAGCTTATTTGCCCCGTTCGCGCTCAATGATTTGCTGCGCGTGGGCTTCGCTGTCCGCGAAGTGAAAAATCTGCGTTTTGCCCATCCCGGCGATGATGCGGCGGTAGCCATCATAAGCGGTTTGTACCATGCCGTTCGCGCCGAGCACCACTTTGACGCCCTCATTCGGATGCGTTTCCGGCGTGGCGACGCTGCGCGCCTGCCCGAGAATGCTCAGCGGGTTGATGGCAAAGCTGCCTTTGCGCAGGTCGATGATAAAATCGACCTTGTGGTCGACGCTGTCCATCAGCTTAATCGTTGCGTTGAGCGCGCGCTGCAAATCATCCCATGTCCAGCGTCCCTCCGCATTGCAGCGAATGATCTCGCGGTTGTCATCCTGCCAGCCGACGTTTATTGCCATAGTCTGTTAGCCTCCAGTGGTTGAAGTATCCGCGCCGCCCGTGGCGTCCGCGTTAATCGTGAAGTTGATCGGCGAACCGACAAGCGCGCCATCCAGCGTGATCTCGACGCTCCAATTGCCGGGGACGAATTCCACCGCCGCCGACGGTAGATGGAACCAGATGCAGGCCTGCGTGATATTAAAGTTCGGCGTCCAGTCGTAGCGGGTGATCTCGGTGCCGTCGCGCAGCCAGCGGGAACTCACCATATTGGCGGACGAGAGGTTGTAGGCAATCGCGGTCGCATAGATGTCGGTGGTCGCAGCCGAGAAGGTGGTCGACGCGCCGAGCGGACAGTCATCCGGGCCGACCTGTTCCGCCAGGAGAATATTGTCAAGGCGCGGCACATTCGGATCACTGGTGGCCAGCGGGGTCGGGGTGGGCGGATTCTGAATCGTGATGTTGCCGCTCGCCGCCCCTTGCCCGCTGATAACAGGCGTTACGAGGTTGTTCGCCGGGTTAGCCGTCGCGCCGGGATCGTTAGCGGGGGCGATGGGCGTAATGGCGCTCGTATCGATGATGGGCATGCCCGCAGCAACCATCGTCGCAGCGATGCGCGTGCCTTGCTGCTGCATGATGCCGACCGAGGTCTCCACGAATTCCAGCGTCACCAGCAGACGGTCAGCGCCGACCGTGGCCGTCTGGCGGACGGCAGCGATCTCCGTGTTGGCGAGGTCGTTGGCGAGATTTTCGGTCTGTAGATCGCCCGGCTGAGAGAAGAAGTTGCACGCACTCAGAGCGTACGCCGCGCCGATCATCAGCAGCATCAGGAATAGTCGTTTCATATCAACCTACTCAAACTTTGCTGTACAGCCGTCCCAGTGTAGCAGAGCGTGTCAAACCGTCGCAAGCCTGCGGCACTCAATCAATGCTGTGCGTAGCGTGACTGTGAATACTCGTAGGGGCAAGGTGCGCCTTGCCCCTACAGGACAAACTGAGTTGATATTGCCCCCTAAAACTCGGGGACGGGTGCAACCCTGCGCTCGCTCGCTCGTATATATATACGAAATGACCATGATGAAGGGAGTACTACGATGGGTCTGGGTCGCGCGTTGTTATGCATTCTCCTGCCGCCGCTGGCAGTGATTGACCGAGGCTGTGGCACAATTCTGATCGTGCTGGCGCTCACCATCGCGGGGTGGGTGCCGGGCGCACTGGCCGCGCTGTTCCTCAATTACGTCGCCGCCAACGAACGCCGTTCCGCCTAATGCCGAGCTGTCTCCGCCCCTCAATCTCGAGGGGCGGACGCGGCTTTTCCTCGTTTTGCATGACATTCCGCGCTAATCGAATTTTGATTTGATTATTTAATTCAACTTGCGTTACAATCACAAAGCAATGCAGAAAAACCCCTAATAATGTTTGGGAGGATATACCTTGCACGTCGTCGTATTTACACGCAGTACGCCCGACACCGCCGCGAAGGTGGAGGTGGATGGAGTGGGCAAAGTCACCTGGGGAGACGCCGCGCTCGTCGTCAACCCGTGGGATGAATACGCCCTTGAAGAAGGCATCGTTCAGGCCAAAGCCGCTGGTGGCAAGGCGACTGTCGTCGCTATTGGCCCCGAAATGCATAATGAAGCCCTGAAGCACAGCCTCGCGATGGGGCTGGATGAAGCCGCGCGCGTGTGGGATGCATCCCTCGAAGGCGCGGACTCGCTGGCGTACGCGACGGTCGCCGCCGCTGCCGTCAAGAAGGTTGGCGCGGTTGATCTCGTGCTCTTCGGACGCGAGAGCATTGATGTGGGTACGGACCAGCACGCTTACCAGACCGCCCGCAAGCTCGGCTACAGCCTGTTGAGCAACGTCTCCAAGATCCTCGCCATCGACCCCGCGGCCAAGACCATCAAGGTCGAACGCACGGTCGAAGAGGGCAAGCAGGTCGTGACCGCCAAGCTGCCCGCTGTGCTCACAGTGCTCAAGGACATCAACGAGCCGCGTTACCCGTCGTTCATCGGCATCCGCAAGGCGTCGAAGGCCGTCATCCCCGAATGGTCGCTCGGCGATCTCGGCGTGACGCTGCCCGCCGTCAACGCCAAGGTGACCAAGTTCAAGAATCTGCCCCCGCGCGACACGCGCTTTGAATTGATCGAAGGCACGCCCGAAGAACAGGCGCAGAAGTTGATCGACCGCCTGCTGGAGGAAAAAGTTCTATGAGCGCCGTTTTTGTCTGGATTGAGACTTTTCAGGGCAAAGCAATTCCGGCGGCGTGGGAAGCCCTCGCCGCGGGTCGGATGGCCGCTGATGCGTTCGGCGTGCCGCTGACCGCCCTCGTTTTCGGAGCCAATGCCGCCGCGGTCGCCGCCGAAGCCGCGACCTTTGGCGCGAACAAAGCCCTCGTCAGCGATGACGCGACGCTGAAGGAATTCCGCGTCGAAGCGTATGCCGCGCTCGTGACCAAGCTGGTCAAGGAACAAGCGCCGAAGGCTGTGCTCGCGGTGGCGACCACTCGTGGACGTGAACTGCTGGCCGCGTCGGCGTCTGACACCGACAGCCCCATGCTCGGCGATGTGCTGTCGCTCAGCGTGGATGGTGGCAGCGTGACCGCCGAACGCGGCGTGTACGCGGGCAAGGTATTGAGCGAAAACGCGATCACCGGCGGCGCGACGATGTTCATCACCGTGCGGTCGCGCACGTTCAAAGCGGCGACGCCGAATGCCGCCGCGGCTGCCGAAGTCACCACCGTCTCCCCAGCGTTGAGCGAAGATCAGATCAGCACCAAGATCGAGAGCTTCGAAGCGGAAGCGGGCACGGTCAACCTGACTGACGCAGCGATCATCGTGTCGGGTGGACGCGGTATGGCGAACAACCCGAAGGATGCTCCGGCGGGCGTATCCGGCGACGATGCGGCGGTTTGGAAAGCCAAAGACGGCTTTGCGAACGTGCTGCAGCCCTTGGCTGACGTGCTCGGCGGCGCGGTCGGCGCGAGCCGCGCGGCAGTCG
Organism: Anaerolineae bacterium; assembly: GCA_041916315.1. Classification (GTDB taxonomy): domain Bacteria; phylum Chloroflexota; class Anaerolineae; order Aggregatilineales; family Phototrophicaceae; genus Flexifilum. The sequence goes on from JAYRZU010000067.1 coordinate 46,119, forward strand.
ACGCGGGCTACATCTCCTACGCGCATCAGGTCGGGCAGACGGGCAAGGTCGTCGCGCCGGATCTGTATATCGCGGCGGGCATCTCCGGCGCGATCCAGCATCAGGCGGGTATGCGTTCCAGCAAGATCATTGTGGCGATCAACAAGGACGCCGAATCGCCCATTTTCAAGATGGCGCGCTACGGTCTCGTCGGCGATCTCTATGCGATCCTCCCGGCGATCACCGCCGAAGCCAAGAAGCGCCTCGGCAAGTAAACCCAACGCTCTTTATGTAGGGGCAGACCTACGTGTCTGCCCGTGAGGGCGCACACACAGGTGCGCCCCTACATCCTCACAGCAAGGCAACTCCATGTCTAGCTCCATCAATTCTCGCCCGTTCCGCATTGACTCCGAAGCTGATTTTTTCCGTGTGCGCCAACTGCTCATCGATCTGTATCCGCTCGTCGGCCCCGGCTACGTCTGGGAGATCCGGCACTGGGACGGGCAGCGCTATCACAGAGACAACGCAACACTCACCCCAGCGTGGGCGAACAACATCCGCCTGTGGGAAACCGCCGACGGCCAGTTAATCGGCGTGGCGCACGCGGAAAGCTACGCGGGCAACGCGCACTTTGAGATCCATCCCGATTACCGTAGTCGGATCGAAGCGGAGATGGTCGCGTGGGCGGTCGAAACGCTGCCTGCACCGAACGCCGACGGTCAGCGCCAGCTTGAAACGGTCGCCTTTGAGCATGACACACCGCGTCAACAGGTGTTGGCGCAGTACGGTTTTACGAAAGGCTCGTATTTCTGGATGCTGCGGCATATGCGGATCGGTAATCAGCCGCTGCCCGCGGTCAATATGCCGGAGGGCTACATTCTACGGGAAACGCGCACCGAGCAAACCGATTACGAACGCATGGCGGCGCTTCTCAACGCGGCGTTCAACCGTAACATCCATACCGCGCGCGAATACGAAAACTTTGTGCTGCAGTCGCCGTCCTTCCAGCACGCGCTGAATCTGGTGGCAGAAGCGCCGGATGGCACGTTCGCGGCGCATGTGGGCTTGACCTACGAGCCGACCAATCGCTACGGCATCTTCGAACCCGTGTGCACACATCCGGATCATCAGCGGAAGCATCTCGCGCAAACCCTGATGTTCGAAGGTCTGCACCGCCTCAAAGCGGCAGGGGCGCAGCATCTGTATGTGGAGACGGGTTCCGGGGAAGGGCAGAACGCCTTTTACAACACTATCGGCTTCACCGAAGCGTACATCGGCTACTTCTGGACGAAGACGTTCTGATGCGCTTCTTATGCGCGCGGCGTTTACTTCGAGCGATAAGTCTGCTAGACTAATCCCTGTAACAAGCACCACAACTACCCGGGGGTGAAATAGTCTCGACGGTAGAGGCTGGGGCTATGTTGCAGGTCGCAGCGCCTACCTGCGTTAAAATGGGCACGGCTATAAATGCCAAAAACAACCAACCTGCTCTGGCTTACGCCGCCTAAGGCTGTATAGTCAGGGTGCTGGGTCATAGTAACCCAGCCGTCCACGTTTTTCGTCGCTGTGCGGAGAACTACTGGGCGTCACCAATTACAGCGTGCGGCACCCGCCATGTCGATTCACGGGGTCAAAGAACTATCGGCTGGTAACGCCCGTACCACGTCGGATGGGGCTAGGCGTTACGAGAACAAACATCTGGCTAAACCTGTAGACGCATAGTTTCGAGTCTATCGGACCAGGATTGCGAAGTCCTGCACCTCCATAGTCAGCAAAAAACCTCGCGGTGTGCGAGGTTTTTGCTTTTAAAGTAGTTCTAGAAGCAAATCCACAAACGAATGTAGGGGCGCACCTGTGTGTGCGCCCGAAACCGGGCAGACACATAGGTCTGCCCCTACCTTGGGACTTTCGGAAAGCAACTCTAGATCTGCCCTTGCACAAAGTGCGCAATCCGTGCGCCGATTTTCTTGGCGCTGAGCGGCGTCAGATGCAGCCCGTCAAAGCTGAACGAGTAACCGCCGTCTTTTTGCGCTTTATCGAACTCGCTCCAGCCCGTTTGTTCGCGCTTGCCAATCGTCAGAATGAAGCCGATGTCGAGCGGCGGGCGTTCGGGGACGTGCGCCGGGTTGAACTCGCTCATCAGGTCGAGCACCGGCACATTCATGGATCGGGCGATCGTCCGCACGCGCTCGTTGTAGTCACGCAGGGTATCGGTGACCGTCTGGTTGTACTCGGAGGGTTCCAACCCCACCCACGTGACCACATGGGCGAGCTGGAGTTGGGTGAGCAGATCGCGATAGCCTGCCTCGAACATCTCCGGCGTGACGAAACCCTCTTCGATGTCCTGCGCCTGTCGATAATATGAGCGCGTTTTGAACTGGCTGTACGAGATTGCATCGTTGCCGCCCACCATGACAAACACCGCATCCGGTTGGTGACTGAGCACATCACGGTCCAGCCGCCGCAGCAAGTTGACCACGGTGTTGCCACCTTCGCCCGCATTGATAATTTCGTGGTCAGGCAGCAAGCGGCGCACTTCGTCGACGAAATTGCCGCCATAGCCACCCCACGTCAGGCTGTCGCCGAGAAAGACGATCTTCATACACGCCTCAAGCTAATTGGACAAAAACGGCGACCTAGTCGCCGTGAGTGTGTCCATTATACGGGAAACTCTGCCCTCATCCCAGAGAATTGGGTGAGGGCAGAGGCAGCAGTATCCTGCTTACGCTTCGACTGGTTCGCTCTGCCAGTATTCGGGGTCGTAGGCGGGTAGTTCGCAGCGCAGATTGCCGTCGTGGCGGTAATCGAGCGCGTAGTCAGCCTGCATCAACTGATGGATTTCGCTCGTGCCTTCGTAGATCACCGCGCCCTTGCTGTTGCGCAGGTAGCGTTCGACCGGGTACTCATCGCTGAAGCCGTAGGCACCGTGAATCTGCACGGCTTCCAGCGCGGCCTGTACGCTCATGTCGGTGGCATACCACTTCGCCATGCCCGTTTCGCGCGTGTTGCGCATCCCCATGTTCTTCATCCAACCGGCCTTGTAGATGAGGAGGCTGGCTGCGTCGTACCACTGCTGCATGTAGCCGATCTTCTGCTTGATCAACTGGTGATCGGCAATCGGCTTGCCGAAGGTGCGGCGTTCTTTGGCATACGTGATGCTGTCTTCGAGGCACGCGCGGATCAAGCCGACCGCGCCCGCGCCGACGGTGTAGCGCCCGTTATCCAGTGCTGCCATCGCGATCTTGAAGCCTTCGCCTTCTTCGCCGAGGCGGTTGGCGACCGGGACTTCCACGTTTTCCATGGCGACCCAACCCGTCGAACCCGCGCGCACGCCGAGCTTACCGTGAATGTCGCCCGTCTTGACGCCCTTCATGTCGCTGGTGACGATGAACGCTGTCAGGCCGCGATGCCCCGCGCTCGGATCAGTCTTGGCGACGACGAGGAAATTGTGGGCCTTGGTCGCGAGGCTGATCCACATCTTCTCGCCGTTGAGAATGTACACCTCGCCTTCACGGCGGGCGGTCGACGCCATGTTGATCACGTCGCTGCCGACGCCCGGTTCGGTCAGGCCGAACGCGCCGTACTTCTCGCCTTTGGCCTGCGGCACGAGGAAGCGCTGCTTCTGTTCTTCCGTGCCCCATTGCAGAATCGACAGGCTGTTAAGGCCGGCATGCACCGACATAATCACGCGCAGATGCGTGTCCGCGCGTTCCAGCTCTTCGCAGACGAGGCCGAGCGTGATGTAGTCAAAACCCTGACCGCCGTAGCGGACGGGGATGCAGATGCCGAGAATGCCGAGTTCGGCCATGCGCGGCAGGAAGGCGGGGTTCATTTCTTGCTTGCGATCCCATTCGCCGATGACCGGGATCACTTCTTTGGCGGCGAAGTCGCGCACCATTTTCTGAGCTTGTAGGTGTTCTTCGGAGAGCGAGAAATCCATGAGTGACCTCAATACTAAAAGTCTGCTGGTTCGTTTTGTGAAATAGTGACGGCTAACGCTTGGAAGATTTGGGCAAATTGCCCGATCCTGAGCGCGTCGTTTTCATCAAAATAGATGAATGCCGATTATAACGGATTTGGATTAACAGGGGTATGCCGATGACTGCGCCAGCGAGCGATTTTCCTGAATTCCTCATCATTACGTATCTGGAGATGACGGAGGCCGCGCTGTTCATGCCCGCGTTCATCCAGCGCGAGGGAGTGAAGATTTGCCGGCTGACGACGCCCGACGTGGCGCTCTACCGCCGCCTGTATGACGGTGTCGGCGATGCGCTGTTCTGGCGTGATCGGCGGCTGATGTCCGATGCCGAACTGCTGGCCGCAATCACGCGCCCCGAAGTCAGCATTTACGTGCTGTATGTCGATGAACTGGTATCCGGGTATTTTGAGCTGGAACGGCAGGGGGACGATACCGAAATCGCCTATTTTGGCTTGTTCCCCGGCAGCATGGGCGCGGGGCTCGGCAAGCATCTGTTGAGTGCAGCGATTGATCAGGCGTGGAAAGATGGGGCGAAACGGGTGTACGTGCATACCTGCAATCTGGACAGCCCGGCCGCGCTTCCCAACTATATCAAGCGCGGGTTTGAGGTCTACGACGTCCGGCGGCAGATCATGCCCGACCGCTACAAGACCTAAATGCGGAAAAAACTATCGTCGAGGGTGAGGTTCGTCTCAATGCTGACCGGGTTCAGCTCGGCTTCGACCTCGTCGTCCCACAGCACCTCAATCTGCCGCGGAAACATGATATCGCTGACTTGCTCCTGCCCGTTCGTCGCGCGCAAGGTGTAGATCTGTTCTTTTTCGGTGAGCGGGTTAAAGCACACCGTGCCAATCTGATGCACCGTTTTGTCGGCGTTCAACTGCAGATTGACGCGAATATCCGTCTGCGTATTCTCGACCACCAACGTCGTCTCGCCGAGCATCCGCACTTCGACCGAGGGATCCGAAAGCGGCGTGAGCAGCATCACCGCCATGGACCACAGGCGGGCGCGCAGGGAACGGATCAGCCCCGTATCCGTGTTAACTTCGGAACTCCGCAGCACGCGTGTGCGTCGCAGCGCCGATCCATCAAAGGCTTCGCTCATGTTACTCACGGGCAGCCCGACTGGCCGCATGGTGAAATCCCAGCGAATGGCCGAGGGGAATTTAACGTACACCGTCGCTTCGACTGGCATCCACGTCGTCGTAAACGGAAGTTTGACGCGGCTGCGCCCTTTTAGATCGATCTTCGTCGTTTCGATCATCGGCGGGCTGTGACCATAACGCGCCTCAATCGCTTGCTTGAGCAAGGTGCGGCTGGCTTGGTCACCACGCGAGAGCAGCAAAACAGGCATGTGACATCCCTAAAAGTGATCTTGATCCAATTTTAACAATCTCTGTCAGCGCGCAGATAGCCTAAAGGTCAGGATTCGATAGAATTTATGAAATTAATTTCTGAGCTGGAGATAAGCACTATGACATGGTTGGAACGAGCGCGGGATGAAGGTACCCCGTTAATTGATGGCGATCAAGTGACATTTGTCTGGTACGGCGAAGGGGCGGAACCCGCTCCGGTGCTGGTGGGTGACTTCAACGATTGGGATGGAGAAGGGCAGCCGATCCAGCTAGAGCAGATTGAGCCGGATGTGTGGGCGCACACGTTGACGCTACCTGCCGACGCCTACATCGAATATGCCTATATGCTCTCGCGCAATGAGCGACTCGCCGACCCCTTTAATCCGCATGTAGTGTGGAACGGTATGGATGCCGTCAACCATGTCTTCATCATGCCGGAGTGCGACCTGACCGAACTGGTGGCGCGCAAGAAGGGCGTGACGCGCGGCACGGTGACGCGGCATCTGGTCGAGGCGGGCAGCACGGTGGCGAGCGCGCCGCGCGAAGTTTTTCTCTACCGTCCACCCGTCGAGGAGGCGGTGCCGCTCGTGGTGGTGTGGGATGGGCCGGACTATATGCGCCGCGCCTACCTGTGCAACATCGTCGACAACTTGATCGCGCAGGGGCGCATCGAGCCGATTGCGCTCGCGCTGCTCGGCAACGGTGGATCGGCACGCATGGTCGAATACACGGAGAACGATACGACGCTGTACTTTGTGCGCGAGCATGTGCTGCCGTTGGCACAGCAAGAGCTCAACCTGATTGACGTCAAAGAGCAGCCGGGGAGCTACGGTGTACTCGGTGCGTCAATGGGCGGGCTGATGGCGCTGTGGGCAGGCGTGCGCATGCCGGAGATCTTCGGCAAGGTGATCAGTCAATCGGGGGCATTCGGCATCGCGCCGGATGGCCGCGAGATGCTCGTCGACAAGCTGATCAAGCTGGGTGAGGGCAAGTCGATCAAGATTTGGCAGGATACGGGCGCGCTCGAATGGCTGCTCACGGGCAACCGCCAGATGCGCGAACTGCTGCGCACACACGGCTACAAGGTGACGTATCACGAGTTCAGCGGCGGCCACAATTACACCATGTGGTCGAATACCGTATGGCGGGCGCTGGAAGTCATGTTTGGAAAGGGAAATTAGGTGCAAAAAGACGAATTATTGACGAAGATGCGGCAAGGCTACGCCGAATTTGTCGCGTATCTGCACACGCTGACCCCGGAACAGCATTCGGTGCACACCGATGCAGTCGGCTGGACGATCAAAGACCATGTCATGCATGCGGTGGTGTGGGAAGACAGCGTGTGGGCGCTGCTGACCGGGCGGTCGCGCGCCGAGGTGATGGGGGTCGACGCGGGGCTGTTCGACCCGTTGAATGTCGATGGGATCAACGCGGCGGTACAGGCGCAGACCAAGGATATCCCCTTCGACGAGGTGCTGCGCCGCCTTGACGCGGTGCACACACGGCTGCTGGGGCACGTGGAGTCGATCAGCGAGGCGGACATCAATGCGCCGCTGGTGACGTATCTGCCGACGGCGACTGAGCAGTACCGCCAGGAGCCGTTCTATCTCTACATCGCCGGGAATACCTACGAGCATTATGAGGAACATCAGCCGTGGCTCCAAGCCATCGCGGATGACGAGCCGACGGACAAAGCCGATCTGCTGCGGCGGATGCGCGAAGGCTACGACGACTTTATTGCCTTCGTGACTCCGCTTGATCTAACGCGCGTCACCATTGCGACCGATGCGGCGGGCTGGACGATCAAAGACCATGTGATCCACCTCGCTGTGTGGGAAGATGGCGTGGCGGCACTGCTCAACAAAGGGCCGCGCGTGGCGACCATGGGCGTGGATCAGGCGGTGTGGGATCGGCATGTGCTGGACGAAATCAACGCGGAAATTCAGCGCAACAACCGCTATTTGTCATGGCTGGAAGTGCTGCGCCGCTTCGACGCCGCGCATGGTCGGATGATGGCCGCGCTTGAACGCCTCTCTTGGGAAGATTTGCACCGTCCCTACGGCAACTTCCTGCCCGATGAGCAGGCCGACAATGATGGGCATCCCATCATCGACTACGTGATGGGCGATGGTTACCGGCATTACGCCGAACACCGCCCTTGGATCGCCGCGATCCAGATGACTGATCCCATCGACTCGACTGAAACCTTGCTGACCTATGCGGATCAGGCGTGGGACTACCTGCGCGGATACAGCGAGTCGCTGACCGAAGCCGAGGCGACCGGGGCGACCGATGCGGCGGGCTGGACGGCGAAGGATCATGTGATGCATCTGGCCGTGTGGACGGGCGGGGTGATCGCGCTGCTCAATAAGCAGGATCGCACTGCGGCGATGGGCATCGACCCGGCGGCGTGGGCGGCGCGTGAGTACGACCTGATAAACGAGCAGATTCGCCAGCGCACGCACGCTGTGCCGTGGGACGAGGTCAAGCGGCGCATGGCGGAGGCGCATCAGGGGCTGGTCGCAAAAACGCGCACGCTGACATGGGCAGACTTGCAGAAACCTTATGGCGCGTACCTGCCCACGGGGCAGGAGAACAATGAGGGCGATCCGGTGTTAACGCGCATCGCCGCGAACACCTTCTGGCATTACCCCGAACATATCGAATGGGCGGATACGATCATTCGCGGGAAGTAAAGCGAAACAGGCTCGGTCACGTGACCGAGCCTGTTTTTAACTCCACTCTGTAGCGCTGAATTTGGTTAGTACGTCGGCAGGCTCGTGTCGATCTGCCGCGCCCACGCGAGGATGCCGCCCTCCACGTTGACCAGCTTGTCGTTGTCCCAGCCGACCTGCCGCAGCAGCTTGATCACGTCCGCCGAGCGCACGCCGGAACGGCAGTGCACGATCACCTCGCGGTCGCGCGGAATCTGCGCCAGCACCGTCTGATCGACCGTCTTACGTCCGGCCTTCACATCTTCCACCGCCAACTGAATCTGCGGCTTGGGGATCTTGACCGTGTCCGGCATGATCGCGATCTCGAACTCTTCCGGATTGCGCACGTCGAGCACGAACGGCGAACCGCTGTCGTAGAGCGCCTTCAACTGCACCACGTCAATGCCCTTGACCGGGGCATTCGGGTCGCTGACCTTGCCGTTGCCGTTGCCGTTAGTGGCCGCCGCGGTCGGCACGTGATCGTGCGCCGGGACGCCGCAGAACTGCTCGTAGTCGATCAACTGCACCTGTTCGTGCGGGATGCCGCACACCGGGCAGTTGGGGTTCTTGCGCACCTTGATCGTCGTGAAGGTCATGTCCGACGCATCGTAGAGCAGCATGCGCCCGACCATCGTCTCGCCGATGCCGGTGATCAGCTTGATGGCTTCGGTCGCCTGCATCGTGCCGATCACGCCGGGGAGCACGCCGAGTACGCCCGCTTCCGCGCAGTTCGGGACGAGTCCCGGCGGCGGGGGTTCGGGGAACATGCAGCGATAGCACGGGCCTTCTTTGGCGTAAAACACGCTGAGCTGGCCTTCAAAGCGCAGAATGCTGCCGTAGACGTTCGGCTTGCCGAGCTTGACGCACGCATCGTTGGTCAGGTAGCGCGTGGGGAAATTGTCCGTGCCGTCGATGATGACATCGTAGGGCGCGAGGATTTCCAGCGCGTTCTCGCTCGTCAGCGGGACGTTGTACTTATCGATTTGCAGGAAGGGGTTCAGGTCACGCAGACGGCGTTCCGCGCTGTCGACTTTGGTCACGCCGATGCTGCTCTGCCCGTGTACGATCTGCCGCTGCAAGTTGGTTTCGTCGACCACGTCATAATCGACCAGCCCGATCCGCCCGATGCCCGCCGCCGCCAGATACAGCGCCAACGGGCTGCCGAGACCGCCTGTGCCAATGATCAGCACGCTCGATGCCTTCAAACGGCGCTGACCGTCCATGCCGAATTCCGGCATAATCAAGTGCCGCCCGTAACGGTTGATCTCCGCGTTGGACAGGTCACCCAGTTCATTCACAATCGGTTGCATAGGTTTGCTTCTACCTCATTTGTAGTTGAGACTGAGTTAAAAGGTACAAGTTAAAAGTGGAAAGTCGAGTGCGACTGCACTTTTAACTTTTGACTTTCAACTACCCCTGCAATTGTGCCTTCAATTTATGGAAATCGGCAACACCGTGATTCACCGCGCGCGTTTGGCCGTGTCCGTCGATGACAAAGGTCGTCGGCGACGAGAACACGCCCCAGCGATCCGCCGCGTCCGGGTCTTCGCAGGCATCGACTTTGACGATCTGCACTGTCACTTCGTTGCGCAGACGTTCGAGCGCGGGCTGCTGCTGCGTCTTGCACGGCACGCACATCGGCGTGGTGAAGTAGACGATCACCGGGACGCCGGGCGTGACTCCAGTGAGCAGCGGGTCGACGGGCACGAGCGCATTGACCGAACCCTTTTGCCGTGCGATCCACACCCGGTAAGCCACATAACCTGCCGCCAGCAGCACGGCAGCGATCAGCAGTCGCTCAAGCATAGCCCTGTCTTTCCCCTATTCCGAAATCGGCGCGTATTTGAAGCCGGGAACACCGAGGCGATTGAGTTGATAGTACATCAGGCAGCCGACGCAGAAGCTGAGCCAGAAATTCAGGTTCGCCAGCACGATCACGATCCACACCAGCACCCAACCGACGGTCGACGCGCCGCTGAGCAGCGCCAGCGTCGCGACGCCGTTGAAGATCGCGCCGACCAGCATGGCGAAGCGATGCGGTTCCGGGTTGTCGGTGATGATATTCGGCTTGACGAAGCGCTGTCCGACGGTCTTATAGGCCACGCGGAACGGCGCAAACGATACATCCAGAGCGCCGAGAAACTGCGAGATGCCGACGATGGCGACGAGCAGCGGACTGCTGAGGACGAAGGCCGCCAGCAGCAGAATGATAGTGAGGGCTTGCCCGGTCTTGAGACCGCTCTGGTCAACTTTGCGCATGATTTAGCCTCCGGCGATGCTGGGAATGATACGCAGCAGCGTATCGCTGTCGATGTCGGTGTCGAGCCCACTTAAAAAGCGAATGTCTTCTTCGCCGAGATACACGTTGACGAAGTTCCGCAGTTGATCACCATTGAACAGGTGCTGCTTCAGTTCCGGGTACTGGCTCGTCAGGTCGATCAACGCCGCCCCGACGGTCTCGCCGCTCACGCTGACCTGAGCGTTGTTGCCAGTATATACGCGCAGGGGCGTCGGAATTTTGATGCTTGCCATGACTCTCTGACTCTCTCTTTCATTGCCATTAAAAGTTCCAAGACCCGGACGGGAGTCGAACCCGTTCACACGGTTTTGCAGACCGCTGCCTAGCCGTTCAGCCACCGGGTCGCGTTGTTAATCTGCGGCGATGGATGCGCCGCGCAGTGTCCACTGTTCGTCGAGATAACCGCCGACGAGGTGGGTCATCGTTTCGACTTCGACCAGAAACGAGTCGTGGCCGAATTCGGCGATCACTTCATGATGGCGGACTGTGCGCCCCGCCGTATGCAGCGCGTTGACCAGTTCCTGCGCCTGCGCCGCTGTGTACAGCCAATCGCTCGAAAAACTCACGACGAGGAACTTGGTTTCGGGACTCGTGCGGCGCAGCGAGTCGGCCATCGTCGGGTAATCTTCCTGAATGTCGAAGTAGTCGAGCGCCTTTGTGATGTACAGATAGCTGTTCGCGTCAAAGCGCTGCACGAACTTTTCGCCCTGATGCTGTAAGTAGCTCTCGACTGTGAACTCCGGCGCCAAGAACGTGTACGGCAGTTGATCGTGCCCTTGCAGCGTGCGCCCGAACTTGCTTTCCAGCGAGCGCTCGCTCATGTAGGTGATGTGCCCGACCATGCGCGCCACCGCCAGCCCCGCATCCGGCGCTTCGCGATCCGCGCCGTAGTAGTCGCCGCGATTCCAGCGCGGATCGGCGTAGATCGCCTGCCGCCCGATCTCGTTAAAGGCGATGTTCTGCGTGGACGAGCGCGGCGTCGCGGCAAGGAACAGGCAGTTTGCCACGCGTTCCGGCGTATCGACCGTCCATTGCAGCGCCTGCATCGCGCCCATGCTGCCACCCGCCACCGCGAACAACCGCTGAATGCCGAGCCGATCCATGAGCAGCCGCTGCGCCGCCACCATGTCGGCGATGGTCACGAGCGGGAAGCGCAGCCCATAGAGCTGACCATCCGGCGCGGGCGACGACGGTCCGGTGCTGCCCTGACACCCGCCAATCACGTTGGCGCAGATCACGTAGTAGCGGTTGGTATCGAACATCTTACCCGGCCCGACGGCGTCATCCCACCAGCCCGGTTTCTCGTCGGGATCATTCGTGTAGTACCCGGCGACGTGCGAATCGCCGGAGAGGGCATGGCAAATCAGGATCGCGTTGGAGTGATCCGCGTTGAGCGTCCCATAGGTTTCGTAAGCCAGCGTAAACCGCTCCAAGACCTGCCCGGTGCGCAGGGGGAGTGGTTGGTCAAAGTGTGCGTAATGTTTAGCTACGATCCCGACTGAGTTTGGCTCGTGCGTGCGCATATCACCCTCCGGATGATCCGCGCCGGGGTAGGGCGTCCCCCGCCCCGGCGCTCTGATGCAATGGTTACGACACCGCGTGGACGCTCACGCCCTGTGACACTGCCAGCGCCTGATCCAGATCCCACAGAATGTCGTTGATGTCTTCAATGCCGATGGCGAGGCGCACATAATCGTCCGTGACGCCAGTCGTCGCCTGTTCCTGCTCGCTCAATTGACTGTGAGTGGTCGTGGCGGGGTGAATCGCCAGAGAACGCGCGTCACCTACATTAGCAAGGTGCGAGAAAATCTTCAAGTTGTCGATGAACTTGCGGCCAGCTTCCTTGCCGCCCTTGATGCCGAAGCCGAGCACCGCGCCCGCGCCCTTCGGCAGATACTTCTGTGCGCGCTCGTAGCTGGGGTGATTCGGCAGGCCGGGGTAGTTTACCCATTCGACCGCCGCGTGCTGCGCCAGATATTCCGCGACCGCCTTGGCGTTGGCGACGTGCTTCTGCATGCGCAGCGACAGCGTTTCCAGACCAATGATGTTGAGGAACGTGTTGAACGGAGCCTGGCTGCCGCCGAAGTCACGCAGGCCGACGATACGGGCGCGGGCGATGAAGGCCGCCGGACCCGCTACATCGGCGATGACCGCGCCGTGATAGGCCGGTTCCGGGGCGACGATGCCGTCATGCCGACCGCTGGCCTTCCAGTCGAAGTTGCCGCCGTCGACGATCACGCCGCCGATGCTCAAGCCGTGCCCGCCGATCCACTTGGTGGTCGAGTGCAAGCTGATGTTGATGCCCCACTTGAACGGAGAGAATAGGTACGGCGTGCCGAAGGTGTTATCGACGACGACCGGGACGCCGTAGGCCTTGCCGAGCGCGGCGATGGCTTCGAAGTCGGGGATTTCCAGCTTCGGGTTGCCAATGGTTTCGAGGTAAATCAGGCGGGTCTTGCTGTTGATCTTGGCCTCGATGCCTTTGACATCGGCATTCTGCACGAAGTGCGCGGTGATGTTCAGGCGGCGCAGGCTCTGCGAGAACAGCGTGTAGGTGCCGCCGTACAGCGCCGACGTGCTGATGATTTCGTCGCCCGCGTTCGCCAGCGTCAGTACGGTGAGCGTTTCGGCAAACTGGCCGGACGCGGTCGTCAGACCCGCAATGCCGCCTTCGAGCGCGGCAATACGTTCTTCGAAGACCGCGTTGGTTGGGTTCATAATGCGCGTGTAGATGTTGCCCGGTTCGGCCAGCGCGAACAGGTTCGCGGCGTGTTCCGTGTCGCGGAACTGGTAGGAGGTCGTCTGGTAGATCGGGACGGCGCGCGATCCCGTCGTCGGGTCAGGCGAATAGCCCGCGTGCAGCGCCAGCGTATCAAAGCCCTTTTGGTGTTCGGTTCCGTTCGTGCCTGCCATCGTCGTTCTCTCTCATTCCTTCGTAGGGACGAGGTCGTCCTCGTCGTTCTGTCACAGGTTGGAAGTTGGGCGGACGAGGCATGCCTCGTCCCTACAGTGAGTTTTCTAGTCGCGTAGGGGCAAGGCGCGCCTTGCCCCTACAACTATCAGGTCTCGGTATTACGGCTGTTCGCCCTTGCGAATCGGCGCGCCGATCAGGTTGCCCCATTCGGTCCACGAGCCGTCGTAGTTGCGCACGTTCTCGAAGCCGAGGATGTACTTGAGCGCGAACCACGTGTGCGACGAGCGTTCGCCGATGCGGCAGTACGCCACCACGTCCGGCACATCCGCGCTGATGCCCTTCGCACCATACAGTTTGGTCAGCTCATCCTTCGACTTGAACGAGCCATCTTCGGCGACGGCCTGCGCCCACGGGATGTTCGCCGCGCCGGGGATGTGACCGGGGCGCTGCGCCGTTTCGCTCATGCCGGGCGGGGCGATGATCTTGCCCGTGTATTCGTCATTCGAACGCACGTCGACCAGGCCGAAGCCCTGCTTTTCGAGACGCTGCTTGATGTAGTCGCGGTCGGCGCGCAGATGATGATTGATGGTCGTGACGGTGTAGCTCGTGGCGGGGTAGGTGGGAACGTCGGTCGTGGTTTCGCGGCCTTCGGCGATCCACTTCTTGCGGCCACCGTCCAACAGGCTGACATTGGTGTGACCGTAGTACTGGAACAGCCAGAAGGCGTAGGCGGCGAACCAGTTGTTGTTATCGCCATACAGCACGACGTGCGTATCCGGCGTGACCGATGCCTGACTGAGCAGCGCAGCGAATTCTTCCGGTGAGGCGATATCGCGCGTCGTCTGGTTCTGGAGCTGGGTCTGCCAGTTGAAGGCGACTGCGCCGGGGATGTGCCCCTGTTCGTACTGGGTGGTATCGACGTCGACTTCGATCAAACGGACACTGTTCTTGTTCTCGGCAACCCATTGGGTCGTCACCAGCGGCTGAGCCATCGTCTTGTTCTCTCCTCTAACATCCAATATGTCTGCATCAAACGCAGTGCGGTCGTCACGCAAGCGCCACGCGTGCATCTCGACGGCCTGCTGGTTTTGTACTTGGGTGATCAAATAGGAAAAATGGGGTAAAGCGTGGTCACGGTCATAGACCGAGGGGATAGCGGGAGAATCCGGGTGGCTGTGATAGTAGCCGACGAGCGTCAGCCCGCGTTCATCCGCTTGATCTTCCAGACGCGCCCAGTCGAGTGGCGTCATGGCGTAGCGGTGATACTGTTCCTCGGCCTCGAAGACGTTTTCGACGGGAATCGTCTCTGTGATGACGAGCGTATCTGCCGTCTGCGTCCCGAGCAGGAAACCGCCGCCCTCGTTGGGGTAGGTCGATTCCAAGTGTGCAAAGATGCGCTTTTGCAGCGCACGTTCCAAGATGACGCGCATACCTTCTCCCAAGTGCGGTGTAGGGCAAACCCTACGTAAATCACTCATCACGACCAGAAACAAAAAGAGCCGACCCCGGAAGGTCGGCTCTCACATTTCAGCGTGATATACGCGGTTAACGACTTACACTCTACCGCGCAGCGCGACACGTCCGGGGGTATCCCTGTACTCCAGACAACACATCATCATGCTACACATCAGGCCGATGTGCGCGGGGTGTTTGAAGTCGACGTGTCCACTCAAGTTAGTCATGTTGAAGAGACTATCATAGTCCGAAAAACTTTGCAAGGGGTTACGCGACCTCAATAACAGTCGGTTTCAAGCTGCAAGGTAAGTCGCAGCGTCGTCTGAGCATCTATTAAGTATGCCGTCATGCCTGAGGTTCGCCCATGTGCAGACGAGAGATTTTATACGGCTGGGCGTTTGTGCAAAACGCTGGCTTTGGAATGAGTCGCGTCAAACCGATGGTTTGGCGCTGCAGCGATTAGGGCAAACGGGCGCATCAGTCGCCATCAATGCCGGGATAGTGGTTGGCGGCGTGGGGTGAGCATAACCCACGAACCAGGCGTAAACCTTAGCGTTCCCCATATTTCATTCCATTACAGAACCAGCTAGTGTAAAATATCCCGTCAAAGGTATGTCACCTATCATGCGTCGAATGACGAGTTTCAGGTAACTTTGACGGTCAAAGGCTTGAACACGTCAAAATCTATTGAATGGAAGCAAAAATGCCCAACGCCAAGCTCATTTTGAATGACAAGGAATACGAGTTCCCCGTATTCGCAGGTTCCGAAAACGAAGTCGCAATCGACATCAGCAAGCTGCGCGCCCAAACCGGCGCGATTGCTTATGATCCTGGTTATGGGAATGTCGGTGCGTGCAGCAGTTCGATCACCTACATTGATGGCGATGCAGGCATTTTGCGCTATCGCGGCTATCCGATTGAACAGCTCGCGACTCAGGCGACGTTTGTCGAAGTTTGCTACCTGCTGATCTACGGTCATTTGCCCACGGCGGATGAACTGGACAAGTTCAACGCTCGCCTGAACAAGCACTCGCTCGTGCACGAAGACATGAAGAAGCTGTTCGAAGGCTATCCGCCGAGCGCGCACCCGATGGCGATCATGTCCGCGATGGTGATTTCGCTCTCTGCGTATCATCCTGACCTGCTCGACCCGGAGATTATCGACACCAACATCATGCGTTTGCTGGCGAAGTTCAAGACGCTGGCTGCTTTCACCTACAAGAAATCGGTGGGTCAGCCGTACGTCTACCCGCGCAGCGACCTGAGCTACACCGCCGACTTCCTGCACATGATGTTCTCGGTGCCCACGCATGATTACGACATTCCGGATGTCGTCGTCAAGGCGCTTGACCTGCTCCTGATTCTGCACGCCGATCACGAACAGAACTGCAGCACCTCGACCGTGCGTATGGTCGGCAGCAGCCAGGCGAACGTGTTCGCTTCGGTTGCGGCGGGCGTCAACGCGCTGTGGGGGCCGCTGCATGGTGGCGCGAACCAGGAAGTCATCATGATGCTCGAAGACATTCATCGTGATGGCGGCGACGTGCAGAAGTACGTCAACATGGCGAAAGACAAGAATTCGAATTTCCGCCTGTTCGGTTTCGGTCACCGCGTCTACAAGAACTTCGACCCGCGCGCCAAGATCCTCGGTAAGGCGGCGGATGATGTGCTCAACGCCCTCCACGTCACCGACCCGCTGCTTGACATCGCCCGTGGGCTGGCCGACGCAGCGCTCAGTGACCCGTACTTCATCGAGCGCAAGCTGTACCCGAACGTGGACTTCTACAGCGGCATCATCTACCGTGCGCTTGGCATTCCCACGTCCATGTTCACCGTGATGTTCGGCCTCGGTCGTCTTCCCGGCTGGATTTCGCAGTGGAAAGAAATGCACAACGACCCGCAGACGCGCATCAATCGCCCGCGCCAGATTTACACGGGTGAAACCGCGCGCGATTACGTCCCCGTCGATCAGCGCTAGTTCGCATTTGCGTAACATCTTTTGGGGCGCAGCCATGCTGCGCCCTTTTTATTGGTGTACACGCCGCAGCTTATTCGCTTGTTACGAACGGCACAAACCGCTATACTCACGCGCTACACAACCCAGCCCGTAAGGAGTTTTGAGCGATGAGTCAGGCGAAAAAGGGACTCGATGGCGTTTCTATTGGTGATAGTCGACTAAGTCTTGTCAACGGCACCGAAGGCAAGTTGATCTACTCCGGTTACAAGATTGAAGATTTAGCAGCCCATGCCCTCTACGAAGAAGTCGTATATCTGCTGTGGGAAGGCAAGCTGCCGAATGCGACCGAACTGGAGCAGCTCCGCGCCGCGATTGCTGAAAACGCCAGCATCCCTGATGAAGTGCTGACCCTCCTCAAAACGTTTCCTAAAGATGCCAATGCGATGGCGGTGCTGCGCACGGCCGTCTCCGCCCTCGCTTTCTACGACCCGGACAGCGAAAACTATTCGCTTGACGCGCTGCGCCGCAAGGCCGTGCGTTTGACCGGGCAGGTGACGACCATCAGCGCGGCGTGGATGCGCATCCGCAAGGGGCAGGAACCGCTCGCCCCGCGCAAAGACCTGAATCTCTCAGCGAATTTCGTCTACATGATCACCGGGGCGGAACCCGCTGCCACTGCCGTTGACGCCATCAACGCCTACATGGTGCTGCTCACCGAGCACGGTATGAACGCCAGCACCTTCGCCTCCCGAGTGACCGTCAGCACGGGCTCGGATATGCACAGCGCCATTGTCAGCGCGATTGGTACGCTCAAAGGGCCGGCGCACGGCGGCGCGAACACGGAAGCCATGCTCCAGTTCATGGAGATCGGCGAGGTCGAAAATGTGGATCGCTGGTTCACCGACAACATCAAGAATGGCAACCGGCGCATCATGGGAATTGGTCACCGCGTGTACAAGGCCCTTGATCCGCGGGCGGCGGTGCTGCGCGAACGCTCTGAGGCGCTGGCGAAGGCCTCCGGCAACATGAAATGGTTCCTGATCGCCGACAACCTCGCCAAGCTGGCGCGCGCCGATCAGTACTTCATCGAACGTAACCTGTATCCGAACGTCGATTACTTCAGCGCGATTGCGCTCTATACGCTGGATATTGACGTGGATATGTTCACGCCGCTGTTTGCGATGAGCCGCATGGCGGGTTGGACGGCACATATTATCGAACAGGTGGAGAGCAACCGCCTCATTCGCCCGAGCGTGGATTATGTCGGGCCAATGGGTTTGGCGTGGAAACCGATTGAGGAACGGGAATAAGCAGTCAGGACTGAGGTTTGAGGACTGAGGACTGAGTAAACACGGTTTTGCTCAGTCCTTTAACCTCAGTTCTCAGTCCTGTTTTAGACGCCTTCGGACTGCCGGATACTGTCGAGCAGGGCCGCGCAGCCGCGCTGAATTAGGCTGTAGGCGCGATCAAACGAGTTATCGTAGTACGGGTCAGGTACTTCATCCCCGGTCACCACGCCCGCGAGTTTGGCATAGGTCAGGAACAGCGTGATTTCCGCCTGCGCGCCCGTGCCATTGCGCAAAATGTACTGCAAGACTTCGCGATCCATCGCCAGCACGTAATCGAACTTGTCGAGGTCGACGCGCTCAATCTGCCGCGCGCGCCCGTCGTAGCTGATTTTGTTCTTCGTCAGAATCTCCAGCGTGCCGCTGTGCGCGCGTTCGCCCACATGCCATGAGCCAATGCCCGCCGAGTCGACCATAATTTTGCTGCTCAGCCCGGCTTTGTTCACCATATCCTGAAAGATCGCTTCAGCCATTGGTGAGCGGCAAATGTTGCCGAGACAGACGAATAACACCCTGATCATGCCAGCTTCCCTACTGTAGTCCTAAGTTGATTGTCGTGGTTCGTCGGTCGGCGTGTCTTTGCCGAAATCTTCGTTGGTTTGCCCGGCAGTCCAGTCGCCACCGACGTGGAGTTCGTTTTCGTGCCCTTCGCTGATGTTCTCGACGAGGCCATCCTGCACGGTGTCGCCCGTGGGCTGGTCGAACATCTCGTCTACATCGGTTTCGGTTGCGCCGAGACTGGTCGTGGTATCTTCCGGCGCTCCGGTCGGGGTGACGGCGGGCGAGACGGCATCAACGTCGGCGGGTTCGCTCGTCGGCGTGACAGATGGTGAAATGGCATCGGGGTCGGCAGGGATGTTCGGCGGATCGAGCTTGAGCTTGTCCATAGAACTCTCCTTTTCCTCGGTTGTTTCTTCCAGTTTGGGCACAGCGCTGCCCGGCGGCGTTTCCTGACTGATCATCGTGATCTTGCCATCGATGAACGCGCCTTCTTCGGTGGTGAGCGCCGCGGCGCGGATATCGCCCCAGATGCGACCCGTGCGCAGAAGCTGCACCTTCTTGCCGCTGACGTTGCCGCGCACCGCGCCGGCAATCGACACGTTTTTCGCGTTGATGTCCGCGTTGATCTTGGCGGTTTCGCCGACGAGGACATTTCCGTTGATTTCCAGCGTTCCGGTAAACGTGCCATCCAACCGGACGTTGGCGTTGCTGCGCAGCGTGCCTTCCAGCGTCGTGTTCGCGCCTAAAACCGTCTCAAACCCGACGGGCTGCGCGGGGGCAGCGGCGGGCGGTGGTGCTTGTGGCTTCGGCGGTGGCGGCGGTGGTTGTTGTTCAGATTGACGGCGGTTGCCGAAAAACGACATAGGTTCCCCCTCCCATTCAGGAGTCGGTCATTCACAACCTCATTCTACACGATCAGTTGGCTTAATTCAGCGTGTGAAAATCAGCGCTCGGTGAGTGGTGTGGGGCAACCTGCCCCTCTCCGGACGGAAAGGGGCAGGAGAGAGGGGTTTAGAACAAACCAATCGTCTCGCCGTCGTCGTCAATGTCGACGTTTTCGGCGGCGGGGTGCTCGCCGTAACCGGGCATGGTCATCATGTCGCCGCACAGTGGGTAGATGAAGCCTGCGCCGACGCTGGCGCGCACTTCGCGGATGGGCAGCGTGAAGCCCTTGGGCGCGCCCTTGCGCGTGGGGTCGTGGCTCAGACTGAGGTGCGTCTTCGCCATGCAGATCGGCAGTTTGCCGAAGCCGTTGGCTTCGTAGTCGCGGATCTGACGTTCGGCGGCGGCTTCGAAGCTCACGCCGTCCGCGCCGTAGATTTCTTTGGCAATCGTCTCGATCTTGGTCTTGATCGGCAGGTCGAGGTCATACAGCGGTTGGAAGGTACTTTCGCCTTCCGCCGCGCTCATGACCATCTCCGCCAGTTCGACCGCGCCCGCGCCGCCTTCGGCGAAGTGGCGCGAGACTGCCGCGCCCAACGCGCCCGCTTCGACCGCAATCCGCTTAATGGCCGCGATTTCTTCGGCATGGTCACCTTCGAACACGTTGACGGCGACGACGGGCGTCACGCCGTGCTTCTTAACGTTCTCGATCTGCTTGATGAGGTTGGCCGCGCCCGCTTCCACGTCGGCGACGTTGAGTTCGAGCATTTCCGGCGGCAGCTTCTTACCCGCAACCACCTTGTAGCGCCCGCTGTGCGACTTGAGCGCGCGCACCGTCGCGACCAGCACGGCGGCGTTCGGCTTGAGGCCGCTCGTGCGGCACTTGATGTTGAAGAACTTCTCCGCGCCGATGTCCGCGCCGAAGCCCGCTTCCGTAAACACATAGTCGCCGCACTTGGTGGCGATCAGATCGGCGAGGATGCTGCTGTTGCCGTGCGCGATATTGGCGAACGGCCCGGCATGCACGAACGCGGGGGTGTTTTCGAGCGTTTGCAGCAGGTTGGGGCGCAGGGCTTCTTTCATGAGCACCGCCATCGCCCCCGCGCCGCCGATCATATCGGCGGTGACGGGCTGCTTGTCGTAGGTCAGGCCGATGACGATACGCCCGAAGCGTTCGCGCATGTCTTTCAGTGAGCGGGTGAGGGCGAGAATCGCCATGACTTCGCTGGCGACGGAGATGTCAAAACCGGTTTCGCGCAGATAGCCGCCTTCGGTCTTGCCGCCCATGCCGACGATGATGTGGCGCAGCGCGCGGTCATTTACGTCGAGCACACGCTTCCATGTGATCGTATCCGGATCGATGTTGAGCGGATTGCCGCGCAGCAGGCGGTTGTCGATCATCGCGGCGAGCAGGTTATTGGCGGCAGTGACGGCGTGAATGTCGCCAGTCAGGTGCAGATTGAATGTTTCCATCGGCACGACCTGCGCATAACCGCCGCCCGCTGCACCGCCCTTGATGCCGAACGTCGGGCCCTGCGAGGGCTGGCGCATGGCGACGATGCCGCGCTTGCCGAGGTGCTTCATCGCTTGCCCCAAGCCGACCGTCGTCGTGGTTTTACCCTCGCCGAGTGGCGTCGGTGTGATCGCCGTGACCACCACATACTTCGCTGTCGGGCGGTCTTTCAGCTTTTCGATCACGTCGAGGTTGACTTTGGCGACGTACGGACTGCCGTACGTATCGAAATCTTCGGGTGAGAGTCCCATCTCCTCCGCGATCTGGCTGATCGGTTGTAATTTGGCTTGCTGGGCGATGGCGAGGTTGGAAATCATGGTCTAAATAACCTTTCAAAGAACGTCAGTTATGGCTAAGTATACGAGCTGACTCGCAGTGCAACATATGCAGATTGTCTAAAGTGCGGGCGCAGAATGTCCCATTCTTATTTTGGCCCAAAAATCAGCGATTTGCGGGGGCTTCGTACATCGGCTTTTACCAGCATTTTTCACCAAAAATTGAGAGAATCCTTTATATCCAACACGGTCAAATGGACTTATTGTGGAATGTGTCATCTCGTACTAGGGTTGTCTCTGGCGACTCAACCAAGTTTCATTGGATCTTCTCTACCATGCTGGATACACAAGTGCATAACGTCGATACCGAGCGATCGAATTTCAATCATCTCGTGATAGATATCGCGTGGTTCGGTTTGGCTTTTGCCGCTACGAACCGTTTTCTCCCGGTGTTCGCCATTCGTTTAGGCGCTTCGCCCTTTGAATTGGGGCTGATCAGTTCGGTGCCTGCGTTTTTACTGCTGCTGACTTCGACCCTTGGCGCCTGGTGGCGTAATCGTTATCAGACCACCCTGCGTGCGCTGATTCCGGTCTCACTGATCGTCCGTTTACCCTTCTTATTGCCGGTGTTTGCCCCACTCTTTCCCACCGCTTTCCAACCGTGGTGGCTGGTCTTATCGGTATCGCTGCCCGCATTGGCGCAAGGGATGGCATCTGTCACCTTTGTGGTCTTTATGCGGGAAACGGTTTCCAACAGCCGCATGACGGAGCTTTTGAGTTTCCGTCAGCTCTCGCTCAACGTGACGCTTGGTATCGCGGCGCTCCTGTACGGGGTGTGGCTGGAACACGCGCCCTTCCCGCTCAACTACCAGTCGATGTATCTGCTCTCGTTCGTTTTCGCCTTGATGAGCGTCTATCACGTCTCGCGCTGCAAGCCGATTTTGCCGGAAGCGGCGCTGACGCATGTTAAGGTGTCGCTCAAAGAGTCGCTGCTGGCGCCGCTCATAGCGTGGCGGTCCCGCAGCTTCCAACCCGTGATTCTGTTCGCGTGGCTGACGCACTTCACCTTCATGGTGGCCGCGCCCTATATCACCTTGTTTCTTGTACGGCAGCACAATGCGGCGGAAGGTTTCGTCGCGTTGTTTGGCCTCGTCGAACTGGCCTCGGCGGCTACTGCGGGTTTGGTCGCGCCGCGCGTCGTCCGCAAGATTGGCAACCGTCCCTTGATGGCGCTCGGCATGCTCGGCACTGGCCTCGGCATCGTCATCATCACGCTTGCGCCCAATGTCAATCTGACGTTGATCGGAGCGATGTTCACCGGGGCGAGTTGGGCGGCGACGGCTGGCATTGGTTTGTTCGGCTTCTATATGGAGACTGCGCCAGCCGAAAACGGCGCGCCGTACTCTATCGCCTATCATCAGGCGCTCGGCCTCGGCATGGCCATGGGGTCAACGCTGGGTGGTTGGCTGGCGGGCGGTGGTGCCGTGCTCATCCCCGTGCTGTTGATCGGTGCAACCCTGCGCATCACCTCGGCGATCATCATCGAGGCGACAATGGCGAAGCAGCATTCGAACCGCTTGGCCGTGCGTGTCGCGCACGCGCCCTCACCCGGCGGCGATTAGGCATTGTCAAGCACCAGAACAAACAGGACGAGGCGACCCCTCGTCCTGTTTATTTACGCGTTCTGAATTGTATTCGGGGTAGGCGTAATTGTCGGGATGGGCGTGCTGCTCGGCAGCGGCGTGCGGCGATCGCGCGTTGCGGTCGGCGGCGCTTGGGTAGCACTCGGGATCGGCGTGTTGGTGACGGTTGGCGGCGGCGTGAACGTGTTCGACGGGGTGGGGGTGATGCTCGGCGTTAACGTGGGGTAGACAGCTTCGATAACTGTTTCGTGCATATACGCGACTTCGGCGCGGCGTGTATCGGGGTTCTGGTCGATGATGTACCATTCGGTGCCGGCTTCGCGCCCGAGCACACACACAATTGTCCCCTGTGTAAGGCCGGTCACGACCGGGCCGTTGGGGGCGGGCAGTTCACGCACGACCGCATTCGGCACGATCACACGAAAGTCTTCACATTCGGGTTGAACGGTAGCCGTGGGCGGCACGCTGACCGCACCTTGGGTGGCGAGCCGCGTTACCCGGACGGCGGTCGCGCTGGCGACGACGCGCGCCTGCTCGGTCGCCTCGATGACGCCCATGCCACCGGTACGAATGAAATTCGCCGCGCCCTGCCAGATATAAAAGCCGCCGAAGATCAAGGCCGCGCCCAAGACGAAGACCAGCAGCCCGGGCAGCCCGCCTCGATTTCTAGGCGTTCGATAAGCCACGTGAATTTCCTAGTTGATCAACTTCTGGATGTGTTCGATGAGCACCTGCCACCCGCGCATTTTGGGGAAGAAGTCGTCTGCGCCCGCTTCTTCGGCATGCTCGCGCTCGCCTGATTTTTCGTCGTAAGCGGTGAGCATGATGACGGGGATCGCCTTGGTCTGCGGGTTGCTCTTCAGGTGTTTGCACACTTCGTAACCCGACATGCCGACCATGCGCACATCCAGTAGAATCAGGTTCGGGATTTCGGTTTCGACCAGACTGATCGCCGATTTGCCACTGTTCGCCTGCAAAACCGTGTAGCCAGCGCGTTTGAGGACTGTCTGCAGCAGTTCGCGGTTCAATGCGTCATCATCAACTATCAGGATGCTTTTCGCCATTGATGTTCCTCACCTTGCAGCGGATAGGATGCTGAAGGGGATTATACACCACTTCTCCGGTCTGGCGATTTTATCGGGGCGCCGAACGTGGATTCGCCTTCCCCCACACAGGTGCGCGGGGGAAGGTAGGGGAAACGTGCTTAATCCATGTTGCGGATGACAGCGGACGCGAATTCGCTCGTCTTGACCTCGGTCGCGCCGTCCATCTGGCGGGCGAAGTCGTAGGTGACGATCTTCTGATCGAGCGTCTTTTCATACGCCTTGGTGATCAGATCGCCCGCTTCGAACCAGCCCATGTATTCCAGCATCATCACGCCGCTGAACAGCAGCGAACCGGGGTTCACCTTGTCCAGATTAGTGTACTTTGGCGCGGTGCCATGGGTCGCTTCGAACAGCGCCACTTCGTCGCCGATGTTGGCTCCGGGGGCGATGCCCACGCCGCCGACTTCCGCCGCAACCGCATCCGACAGATAGTCGCCGTTGAGGTTGGGGGTCGCCAGTACGTCGAATTCGGTCGGGCGGAGCAGCAGCTTCTGGAAGATGATGTCCGCAATGCTGTCCTGAATCAGGATCTTGCCCGCGGGCACTTTGCCGCCGTGCTTCTTTTCGACTTCATCCCACGAAATGGTTTCTTCGGGGAATTCATCGCGCGCGACTTCGTAGCCCCACTTCATGAACGCGCCTTCGGTGAACTTCTGGATGTTGCCCTTGTGTACCAGCGTGACGCTCTTGCGCTTGCGTTCGATGGCGTACTTGATCGCCGCGCGCACGAGACGCTTGGTGCCGAACGCGCTGATCGGCTTGATGCCGAGACCCGCGCCTTCGAAGAATTCCGCGCCCAGTTCTTCGCGCAGGAACTTGGCGAGCTTGGCGTTGTCTTCCGCGCCCGCTTCGTATTCGATGCCCGCGTACACGTCTTCGGTGTTTTCGCGGAAGATGACCACGTCGACTTCGTCGGGACGTTTGAGCGGGCTGGGAACGCCGTTATACCAGCGGACCGGGCGCACGCACTGATACAGGTCGAGCACCTGACGCAGCGTCACATTGAGGCTGCGGAAGCCTTCGCCGACCGGAGTTGTCAACGGACCCTTGATGCCGACTTTGTACTCGCGCAGCGCTTCGAAGGTTTCTTCGGGCATGTAGTTACCGCCGTAGAGATCCGCCGCTTTTTCGCCGCAGTAAATCTCCATCCACGCGATTTTGCGCTTGCCGTTATAAGCTTTTTCGACAGCGGCATCCCAGATGCGTTTGCTGGCACGCGTGATGTCTCCGCCGATCCCGTCCCCTTCGATGAAGCAGATAATGGGGTTGTCAGGCATATTCAACTTACCGTTCTCGACAGTGACCTTAACACCCTCGGACGGCACGACGATTTTGTCGAACGCCATAAGCGTAATCTCCTTGCAGTTGCTTTCGTTTTATAACAGTGTTCAGACAGCGGTACGCATTATAACAGCGTGCAGCAGGTTGTGCGATACTTCTCCGCATTGAAATCCCATGTGCAGGCTGCTGCCGTCCCGCGCCAACTGAGCCGTCCGGTTTTTGCGATTTCGGCACATTCGCTTAGACTATGCACTGCACAGCGCTTGCGCTCGAATAGGGGACATGCCATGACCGGATTAGGCATTATCGAAGTTGCGGTGGGGTTGATCTTTGTCTACAGCCTGTTGAGCATTATCGCGACGACGCTCAATACAATCATTGCCTACCTGTTCAAAACGCGCGCCCGCCACCTCAAACAGGGGCTGGACGCGATTCTTAGTGATCCCGAAGTCAAAGACCTGTTTCTCCATCACCCGTTGATCAACATGGTGGAACAGAAGACACACGTACGAGCGCGGTGGCAGGAAGTGATCATCCGCTTCCTGACCAATGTGATCCGCCTCAATTGGCGCCATCCGTTGGCTCAGGCTCAGGAACGCGCGCAGGAAACCGCGTCTCTGAAGCGTGTCGAGTGGATTGACCCAAAGATCTTCTCCAAAGTCATGACCGATATCCTCGCGGAGAAGGCCGCGCTCACGCTGTTTGCGCCCCTATACGGCGTCATCGACACTGTGCTGGAAGGCGCGGAACGCGACCGCCTGTCCCATATGGTCGATTTGCTGCCGGGTGGTTCGCTCACGTTTGAGGAATTCCAGCGCGAGATCTACAAGCTTGGCGATCCATCGGACCGCGACGAACTGCAAAAGGTCTACAACCAGATCGATGCGCGGCGTAAGGCGCTCAACCTGAATAATCAGGATGGCAGCCGCGTGATGCCGCTGCTCGAAGGCTTGCGCTACGTCAACGAAGACTCGTTCCGCAAGGCGGTCAAAGTGCTGGTGACGTCAGCGCGCACGCTTGACGAAGCGCAGCAGCAGCTCGAAACGTGGTTTGATCAGCGCATGGATCAGCTCACTGAGCTGTACAAGCGGCGCATCACCTTGTTTTCACTGGGTATCGGGGTTTTTCTGGCGCTCGTGTTGAACGCCGATTCGCTCCAGATCGCCCGTTCGCTGTTTGACGACCCGTCGCTGCGCGCGGCGGTAGTTGCGGCGGCGAATCAGGTGGTGGACAGCGGGGAACTTCAGAACATGATCCCGACAGCCACACCGACGCTGGAACCGACGCTCGCACCCACGCCCGAATCGACGTTTGAGGCGACCGCCGAAGCCGGGTTGAGCGCGCAAGCCGTTGAGCCGACACTCGAACCTACGCCCACGCCCGAACCCACCGCCGAGACGAATCCGCTGGTCGAAACGACCGTCGCCATCGCGCAGGTGGAACAGATTCTGAATCGTTTGCTGGCGCTCAACCTGCCGATTTCGTGGGAATACACGCCGCTGACCGTCGACTGCTTCACTTCGCAAGGGGACTCACGGCTGTTGTGCGATAACACGCGCAATCTGTGGCTGCTCAGCCCGTCCAATAATCCGGACTGGATCGGCTTCCTCATCCGCAAGCTGATCGGCATCGCCATCACCAGCTTGGCGATTGCGCAGGGCGCGCCGTTCTGGTTCGACTTGCTCAACCGGCTTGTGCGTGGTCGGGGCAGCAGTTCCAGCAGCTAACGGAGGAGTGCACAATGAACCCACTGGAACTCGGCATTCTCATCACGGTCGTGACCCTCGTAATCGTCGGCGTCGTCATCGTGGTGACCTTGGTGATTCTCAGCCGGGTATCACGAGCGCAAACGGCTAAAGCGCGAGAACAGTTTCCGCAGGCGCTGGCGGTGCTCAACGCCAATTTCGCCGGCCTGACCGCCGATCCCAGTGTGCGCCTGCGCGGGAACGGCATTCTGGTCATCACACGGGAAGAGCTCTACTTCAAGCAGTGGGTGACGAACCGCGAATTCCGTGTGCCGATGCGGGCGATTCAGTCCGTCGAACTGGTGCAGAATTTTATGGGGCGGTGGTCGTTCACGCCGATCCTCAAGGTGAACTTCACGGGGGAGCGCGGCCAAGCGGCAATTGCGTGGCACGTGCGCGACGCCGAGGGCATCAAGCAGCAGATCGAAACCTTGATTAAGTGATATAAATGCTCAACGCAAAGGCGCAACGTCGCTAAGACGCAAAGAAAGGGTTTAAAACTTTCTCTTTGCGTCCTTGCGTCTTCGCGCCTTTGCGTTGAATCTTTTGGTTAGTGCCCGGTGACGCGCTGACCCATCGCGTCGCCCGCTTCCAGCAGCGCTTTGACCGCTTCCGGGGTGCGCGCTTCGGCGTAGGTGCGCAGCACGGGCTCCGTCCCGCTCGGGCGGATCAACAGCCAAGAGTTATCGCTCATATAGAACTTGATGCCGTCCATCGTGTCGACGCGCACGACCTGTTCGCCGTTGAGCGTCGCCGGGGCGCTGTCTTGCAGCGCTCGGACGATCTGCTTCTTCGGCTTCTGCGCGGTGAGATGCACATCCAGCCGCGAGTAATGCGCGGGGCCGTGTTCCGCCTGCAAATCCGCGACGATTTCGTGCAGTGGCGCGCCTTCGGTCGCCATGATTTCGAGCAGCAGCAGCCCCATGATGATGCCGTCGCCTTCGGGGATGTGCCCCTTGATGCTGATGCCGCCGCTTTCCTCCCCGCCGATCAGGATGTCTTTGTGCATCATCAGGTCGCCGATGTGATTGAAGCCGACCGGCGTCTCGTGCAGCGTGAGGTTGTGCTTCCGGCAAATCGAATCGATCATCAGCGTCGTCGAGACGGTCTTGACGACTTCGCCCGTCTGCCCCTTGCGTTCGACCAGATGCCGTAGGGCCAGCGCCATCACATGATGCGGGTCGATGAAGTTGCCCCGCGCATCGACCGCGCCGATGCGATCCGCGTCGCCATCGGTCGCGAGGCCGACATCCGCTTGGTTGCGCTGCACGGCGGCGACTAATTCGTTCAGGTTCTTGAGGATCGGTTCGGGGTGGATGCCGCCGAAGCCGGGGTTGAGCGCGCCGCGAATTTCGGTCACGTGGCAGCGCGTGCGCGACAAAATGCTCGTGAACGCGCCACGTCCCGCGCCCCACATCGCGTCGGAGACGATATTCAGCTCGCCTTCGGAAATCTTGTCGAGGTCGACGAGCGTGGCGAGGTGCTGGTAGTACGACCATGCCGGATCGAAGCGTCGGATCAAACCCTGATCGATCGCTTTCTGAAACTCCATGATGTTTGGGCCGCGCGCGTCGCGTTCCATGTCGACCAACGCCTCTTCGACGCGGGCGCATTCCTCAGCGGTCGCGCTGCCGCCATAGCTCGCCTTGAGCTTGAAGCCGTTGTAGCGCGGCGGATTGTGGCTCGCGGTGATCACCACGCCTGCGTCCGCGCCTTTCTCTTTGACGTTGTAGGACACCGCTGGAGTGGGGGCGTCGGTGCGCGTCAGCCACGCGATGATGCCGTTGCCCGCCAGCACGCGCGCCGTTTCCGCCGCGAATCGGTCGGAGAGGAAGCGCGTGTCGTAGCCGATCACGACCTGCGGCGGTTCGCTGCCGACGTGGTTCTTCTTGACCGAGTCGGCGACGGCCTGCGAGATCATGCGCAAATTAGCGAAGGTGAAGGTGTCGGCGATCACCGCCCGCCAACCATCCGTACCAAAGCGAATCATAGTCTTTGTTGTCCTTCTTGCTTGAGGTGTACGTACATTGGTCTTCGTCACACCGGGTGAGTGGACTCACTCCGGTGCGACGAGTTCACAGCCCTCACCACTGGCGGGCTGAGCGTCAATGGGCTTAGCTCGATTTGTCCAGCCCGGTTTGCGCCAGAATTGCGTCGACGCGTTCCGAGGTGAGGTCGAGATCGTTCAAAATGCTATACGGCAGGTTGTGCTTGCGTACGTAGTTCGGCAGAATGTTGATGGTGTCGCGGATGTCCTGGGCCGTCAGTTGATTGAGGCGAATGCCCGCCGATTCCAGCGTGGAGCGGATCGACGAGACGTCCTGATTATGCAGGGCGGCGGAGATGAGAATACCCGGCGCGACCATATCGGCATAGGTCATATGGCGCGTGACCATGCGCGGTTCGAGCGCATAGGCGAAGTACTGTTCGCTGCCTTCTTGCGGGCGCGTATGCCCCAGTTGATTCGTGATCTGCACTTCAAGGCACATCAGATCGAGCAGGTTGCGCAGCGATTCGACATTACCACGTCCGACGCCCGCCGCGATCTTGAAGGCCTGCTGGGCGATCCCCGCCATGATTTTCGCTGCCCATTCGACATAGCGCATGTCCGCAGGGTTCTTATTGTGGTCGGCGGCATACTTCCAGTCGAGCAGCCCGGTGACAATCGTCAGCAGTTCGACGATGGCCGCGCCGCGGTAATGCTGCGGTGCGGTGCGAATCACGTCCCAGTCGATGTAAATGCGTTCCGCGGGGCCAGTCTCCACATAGCTGACTGAACCACCGCTGCGCATGGCGACGATCGGCGTGAAAAAACCATCGACCGACAGGGCGGTCGGCATGACGACGGCGGGCAGCCCACGGCGCGAGGCGATATATTTGGCGGCGTCGGCCACCATACCCCCGCCGATCCCATAGACTGCTTCGACTTCGGGTGGCAGATCAGCCGCTAGGCCATCCAGATAATCCGCTTCCAGTCGTTCCGGGTTGGCCTGTACCACAATCGGCAGACTCAGCAGGGAATTGACTGCGCGCCACGCGCGTTCCCCGGCAAGCAGGGCGATCGGGCGTTCTTCGACAATATCGACCAGATGCGTGATCTCCACGTTAGGGAGGGAATAGATCGTCGTCATTCAGGGCGCTCTCCGTTAAATGAGGGCTGCAATTTATAGGCTAGATAATACTCGGAATTGCGTTTCTTTTCCAATCGTTGGGACAATGCGGCCCGCCGCTGCCGTCCACGCGGCTGGCGCGGGAGCCGCGCGCCATGATTTTTGCTCCCAAGATCGCGAACAAAACGACTTGAAGGATAGGCGCGGATAAGACACAATTACGGTGTATTTAGAAATATGACGGGAGTTTCAACAATGCGGATGTCTCTGCCGACTAATGACGCACTGACGGCGTTCAGTCAGGATGTTCCGTGGCTGGAAATAGAGCGCCAACGGCGGCAGTTCAACCGCCAGTTAGACACGCTGCAGCACGCGGGCGATACACTGCCCCTCGACAAGTTGTCCGAAGCGGTGGGCGCTCCGGTCAGCCTTTACAAAACTGACGATGCCGCAGGTTCTGGTGGAAATGTCATTCTTTCAGAATATGGTGGTCGCAAGATTATTTTGGGCAGCGTCGTCAGCAAACGCTATCGTGCCGGGCACAGCCTGGCCGAAAGCATCGTCCCGTACAACATGAATCCCAGCGTCAACCACACCAATGTGGCGGAGACGGAAGACTCGATCACCCGGATGCGCGTCATCGGCGCGGAGATCGAACTCGGCTTGCTGCACCCGGATGGCGCGTCGCCGTCGGAACAGTCCGTGCAGAACTTCATGAACTCCTATTACAACCATGCGCTGCGCATCGGCATTTACCCGAAGCTGGATCGCGAAGCCTGCCAGTATCAGGTCGAAGCCCATATTGCGCCGAGCGTCGGCTATGTGAAGACGCGCAACGCGCTCAACGGCATTCTGACCGCGCTCGCCGCGGCCAGCCAGGACACAGGTTTGATCACGGCGGTCTTTTCGTGCTACCCGACCGAGTCCGACTTCAAGATGACGGATCACCCGAAGGTGCAGACGGCGGTCGATCTCATGCTGGAAGTCAACGGCCTGTTCCCGGAATACGCGCAGCGGTTGGCGGACGCGCAGGCGCGTTTCCATGTCGATCCGGCGACTTGCCATCACGTCAACATGTTCCGCAATCAGGGCTGTCACATCCACATCGATTTGGCGGGACGCTCGGAAGCGCTCGGCTTGCTCACGTTCTACACTATTCTCAAGAGCGCGACGGCGATTGCCAATTCGGCGGTGCTCAAGGGCTGCCCGTTCATCAACGGCACCTGCGACGCGGAACTGCTTGACGCGCGCGAATACGTCCGCGCCACGACGGTGACCGGGCGCTATCTCGAACTCCCGATCAGCCCGCACCTGATGGCGAATGGGCTGGATCAGTATGCCGAACTGCTGCTGCTGGAACGCGCCAACGCGACCGGGCGTGCCACCATGTATAATGACGACCTCGGCCTGCCGATTTCCGTTATGCACAACCCCATCGGGCGCGTGCGCCCCGACCTCACCACGTCGAAGCGCGTGTGCACGGTGGAAAGCACGGGCATGCCGACCAACATCAGCGCCTCACGCATGGCGGCGGTCATCACCGACTTTGAATTCACACATGCCGTGGTCGAATCGTATTTCCGCAAGCACGGCTGCGACCTCGGCCCGATGCACGACAATAAGGTGATGTGGGACATCCTCGGCCCGCTCTCGATTGAATCGTTCCACGCGCAGCAAGATCAGTCGGATCGCGTCGGCACGGACATGGTGCTGACTACGGCGGGCGGGCGGCAAATGCGTCTTTCCGAGTTCTATTCGATGAAGCGCCGCTTTATGCATGCCGCGCTCGAAGAGATTGACGAAGTGATGCCGCGCGACATTGACGAGGTGTATACCAGTCTGGAACGTATGCTGGAACCGCTGAGCGGTCACGAAGCGGAAACGATCCAGCAGTACATCAATGATCCCAAGCTGCGCAGCACGGGGAACTGGGGGCGCATCCTGCGCAATGCCTACATCGAGCAGGGCGGCGTGCCCGGCGAACACTGCCCCGACGCTGTGCTCAAGGTTGTGCAGGAGACGCACGCCGCCATGCACCAGCGCTATCTGTACAGCTAATGTCACCGGGACGCGCGCGGATGCGACGTCCGATGAGGAACTAAACGATTTGGAATCGATCTCCGTTGTTATTCCGGCGTACCGGAGCAGCGAAAGCTTGCCGCCGCTCATTGCCGAACTAGAGCGCGTGCTCCCCACCTTAACGGGGGGCGCGCCGTTTGAGGCCATTATCGTCAACGATGGCAGCCCGGACGGCGGTAAAACGTGGGCGGCGATTCGCGAACTCGCCGCGAGCTATCCTTGGGTGCATGGCATCAACATGATGCGCAACTATGGGCAGCACAACGCGCTCCTCTGCGCCATTCGCCACGCGCGCTACGAGTTGATCGTCACCATTGACGACGACCTGCAGCACCCGCCAAGCGAAATTGCCAAAATGCTGGACTATCTCCGGGCCAACGATCTGGATGTGGTCTACGGCGCGCCGGAACACGAACAGCATGGCCTGCTGCGCGATCTCGCGTCACAGGCGACCAAAGTAGTCCTCCAGAGCAGCATGGGCGTCGATATCGCGCGTAAAGTCAGCGCGTTTCGTGTGTTCCGCGCGGTCCTGCGCGACGCCTTCGCCAACTACAGCAGCCCGTATGTCTCCATCGATGTGCTGCTGACATGGGGTACGACCCGCTTCGGCGCGGTGACCACGCGGCATGAGCAGCGCACGATTGGTGTTTCCGGCTACACCCTGAGCAAGCTGATTCGCCACGCCATCAACATGATTACCGGCTTCAGCACACTGCCGCTGCAAATTGCCAGCATCATTGGTTTGGTGCTGGCCGGGTTCGGGGTGATCATTCTGGTCTATGTGATCGGACGCTACCTGGTGGAAGGGCAGGTGGTGCAGGGCTTTCCGTTCATCGCCTCGATCATCTCGATTTTCAGCGGAGCACAGTTGTTCGCGCTCGGCGTCATCGGCGAATACTTAGCGCGCATTCATTTCCGCACGATGGACCGCCCGGTCTATACCGTGCGTGAACACACACAGGAGCGGCATGACTGATCTTTGCCAACGCCTGGACTGGGATTCAGACTTCTTCGGCTTTAATATGGGGCGCGCCAACGTCAATCATCTGACCGCGGAGACGTTGACGCAGATTGAAACTTGGTGCGCAGAGCAGCCCGTCGACTGCCTGTACTTCCTCGCCGATTCGGCGGATCGCCGTACGGCATGGTTAGCGCAGCAGGGCGGTTTTATCTACGTCGATAACCGTGTCGTGCTCACGGCGAAGCTCACCGTGCCGCCACCGCAGCCCACCGCCATCCGCCTGAGCCAACCGGAAGACCTGCCCGTGCTGAGGGAAATTGCGCGCACGGGACACCGGGACTCACGCTTCTATTTTGACCCGGTCATCCCCGACGACCGCTGCGATGATCTCTTTGTGACGTGGATTGAGCGGAGCATGGCCGGGGCGATTGCCGATGCGGTGCTCGTCGCCCTGGTCGACGATCAACCCGTGGGCTATTCGGCGCTGCAAATTGCGCAGACGCCGGAAGGTCGCCGCGCTAAGCTCACCTTGATCGCTATTGGTGAGCAGGCGCGAGGACAGGGTTTGGGGTCGAGCTTGGTGCAGGGCACGCTGCGCTGGTTTTGGGAGCGCGATTTCCGCACGGTTGAGGTGGTCACGCAGGGGCGGAACGTGGGCGCGCAGCGCTTATATACGCGGCAGGGATTCGTCCCGACGGCGACTGGCAGTTGGTATCACCGCTGGTCGACGGCTGTTCTCGCACGCCAGCGGAAGCTAGGCTAACGGTCAATGCGCATTGCTCTGCTCTGTGCGACGCGGCGCGGCTTCCGTGTCCTCGAACAATTGCTTCGTCAGCAGCCGGAGGCGGAACTGATCGTGTTCAGCTTTCGGGAAGAGGCGCACGAACCGCCGTTTCTGGATGATATCCAGCAGTTGGCGGACGCGCATGGTGCAACCTTCTACGAAGCGCGGCAGGTCGGCGCACCCAAGTGGGCGGACTTCTGGGCGAACACGCCCATCGACTTGATGCTAACGGTCAGTTGGCGTTATCTCATTCCACGCGAAGTCTATGAACGCGTGCGTCTGGGGACGTACGTGCTGCATGATTCGCTGCTGCCCGCGTACCGCGGTTTCGCGCCGACTGTGTGGGCGATCATCAATGGGGAAGACCACACAGGCGTCACCCTGTTTGAAATCGCCGAGGGCGTCGACAGCGGGCGTATCATCGCGCAGCAGCGCGTGCCGATCGGCCCCGACGACACCATCGCCGATGTGATGGAGGCCGTCACGCAAACGTATTTAGCGGTATTGGCGGCGCAGCTGCCCGCGCTGCTTGATGGGACAGCGGGACGTACGGAACAGGACGAAAGCCGCGCGACTTATACCTGCAAACGTATTCCCGAGGATAACCGGATCGACTGGACGCAGCCGACGGCGGTGATCTATAACTTAATCCGCGCGGTGACCGCGCCCTATCCCGGCGCCTTTACCACGCTGAACGGTCACCGCCTCTACATCTGGGCAGCGCAGCGCATCACCGTGCCGCCCTACGTGGGGCGCGTGATCGGGCGCGTGATCGAGATTCGGCGCGGCGAAGGCGTGGTCGTGCTCACGAGCGATGGCGCGCTGCTCATTCAGCGGGTGAGCTGGGAAGGGGAGCCGCCGGTGCCCGCCGAGCAAATTCTCAATACCCTGACGCACACGTTGGGAAGATGAGCAGTTTCTCAAGATTTACGCCGTAATGTGGATAGACAGATCACGCGTTTGAGATTTATGCTATAATGACCGTAAATAGCTGATGTTCATCAGACTTTTAATGATCGTCTGCTCAGATGCTCCGCTGAGCAGTCCCAAAGAGATTGCATAAATTTATTACGAGACTTGCATTTATTGTAAGCTATCTTTCGTATTGAAAGGAAGACGGGGGCGCCTGTGTGCGCCCATTCACCTATGGCAAAAACAAAACCGAAGCTCCGAATCGTCCCGATTGGTGGGTGCGGGGAAATCGGAAAGAATATGACTCTGTTCGAGTATGGGCGCGACGCGTTCATCATCGATACTGGGGTGATGTTTCCTGCAAATGACATGCTGGGCGTCGACTATATCATTCCCGATTTCCGCTACATTCTCGAACGTAAAGACCTGATCCTGCATGGCATCGTCTACACGCACGGTCACGAAGACCATACAGGTGCCGTGGCTCATGTCATCGACCAGTTCCGCAAAGTACCGATCTACGCCACGCCGCTCACGGCTGCGCTCCTTGAAGTCAAGCTGCGCGACGCGCGCCTGAGCAATGAGACGACCATCAACGTGTTCAAACCTGGCGATACTATCACTGTCGGGCCTTTCACGTTAGAAAGCTACCATGTCACCCACAGCATTCCTGACTGCGTGGGTTTTGGCATCAACACGCCGCACGGCTTGATCGTCTACAGCGGTGACTACAAATTCGACAACACGCCGATTGACGGCAAGCGGACTGATTACGCCAAGCTGGCGGAGTTCTCGCGCCGCGGCGTGCTCATGCTCATGGGCGACAGCACCAACGCGGAAAAACCGGGCTGGACGCAGTCGGAGATCATCGTCAATGCGGCCTTTGACGACATCTTCCGCGATGCCAAGGGCCGCATCATCGTGGCGACCTTTGCCTCGCACATCTCACGCATTCAGCAGGTGGCTAACCTCGCCCGGCGCTATGGCCGCAAGCTTGCGATTGCTGGTCACAGCATGCGCGAGAACGTCAAAACGTCGCTCAAGATTGGCCTGCTCGACATTCCCGACGACATGCTCGTCGAACTGGATCGCATCAGCAGTTACCAACCGCAGAGTATTGTCATTATGGCGACTGGCTCGCAGGGCGAACCGACCGCTGTGCTTGGGCGGTTGGCGACGGGGCAGCATCGCAGCCTCGACGTGATGGAAGGCGACACCATTGTGCTGTCGTCGCACACCATCCCCGGCAACGAAGAGACGGTCAGCCGCACGATCAACCGCCTGTTCCAACGCGGCGCGGACGTTATCTATGATCCGATTGCGCCCGTGCATGTGTCCGGTCACGCGAATCAGGAAGAAATGCGCCTGCTGATGAGCCTGACGAACCCCAAGTTCTTCATGCCCATTCACGGTGAACTGCGCCATCTGCGCGCGCATGCACGGTTGGCGATGCAGTCAGGCATCCAGTCGCAAAATGTGTTTGTGGTCGAAAACGGTCAGGTGATCGAAGTGGATCGCCACGGCGCGCGGATGACTAATGAACGAATCCCCGGTGGCTACGTTTTTGTGGACGGCAGCGGTGTGGGGGACATTGGGCGCGCTGTGTTCCGGGATCGCGAAATTCTGGCGCGCGACGGTTTCATGATGGTGGTGGCAACGGTCGATGGCGATGGACGCCTGATCGGCGATCCTGAAATCATTTCGCGCGGCTTCATCTATTTGAAAGACGCCGACGAATTGCTCGACCAGATCAAGAGCACGGTGATCGAGGTGCTCAACAGCACCCGCCAGATCCGCAATGGTCGCCGCCGGGATCGTCTGCAGGAAGCTCTGAGCCGCATGCTGTACAACGAAACCAAGCGCCGCCCGATGGTGTTCAGCCTCATCAACGAGCGGTAAAGTAGGACTGAATACATAGAGGACTGAGGACTGAGAGGAGCCAGGTCGGCTTTACTCAGTCCTCAGTCTTTTTATTTCTTCCACGGCATGAACACACGGCGGAACCAGCGCGCCAGAATATTGGAGCGCGCATCGACCCACGCGCGGTCAGCAGTCTCATGCTGCAGCGATTGGTCGGCTTCGCGCGCCGGACGTCCGTAGCGCTCAGAGCTGTAGAGCCGCGTGATCGCGTTGACGGGCGGTTCGGCGAGTGGCAGTTCGCGCACGATGGTCTGCGCGCGTTCGCTGGGCGTCTGCTGAGGTGAGGTGCGAATGCCGATCATCGGGATGTAGCGTTCGAGGCGGGCGTAAGCGCGCGCAATGGGGCTCATTCCACGCATACCCCGCCATTCCCACCACCAGTAGATGAATACGCCTAAACCCGCGAGCAAAATCACAGCCAGTAAGACCAGCAGCGCCCCAGCAATCGCTGGAATCAGGAACGAGAGCGGCGAGCGCGGCTGCGGGCGAATCGGCGGCGGCTGTGTCGGGATGATCACCGGGGTGGGGGAGGGCGTGGGTGTCGGCGTATTGGTCAGCGTCGGCGGAATGAGATCCGAGCGGCTGTCAGTCGGCGCGACATCCTGCGGTTCCGGCGTGTTAGTCGGCGTCGGCGAGGGCGTGAAGGTCGGCGTCGCGCTCGGCTGCTGCGTCGGTGCGACCACCGCGGGGGGGTCATCATTTTGACGCACGTAGGGTGGCTGCGCGGCAGTTGGCTCAAACTCCACCCAGCCATAACCGGGGAAATAGACCTCTACCCACGTATGCGCGTCTTTTTCGCGCACCACGTAGGCATTTTCGGTCGCATCCCATTCGCCCTGCGCGAAGCCCGCCGCCATGCGCGCGGGAATGCCCATTGTGCGCAGCATGACCACCATCGCCGAGGCATAGTAGTTGCAATAGCCACGTCGCAGATCGAACAGCACCCAATCGACCGCATCCTGATTCGCGGGCGGCACCGGGATCGTTTCGCTGTAGGTGATATTGGCGCGCAGCCAGGCCTCAAGCGCTTTGGCGCGGTCATACGGCGTCACCGCGCCCGCTTCGTTGACGATCTGTTGGGCGAGCTGCAGCGTGCGCGCGGTCGCGCTGGGGATGTACGAGGTATAGGTGTCGCGCACCCACTGCGGATAATTCGTCCCCGCCTGCCGCAGTTGATCGCCCGTCGCGTTGCTCATCAGGCTGGTCGCGGTGTAGGACTCGCCCTCGTAGACCACGCGCATCGGGCGGATGACCGAAATCACCATGCTTTGATCCGGTGAGTTTTCGGCGGCAGTGTAACTCAAGTCCGTGCGCGTTGGCAGGTCAACCCGCAGAGGCTGCGGCGCGGTATAGACCAAACGCGACGCATTCAAGCCCATCGTGAAGATCTGCTGGACGGGCACACGCGCGCCCGGGAAGTAGGCTTCATGCAAGATTTCCAGCGGCGCATCGGGATCCGTGAGACGGATCTGCGCCGCCGAGGTCCATGTCCCGGCGTTATAGTTGTCAAACGTGCGCGACCGCCAGTAGTAGCGCCGACCCTGGGGGGCGCTGGCGAGAAACACGACTTGATCGCCGAGCCGAATCGATCCGCTCAGACTGAGTTCGTCGCTGCCGTAGTAATCGGTCGTGGCCGGGCCTTGTGTCTCCGCAGATTCGAACAGGCGGTTCCAGAATTCGCTGAACTGCATCAGCGGGTCGTTTTGCAGGAACTCCTGAAAGCGGTTGAGCCGTTCCTGAATATCATTTGAGGGGATGACGAACGCCGCGGTCAAGATCACCAGCGCCAGGACCGCGCCCACCCGGAAAAACTGGTTACGGACTTTACGCGGGAAGCGAATGCCGCGCAGATACCAGTCCCACTCGCGCGCGTCGAGGTTCGAGCGGATGATGAGCAGTAGACACAGGAACACGAACAGGATCAGGTAACCGTCGAGGTTGTTCGCGCCGGTGTAGTAGATGCTGTTCGCCAACAAAATCAACGCGGGCGGCAGTATCGCGCGCCAGACGCGGTCAATGCGAAACAGATGCCATGACAGGTTGTAGCCGAGAAACCAGAACAGGCTCGACACCAGCAGCGTGAAGATCAGATTGTCTTGGTTGATGCCGCCCGTCGTCGCGTCGACAATCCACGTGAACAGGCGGATGAACACATTGTAGATGCCGCGCCCCAATCCCGCGGAGTCGTTGAGCGCGGCGATCAGCACGACGAAACAGCCGCCGTAAATGGTGGTGATGATTAAGCCGATCAGCTCGTTGTACTGACTGCGCGCCAGCACAAAGCCAAAAAACACGCTCAGCGCCGCGATGGGCAGCAGCGTGCGCATATCGAGCAACCACCCCGCGCTGTTGAGCGAAAGGGCGGGCATGAGCAGCAAAAGGACCGCGATTACCAGCGCGGTGATCTCCCCATGGGCGTAATAGGAACGCACGCGCTGAAGCAGGCGGCGCAGTGAACGCTGGGGAGAACTCGGTTTTACGAGGGTAGCCATCCACACTTCCTGTAACAATACCTGTCTCATTGTAAAGGCGGCGCGGAGTACTGACAACCCACGCGTGCCCAACTATTTACCCGCTGTTCATGTGAATCCGCCCTCTATCTAGCGCGTACTAGCGTCTATAATGGCAGGTGTGTCCAAGCAGGTCAGGTGATCGCGGCGCTGCGGCGTCGAGGAAAGTCCGTCCTCCACAGGGTGCGGTGCCGGCTAACAGCCGGGCGGGGTGACCCGACGGAATAGGGCAACAGAGAGGCGTATTGCCGTTCGCAAGGGCGGCGAGGGTGAAACGGTGGTGTAAGAGACCACCAGCGCGGGCAGTAATGTCGGCGGCTAGGCAACCCCCACCGGGAGCAAGGCAAAGCAGGCGCACTGGGGCGACCCGTCCCGCGCCGGGTATGCTGCTAGAGGCGGCGAGTAATCGCCGTCCCAGATAGATGATCACCCACGACAAAAGGCGGCTTAGCGACCTACTTGGACACTCCTTAATATCGGGATAATAAATCTTTAAGTAATCCATACATCCAGTGGAGGAATGCGTCGAGCTTAATCATCTTAACTTGGTAAACCATTCACTACCCAACCTCCCCAAAATATAGGAGCGGTCCATTCCGTTTGAGTCCTCAAGTATTCCTGTGCGTACCACAGTGCTTCGTGAATCTCCATTCCGGACAACAAATTCTCATAGAAGCATGTCATAAGTGCCTGTGTCGCCTCGTCATATACTATCCATCGGCTTGTGACGACTGCCCGTGCACCTCCTGCCAGAAATACGGGAACAAAACTATCGGAGCTATCTGTGGTCACTCCACAGCAAATTCCGGTCGATAAGACAACGATGGGCCGCCGCTCATTAAAATCCAGCGTGACTATTTCTCGAATTTGGAGAGACCCATCATTGTCTTCATCGGATGCTAGGGCTAGAGCGCTTGCAAACATGTTTTCAGGATCAAGAACTCGATGTGCAGCAATATGAATGACGTCCACATTCTCAGCTTCACGCCAGAAACTTGATTCCGTTGCCGAATCTCGAATAAGGGGGCTAACCTCAAGTAATCGGGCAAGTGACTCTGCTTCGGACTCAGCCCCGAAAAGGGCTGGTAGTGAGGCTTGTGAACCATCGCTATTTCGAATGCTAAGGTAAGTTGTGGGGTTGGCCATAACGAGAGCGGAACCCGTAAAGCTTAAAGTAGGCAGAGATTCAGCGAACGTCAATTGACTAAAAATGGTTGCGCTTGGCATGTAGCTGATTGAAAAAGTGTCGCCAAAGTATTCCAGTCCGTCCGGCGTCAATGCGCCAAATGGAAGACGGTCAAGAATACGATCCGATACAATGATCAGCTGCTGTTTATCCAATCGGTCAACGATTGGCGCGATCAGTGAATTGTAGAGGGCTACTAGAGCTTCTCTATCAAGCTCAGATGAGGCGTCAGCAACGTTTTGTGCTAGGAAGGCAAGATCATCGGGGGAAAGATTATATTGCAATGCTTCAAAACTTTCCTGTGTGAACAGGAAAACATACACAGTACCAATCCCCACTGAAGAGGTAGGTTCAATGTAAAATCGAAGCAGCATTTCGTCTTCATCCAACAAAGCTTGAACAACCTCAACCGAAGTATTGTCGAATAGCGATACAGTCCCTAAGGCTGAACGTGCAATATCAACCTGCTCGATTAATTGTCGAGACTCAATCTCCAGATCGGTAATCTGACGGATGATTGCTCTATTTGCATCTAGCAGTCTGTTCCTCTCAAATTGGTTTGGCTCATTTTCGCGGCGTCGAAGGTTTTCTTCGTATTGTGCATAAAGATCCTGAGATCTTTGGCGAAGGGATAACCATTCTTGCAAATCTGACTCAGGCAAGATGATATTCCTAGTTTGTACTGCATCTTCATATATTAATGCTGACCCATGTTCTTGTTCTGCAAGCTCAAATGCGCGCTGAGGATTGACATCAACTAAGAGGTCGACCAGACGTTGAAACGGTAGGGCATATTGCTCTCGAAAAGCAACTATGCCTGCATCAACTCGAATAGTTAAAGAGACGCTTTCGATCAAGCTGACAGCTTGCTCGTAGTAGTTTGTGGCTAACGAAAAATCACCAACTCCTTCTGAAAGTAATCCGAGATTTACTAGAATATCAAGTTGCAAAGGTGTGTAGCCCAGACCCTCGGCGAGTGCCAGTGCTTCATTAAACACAGTCTGTGCCTGTTCATATTCTCCGCTCCAATTCAAGATTCGCCCAAAACCTAGAAGCGCACGAACCTCGATTGTTTTATCGAGATTGGGATGGATTTCGGTGACTAACGAAGCGTATTCAGTTGGAAGTTCTTCGCGCAACAGCGTAGCAATGACACGAGTTGGATCTTCAAAAGGTGTTGCCATGCCTAGAATTATGCGCTTCATGACACCGGAGTATCTGGATGCCAGAGCTTCGATGTCTGATGCTATAGCGAAATCCTCATCTCGTTCCCAAGTCTCGAAACGATAGTTCTGTCCCAGCTCAAAAGCCACATCCAGTTGATCAATCGATAGTTCGTCCATCGACGATCGTTCAGCCTCACCACGTTGATACCCATCGTAAGCATCTGCGAACTGGTCCAATGCAATAAGGTAATTGCCTTCTAGAGCTTCTAGCTTCCCTGCCAGATGATGTGCTTTTGCTGCTTCAATCGGATAGTCCCGTTCAGGAGCAAGTTCAAGAGCAGCGGCTAATTCCTCGCGTGCTGCTGTATTTTGCCCCATTGCAATACGCGCTGCGGCAATACTGATTCGAACCGTCGCCTCAGCGGCATCGGCAGGCGGAAGATACTGCTCAAAACCAGCCCTGACTTGATCGATGATATTCAGCGCTTGATCATAATAATTTAGTGCTTGTGCCAATTGATATTGCTGTCGATAGAGGTTACCAGTAGTAGTGAGCGATAAAGCCTGGTCAAGAATGGTCAACGCGCTGTCATAGCGAAGTTGTTCAACTCTCGCGACCTGATTAGCTACATCAGTTGCTCCGGCCGCAATCTGCTCTGCAATCTGCGTTGCTCTAGATGCGACTTCCGTAGAGGCCAAATCTCGTTCGCCTTGGGCAATGCCAACGGTCCTTAAAGCAACCCCAATTGCGCCGACCGCAAGGACAACCATCATCAGGAGTACAAGAGATGCGCGCTGAAAGTTTTGCACACGTCGCGCGATAAGCGTTTCTCGTGTCTGGCGCTGGACTTGCGCGAATTCAGATTGTTCTAGGAAAGCGCTTTCATCTGCGCTTGGCAAGTTGTGCACTGCCCAGGCTTGTGCCTGTTCAAGTACTGAGCCTCGATACAGAGCACCGTCGTCCGAATGTCGTCCTCGCCTGACCCAATCCGTAGTTGCGGCGCTAATTGACTTGTGAAGTCGTATGTCTTCACGGCTTTCTTCAAGCCATTTTTCGAGGCGCGCCCATTCGCGAATGAGTGCTTCGTGTGCGACTTCAACGGTTTCAATGTCTCCTGAACGGTTGGTTACGAGGAGGCGTGCATCGACGAAAGCTTTGGTTACTGCTCCTAGACGATCTGTTTTTGCAGGATTGGTAAGCACAAGTTCGGAGAACGAAGCACGTCTTCGAACTGTTTCTTGGTCAGTTGTACCTGGTTCAATCAGGCGAAGGAACAATGTACGTGCAAGTAATCGATCTTCGTCCGAATCCAATCCTGCGTAAACCGCTTCGGCATGTTTCGCCAGCGCACCGCGCACACCGCCAATGGCGTCGTAGGCGGATCGCGTCAGCCGCCGGTCAGTCCGCGCCTTGTACAACTGGTCGAGCGCGAACTGCAAGAGCGGCAGCGACCCCGGTTGCTCGCGTACTTCAAACACAAGGTCAGCAGCCAGTCCTTCGTCGAAGGTTAAGCCCGCCGCAGTCGCGGGTTTCTGCACTGCGTCAAACACCTCAGCCAGCGCCATCGGCAAAATCGAGATGCTGTGCGCGTCCATCAACGCTCCGAGTTCCGGGTAATTGAGCGGACGGTCGTAGAAATCGGCGCGCAGCGTCAGCAGCACAATCAAGTGCCCGTCCGGTTCCGTGATCGCCGTGGTCAGTAGGCTGATTAACTGCGCCCGTTCCGCCTCATCGGTTGTTTGCGTGAACAGCTCTTCGAACTGGTCAATGTAGAGCACAAGCCGCTGGTACCCGCCAATCCGCCCGGCTAAGCGGTGCAGCCCGCGTCCGTTTGGATTGCGCAAATCCTCATCAATGGCGGTCATGCTCACGCTGGGCAGCTCGGCGGTCAGCGTGGCGGAAAGGCTTTCCAGGGGGTGTGCGCCGGGCACAAATGGTGGCAGATAAACCCAGCTCTGGCTGTCAGCGAGTGCGCCTTTGCGCAGCTTTGGGAGGAGGCCCGCCATCAACACCGACGACTTGCCCGAACCGCTCGCACCGATTACGGCGAGCAGACGCGGTTCGTTGTTCCGCAGCGTTTCGTCGAGTTTGTCGATGAGCTGAGTGACAAAGCGCTCCCGTCCGAAGAACAGCGGCGCATCCTGCTCAGTGAAAGCGCGCAGCCCTTTGTAGGGATTGAAAACCGCAACTTCAAGCGTGGTCGGTGGTGCGATGCTCTCGGGCACGGCAGGCGTAATGCCTTGACCGCCCAACGTCGCGATGATGGTCGCTAACCCGGTGCTGTACTTCTCGCCGCGGGCGTCAATGTACTGGGACTTGAAGCGGTCCATCGTGATGGCTTCAACCCAGTGTTTTCCTTCTGCCCACACTGGATAGACGGGGATCTGATACATCGAGGCGATGGCGAGCTCAGCCGAGACGGGCTGCGATTTGAGCGACTGCGGCGTCGCAATGAGGAGCACGGCAGACGCCTGAGAGATCGCCGATCGCAGCGCCTGTTCCCAGTCGGGCGTTCCGGTTTTCAGGTTGAGCTGGTCAATCCAGACGGTGATATCCGCCTTCTGGAGATCAGGAATCAGCCGCGCAACGAACTCGCGGTCAGCACTGGCGTAAGACACAAAGATATAGGTCACTGCGGCTCTACCTGCTCTATTGGACTATAGATTTCACATAGATTTACTTATTCTATAGTCATTTCGCAGGTTATGCCGCGGATTCAAGC
The DNA here is from genome assembly GCA_041916315.1 of Anaerolineae bacterium. Taxonomy (GTDB): domain Bacteria; phylum Chloroflexota; class Anaerolineae; order Aggregatilineales; family Phototrophicaceae; genus Flexifilum. Next base: position 90,414 of record JAYRZU010000067.1, read on the forward strand.
TAACAGGGCTGATGACTTCTCGCATGGGGCATTCGGGCACGAGCCGCGTAACGCCCCTTCGTTCCTTATACGGTCCCTGCGTTCAGCACATGCTGAGCAATCGCCTGTTTCAGATCATCCTGACTCACGTGGATGTAGACCATCGTCGTCTTGATGTCGGAGTGACCGAGTAATGCTTTGATCACTGGAAGGGGCACGCCTCGGCGCACGAGGTGCGTCGCAAAGCTGTGACGAATGGTGTGCGGTGTAATCCCCCGGTTCTCTAAACCACACACCCGCAGCTGCCGTCGAAAGGCAAGCATCAGGCTGTTGTATGTCCATTTCGTATCCGGCATGCCGGCGAAAACGTACTGGTCGGGGCCACGGTCACCGATCAGAAAGTTGAGGTCGCCTTTGAGCCGCTCCGGTAAGGGGAGCACGCGGTCGCGATCCCCCTTGCTGTGGCGAATGACGAGTGTTCCGTCCGCGACCTGCACATCAACGACCTTCAGGTTGAGCAGCTCGGAACGGCGCAAGCCGAGCCACGCCAGAGTCTTCCAGGCCACCATATCGCGGAATGGATAGGTGTGTGACCGCCCCGGCACAACCGGCGTATTGGCGAAGCGCCTCAGCTCGTCCTCCGTCAGCCACTTGGGCAGGCGGCGAATCCGTCGCGGTAGGCGCACGCGTTCGGCGACGTTTTCCTCGACGTATTTCTGAAGCACCAACCATTTCCAGAAGGTCCGGAAGCCGTCGAACTTGCGTAGGACGGTGGCGATCTTCTGCCCCTGCTTGCCTAGGTCAGTCTGGTACGCCCGCAGGTCATTCAAGGTGATCGCGCGCACGTCTTTCGGGATGGCTCGCCCCAACAGTCGGAGGTCACTCAGGTAGGCTCTGAGCGTTCCCTTGGCGACACGATGCTCGTGCTGCAAATACTCCTCGTACTCATGGAGCAGACCCAAAATCGAAGTCATGTTCTGTTACCTTTTCGTTGGCTAACCCAGCTTTCCGGTCGCGATAGGCCCGCATGCTGCACGCATTACTGCAGTAGCGGGTATGGCTGCGCGATCGGCTCGGAATGACGTTTCCACAGACCTCACAGCGCCTTATTCGCCGTCTTGGACGAGGGCGTGCGGCGCGCCGCCGCTGCCGTTCAGGTGATGCCCATTCGTCGCCGGCGTGATCACCGGCTGCGTAGGGCGGATCTGCTTCTCCAGTCGGGGAAGAATGAGACTGAGCAGATAGTCGGCCTCCGCTTTGTCCTCGACGGCCGTGGTATCAACCGGTGCAACGACGTCCGGTCGGAGTTTGGCGTAGCGCTCGTAGGCATAGCCGATGCCCCAATGCGTAGCGGCGAGCAGGGCGGCCGTGAAGATAAAGCCACCAATGTAGGTGAGGAAGTCCGTCAAGTTGGATTGCGTGAGCATGCCCCAGAGTGCGTCGTACCACGTACCCTCGATCGCTCCTAGCTTGGTCGCCATGCTGCCCACGGTTCCCAGCAGGATAATTACCCAACCCACGGCAGCAATTGCACCTTCCAAGCGGTCGAGCGGGGTGGTCGTATGTACCCGCCAGTGCTGGCCGATGCCGATCTTGTAGTGCAGTGAGCGCAGCCACAGCTTGAGCGACCAGATTGGCTTTTCAAGCCCACTGGCGCTGTGCAGCATCATGTGGGCTTGCACAACCAGCAATACCATGTAGAAGCTCAGTGCGACGATCGCCATCAGACCAGCATGGCTAGGGTCGAAGAGGGCGATGCCGGCCTGCACGCGCTGGATCTCGACGATGGCCAAGCCCATAATGCCGACCGGGAGCATGACGTTGGCGAGGAAGAGCATCAGCACGAGTGTGAGTAGATTGCCGAGCCCCACTATGAGGCGTTCAAGATGGTCATAGATCCCGGGTTTAGCATCCCGGTCACTCGTCTCGGTTGTGCGCGAGTTCTCACGCGCCAACTGACGACGTTGCATGATGGCCGTGGCTCGGTTTGGCGCAGAGATGTCAATGCCGAGAGAGAGAGCCTTCCGCCGTAGGGCTTCTAGGTCGCTGCTGGACTCGACGCGTAGTTGATCAGTCACGGTATTTCCTCCATCGATTTCGGTTCCTTGAGAAAGTTCAAAACCCACTGCCGCACCGCGTCGGGACCTTGAGCGCAGAGCAGTTCGTTCACATCTTTGTGCTCCGTGATGTCAACCGGTCGCATCCGCTGCGAGATCTGCCGCAGGGCTGCTGCCGCCTGCTGCCCGGCGCTGTCGGCGTCCATGCGGATAAAGATGCGGGGTGCACCGACCAGTTTGAACCACCAACGACGGTTAATGTGCCGATTGGCAGCGCTGGCAATCGCCACGGGCGAGATAAGGTCGTCAGCGCACTGCGCCACAGCCAGGCAATCGAATTCGCCTTCGACGATCAGAATCGGACGCAGGGGCTGGATGTCATCCGCCCAGTACAGTGTTTTTCGGCCACCGCGTACCGCCTCATACTTGGAGTTCTTGGCCGTGACCACCGCCCGTCGGACGCGAAGCGCCCAGATCGCCCCGTCCGCAAGATGCGGAATGAGAATCCCGCACGGCACTTTGATTGCCCGTTCGCCGGCGTCATCGCGATAGTGCCACCCGGGGAGCAGGGCTCTCCATTGCTCAAAATGCCCGGGAATGAAGCCCAAGCGTGCCCGCCTGAGAAGCGCAGGGCTGAGCTGGCGTTGGACGGTCAGGTAATCCCGTGCACGTTGTCCCGCGTCGCTCCAGAGCTGCTGCTCGCCATAGTCAATGACTTTTTGGGCTTGCTGCTGCCAGTCGATATGGGGTGGCTCGGAGAGCGGACTATTATTCTGTGTTGGGGGCGTGCGCGGCGGTGACGCGAGACTTGCGCTCCCTAGTTCTTGATCCAGCACGGTGCATGCCTGACTGAAACTCAGCTTGCGATACTGTATGAGCCAGGCAATACCGTCGCCAGAGGTGTTACATTTCCCGAAACAGCGCCAACGATCGGCGTAGACCACCAGTGAATGGCCATGCTTTTCCTGGTGGAATGGACACCTCCAGGTTGCATAAGCTGCTGAATGTCGGATCGGTGGCCCTAGATCGGCTTCGACCAGACTTCGGCAATCGACACTGCTCTTGATCGCCTCAATATCGAACCTCATGGTTGCATCTCCAAGTGTCATACTTTTGACAGATGACACATGACAGATGAAGTGTCATGTGTCAGAACGTCTACAAAGCTCGGTAAAGAGTCAACGCACGCTTTTTCCCGATCGGTGTGTAAGCCAGTTCTTCAACGAGGCCGGACTCGATGAGAACATCCAAGGCTGCCCGCAAGACTTGAACCGGCTTGTTCGTCTTCCGAGAGATCTCGCGTGTAGTAAGTCCCTCCGTATGCTGTTTGAGGAGCGTCAGCAGTTCTCCTTGAGCGCGTGCATCGCGAGTCTCGTCCATGACGGGTAGTAACCGATGCAGCGAACCACGCCCGATCTCACCGATTTCCTGTGCAATCGCCCAATGACCCAGCGTGATGTGCGGGACGCCATGTCCCCCCGCCTGCGCCCAGTCAATGGCCGCCAGCGATGTGGCCATCTTCATGAGCTGAATAGGTAGGCGGCGGTAATTCGGATGTAGACGGGCGTCCAGCGTTTCGTCGAGCATGTCGTAAAAGACCGCCTTCGTATAGGCGTCGTATTGAGCGCGGGCCTCAGTCGACAGCTTGGCGTGGATTTCCTCGTAATCGCCTGGGTCGAGCGAACGATTTCGCTGGATTACCAGCTGATTGAGCGCTCGCAGCGTAGTCACCAGTTCTTCAGGGGGTTCTGGCGCAATGAAATTGGGGTTATACGGAAGCGGTGCATTCCGGAACATCATGAAAATGCGGGCGAAGTCGCCAGTCTCCCAGTTCTCATACGTCGCTGAGTTTCCGAGAGCGCGCGGCGTGGTCGCACCGAGCAGCGATGGTCCGGGTTTCTTGACGATACTCATACCGCGTGATCGCGTGTGGTAGGCCTCGGAGTCGCGTGCATCGTAAGCCCGCATGAGAAATTCAGCATGCCCGCCCATGTGCTCCTTGCGTCGCGCTTGCAATATGCCGCTGAACTCGTCGGAGACCATTCCGCGCTGGGCGGCGACGTTTCGCCCCAAGATGATGAGCTGTTGGTCGGCGTGGCTGAGCTTGTCGAAGTTGATGGGGGGCTCTCCAGCGAACATCTCTATCAGACCCTCGGGGGAGCTCTGATGAGGGATATACATATGGGGAAAGGCTGCTCGACCGAGGGAGTCAACGGCATACATTCCGGTGGTCTTCGCGTAGCGAGAACTTTCAGCGACGATCAGCACGTACTGGTGCGTGTAGATCATGTCGTGGAGTTGAACGCCGATGCGCCGGGCAGGAGCGAGGCCGAGGAGCCAGACCAGCATCGCCTGCAGGAAGTGGACGGGAGTCATTGGCGACCGCTGTATCGCCCATGCCAGAGCGTCCTTGTACCAGTGGGCGACCGTTTCACTTTGCTTTCGCGCCTTGTCCGAGAGCTGAGCCGAAGCGGGTAGGGGAGGGATGAAGGTTTCGACTTCTTTCGCGAAAGTCGGTTGCTGAGGTGCGGGGGGAGTGTTTGGGTCAATCTCAAGAATATGTTTCAAGTGGTCACTGCGTTCCAAAATTCGGAGTAATGACTCGCGTTGGAAGTGATCGTTGGTATCGTATCCCTTCAGGAGAATGTCAATTGCCGCGTTGACCTCCAATCCTAGCGGCTTGAGACCTGCGAGCTTTCGAGCCAGCTCGAAAGCGTCTGCATCAGGTAAACGTTTCGCCATTGTTTCGACCCTATAGACTATGGTTCGGGAAAAGACAACACGAAGCTAAGGGGATGCGTAATCCCTTGAATCGGACTATTCGTGCTGGCACCGATGATTAGAAAATGTGCGCTACGTTAAGTAGAGATTGCGTCAAGGAAGGTCAAGATAGCTGTACGATAAACATCGGTTTCAGTCAGCTTACGTTCTGGTGTGCTCTGTGCGTCGGCTAGCTGTCGCGCCTGTTCCCGATACTTCTTCGGAAGACGGATTTGCACACCGATCATACGCTGCTGCTCCTTGAGTTCGTGCAGTGAGACAATAGTGGACATCACAAACCCTGTCTACATGTAGTAGAGATAATACGTTGAGGATGTAATTTTGTCAACTAGTTGTAGTTTACAGATCGTCATTACGTCCCCTACGATTCGTATAGGCAAGTGTTGCCGCAAGGAGGGCACCTGTGTACTAGTCACCTGTGAATCTATCCGGAAAAAGATAGTTTCCGTGATAGGTCAGTATTAGGGCAGACCATGTGCGAATACACGCAAGAAACTCTCAGTTTGTTGCGGTGAATTCCGCGCTCTTTTGATTCGTACCGTCCAACAGTGGAGAATAGATTTGACACAATTGCGTCTCAAACACGTTAAAGTGCCTAAGGAATTGCGCCAATTGTTCTCAAATGACGTGGTTTCCCCCTCAATTCCCTGTTACACAATTTTGTATTTAGATTGACTCTGTGGGCATTTCTAATAAGGAACGGCAATAGCAATGGAGTTAAACCCAATTTGAGAACATGTGCTGCTAAGTCTTATCCCTGTTTGCTAAGCTGTTGTAGTTGTGTTCTCAATTGATGAAAGTGAGTGAAAGTGCTCAGGATCAGATAATGGAATTCAGAAGCTTCCTGAAAGACCGACGAGAAGAACTGGGAATTAGCCAAGCACAATTGGCTGATTTACTATCGGATCTTGGTGAAGAGACGAGTTCGGCGCGTGTGGGGCATTGGGAGACAGGGCGCAACAAGCCACCGTTAGAGGATGCCAACTTTCGGCGCGTATTGGCCACAGCAATGCGTATGGAAGTCAATGAAATGATGGCTCTGCTCGGCTTTATCATCACCGACGACGAACGGAGCGAAGAAGCGCTCCGCGCCGCTGCCATTGTGGACAATCTTCCTCAGGAAGCGCGTGAGTTGGCGCTCGACTATCTAAGCCTACTTGAGAAGCGTTTTCGTTCTCGTCGCCAAGCTACAGAACCTACGTAAGCATCTAGGCTTAGACGAGTGCGTGATTAATCAGGCTACAACGCCTATTAGCTGGAATACCCCGACCTCAGTACAATACTAGAAGCATAAGCGCGAAATTCGGACTTATCTAGCTTGGAGGCACACCAAGCCGACCAATGACCGTCATTGAAAATCCAATTATCAACTCACCTTTCGCTGAACCAATGCAGCATCACGAGCTAGACAAGCGCGGCAATCCCACCGGCAAAATCATCGATCACCGCCGCAAAAGCACATACCTGACGCCCATCCCGAAGCCACGGCGACAGTCCGGCGCGCAGATGGGAATGTGGGACGGAACTGCCGAAGAACTCAAAGAGAACGAAGCCATCAACCAGATACGCTACCAGGTTGATCTGTGGCGGCGGCGCGGCTACGCGCACATCACGCGGATTACGCGCCAGCTGCTCGAATATTGGACGGCGGAAACCCGAGAGAAGAAGCTGTTTTTCTGCCAGCTCGAAGCGCTGGAGACGGCGATCTATATCACGGAAGTTGCCAAGCGCGAGAAACAGGATTGGATCGACAAAGCGCTGACTGCCGCCTGCGACGAGGCTAACCCGGGGTTGTACCGGATGGCGCTGAAGATGGCGACCGGCAGCGGTAAGACTGTCATCATGGCGATGTTGATCGCGTAGCAGGCGCTGAACAAGCTCGCCAAACCCAGTATTGCTCTGAAACAAAGCTCACGAAGGAAGACGAAGCTGTTGTCGGCTAATTTGCTTTGTCAATCGGTGCTCAACTAGCGCTGCTGTATCGTTCTCTATGACCTACAGGTTTGGAATGGCTCTTGTTTTTGTGAGTTACTCTTGGAAAGACCTAGACATCAGCAATCGAGTGCGTGTCGATCTGATGTTAAACGGAATTGCTGTTTGGCGTGATAAGGAGGATATCCGCAAGGATAAGTCCTGGGATCATGAGATCGAACAGATACTTTACAGCGGACGCTTAACGCATTTCCTTTTTCTTGAGACTACAAATTCGGTAAATGATCTCTCTGTATGCCGTGACGAACTGGCAATCGCCACAGACATGCGCATTCCTATCCTGAGAATGTGCTTCGGAACCACGATTACGACACCGCTTCGATTGGTGAGAAAAACGTATGTGGATTTCAGAGTGGACTACAAGGTAGGTTTGAGCAACTTACTAAATGAACTTGCCAAAACTACTGGGCGTTCTGTGCTTGTACCGAGACTTGGGCAACCATCAAAACAGCGTACGCCCACCAAGAACCAAGTAGCTGCTGCCCAAGAACAGACTCCTCTAGTTCGACTAGTTGCTGGTCCTGGAACTGGAAAATCCTTTGCTATTGAGGAGCGAGTACGTTGGTTACTAGCAAGTCAAATTCCTCCCAAATCCATCTGTGTCGTCTCATTCACTCGTGCGTCAAGCAGAGACTTGAAGAACAGAATAGCGCAATATTGTGAGCAACATAGCCAAGAGCGAGCAGATGAAGTTAGTGTTACCACCCTCCATTCCTTGGCATTGCGAATACTGCGTAAGAAGAAGTTGCTTCAGGGATTTCCTGCGATGCCCAAGGTACTTGATGAGTGGGAAGTCAAAAGGATCTTCGATGAAGAGTTCTCAGTTGAAACGCATAAGTCGCCAACAAGAAGCGAGGAAATACGTCTTGCTTGGGAAGCATATTGGTGTACAGGGCAATGGGATGTGCCTGAATACCTGAAACCTAAACAACCAGTTATGAAAGCGGAGTTAGATGCCTTTGAAACTTTTCTAACACCTACAACACAAGTGTATTCATGCCTGCTGCCTGGACAATTGATCCAACGAGCTGTGGATGCCATCAATGCTAACCTAATCGACCCAGTCGAGGTCTTGGGTACTAGATTTTTGATAGTTGATGAATTTCAGGATTTGAACTTTACTGACTTAGAATTCATCAAGGCATTTGTTCGCAAAGGCACATCTGTGTTTGTCGCGGGTGATGATGACCAGAGCATTTATGCTTTCCGCCACGCATATCCGACTGGGCTTCAGCAGTTCGTTTCAATGTATCCTCAGGCAGCAACACACGAATTATCAGAATGTTTCAGGTGTACACCCGAAGTCTTGAAAGTAGCAAGAAACCTAATCCAACGATTTCCTAGTTATGAACGAATTCCAAAGCATCTCTTTTCACAATACGAAATTGCACAGCCGAGTCTGAAAGGGTCTTCGCACCGTTGGAAGTTTAGAAGCGAGAAGCAGGAAGCCAATGCTATTGCTTCTTCATGCAGGTCTTTGATTGAGCGTGGCTTACCTCCGCAGGATATTCTTATCCTTTTGAGCAAACGTGAGGCGTTTCTCACACCGCTAGAAGTTGCCTTTGCTTCCACTGGTGTGCAAGTCGAGATAGGACGATTTGAGCCTTACATTAATACTGATGCAGGGCGGTTTGCGTATTCTCTTGTCCGAATAGCTTGTGATACGCATCTTGAAGATTATGTTGCTCATCGAACAATGCTGGGATTGCTTCCACGTGTTGGCATCGCAACCTGCAATAGTGTTCGACGCAGCATCAGTAGCCATCCACTTAATTACCTTGATGTATTCTATAACCCGTTTTATGGAGGATGGTTTAATCAGTCTCAGCGCAAGGCTATAGATCAAGCGCGAAATATATGTGCAGATCTAAAGGACTGGTCTGATGAAAATTCACTCGAACAACGGCAAACTAAAATAGCTCAGTACATTGAAACATACTTTGGTGAGAGTGAAGCGGCGCTATGGAGCGAACAGGTTAAGGGGTTGCCGGCAAACATGAGCTTGGCAGAACTGCTTGCTTATCTTGAGTTGGAATACGATGACCAAAGAAGTCGCCTCCTAAAAGCGGTATATGACCGTTTGGAATTGCCAATTCCGTCAAATGGTTTCTTTCCACCAAAAGTGCGCATCATGACAATGCATGGGATAAAAGGGCTGGAAGCGAAAGTTGTTTTCATTCCTGGACTTGAGGAGGCCATTTTACCTGGAGCAAAAACCAGAAGATATCCAAGCCTCGTGCAGGAGGCTGCGAGATTGTTGTACGTGTCAATTACTAGGGCGAAGGCTGCTGTCATTATGAGTTTTTCAATGTCGCGTCTAGTACATGGTCAGCGAGAGTTTGATCGAGCACCTTCTCAGTTCAATATTGCCCTTAACGGAGCATTTACTGACAAAGCAGAAGAAGGATTAAACACAACTGATATAGATGAGATTCTACAAACAGTTTCTCAACTATGAATACCCTTTATATTCGAACAATTGCTTTTCGGGACACCACAGCTCGCGTGCCGTTAGGCGTGCCGGAGAACGGTCGCATTGCCGTCAAGGTGATCAATCACTACGGAGACGAAGTGCTGAAGGTGTATAAACTGTCATAGGAGCGAACATTGGCGACACAGGCTAACGGTTCATCGCCAGCAGAACAGCCGACTGACGATTTCATCAACCCGAATATCGAATACAACGCGAAGTCGCTGCCTGCTCCCGTCTTGGCAACGGCTTGGCGGTTTGTATCGCAGCAATTGTTGAATCTAGCGGTAATCACCACATTTCTGACTATCGCAGGATTCTTTGTTGTACACACGTATCTCGCCAAAATCACGGGTATTTATACTTACCGCATCGAAGCTCCTATTTATATTGCAGCCGGAATCAACGTGATTCTGGGAACATTGGCAAAAGTGTTTGCGCCGATCATAAGTACGATACCCGGTATGATTCTTCCGGTTCTTGGGTTGGTTGGGATCGTAATTCTGTTTGATGCTCTATCTCAACAAGATAACCAAGCGGGACGACTTATCAAGCGTCGGTTCGTTCCCATTGGGCGCTTCCTGCATCGTCTGAACAACATTTTGTTTATTTCGCTTCTTGTCCTCCTTATAGCGTTCACAGCCGTAGGGTATGGCTACGATGATTACGGCTACGGATATAGCGAACATGTGCTAGGCGGAGGAAGACCCACGTCTGTCAAATTAATCTTCAGAGAGCCGGGCACAATCGAGTCTCTTGGATTGCCACTTGTTCAAGATCCAAGCGAAGCAGCACAATCGCTACCCGTCGATCTGCTGATGGAATTGAGTGACGGGGTGTTGGTGCGCGATCCGCAGTTAGGAATACCAGTAGTCATCCGCGACGAGTTGCTCTACGGCATAATCGATGTTCCAGCGGCGACTCTCACGGTTATCCCAACGCCTACAGCGATTCCACCAACTCCAACCCCTTAGTCTCACCCTGCTGCAATCTGCCTTGAAGGATATGGCGATGATGGCCCGTCCAGAAAAGTACCCGTTTCGCATCTTTGTCAGCTACGCTCACGCCTCATAGCACTGGTTGTTCCAAGATCGGTGAAACCATTTAGTGTGGTTGCCATTGCCGATACGACTGAAGCTCGCATTCAGGCCATGTCCATACTGTCTTCAATAGCTGAAAACTCTTTCTTCCATGAAGAATGTCAGCCAGAAACACATGTTGTTCGTTGGTCGTGCTGGTTGGCGATCACGGCGACGAGGTTAGGAACATGATGAGGACTAGAACACCCACAGTCAACACAATTAGGCAACCGATGGCTTCTGGGTTTTGCTCAATAGGTTTTGTGAAGTAGTCACCGCCAAACAGACGGGTGATAAATCTCACGATTACTGCAAGCTCGGATCCGTCCATCGTTTTTCCTCCTGTATTCTAGGTTGATCCTAGTGGCAGAAGTGTCCCACTGTCATGAGACCAGCGTCCTTGCCGATGAGGACACCAAGCCCAATTGTCTTGGGTGGTGGACATAACCGAAAAATCGCTGTTGGTGGATTACGAGCAATCAGTACGGAAAATGCAGTTTGCCCGCCGCTTTACGCTTGGTCTCTTCCGGGCGGCGATCATACCGCTTGGTCGTGTCGACGCTGGCATGCCCGGCGATTTTCGCCACGGTGGCAATGTCGACGCCGCGTTCGAGCATGTCACCAACGAACGTTCGGCGTAGGTCATGAGGGCTGAAGTTCTTGACACCCGCGTCCTGGGCACGCTTTTTCAGCATCTCGTAGAGACTCTGTGCCGTGATGCGCTGTGCGCCAATGCGACCGCCCTTGTTCACGGGCAGGAACAGTGCGCCGGAATGTATTCCGGAGACTGTCAGCCAGTCGAGGAGTGCCTGCAGCGCACCACCCGCCGCGTAGCTGGTGCGCTCCTTATGCCCTTTGCCCGCCCGCACATGTAGCCTGCCCGTTTCTACGTCCAAATCCTCGATATTCAGTGCGATCAGCTCGGCGCGCCGCAAGCCGCAGGTGTAGAGCAGACCGAGGATGGCCGCGTCCCGGACGCCTGCCGGTGAGCGGTCGCGTTTGCAGGTCTCGACGAGTGATAGCAGCTCACCCTGCGTAAGTTCCCGTCCAGCCGGGATGGTTTCGCCCTTCACGCCGCGCACATCGATCGCCCGGTTGTAGTCCTCCGCGCTCATGTAGCCGAGCCGCCAGCACTCCTTCAGCACACCCTTCAGCGCGCTCAGCAGCCGATTGGCGGTCGCCGGGCGATACTTCTCCGCCAGCAATGAACGCAGCGCGGCTGTGTGCTGGTAGCGCAGCGCCGACCAGTTCAGCGCGAGGTAATCGGCGGTGCGGGCATCCTCGCCGGTGATCAACGCTGTCAGCGAACGCAGCGCTTGCCGAGTCACAGCGCGTGACCGTTCCGTGCTCAGGCTGGCGAGATAGACCGCCGCCGGGTTGCGGTCGAGGGGCAGTGGTTGATGGATTTGGAGCGTCGGCTCGAAGTCGGTCAGGGGTTGGATTCGCATTTCAGACATCTGTTACTCGTCCTTCCGGGGTTTATTCAGGAGATCGCTGCCGCGGCGGATAATGCGGCTGCCAAAGCGGTCGCGCAGCTCATCGAGCGTCGCTTCGAGACGGTGCGCTTCTTCCGTCGCCGCCTGATCTTCCCACAGACCAAGCTGCTTGCCTGCGTCGCTGAAACTGCTGACACCGACCCCGATCAGGCGCACGGGCTGCCCCGGAATCCACAACCGCTCAAATAGGTCGAGCGCGTCGGCGTAGATTTCCGCATCATGCTGCGTCGCCGTGTCACGCGTGATCTGACGGCTGAAAGTGGTGAAGTCCGCCCAGCGCAGCTTGAGCTTAATGGTCGTACCCTGCAATCCTTTGTTGCGGAGACTTCGTCCGACCTCTTCGGAGAGCTGGCGGAGCGTGCGCCGGAGCACGACGCCATCCGTCACGTCCCGGAAAAATGTCGTTTCGTGGCTGACGGATTTCGTCTCGCTGTCAGTTTCGACCGGTCGCGGATCAATGCCTTTGGCGCGTTCACTTAGTTCAGCGCCATGTTTGCCAAAGCGGCGGGCTAAATCGGCTCCGGGCCACCGGGCGAGATCGCCGATGGTGTGAATGCCGAGCCGTTTGAGCGCTTCTGCCGTTTTCGGCCCGACACCCCACAGTTCGCGAATGGGCAGGGGGGCGAGAAAGGCTGCTTCTGTGCCTGCTGGGACGACCAGAATGGCGTTCGGTGGAAGATCGCGCTTGGCGCTCGCTTTGCCCTGATTGGTGGCGATTTTGGCAACGAGCTTGTTGGTTGCTACGCCGAGCGAACAGGGCAGTCCGAGGCTGTCGCGAATCTGCAGCTGAAGCCGCCGTGCGATGAGTTCCGCATCATCGCGGAGCATGGTCACGTCCAAGAAGGCTTCGTCAATGGAGATCTGCTCGACAAAGGGCGTGAGGTCGTTGAGCACACCCATGACGCGTCGCGACGCAGCCCGGTACGCATCGAAGTGTGGCGGGATGATGATGAGCTGCGGACATAACCGCACCGCCTGGGACATGGGCATGGCAGAATGGATTCCGAGCTGCCGTGCCGCATACGAGCATGAGGAGACGACACCGCGGCTCTCCGGGCGTCCGCCCACTGCGAACGCCTGACCTTCGAGACTGGAGTTGTGCTGTTCCTCGACGGCACAAAAGAAGGCGTCGAGGTCGAGGTGCAGGATTTTGCGGGGCTTACGTGATTGGGACATAGACCGGTTTGATTCGCTCAGATGTGCGAATTATAGCACGATTTCTCCCTCACGGATTACTTTCGCAAAGTCTGATTTGCATAGACGATTTTGCGCTAGAATAGGTCTGTAGAAATAGAAATTTACCCCTCTGGAGCAGAGCTGATGCCGCCCGACAAACACCGCATTGATGTGATGGTCAACGATGGCCACTAGAAAACACGCCTTCATCAGCTACAGCCGGAAAGACACCGAGTTTGTCGAACGCCTGGAAGCGGCGCTGAATGCGCGTGGCGTCAGCACCTGGCGAGACGCGACCAGCATCCCCGGTGGCGACGACTGGTACGAGAACATCCAGTCTGGCCTCGCGAACGCTTACGCCGTGATCTGCATCGTGACGCCGAACGCCGACGAGTCGAAGTGGGTACGCCGCGAGCAGTTACGCGCCGACGAGGATGGGATTCCGCCGCTGGCCGTTCAGCCGGCCAAACACCGCAATCCGCTGCACTTACAGGAAGTCCAGCCGATTCTGATGGATACGCCGAACTGGAATGCGGGCGTGCTCGCGCTGATTGACGCGCTGAACCGCTGCCAAACGCGTACCCGTGTCACTACTCCCGTGATGCCCGCCGTGCCGAACGATGAGGCACTGGTGCAGGAATATCTCAAGTGGGTGTTGAGCGAGGCGAAAGCCGACTTGCGGGATGCGCTGTACGTCGAATTGGAAGCAACGCCAGAACGCTCTGCAGAGGTGCGGACGAAATCGGCGCTGGCCTTTGGGCTGGACGATGACGATTTCAATTTCTCGGCAGTCGGCATTGAACACCTGCGCCATGATGATTTTGCCAAGGCGGGTGAGGATGTGCCGGACGCCCGCATCGCCATTCGTGACCTGCGGCGGGCGGTGCTGCTCGGCGAACCAGGCGCGGGCAAAACGACCACGCTGCTCAAGCTGACAGTCGATTTGGCGCGGGCGGCGCAAAGCGATCCGGCCGCCAAACTGCCCGTGTACATCCCGCTGCGCGAATTCGACGGAACGCTCCCGTTCAGCGACTTCATCCGCACCAAGACGCACAACCTGCAAGCCGCCTTTGACCGGCTGCACCCGCGCTTCGTGCTGCTGTGCGACGCGCTCAACGAGATGCCGCGGACGGCGAAAGCGGACGGACGCGATCTGATCCCTGAGGTGCGTGACACATTACAGGGTGAAAGCGACTGGGTAGTGTCATGCCGCGTACGCGACTACACCGACGACTTAAGCCCCATCAAGGGGATTGGTAAGATTCGCCTCAAGCCACTCGACCCGCCGCGCATCCATGACTTTATCACGCGCAAGTATGCGGGCTGGAATGAGGCGGAACGTGGGACAGACCTATGGCGCGACCTGCGGGGGAGTGAAGACCTGCTGAAGGCGTGGACAGCCTTTGTCCAGCACGGGCAACCAGAGGGCTTCTGGGGTAATCGCTGGCTTCCAGAACGTCTCTATTCTTGGGGCGATGAGGGGCGCGCCTGGCGACAACTCCACGCCGATCACCGCCGTCTGCTGGCGCTGTGCCGCAGTCCGTTCATGGCGAACATGATCTGTGTGCTCTATCGTGGCGCTAACCAATTACCCGACAACCGCGCCGGTTTATATGCGGATTTTGTCGCCAACCTGCTGCGCGCCGAGGAGAAACGCCGTGCTGAAGTGGGATTGGCATGGATCGGTGGAGAGCCAATTCGAACCGGTCTAGGGCAGGTGGCCTGGAGTATGGGAGCGCAGACCGAAATGGAACGCGCTGCTGCCGAAGCGATCCTGCGCCAGTACGTCTCGGCCCACGATCCGGCGGTGGTGTTGAGCGCGGCAGCGTCCGCCGGGCTGATCGACTATGGGACGAACGTGCGCTTCACGCATCAACTGCTCCAGCAGTATTTCGCGGCGGCGGTGTTGGGCGGGTTAATGGATGCGGATCTGAAAGGGCTAACTGGCGATCTCCATGGGGCGCCTCTCCACGTTTTCGATATATGGAAGCCCGGTAACTGGTGGGAATCGACCGGGCGCGAAGAGACGGCGATCCTGCTGGCGGGCGACCGGAACGACGCGCCCGGCGTGGCGCGCTGGATCGCTCCGGCGCAGCCGCATCTGGCGTTGGAACTGCTTGAACAGCCGGATTTCGCGCTTGATCTGGCCAACCTGGACACAGACACCCGCTCAACACTTGTTGCTGGCGCCATGGGAAAGCGCGATGAGCTTAATCCTGTGGGACGGGCGGCCGCCTACCGGGTGTTAGGAAGGTTCGAAGCCGATCCGCGTGCGTATATCGGTGTTGGAGTCGATGGACTGCCCGCCATCGACTGGGTGACGATTCCGGACGACGGTGAGTGGACTTACCAGAAAGAGAAATTGCCCGGCTTGGCGGCCTTCCAGATCAGCCGGTATCCGGTCACCTACGCGCAGTTCCAGACCTTTGTCGCGGCGCCGGATGGTTTCCAGGACGAACGTTGGTGGGCGGGGCTGGCGGACGACGAAGGCCGCCACCAGAACCAGAGCCAACCGGCGGAACAGTGGTGCAAGTACGCCAACCACCCGCGCGAGAACGTGAGCTGGTACGATGCCATCGCTTTCTGCCGCTGGCTGTCCTTCCGCTTCGGCGGTGCCTATGACTTGGACGACGTAAGCGCGTGGAAAGTGCGCCTGCCGACCGAGCGCGAATGGGAGAAGGCAGCGCGGGGCGCGGATGGGCGGATTTATCCTTACGGACATGAGTTTGATGCCGCAAAGGGTAACACGCGTGAAACCGGAATCGGGCAGACGAGCGCAGTGGGAATTTTCCCGGACGGCGCGAGCCCATATGGCGTCCTGGATATGAGTGGAAACGTGGATGAGTGGTGCTTGACGGCATATGCGCAGCCTACACTGCGCCTGGAAGAAGAGAACTTGCGTTCTAATGATAGGCGTGTGGTGCGGGGCGGGTCGTGGAGCTACTATCTTGACTACGCCCGCGCGGACGACCGTTACGGCTGGTTTCCCATCATTCGTAACTTCTATCGGGGATTTCGTGTCGCCCGCTCTTAACGCTGTTTTCTGATTTCTGTCGATACGGGCGGGGACACAGCCCCGCCCCTACAAAACGATCATTCGTAGGGGCGACCCAATGTGGTCGCCCGTATTCTTCTCCAAGGACGAACGCATGCCATCCTACCCCCAACGCAAATCGCCGCGCCTGCACGGCTATGACTACGCCCAGGCCGGCGCGTACTTCGTGACCATCTGCCAGCAGAGTCGTGCATGTCTGTTCGGCGACATTGCCGATGGCGAACTGCGCCTCAACCCGGCGGGCGAAATGGTGCGCGCATGGTGGGAACGCCTGCCGGAGAAGTTTCCCGCGGTGGAAATCGATTATTTCGTCGTCATGCCGAATCATTTCCATGGTATTGTCCTGCTTGACGGGAAAAGTACGACCTTGTCGCAGGCGATTGGCTGGTTCAAGGCGATGTCGACCAACGCCTACATGCAAGGCGTCAACGAACGGGGCTGGACGCCGTTTGAGCGTCGGTTGTGGCAGCGGAGTTTCCATGATCACATCATCCGGGACGAGCGCGGATTAGAGATGATTCGCGGTTACGTGATGACCAATCCATCCCGATGGGCCGAAGACACGTTTTACGGGGAATGATTACCGGGCGACCACATTGGGTCGCCCCTACGAATGATCGTTTTGTAGGGGCGGGGCTGTGTCCCCGCCCGTATCGACAGAAATCAGAAAACAGGGTTAAGAGCGGGCGACACGAAATCCCTGATAGCTGACACGACTGTTGGGATCCCAGTAGAAACGGAGGTCCGCGCGGGCGTAGTCCTGACTGAGGTCCCACGAGCCGCCCCGCACCACACGGTCTTCATTAGAACGCAAGTTCTCTTCTTCCGGGCGCGGCGCGGGCTGCGCGTACTTCGTTAAGCACCATTCCCAGACATTCCCGCTCATGTCCAGGACGCCATACGGACTCGCCCCGTCCTGGAACAACCCCACCGCGCTCGTCTGCCCGATGCCCGTCTCGTCCGTGTTGCCCTTCGCCGCGTCAAATTCACCCGGATAGGGATAGAGCCGCCCATCCGTGCCCCGCGTCGCTTTCTCCCATTCGCGCTCGGTGGGCAGGCGCACTTTCCACGCGCCCACATCGTCGAGATCATAGCCGCCGCCCAAGCGGAAGGACAGCCAGCGGCAGAAAGCGATGGCATCGTACCAGCTTACGTTCTCGCGCGGATGGTTGGCGTACTGGAAGCGCTGTTCCCCCGGTTGGCTCTGATTCTGGCGGCGATCTTCATCGTCGGACAGCCCATCCCACCAGCGCTCGTCCCGGAAACCGTCATCGGCCTCGACGAAGGTCTGGAACTGCGCGTAGGTGATCGGGTAGCGGCTGATCTCGAACGCTGGCAGGCTGGGAAGCTGCTCATCCTGATAGATCCATGCGCCGTCGTTCGGGATCGTCACCCAATCGATGTCGGGCAGCTCGTCCGTTCCCACGCCGATGTGTGGACGCGGATCACCGAGCAGCGCGAGGACACGCCCGGCGGCAGCCCGTTCTGTCGGTAGCAACGCGTCGCCGGTGCCAGTGAGCTTCACCTGCCAGTCGACGAGGCTGTCACGCACGGCTTTTTCACCCTTGCGCAGTTTCTCGCGGGTGTGCAGCTCTTGTTCGCGTGCGATCTCGCCTGCGAGCCACACGGACCACCAGCGTGGATCATCCTTCGCAACCATGTCCGGCACGTCATCGTCGAGTAGATCGTCGAGCAGGTCCCACAGGTCACCGCCGCGTCCCTCGTCGGTCAGCACGTCGCCAACCAGCGTCCCGACTTCGCGCCACAGATCCGGCTTGGCTTCGATCAGGTCGCGCACGGGGGCGAATGACGCGGCGGCATCACACTGGCTGATCAGATGCACCGCCGCCAGATACTCCTGAAACGTGCGGTGGGCGAAGTGGAACACGTCGCGCTCGGCGTCCTGCCCCGGACACACCAGCACCCCGGCATTCTCGCTCAGATAGGAAACAAGGTTATCTGTTCGTCCTGTTTGTAGCTTGTACAGGTGCTTCAACAATGCGCCAATGTCAATTTCAGGCGTTCCCAGTTGATCACCGTAGTGTGAGTGCACATCATATGCCAGCGCTGCCAGCCGCGCCAGCAGATCGGCAACGGTCGCGCCGCCCAGGATGTCGGTCAGCGACGGTGTGCCCGCTTTGGCCTTCGTCCAGCGATTGAGCAGCAGTTCGATGTTCATCCGATAGAGGGTGCCGCGCCGCGTTGGCAGCGTCCCCGCATGTTTGAGGTAGAGTGCCGCCATTTGCGTGAGAAACAGCGGACGGTCGCGCAGTTCCGGGTGAATACGCCGGGTAGTCAGTTCCTGGTTCAGTCGTTGAGCTTTTTCAGCGGCTTCATCCTCGGCTATGCCGCTCACACGATACAGATTGGTTGCCAAGGCGAATCGCTGCTCATCGTTCAAATCCACCACATCGACGGCTTCAAAACCGGGCAGCTTCCAGCCCTCATAGGCGTGCGGACGGCTGGCAACGATCACGCGGCTCTGGCTGTAGCGCGTGTTGATCGCGCTGGCCAAGCTCTGCAATTGCCGCTGCCGCGCTTTGAGCCGCCCCTCCGGAAACGGCACTTCATCCAAGCCGTCGAGGATGAGCAGAGCGCGACCCTCGCGCAGGTCAAGGTCGAGGTCTTGGGCGTAATCGGTAAGTTCCGCGCCGAGCAGTTCCGCCACGATGTAGTTCCACAGGTGATCGGCGTCAGGCTGGGTCTGAATGTCCGCTGGGAAATGCTTGGAGGTGACGAAGCGCCGCAGTTCGATGTAGACCGGCGTGAGTTCGCCGTGCGTCCAGGCGTCAAGTTGATTGAGAGTCGCGGGTCGCGCCCACCCGTCGATCTGCGCGCCAGCGAGGCACAGCGCCAGGTGTTTGACGAAGGTACTTTTGCCACTGCCCGGCTTGCCGAGGATGACCAACCGATCTCGGGCTGCCGCCACATGCTGAACCGTTAAGTTGCGTATCTGTTTGTACTCACCGTTCTTCCAACGGTTACGCCACGAATCTTTCCCGTCGACTTTGAGATCGGGATGCGCATCATGGTAAGCAGCGATTTGCTGATCGAGATTGCCAATCAGTACTTCAAGGGGGCTGCGATCGTAGTTGGTCTCTTCGGCCTTATAGCGAATAACGGCTGTTTCATCTGGCTCAGGTCCGAGGCGACGCTCAACATCAATCCACCAATCGACGATATGCCAATCCATTACCTTGATACTGAGTGTATGCGGGGTTGAAGCGTCGACATACACCTGCTCCAGGTTGACCATGCCGCCATCTTCGGGCGCAATCGCCGCGAGGCTCAGCGTCCCCACACGCTCGACCAGGCGCGAGAGGTATTTCTGATGCCAGATAAACTTGGCATCTTTGCGATCTCGTCGGAAATCGTGGCGAGTGACGCGGAGCTTGCTGCTCTTGAGCACCATTTCTGCCAGCAGCTTGGTGGTCGCTTTGTCCCAGGCGTCGGTTGCCGCATCGGTGAAGTCGACGAACTGGATGTCGGTCAAACCGAGTTTGGCGAGGTCTTGGCTCTCATCGATCTTCTCCAGCTTGACCGGGAAGATCGGCTTGTGCTGCTCCAACGCCCGTTTGACTTCGTACTGCACGAACTCCGAGGCGCAGGCATCGGGCGTCAAGCCAACAATCACGGCGTCAGCGCCATCCACGCCGCGATTGATCGCCTCGCGCCAGTTCTCGCCAGCATGGATGTCGTCTTTGTCATACCACAGGCGGTAGTGAGCGGCGCGCAGTCGCTCCATCAACGGGAGAATGCTGGCAGTACCGCGTTTATAGGAAATGAACAGGAGGGGCATGGGCGAATGCTCCAGAGGTAATCTTTATTGGGCTAAGTATAGCGTGAAGTTCGCCTATGCGTCGCCATTTTCATAACCGATTTCCTTGACGAATATAGGGCGATTTCTCGCGTATAATTAGGTTATCTTGGGGCGCTTCTCCTCTGCCCTGAGTGAATGACTGATCCCGAACGAACACCAACCGAATACGGAATGTATTCCGAATACTGGAGACGCCTCGATCTCGTTTCTGTTATCGAGGTTCAAATGACCAGAACAATCCCTCTCCTGAACGGCGGCGTGGCGCTCGTGGATGACTATGACTATCCACGGCTGGTGAACCGGCCTTGGCGGCGCAACTCCAAGGGGTACGCCATGTACAGCCAGACCCTGAATGGCTATCGGCGCGAGGTGTACATGCATCGCCTGATCATGCTGCCGCCGCACACTTCCGTCGTCGACCACATCGACGGCAACCGCCTGAACAACTGCCGCGCCAATCTCCGCCTGTGCACACCGCAGCAAAATCTGCGCTATCGCCGCCGCTTTGCCAACAACCAGAGCGGCTATAAAGGCGTCACACCGCACCATCAACGCTGGGTAGCGCGCATCTGGATAGACAAGCAGCGCATCCATCTCGGCACGTATGCCACCGCTGAGCAGGCGGCGCTCGCCTACGACTGCGCGGCGCGTCTGCTGTTCGCGCAGTTCGCCCTACTCAACTTCCCGGATCAGCCGACACCAGCCGCCGTCCGGGACGCGGTCATGCTCAAACTGGAGGCGTGTCGTTTAGGTTCGGTGCAGCGGATACTGCGCCGACTGGATTACTTGGCGTGATGGTACGGGAGGCTGCGAGTTGCAGCCTCCTGCCGACGGTGGCGGTTAGGTCTGCTTCGCTCAAAACGAGCTTCTTGGGGTGCCGTGGCGGTTAGGTTTGCTTTAGATGAAGCCGCTGAATGAAAGGCGTCCAGTGCTCATCAAACTCGTCAAGGACATCGCTCGTCTCCTCATCAATATCCGGGTCCTTCGCAAAGCTCGAGATCAGCGCGAAGTCCGCAGTATCCGAGCCCACCACGATCACGTCCGGCTGGATGTGCGCGACGAGCTGGAACATGACTTCCATCGCTGCCTTGTGCTCGAAGGGGAAGTGCACGTCGGCGATGTGCATCACCGTGATGTGCCGCTTGCCGTTGGCAAGGTCATGCAGCGCCTCGACCCAGGGTCCCTGGTCGGTGCTCATGTCGATGTGGTAGATGTCGGTGAGCGGCGCGGGTTGGTGGTTGTTCAGGAAGGACGGGGCGGGCAGACTGTAGCTGGGTTTCAGCACGCTCATGGCCTGCTGCAGCGCCTGCGCGGTCGCGTCTTCCTGGAATATATTCCGGCGGATTTTGCGGTGTTCCTGTATCCGCCGGGCGAGGCTTTTGGGCGTGATCTCGACATGCAGGTCTTCAACCGCTCGCATGGCTTGGTCAGCGCCCGCCGCCTCGTAAACAGTCCGGGACGAAAGAGCTCAGGCGTGCGAACGGAGGCATTACGCTCGGAATGCATTCCGGCAGCGCGAGCTGTTGGAACTCATCTCCGTCCTGGAGGTTTCCTTATATAACTACAAATCCTCTTGGGAATACACTCGGCGCAATCGCTGCAGAGCGAGGTCTGGCAGACGTCATGAGCCGCGCAAAATGCTAAGGAGCATAGTGCGTGCGGCGCGGATCGTGTACCCCCTCCCGTATTTCAGACTCAAAATCTGTGAACCGTCATACTGGTGTGCCGATACTGTCACTGCGCTTGCCTCAGAGTGTCCGGCCCATCACTCGGAAAGCCTCGATTATATGATACTCGAGTGACACTCTTGTCCGCCTCATTGTTCGCTTCTGTATACTCGAATTCTGCGTTTGTCATGTCCCCCAAGGTGTACTCACTCTTCACTGCACACAGCATTCTCCCATTCATACTGGTAAGCTCGACCATTGGTCAATCAGGGTGACGATGCTGTCGGCGTAATCTGCTATCTACCTACTGGAGTAGCGATTGTTCTATACAACAGGAGATGTCCAAGACGGAAAAAAGGCCTGAACTCGTCGGCGGATTGTCGGAATGTATTCCGGAGCGGCGATCAGTTCTGTATGCAGTATGTGGATATGTCTTCACCGTACCGGATTATCCTCGTCGATGATAGCGTAGAAGCGATACACGTAAGTATAGGTTTCAATCCGAACGCAAAACATTAGGCAATCGGTGTCAGAGATGTGGAAGGATGCCAAATGTTCGTCTGAGTGAGGAAATCTCCGAGACGGACAAACTGCGACCACATTGTTGGTACCGGAATGTATTCCGAGGGAGAACTTCATATCCGTCTCGGAAAATTCAGCATGCTTGTTCGTTAACTTTCACGTTTCAGCCTGAATGATACTTGTGAGAAACGGGTATGATGGATCGACAAAGAATCTGCCCTAGCTACGCCACCCGCGTTCAATGGTGTCAGTCAGACGTTTTACTTGCTCATCCATATTATCTTCATCCATCTTCTGGAACTGAATCTCATGAAGTTTATGCAGCGATTCCGGTAATAGATCCATTGGTGGAAGACCCGTTTCAAAAAGAACGGGGATAATGAGCACTTGTCGCTTTAATGCAGACTCTATTTCGAACCGGACGAAATCCTCTGGATTCTCTAGTCGTCGCAATCCATTTGCGTCTCGGGCATCAACCCATCGTTCGCCAATCACTGCCAGCATGACATCACACTTACTGACTTGGTTCTCGAGCGTTTCACGCCAATTGCTTCCAGTCCGAATATTCCTGCGATCGAAAAAGATATTTGATTCTCCGAAGTGTTGTTTTAATAGGTCATAAAGCCTATGCACTTGCCACTTAGTGTCATCACGTCGGTAATTGATGAATATGTAGGGCCGTCGCCGTTCACTTTCTGGGAGCGGGATTGAAGGAGCACGTTCTCCACTCCAAGATTTGCTTATTGGATCTACAAGACAATTAGTGATCGTCACATCGACATAAGCATCTGATATTTGTCGTTCGTATGCTTCGGAATTTGTAGACAAATTTAGGCGCTCATCGATAAGTAACCAGACAGGTAGGCCTATTTGTGCAACCTGTATCTTTGGCGATTGTATACTACCTATATTCACGTACGCTCTGCCCGGGTGATTTTCCAAGGGTGCCAGACCATCCTCTCTCCAAAGTGACTCGGCCCATAAATTCGCACTTGATCCACAGAGAATAAGCTCATCAAAACTGGACCGAAATTGTTCGATAATTATGCTTTCAAAAGTCGTTGCTGCTACGACGATTACACCTAACTCAGTTCCACGTTGGAGAAGTTCCGTTAAGTTTTGCATCAGGTCAGGCGCAAAACGCGCCATTAGGTGGAGATCATCGATTAGGACGACGATCAGTGGCATTGGTTCTGAATTCTCATTATGCTCAAGGTCTTCAAAGGATAACGCGTGGCGCCTTTGCATTACTGAAACTCGTTCATCACAAATATGTTGGAGCATCAGAATCAGCGCACGTAGACCCGTCTGGTCATATCGTGAGATGACACCGCCGACGTGCGGTAAGCTTTGGAACAGACGAGCCAAACTCTTTCCGCCAAATTCAGCAATGTAAAGGTGCAAGTGCTGAGGAGAGTGCTGAGCAACAAGGCTAGATATTATTGTTATCAGAGATCTCGTTTTGCCCCATCTTTCACCACCCACCAGAAGCGTGTGCATCCGCGAATTCCAGTGCAACGGCACTTGTCGACGGTCACGTAGAACTTCGACTAGACCAATAACATGATGAGCCTCCGAAATACCTCGATCCCATTTAGGCTGTCGATCTGTGTCAATAAAAGCATCGGCATCAGCATCAAAGAAATACAAAGCAGTCAAATGAGGATTTGGGTCGATTACGTAGCTAAAAAGTGGTGAGACTTGTAGTACTTGTTGTAGTGCATTGTTGGTAGGTATGTAACGTGCCAAGGCTGGATTAGCTTGGAGAAAAGCTTCCACATACCTCTCATATGGATCCATACTAAGCTTAGATATGTTTGGTATGTCGGGTTTCTGGCGCCCAAAAAACAATCGGCGCAGAACTGGCATTGACGACAAGTACTCACGGAAACCCTGACTTTGATCTATCCATGGTTTTAGATACAGATAGTCGGTTTCAATCTGTTCGAGACTTGGCAATTCAGTCTCGTCCATCAATGTTGTGAACAGTTCACGTAAAGCACTCAGATCAGGTTGTGTGTAAGTGGGGGAAGTAAGTGCCAATGATGTGAAGGAGAAGGGCATATTTGATAGCCATTCGATAAATTCATCGACGGTCTGTGGAAGCAACCCTTGAGTCACTTGCCAAACAGGCGTAACTTGCTTGGAGACTATCCAGGTTGCCAGTACTGGATCCAGAAAAGCACTAGTTACTTCATATTGTTGTACATCACTAAAAATAGGCGCATCAAGCGGCGTCGCCAATGCAACAAAAGCAGGCAATGATGGTGGCACAACTGGCTTTGGACGCTCTATATTCATTGCGCGGGATATCTCGGCAAGCTGAGTACAGATGACCTCATATAATGGCATGTAATCCGATCTCCCATATTCGTCGGATCGAACCAGATTTGGTAAGTGATGGGATTGACCACTATATATGACTTGTATGGGCTGAATATCATCAATTCCCACTTTGATGTATCCACGACCAGGAATAGCGGGAAGATAAGCAGCATCATCGACACCAAGCATGACTTGGCTTTCCTCTGCCGTCTCAACTCGCAAACAGATTCGCAACTTTATACTGTTTGAAATAAATAACTCTGTCGGACGCTGAGCTGCCAAAATAACTGATATACCCAAGGGGCGTCCGAGTCTCAAAACCCTTTCAAGTCCGGTCCGAGCAGTCGAATTAGACAGAAGTATTTCTGCGTATTCATCAACAATGATGAAGAGATGAGGTAAGGGGAGTACGTTCGGGTGCTGGTCACCATAATGTTGTCTGTAGTTGACCACATGTTTTGAGTCTGATTTGACAAGTAGTGCTTGCCGTTGTTCCATTTCCGCATATATAGACTCGAATAACCGATTGATATCCTGCGTAGTTTGCGGGCTGACAATATCCCGCACGTGCAGCAGAGTTTGAAATGGTTCAAAACCCGCTCCGCCACGACCATCAACCAATAGGAAGGTGACAACATCTGGAGAATAGTGCAGTGCCAATTCAGTGATTAAAGTTACAAGCAACTCTGATTTGCCGCTGCCAGTTGTGCCCGCAATAAGAGCATGAAGCCCATCTCCTTCTGCTCGAAAACTAAGTTTGCGACGCTCTCCAAATGTCATCATTCCTAGGTCGACTTCGGGCCAATCGGCGTGTTCCGGACGACGGCTTTCCTCCTGTAAACGCTCTAGTTCCAGCTCTTCAATACTCGACACGCCATGGTAAGTGAGCAAGTTTAGCGAGTAGGGTAAGTCAGAAAACATGGCTTCAGGAATATATTCTTTCAGCTCAGTTGCAATGGCTTTATAGGAGTTATCCGGTAAGTTTGCGTGGCCAATCTGCAAAGA
Organism: Anaerolineae bacterium; assembly: GCA_041916315.1. Classification (GTDB taxonomy): domain Bacteria; phylum Chloroflexota; class Anaerolineae; order Aggregatilineales; family Phototrophicaceae; genus Flexifilum. The sequence goes on from JAYRZU010000067.1 coordinate 115,838, forward strand.
GCCATTAGGTATGAGCTCCTGATACACAAAGTCGCAACCGCCGCTAACCTCGTTTAACTGAAGAAGGGAAGAAAGGAAATCAGGCAGACTGTCTTTACCGTCCGCAACATAAATGATGCTAGCATACCCTCTATGATTTCCCTCAAGAAGGTTACTCATCTCTCGGGAGCGTCGTAACCTACGCAATGGTGATGATAAAGAAGATCCGCGCAGATCGATCAAACAAACCACATGTTTCTCTTGACCGTCTGACCCTAATGCCAGAATAGATCGCACCACATTTCCAAACATTCTCCGCGTAGACTCTTGCTTATCCGAGGCGATGTCTTTATCTTCATCGAAACATACATACCGACGTGAGCCGATTTGAGTATGAGGAAGGTTTTCCGCCCATTGCCAAGTCCTTCTCCGACTTTCGTGAGCGAAAATCGTAATGGTACAATCATTGGGCGAATGGTACGCTGCTAATTCAGTCAACAAACCTCCTAAAACGTGGTCGCCAGCCTCGGAAGATGTAAGTACACCGAGACCAAAGACCGTTCCGGTGGCAGGTCGATTGAATAGATTAAGGGTATAGATTTGCTTTACAGGTCTGGAACGGTCTAGTAACGTTGAAGGAAGCAGCTTGCCACTTATTGTCTCCAGTCTTTCTACATAATCTCCAAGGCGTACATATCCAAAGTCAGCGTGATGAGGTTGACGTTCCCACAATCTCTTTTGAATGAATATCGCGTTGTACAAATCGTTTGAAGTCGGAAATTGGTTGCGTTGATAAATTTCCAGAGCGGCAGTGTATTCTCTGAGACTCTGCTCAATCTGAGACTCCCATGCCATTATTACTTCTTGGTGAACGCGTTCTGCGGCTTGTATTCCTTGAATTTGTTTCACACAGAGACTTATAACTCCCGCCCCAACCACACAGACAAGTAATGCCAACCCCCAAGCTTCTTGCGAAGTCGCGATAGTCGCTGAGAGCAACCACAACAGCACGAATCCTCCCAAAGCAAATCTCATGGTAGTTAAGTGTAGAGGGGATGGTGTGGCTAAGGTCAAAGGAGGAGTTGGAAGTTCGAGTTCCGGTTGCTGGGAAAACGTGCGTGGATTACGCTCTTGGATCATGCTATTTCCAACAAGTAAAAACTATTTGCATCCGGTTATGAATATGCATTGTACCGATCTACTGTCGATTAAAACAAATAGTGTTAAGCGATATTTTTGTATTGACAGACTAGGCGAGTTCATTGTTGTTTCTGCGTCTCGTAAATTAGCTACGACATAAGTCCGAGAAAAGGGACTTATTGTAATTGGTATGGAGAAGGCGGCTTAACGACCGGCTTGGACACTCCTAAATCGATAGCCAACAATAAGTCTGAAGGACTAGCATTGAAAGCTGCCATTACTCGTGTGGCGATGCTAAAGACGGGCACGGAGACTGCCCCGCTGCTCCCTATCAGTTTTCCCAAGGGTTAGGGGGCAGAAAACAACGGCCAGGAAGAGCAGACGTAGATAAGAACACGTCAATCGTTCTGATGTCAGCTATGCCCCTGTTGCAAGCCGGGCTGCCGACTCCACCACAGGCTTCAAGGGGATTTCCAGCCCGGCGATGATCTGGTTCAGACGCCAATCCGCTTCAGCGCGGGTATTCCCCTGCACGATAACCTCTCCAAGCCATCCAGGAACATGCTCTTCCGGCCCGTTTACCTGTTCTCCTGCGCTGATGTAGGTTTTGCAGAAGATGACGTCAGGATGATGGTTCAGATGGTCAAGACAGTTGTCGCGGGTGGCGATACCCGTAAATGGCGCGACCAGAATGACGGAAGAGAGGTAAGTTTGCGGCGCTCGTTTGTGAGGTCGAATCGGCAGACCCAGACTGGTCAACAGGTACTGCTCAATCAGGTCAACACCCCAAACGCGTCTGTTCATCAGGTGGATCGGGCCTCCGCCCATGCGCGCGTTCACCTCAATCAGACGCGGTCCGCGTGAGGTGTACTTGGCCTCAACATGAAAGACCCCATTGGAGTAGCCTAATACCTTCAGAGTCTTGTGGGCCATGTCGATCAGCGCTGTTTCATGCTCTACAGGGCATAGGGCAGGAAGCCGCGCACCTGTCTCGATCATCCTCGGTTGCGGCTTTTCTCCCGTGACGCTGGCATACACCAGCTCACCGCCAGACAGCAGGCAGTCGATGTCGTATTCATCACCATCAAGATATTCCTCCAGCACCATTGTAAAACCATGCTGCCAGACCAACCAGCTCTCATCACTGTCCCCACTGTTGAAGGGCGTATCCCGGGGGTGCATCTCGCGCTCGTTTAAGATAGCGTCATAGCGGGCTTGTAATCCATCAAGCGATTCGACACGAAACACATCAAAAGAACTTGCCCCTTGTACCGGTTTGAGCACCGCTGGAAAGCCGACATGCCAGGTTGCTTTGGTGAGGTCGTCCGAACCGTTAATCTGGAAAAAGCGTGGACCGGGGAGACCTGCCTGCTGACACTTCTGCCGCACCTCGAATTTGTTGAGCTCAACAACTGCCGGTGGATGGCCGGGAAGGTTAAGGGCTTGGGCGAGGCCAGCGGTCAGACGGGTTGCATATTCGTCAAAGGTGATGATGGCGTCGAAGGGTTTCGGGTAAACTTTTGCGACCGCCAGTGCATCCGAAAGATTGAGGTTGTCGGGGGCAATCTCAAGGAAAGCTTCGAACAGGCCGAGCTCGACATAATGCTGTGCCCAATGATCCGGCCCGTCCATGACGACCATGGTGCAGCCAAGGGATCGCATATGCTCATAAATATCCAGCTTCCCGAAATAGCTTCCTAATACGATCAGGAAACGCGCTCCGTGAAGCACTGGGTGAAGGTGGATTGTGTCAAAGAGACTCTTTTGGTCCAAAGCTAGGTTCACAGGCGGCATTTTTGGTGTGCCTCGGCTTGCGCTGGTGTTTCGTTCGATAGCTTGAGTCTACGACTCGCGCCTCTGCCTGTGATCCGCCGAAAGGAGAATTTTGCGTTATGGGGGGTGAATAACTTCCACCCGGAATTCTCCCCTTTCGTACCCGGGAATTCTCCTCCGGATGACCGACTTTCTGCACGCTCTCTGTTAGGCTGCATGTATTGAAGTTTAGCTTGCGGCGGATACATTCATGAACCCTCATCCTTCAATGCGTGCCTTTCTTATGCTTTGGTTCGGTCAGTTAGTCTCGGTCGTCGGCACGGGCATGACCCAGTTCGCGCTGGCGCTGTGGATTTGGGAACAGACCGGCGAGGTGACCCCTGTCATGCTCACCACCGTCTGCTTCTTCTTGCCGTCCGTGTTGTTCGCCCCGTTCGCTGGCACACTGATCGACCGCCTCAATCGTAAATGGCTGATGATCGGCTGCGACACTCTGGCGGGGGTAGTCACGCTGGCACTGTTCATCCTCACGGCGACGGGGAGTCTCGAGGTCTGGCATTTGTACATCAGCGCCTTCCTCAGTGGTACCTTCCAGACGCTGCAAGCCCCGGCCTTGCGTGCTACCATCGTGCTGCTCGTGCCGCCCCAGCACCTTACCCGCGCGTCTGGCATGATGGGGCTCTCGTCAACCATGAACCAGATTCTTGCGCCTGTATTGGCCGCTGCCCTGTACAGTTTGCTGCGGCTCAACGGTATCTTCGTCGTAGACTTCATTACTTTTCTTTTCGCGCTCACCACGCTCGTGATTATACGGATTCCTACCCCCGCCCAAACCGAGGCCCACGACGGTACATTCTGGCAGCAAACACTATACGGCTTTCGCTACATTCTTCACAACAAGCGTATCCGTGGGCTGCTGCTGTTCTACCTCGGCTTCAACATCGTGGTCGAGGTCTGGTCCTCCCTGCTCTCGCCGTTGATTCTGGCGCGCACGGCCAGCGACGCTGGCGCATTGGCAGCGGTGCAGGCCGCCGGAGGCATCGGCGCGGTGGTGGCTGGCGTGCTGCTCAGTGTGCTGCCGTCGCCGCGCAACCTGAACAAGGCTATGCTCATATGTGTGGGTGCAATGGGGGTGCTGACGTTGCCTATCGGCTTGAACAACGCGGTGGCCGCGTGGATGTTCGCACATCTGGCGTTCTTCATCATGCATGCGGTGTTTCTGGCCTATGGCTACAGCATTGAGCAGCAGATCGTTCCGCAGCCGCTACAAGGGCGGGTCTTCTCGATTTTTAGTATGGTGCTGGCATCCACACCGGTGGTGATGCCGGGTCTGCTGGGGCTGCTGTCAGACACCGTGTTTGAGCCAGCCATGCGCGGGGACAGCTTGCTCATGCCGGTCTGGGGCTGGCTGGTAGGGGCAGGACCGGGGGCAGGGATGGCTGTATTGTTTGTGGTCTGCAGCCTGGGGATGATCGGGTTGGCGGCGGTAGGCATGGCCAACCCGGTGCTGCGCCACCTTGTTCCGCCGCATATGCCTGCGCAGGAGACCGTAACCCAAACGGTGCAGCAGGTCAGCGCCAGAGGCAGCGAGGCGTAACCGTTTGCCGATCACCCACGCAAGTGTAAGTCCGAGAAAAGGGACTGGTTGTAATCGGTAGGGAGAATGTGGCTTAGCGACCGGCTTGGACACTCTTACAGTCTGCAATTGCGCAGACTGTTCTATTTCTCAGCCAAGCGTTGATTCCCCTCCATAGTCGATCGTTGCAGACGCGCGCAACGTGCGGCTCAGCGACTCAACTATCGGGCAGCCCACACAACGTTTTTATGCTAAATTGATGTATCCTTGACGGAATCTTTCTGGCAGTTGACGTATCCCTAATGCCCATTTGACGGCTGACCGCCGTACACTTGCCCTCGTACTGCATGAGGAGCAAGTTCTGTTATGACTATTCGTGATCTCCGTGAGCAATTTGCCTCCACGCTGATTGGTAAACGCCTGCAATCCGCCGAAATCGCGCATCAGACCGCGCCCAACTTCATCGCGCTCGCCGTGCTGGCGAGCGATGCTATGTCGTCGGTGGCTTATGCCACTGAGGAAATCTTGATCATTTTGAGTACAGCCGCGCTGACCGGGTTCACTCTGGTCGGTTTTTCGGGCAATGGCATTTCGATTCCCATCGCCATCGGCATTTCGCTCCTGATTGGCATTGTGACGATTTCGTACCGTCAGACCATTTTTTCGAACCCGGCGGGCGGAGGTGGTTACCGCGTCGCCAAAGAGAACCTTGGCGAAGAACTGGCCCAGGTGACGGGCGCGGCGCTGCTCACCGACTATATTCTGACCGTCGCCGTCAGCATCAGCGCTGGTGTCGCCAATGTGATCAGTGTGATTCCGGGGCTTGCTCCGTGGCGCGTCGAGATCACAGTGGGCATCATCGTTTTTATGACGCTCATCAATTTGCGTGGTGTCAAAGAAAGCGCGCGGTTGTTCTCCATCCCGACGTACTTCTTCCTCGGTACGATGGGATTGACGCTCATCGTCGGGTTTGTGCGCCTGCTGACGGGTTCGCTCGGCACGGTGACCGGTGTCGAAGCGATCCATGAAGCCGTCGAGCCGGTGACGCTGCTGCTTCTCTTGCGCGCGTTCTCGTCCGGGTGCACGGCCCTCACAGGCATCGAAGCGATCTCTAACGATACGCAGTTGTTCAAGCAGCCACGCGCGAAAAATGCGGCCAATACTCTCGTGGTCATGGCGGTCATTCTGATCACGTTCTTCCTCGGCATCACAGTGCTGGCGAATGCGGTTCAGGCCGTCCCGTCGCACGAAGAAACGGTGATCAGTCAGTTGGCGCGCACGATCTACGGCAGCGACGGGATCGGCTATGTGGGCTACGTGCTGACGATCATTGGGGCGTTCGCGGTGCTGTTCATGGCGGCGAACACACCCTTTGCCGATTTCCCGCAGTTGGCGGCGCTGCACAGCTCGGATGGCTTCCTGCCGCGTCAGCTCACTTATCGCGGGCGGCGTCTGGTGTTCACGTGGGGCGTGCTCACGCTCTCGATCAGCGCGATCGTGTTGGTCATCATCACGGGCGCGGTGGTCACCAACTTGATCCCGCTCTATGCGATTGGCGTGTTCCTTGGGTTCACGATTAGTCAGGCGGGCATGACGCGCCGTTTCTGGCGGGCGGGTCAGTTGAAGCCGGGTGAGTTCACTTACGGTCTGGAAACGAAGATCACCTATGACCCACGCTGGATGATCAAGATTGCCATCTCCGGGCTGGGCGCCGTCGTGACCTTTATCGTGATGATCGTCTTTATCATCACCAAATTCTCGCATGGTGCTTGGTTCATCGTGCTGCTCATCCCGTCGCTGGTGTGGGTGTTCTTCCGTATTCACCGCCACTACAAAGAGACGGCCGCGCGCTTGAAGCTGGATGAAACTCCGGTCTTCGCGCAGAAAGCTGTCGTGTTTGACCCGGCTCTGCACAGCGAAATGGCCGTGTACTTCTGCGATACATGGTCCAAACTGGCGGTGAGCGTCGTGGCGTCGATCATCAAGCGGGGCATCCCGGTCAAGATCATTCATATTGGCGTGGATGCCAAGCGAGCGGCGGCGTTTCAGAAGCGGTCGCAGGAAATCGCCGCACTTAACGGGTGGGATCCGAGCGTGATGGAGGTCATTGACGACCCCTACCGCGATCTATACAGCATGGTCACCACCATTCTCAAGGACTTGATGAACCAGTATCCCGATGTTCACCTCCTGATCTATATCGGGGCGCTGCGTACGCACTTCCCGTACAACCTGCTGCACATGTCGACCGACCGGTTCCTGCGCGACGCCCTGATGGAAGCGGGTGACGACATCGCCCTCACGGTCAAGCAGGTGCATTTGGATGCGCTGCCTCTGCCTGAAGGTTTCAAGGTGACGTTCGAACACGCGACTGATCACCACATCGATGAGCAGGCAGAAACCGCGGCACACACCGCCACGCCAAATTCAGCCGCCTAACTCCACTCGGCATTTCCGTCTTTACGGTTTTTTTGCGGGAATGCCGAGCTTCCTGTCCGCTCTTTGACCCGACCTCAACTTACAATGATTCTAGTTGTGGTTAATACAGGTTCACCCATGAAAACCATCTTGGTTCAATTTGCCGAAACTCGTTGGACAAGCGAGGCTGTCACCCAAGCGTGTATCCTGGCGCGCAATAGTCAGGCGCGCGTCGTCGTGCTGCGCTTGATCCCCGTGCCCCATCCCAGTTATCTGGGTACAGATCTCGGATATCTGCCACCTACCCCGCGCGAATACCGCCGCCTCGACGAATACCGCGATACCGCTGAAGATTACGGCGTCACCCTGACGATTGAAGCGATGAACTCCATCTCCTCGTTTGACGCACTCCTGCAAGCCGTGGATTATTTTGGAGCGGAGATTGTATTCGCCCATTTCCCCCGAAGCCGGATCCCTTACTGGCAGCGCTTCCAAGTGTGGCGCGCTGGTCAGTTCCTCGGCAGCAAACTCGTCACGCTGGATCAGCCGATGCCTGTGTCCAAAGATGGGCCGCTGACGATTGAAATGATCACTCATCCACCTTTAGCCGGTAGCCTACCCCCGGTTCGGTGATCAGCCACCGCGGCTGCGCGGGGTCAGCTTCGAGCTTGTGCCGGAGCTGACCCATATAAATGCGCAGGTAGTGGGTTTCTTTTTCATATGTCGGCCCCCAGATCTCTTTGAGAAGCTGCTTTTGGGTTACGACCTTGCCCGCATAGCGGACGAGGATCGTCAGCAGTTTGTACTCAATGGGCGTGAGGTGAACCTCGGTTTCAGCCACGTAGACCTGCCGGTGTTCAAGATCGATCCGCACGTTGGCAAAGCTGAACACGGGCGTTTCCACATACATCGTTTGCTGGCGGTGCCGCAGACTCACGCGCAAGCGCGCCAGCAGTTCCTCAGTGCCGAAGGGCTTGGTCAGGTAATCATCCGCGCCGCGATCCAGCGCCTGCACTTTATCGCCTTCCTTGTCGCGCGCGGACAGGACGATGATGGGCGTCGAGGTCCACTGCCGCAGTTGTTCGGTGACGTCGAGACCATCGACATCCGGCAACCCGAGATCGAGAATGATCAGGTCGGGGTGCTGGGTGCTGACCAGCCGCATACCCTCTTGCCCGGAAGTCGCTTCGAGCAGGCGGTAGCCGCTGTTCGTCAGAGTCGTCCGCAGGAAGCGGCGAATTTGCGTATCATCTTCGATCAGCAGGATGAGCGCGCCCGGCGATGTGTCCGGGCTAGACATTGGTGTCATATTCTTCCTCAAGGACAGGCGGTTGCTCTCCGGTGAGCGGCAGCGTGAACCGGAAGAGTGCGCCGCCATCCGGGCGATTTTCTGCCCAGATGCGCCCCCCATGCGCCTGAATGATCCCCCGACAGATGGCCAGACCGAGTCCTACGCCTTTCGCTTGCTGCGGGTGTGAGCGGTAAAACTTGTCGAAGATGCGCTCTTCGTCACCGGGTTGAAGACCCGGGCCGCGATCCGCGATTTCGACGAGCACTTCTTTGTCAATGACCCGGACGCTAATGGTGATGGGTGTGCCGCTGGCAGTGTATTTTAAAGCGTTTTCCAGAAGATTGATGAGTACCTGCTCGATGAGGCTCTCGTCAAATTGGACGAGGGGGAAATTTGGTGGGATAGTGACATGCATCGGATGGTTCGCGGTCTCGCTGTGGACGCGATTCAACGCCGTGCCGATGACTTCTTCGATCAACTGCCACTCTTTATGCACATGGATGCTGCCCGATTCGAGCCGCGTCATGTCCAGTAGGTTGCCGACAAAGCGATTCAACCGTTCGGATTCCTCAAACGCGACGTGCGCCAATTCGCGGCGGTCGGCGGCGGTGAGTGTCGCTTCACGCTGGAGCAGACTGGAGGTCGCACCCGTAATCACGGCCAGCGGCGTCCGCAGGTCATGCGACACGGAACTGAGCAGTGTATTGCGTGTCCTTTCGGTCTCCAGCGTGATCTGCGCGTGTGCCGCATCCAGCGCAAGGCGCGTCCGTTCCAACGCCAGCGCTGTCTGATTCGCGAACGTTTCCAGCAAGTGCAGTTGGTCGCTGGCGGTGAAGCGTTTTGCATCGAGTGGGAAAACGGCCAACACACCGACTACACCGTGCGCGGCGGTCAGCGGCAGGTACAAACCTCTCGAACCCGGCAGGGTATCGGTATTCAGCCCGGCTAAGCGCTGATGGTCGTAAACCCAGCGCGCGACCGCGGTCTCGGGCTGAACCGACGTGTCGTCAAGGGGTAAACTCGCCATGAGATTCCCGTTGGCATCCGGGAGCAGTATGCTGACACGGCTCGCGAAGACTTCGGTGATGTGTTTGGACGCCAGACGGATCAGCGTGTCACTGTCCCGAGTGTTGGCGAGATCCCGGCTGAGCGCATACAGGCTGGCCGTGCGCTGTTCGCGTTCACGTGCGCGTTCGGCCTGCTGCTTGATCTGCACGGTGAGGGTACTGATCGTCAGCCCGACGATCAGCATAGTGCCAAACGTGAAAATGTACTGCGTATCGGTGACGGCAAACGTCAGATGCGGCTGTACGAAGAAGAAGTCGAAGGTGGCGACGCTCAAAAACGAAGCGAGCACCGACGGCCCGCGCCCATAGCGTGAGGCGACGATGACCACGCCCACGAGATAGATCATGACGAGATTCGCCGGGACAAACAGCGGGTAGACCAGCGCGGCCAGCAGCGTACAGATCAGCACGATAGCCAACGCTTGTGCGTAAGCGCCCCAACTGCTCGTCCGGCGCGGCATTTGCGCTAACAGCGGGCGCGGTTGCTCCGGTTCGCCGGTGATGACGTACACATCGATGTCACCGCTGCGCCGCATCAAATCGTCGAGCATCGAGCCGAACAGCAGGTCGCGCCAGCGCGGATGCGTCGGTTTGCCGACGATCACCCGGCTGATGTTGTGTTCGCGGGCGTAACGCAGCACTTCGTCGCCGATCTGCGCGCCATGCAGCGTGACAGTTTGCGCGCCGAGTTGATCCGCGAGGCGGAGCGTCTCGGTGATACGCACGCGATCCGCGGGCTTCAGCGGGCGCGGCGTCTCAACATATACGGCGATCCAATCGGCGTGCAGGCTTGAAGCCATGCGCTTGGTGGCGCGCACCAAGCGCGGCGCGAGCGGACTAGGGCTGACGCACACGAGCAGCGTCTCGCCCGCCGGCCACGTCTGCTGAATATCATGATCGCGGCGATACTCTTTCATCTGCTCATCGACGCGGGCGGCGGTGTTGCGCAGGGCCAGCTCGCGCAAAGCCAGCAGATTTCCGGTGCGGAAGAAGCTGCGCAGCGCGTTTTCGATCTGCTGCGGTTGGTAAATTTTGCCGTCTTTGAGGCGCTTGATGAGGTCTTCGGGCGCGAGATCGATCAGTTCGACCTCGTCCGCCGACTCGATGATCGAATCCGGGACGGTTTCCTGCACTGTCACCCCGGTGATCTGGGCGACGACATCGCGCAAGCTTTCGATGTGCTGCACATTGACGGTCGTATACACGTCGATGCCCGCCGCCAGCAGTTCTTCGACATCCTGCCAGCGTTTCGGGTGGCGGGAACCAGGCGCATTGGTGTGCGCCAGTTCATCGACGAGGATGAGCGACGGGTGGCGCGTTAAGGCCGCGTCGAGGTCGAATTCGCGGAGCTGCGTGCCTTTGTACTCAATCACGCGCGGGGGGACGGCTTCCAGCCCGTTGAGCAGCGCCAGCGTTTCCGGACGCGGGTGCGGTTCAACGTAGCCGACCACCACGTCGATCCCGTCGACGCGGCGCAGGTGCGCCGCGTCGAGCATGCTGTAGGTTTTGCCGACACCCGCCGCCG